>CAZKGM010000045.1:0-24891 GCA_964552395.1 uncultured Thermoanaerobaculia bacterium | reverse complement strand
CCCTTGACGTTTCTCGCCAACGCGTACAGCTCCTGAACGCCTTTCAGAGAAACGTCAAGGATCGCACGTGCCGCCGAGCGCACCCTCCTGTGGAGCGCTCTGCGGCCGCGTGCTTTGGGTGGGTGGGGCCTCCGTCACTCCGTCACTCAGCCACTGCGTCACTGGGTGGGTGGGACCTTCTCACCCTCTCACTTTCTCACCTTCTCACCCCAGGTTGGCTGGGGAACCTAATCACCCAATCACCTAATTACTTAACCACTTACCGAGTCAGTCAGTCCGCCTTCTTGGCCTTCTTCGTGCCCTTGGCCTTGGTGGCATCCTTGGCGGACTTGGTGGTCTTCGCGGCCTTCGTGGCTTTGCTCGTCTTTGTGGTCTTGGCCGTCTCGGCGGCCTCGTCCGTCTTGGTCGTCGTCGCCTTCTTCGTCTTTTTGATCGCCTCGCCGCTCTCGTCATGGGCTTCGAGCACGCCGTCGAGACCGGCCCAGAAGGTGTCATCGGCCACCTTGAGGGTGGCGAGGTAGACCAGGGCCTGGTGGGCGTGCGCCTGCAGCAGCTGCGAGGCCGCCGCAGCCACCTTCTTTGGATCCGGGTTGTCGGCATCCTCTGGCAGGTCGAGAACGCCGTCCTCATGCGGTAAGCCGACACCGTCCAGAAACTCGACCAGCAGGCTCCGCCGATTGTCCATGTGGAGATGGAATAGGAACTGGAAGAGCACCGGCTCCGGCAGGTCCTTCGCGAGGTGGGTCAGCCGCCCCGCCACCATCTCCGCGGACAGCCGGCGCACCGACTGCATCCGGAACTTCAGCTCCTTCGCGATCACTCCTTGCAGTGCTTCACGGGCATCCCCTTCCGCGTTCTCCCAGGTCACGGCTGCGGCGGAGCGTTGCTCGTCCTCCGTGAGCAGGTCCCAGACGGCGAAAGCGCCTCGCTCCTCGACGGCTTCCTTGAGGCTCCGGATCTCGGGCATCTTCGTCCCCTCCCTTTCATATGGACGATACCAGCGCAGCCACCGGACGACAATCAGTGTGCAAGAGCTCGGCGCTGGTGAAGGCGCTGAATCACCTCCCGCCGCTCCTCGCGCAGCCGCTCCGAGATTCCCACCGGGTAGGAAGGGTCGGCCGGCTCGAGGCGCCGCAGCCGTTCCGGCAGCCGCGCCACCTCATCGCCGGCCCGTCGTCTCGAGGCAGCCAGCGTCTCGCGACCGGCCTCGGTCCGCTGTCCGCCTCGCATCACCGGCACCAGCAGGGGCTCACCGGGGTGATCCTCGTCCGCCAGCCCGAGCGTGTCACCGAGCGGCGTGCCGTCGTCGTGGCGCCGCCTCCACACCTGCTTGACCCCCGGCCAGGTGTCCTTGTTGGCGGTCAGTTTGAGGCGACCGAGGCCCTCGAGCTCCGCCAGCTTATACGCCAGGTCCAGAGAAGGAGCATCGGCGGAGGTCCCCATCCGCGTGCCCACCCCGAAGGCGTCAATCGGAGCGCCATCGGCCAGGAGGTGGGTGATTCGATACTCGTCGAGATCGCCGGAGGCGAAGATCTTGAGGCTTGCCAGCCCCGCCTGATCGAGCCGGCGTCGCGCCTCACGGGACAGAGCCGCCAGGTCGCCCGAGTCGAGGCGGATCCCACGCAGCCGGCACTCCTTCCCCAGGTCGGTGGCGAGACGGATGGCCTCCTCGACACCCTCGAGCGTGTCGTAGGTGTCGACCAGCAGCACGGTCTCCGGGTAGACGGCCGAAAACCTCCGGAACGCCTCCATCTCGTCGTCGAGGGCCTGGATGAAGCTGTGGGCCATGGTCCCCGTGATCGGAATGCCATAGCGACGTCCGGCGAGGACGTTCGAGGTCGCGGCGAGGCCGGCGATCCAGTACGCCCTGGCCCCGGCCAGGCCGGCGTCAGCACCGTGCATCCGTCGCAGGCCAAAGTCCACAACGCGCCGTCCACGCGCGCCGAGCAGTACTCGCGCCGCCTTCGAGGCCAGCAACGTCTGCAGGTGAAGCTGGTTCATGAGCAGGGTCTCGACGAGCTGGGCCTGCGGCAGCGGCGCGGTGACACGCAGCAGCGGCTCGAGAGCGAAGGCGACGGTGCCCTCCGGCATGGCGTCCACGTCTCCGGTAAACCGGAAGCCACGCAGCTGGTCGAGGAAGTCCCTCTCGAACAGACAGGTCGACTCCAGGTAGGCGAGGTCATCGTCACCGAACGATAGTCCTTCGAGGAGCTCGAGAACCGTGCCGAGGCCGGCCACGAGCAGGAAGTTGCGGCACTGCGGCAGGCGCCGCACGAAAAGGTCGAAGGTCGCCCTCTCGTCCATACCGTAGGTGTGATACGCCTGCATCATCGTCAGCTCGTAGAGGTCGACCAGAAGCACAACGGACGACAGGCCGAAGGGAGACTCCGCGCTCACCGCGGCACCTCCTCCAGGATGAGGTCGACTTCCGGGGTCGCCTGGGCTCCGCCCAGGAAGAAGTGGTTCCGTGCATGAGCTGGCAGGAAAGCACCGGCAACCTGACGCATGGCTATACTCCCATCATGAAGATCGTACCAGGCACGCCGGCGTTGGTGACGGGTGCGTCGTCGGGGATCGGGCGGGAGGTAGCCCTGCTCCTGGCGCGGCGGCGGTGCCGGGTGGCGTTGGTGGCGCGGCGGCGCGAGGCGCTCGAAGAGGTCGCTGCGGGCGTGGCGGAGGCTGGCGGAGAGGTGCTGGTCACGACCGCCGACGTCACCGACGAGGCCGCGCTGGCGGAGGCCGTGGCACGCGCGGCGCAGGCGTTCGGCGGCCTACGCCTGGTGGTGGCCAATGCCGGCCTCGGGCGCTACGCGCTGGTCGAGGAGCAAGAGCCGGAAATGGTCGAGCGGCTGATCCGCGTCAACTACCTCGGCACCGTGGCAACGGTCCGTCACACCCTCCCCCACCTGCTCGCCGGCGCCCCCTCGCACCTGGTTGCCGTGGCCTCTTCCGCCGGCCTGATCGTTCACCGCTTCAGCTCGGCCTACAGCGCGTCCAAGGCCGCGACCATCCAGTACCTGGCCGGGTTGCGGCTGGAGGTGCTGGGCCGCGGCGTCGGCGTCACTTGGGTCTGCCCGGGACCGGTCGACACTCCCTACTTCGACGGATCCAACCTCGATCCCGACCGCGACCTGCCGCTGCTGGCACGCCTGTTCATCCGCCACCTGCAGCCGGCCGAGGTCGCGACGGTGCTGGTGCAGGCCGTGGAGCGCAGCCGGCGCGAGGTGACCGTACCGGCCATGATGCGCTTCTTCGCGTGGACCCGACGCACGACCCCGACTCTTGCCGACTGGCTGGTACGCAAGTTCCCGTAGCCCGGGCTTGAGAATGCTGTCTTCCTTCTGTTCTTTGTGTCTTGGCGCCTTGGCGTCTTTGCGATTTATCGGTTCCTACACCCCGCAGCTACCTGGGGTCCTACAGATCACGAGGCTCTCTCTGGGCCTTCCTCTGTGTCCTCTGAGTCTCTGTGGTTCTCTCTTCTCCGCTCTCGCTGTGACCGCTTAGACCAAGTACTCGCCGTTCTTGATGATCTCCACGACGCGCCCGTCCGGATGCAGGATCGCCGCTCGCCGGACCTGTACCGGATTGCCCTCGGCGTAGACGATGTCCTGGTGGACCACGGTGTCCGGCGAGCGGAAGGCCACGACCCCGGTCACTCCGCCGAGATGGTCGGAGCGTCCGAAGGCCCAGTGGAAGCCGGCCTTTTCGTCTTCGAGCACGTTGCCGGTGACCACCGCGCTGTCGTTGACGCCGAAGGCGACCTCGGCGATGTTGGCGCGCGTCGGATCGTCGGCGAACAGCTCGGCATAGCTATCGGCAACCGAACCGTCGCCCTCGACGAGCTGGACACGGTTCGCACTGACGTGGAAGAGCACGGTCTGCCCTTCCTCGACCACCGGGATCACGCCGGCCGTCCACGACGGGTCGTCCTCGAGCTCCCCTTCGTACGGAACCACGAAGGTCTCGCCGGACGGCAGGTTGATGATACGGTCGCCCTCCTTGAAGCGCGGCAGGAAGCCGTCGTCGACCTCAGCCACGCGGTGGCGCAGATCGAACCAGCAGCGGTGACCGGTAGAGAACTCGACGTCGCACAGAGCGGCTCCACGCATCGCTTCCGCGATCTCCTGACAGCGCCTGGCGACCTCCGCGTAGTTGGCCGCGAGGGCGGACTTCTCCATTCGCTTGAGCACGCCCGGCATGGACGCCGCCCGGAAGTCTTCCTTCTTCTCGGCCATGATGGACAGCGGGGCCGTGGCCGAGAACTCGGTCATCGCGATCACCAGCGTCGAGGCGAGCAGGGTCGGCGTGAGCTCCACCTCGGCGCCCTCCAGCCAACCGATCGCCGGCAGATCGGCATTGTTGGCGCCGGTTGCCGCGAAGCTGAGCATCGGGTTGACCGTGAACCCGCGCTCGTGACCGAGCCGCGCCATCGCTTCCCGCCACTCCTCGGCCATCTGCCGCCGTTCCCGCCACTCGGAGTTCTCGGAGATGCCGTCATGGGGCAGATCTACCGCCACCGTGACCACCTCGTCCGGCTGCGGGTCGAAAACATCGATCAGAAGCTTCTCGAGATTGAACATCCAGCCCTCCTGCTGATCCCATCCGGGCACTTCACCGTGCCGCGGGGGGCCAATTGTACTCCCGCCACCGGTTCGCGCTATTCTCCGCGCATGACGAGCCATGACTCCCCGTCCAACCTCACCGCCGCCGTGGTCGGTACCGGGCATCTGGGGCGCCACCACGTCCGGATCCTCGCCGGCATGCCCGGCGTCCACTTCCTGGGCGCCTTCGACGCCGACGCCGACCGGCTGCGTGAGATCGCGGCCGAGCATCGCGTGACCGCCCTACCCGGTCTGGATGCCTCGGCGGCGGCAGACATCGTGGTCGTGGCAACGCCCACCGTCACCCACCGGGAGATCGCCGGCCGGCTGCTCGAGCAGGGCTGCCATGTCTTGGTGGAGAAGCCGATCGCCGTCTCGGTCGCCGAGGCCCGCGAGCTTGTCGACCTGGCCGCACACGCCGGCCGCGTGCTGGCGGTGGGCCACGTCGAGTACCATAACCCTGCGGTCCAGGCCGCCCTCGGCCTCGCCGGCGGCGTCCGCTACCTGGAGGCGCAGCGCCTGTCACCGTTCACGGCGCGCTCGGTCGATGTCGACGTCCTGCTCGACCTGATGATCCACGACATCCAGATCACGCTCGCGGTGGCCGGAGAGGAGCCCTCGGAGATTCGCGCAGTCGGCGTCCCCGTGCTCACCGACAAGGTCGACCTCTGTCACGCGTGGATCGAGTTCCCGGGCGGGCTGGTCGCCAACCTCACGGCGAGCCGGGTGTCGGCCGAGCGGGTGCGCAAGCTGCGCCTGTTCGCGCGCGACAGCTACTTCTCCGTCGACTACGCGGAGCAGTCCGTCAGCGCCGCACAACTCCTGCGGTCGGAGGCGGGGACGCAGATCGCGCCACGGCCGGTGGAGGTGTCTCCGCAGGAGCCGCTGGCCGCGGAGCTCGCCGCGTTCGTGGCTCGATGCCGGGGCGAGGCTGCTCCGATCGTCGACGGCGCCACCGGCACCGACGCACTCGCCGCCGCGATCCGCATCCGCGAGCAGGTGGAGGAGAGGCAGCTTTCGCTTCGGTGACCACCGCCGCCTTACCAGCCCGTCCAGCGTGCCGGTTGCAGTTCTGGTTGCCTTCTTGACCACCAAGACACCAAGGCCACTAAGAGGACACTAAGAAGAAATCAGCCAGCTTAGCCTCCCACTCTCTGTGTCTCTTCTGTTGATTCTCTTCGTGCGTTCTTCGTGCTCTTCGTGCCTTGGTGGTTCTCTCTTCTCATCTCGCCAGGCAGCTTGTCCCGTAGGGCAGATGAAAGGCGGGGAAGCGCTTGCGCGCTCCCCCGCCGTTGTTGTCGAGTTGGAGAGAGCTCCTACGGCTGGCCTTCAGGCGGGTAGGCCGGCAGCAGCGGCGGCGGCGCCGGCAGCTCCATCGGATGCGCCCGCAGCTTGTCCAGGATGACCTGGATTCCCTTCTCGAGCTGAGAGTCCTTGCCGGCCACGACGTCGCCCGGCAGGTTGTCGACCTCGATGTCCGGCTCGACGCCGTGGTTCTCGATCACCCACTGTGAATCGAGGCCGTACAGCGCGTCCTCCGGGATCGTGATGTAGCCGCCGTCCAGCAGCGGCCAGTAGCCGCGGATGCCGCGGACCCCGCCCCAGGTCCGGGTGCCGATCACCGGACCGAGCCCGAAGTGCTTGAAGTAGTACGGGAAGATGTCCCCGTCGGAGGCCGAGTAGTGGTTGGCGAGGCACACCATGTAGCCGTGCATCACCTGCTCGGGAATCGTGAACCGCTGGCGCTCCCGGTTGGTGGCCATGCCCACCAGCACCCGACGCAGGCGCTCGAGAACGATCTGGTCTATCTCGCCGCCGCCGTTCCAGCGCACGTCTACGATCAGGCCCTGCTTCTGGGTCTGAGGGTAGAACTGGTTGATGAACTGGTTCATGCCGACGTCTTCCATGTCCGACAGGTACAGGTAGCCGATCTTCCCGCCGGATGCCTTGCTCACGACGTCGCGGTTGTGGTCAATCCATGCCTCGAGCCGGAGGTTGAGCTCGTCGGCGATCGGCTTGACGGTGACCTGGCGCCGGTTCGTGCCCTTGGCGTCATCCGCAACGGTCAGCGTCACGGTGCGATCGAGGGTGTTCACGAACAGGCTGTAGGGGTTTGTAGGGGCCTCGATCTCACGCCCGTCGACGGCCAGCAGGAAGTCGCCCGGCTTGACATCAACGCCCGGCTGGGTCAGCGGCGAGCGCAGCTCCTCGCGGGAATTGTCGCCGGCGTAGATCCTCTGGAAGAAGTAGCGCCCCGAGCTCTGGTCGACTGCGAAGTCCACGCCGAGCAGTCCAGTCGGCAGGTACGGGGTCTCGAACCTGTCACCGCCGCCGACGTAGGTGTGTGAGTTGTGCAGCTCGCCGATCGCCTCACCGATAAGGTAGTTGAGGTCCTCTCGGCACGCCATCCCGGGCAGCAGCTTCTCGTACTTGGCGCGCACGGCGTTCCAGTCCACACCGTTCATCTTCGTGTTGTAAAAGAAGTCGCGCTCGAGTCGCCACGCCTCGTGGAACATCTCGTTCCACTCCTGCACGGGATCGATCTGGGCTCGCATGCCGGAGAGCTCGAGCTCATGGGTCTCGGCCTCTCTCTTGGCGGCGTTCTTCTCCGGCCGGGCTTCCGCGATGGTGTAGGTCTTCTCGTGCGAATAGAGAACGCTGCCGCCGTCGGCGCTCAGGACGTAGGCGTCCACCGGCTCGGCAAGGACGTGGTCCTTTCGATCCTTCATCTCGAAGACGTGCAGCTGGGGCTGCTCACCCGGCAGCGGATCGGTCAACGTCCTGATGGGAACGGTCCGGTAGTAGACGCGGCCCTCGGCGGCGGCCAGGTCCTCGATGTTCCCCGCCGGGATCGGCAGCGGCACCACTCTCTGCATGAGGCCATCGAGGTCGATGCGGATGGGAGCGAGTGCGCCCGGCTTCCAGGCCTCGGCTTCCTTCTCCTTTGCGGTTCCCGGCGCGCCCTCGTCCGAGCGCGGTGCGAACGGCGATGCCTCGTCCTTACGCAGCGTGGCCACGTAAACGCCCGCCATCTTTAGCGTGGCGACGTTGAACTCGGTCTGGCTCCAGACCGGGTTGGGGTGGCGGTCCGAGGCGAAGTACAGGTACTTGCCGTCCGGGCTGAAAACCGGATCGTAGTTGTTGCTCATGGTGCCGCTGACCACGGTGGACCTGCCGTCCTTGAGGCTGTACAGGTAGATCCGCCCCATGTAGGTCGAGGCGTCGTCGTCGGAGCCCATGTCCTCGGCCCCGGCCTTGGAGTAGGCCAGCCAAAGCCCGTCGGGCGACCAATTGAAGTCGTGGATCTCCTCGTGCTTGTCCTGATCGACCCTGACCAGCTTGCGGTCCTTGACGCCGAGGATCCACAGCACGTGGTCGCTGTCCGAGAAGGCGACCCTGGAGCTGTCCGGCGACCAGACCGGGCCGTAGAGATAGCCCGCATTGCGGTCGGTGAGGTTGGTCTCCGCGCCCGAGCCGTCGGCCGGGCGGATCGCGATCTGTGCCTGGCCGGTACGGTCCGTCGCGTACGCCACCCAGGCGCCGTCGGGCGACCAGGCGGGGTACATCTCACGCGCATTCGAGGTCCGGGTGAGGTCGCGCGTGTTGCCGTGCTCGGCGGGCACAGTAAAGACGTCGCCGCGCGCTCCGAAGAGGGCGCGCTTGCCGTTGGGAGAGAGGTCCATAGAGTGGATCGTCTTGGCGGTGTCCACCCACCGCGGGCGGGTGCGCACGCCGTCGATCGGCACTGTCACGTCGAGCTTGTGGAGCTGCTCGGACGGAAGATCGATGACGTACAGCGAGCCCCCGTCTTGAAGGACGATGCCCGAGTCGCCGAGGCTCGGCCAATCCACGTCGTAGTCCTCGAAGTGGGTCAGCTGCCGGAAGGTCTTGCTGCCGAGGTCGTAGGCCCAGATGTTGAGCCGCTTCTCCGGCCCCCGGTCGGAGGCGAAGTAGATGGTGTCGTGGAACCACATGGGGTCGGTGTCCGTGCCCTTCCAGGTCGTCACGCGTTCTGCCTTGTGGGTGTTGAAGTCGTAGATCCAGATGTCCTGCGCGAGGCCACCGTGGTAGGACTTCCAGGTCCGGAAGTTACGGAAGATCCGGTTGTAGGCGATCTTCGTGCCGTCGGGGCTGTAGGACGTCATGCCGCCCTTGGGAACCGCCAGCCGGCTTGGCAGGCCGCCGCTCGCCGGGACCAGGAAGAGCCGACCGAACCAGGAGTTGAAGGTGTCGCGGCGCGAGAGCATGAGAACGTCCTTGCCGTCCGGGGTCCAGGTCACGACCATGTTGTCGGGACCCCAGCGGAGCGGAGCGCCCTTGACGACATCCGAGTGGAAGGTCAAGCGGGTGGCCGCGCCGCCCTCCGCGGGGATCACGTAAACGTCCGTGTTGCCGTCGTACTGACCGGTGAAGGCGATGACCTTTCCGTCCGGCGAGAAGCGCGGCATGATGTCGAATCCGCCATCCGTGGTCAGCCTCTGGGCCGTCCCGCCCTGCCGGCCTACCCGCCACAGGTTGCCGCCCGCCTCGAAGACGATGGTGCCGCCGTGAAGCGTGGGGTACCGCGTCAGCACGTTCTCCGCGGCCCGCGTGGAGCCGGGAACGGCCACGGCTGCCAGAACGAATCCCAGGACTACGAGCCATGTGTACCCGGCTCGGGCCGTCCCGCCCGGTCGTTCCTCTTTGGTGTGACACTTGTACATGCTGGACTCCCTTCTGCTGCTGTGGGGTCGCCGCGCGATCGATCGAGCGCTGGCGTGTCATCCGGGCGCCCGCCGACCAAGCAGTCGCCGGACCACCCAGCTGGATATCATACCCCTCCCGCCCCCTAACCAAGCGCTCAAGCGCCAGGTCAATCCGGCTGAGCCAAGGCACTAGGTGAGAAGATGTTTGAACCGCGAAGCCGCCAAGTACGCAAAGAAGATCTTCTCTCCTAGAATCTGAGCGTCCTTCACGTCTTGGCGGCTCACACGTCGCCCGCGGTGGTGGGCAGGACGGCGCGTCAAGGGTGTGCGTCAGCTCGGGAATCTGAGCTCGACCTCGAGCCCGCCCTCGCTGTGGTTCCGCGCGGCGATCCTGCCGCCGTGAAGCGCAACGGCGCGGAGAGCGATAGCGAGGCCGAGGCCGACGCCACCCGAGCCGCGCTCGCGGGCGCTCTCGACTCGGAAGAACGGCTCGAAGATTCGTTCCAGCTGTTCCTCGGGAATCCCCGGCCCGCGGTCACGGACGACGACGGTAACCTTCTCCCCCTTCTGCTCGACCCGGACCTCGACCGCAGTCCCCTCGCGGGTGAACCGCACGGCGTTGCGGACGATGTTCTCCAGGGCGCTCCTCAGCAGCGCTTCGATTCCCAGGGTCACTGCCGGTCCCTGCCCCGTCACCCGGACTTCGACCCGCCGCGCCTGGGCCTCGAAGGCGGCGTCGGCCGCCACCTCCTGGGCCAGCTCTTCGAGATCGACGGGACTTCGCTCGCGTCCGTCGACTCCCCCCCCGAGACGGGTCAGCTCCAGGAGCTGACCGATCAGGTCGTTGAGGCGGTCCGCCTCTCGCTGCATCCGCTCGAGCGGCTCGTTCGCCTCAGCGCCCAAGTCCCGGCGGACCAGCTCGAGGGCAACATTGAGGCGTGCCAGCGGCGAACGCAGCTCGTGCGAGACATCGCGCAGCAGCCGACGCTGGGCGCCGACCAGCTCCTCGAGCCGCGACGCCATGCGGTCGAAGTCCCGCGCCAGATCCGCGATCTCGTCATGCCGGCCGCCCAGGCCCGTCGCCACGCGAACCGCCAGGTTGCCGTCTGCGAGCTCGGCAGTCGCCCGCCGCAGCTTGGTCACCGGCGCCGACAGGTAGCGCGCCAGCCAGAAGCAGAGGACGGTGGCGATCGCAAGGATCGCAACCAGTCGCAGCACCAGCGTCCGCGGCTCGACGAGGCGCGCGAGCCCTGGGTGGTACGGAAGCCCCACCACCAGCAGCAACGGCGGCTGGCCCTCCACCAAGAGTGGCCGAGCCACCAGCATTTCCCCCCGCCACGGAATGAAGTGCGGCGGCCGATGATCTCTCGGGTCTCTCCGCTGCCACGGAATATGTCTGACGATGGACGGTGGCTCTCGGTCGGGATGCAGCAGGTCATGGCCGTCGGCATCGACGACGAACACGACCACGTTCTCATCCTTCTCCAGCCGGCCGGCGGTATTCACGACGCCCTCGAGACCGTCCCTCCCCGCCGCCTCGACCACGGAATGCACGTAGAGGCGCAGGGCGCCCGCGACACGGTGCCGCCACCCCTCCTCAAGCCCCCGCCGCGTCGTCCAGAGCGATGACAGGACGAACGCAATACCCACCAGCACGATGCCAACCCAGAACCAGAGGAAGATCTTCAGGAACAGGTTCCGCATCGCCAGTGCCTCAGGACGCGCCGCGCGCCCGCACAGTCATCACGTAACCCCTGCCGCGCACGGTCTTGATGCGCTCATCACCGTCCGCCCGCGGACCGAGCTTGCGCCGGAGGTTGCTGACGTGGACGTCGAGGCTACGGTCGAAGGCGCTGGGCCGCCGTTCCAATACCTCCCGCGACAGCTGCTCGCGGGTCATGACCTGTCCCGCATTGCGCGACAGCAGCTCGAGGAGGGAGAACTCGGTGCCGGTGAGGCGTACCGGAACGCCTCCGCAGCTGGCCGTCCGTGCCCCGAGATCAAGCTCGAGATCGTCCACGCGAAGGACCCTCGGCTCAGACGTACCCAGCGTGCCGTCTGAGCCGGCGCGGCGCAGTATTGCCCGTAGGCGGGCCGCCAGCTCTCGCGGGTTGAAGGGCTTCGGCAGGTAGTCGTCCGCCCCGATCTCGAGCCCCACGATGCGGTCAACCTCGTCGCCGCGTGCGGTCAGCATCAGCACCGGCACGTTACAGGCCGCGCGGATCCGGCGCAGGGTTTCGAACCCATCGAGCCCCGGCAGCATCACGTCGAGGACGATGACGTCGGCGACTCCGGCAGCGGCCCTCGCGATACCAGTCTCGCCATCGGAGACACTCTCGACCACGAAGCCCTCGCCGCCGAGGTACCTCTCGAGCAGCTCACACAGCTCGCGATCGTCGTCGACAACCAGGACCCGCCGGGACTCCGTGACGCTCATCAATCCGAATCCTACACTGCCGGAGGCTGATCTCTTTCACCCAAGTTGCTTCAAACGCTCGGAGTTCACCTTTCCTTACACGGGCTTACGGTTCTTACCCCAGCGCTGTCATCCCTGAAGGCGTGCCCGACGTACTTTGCAACGAGAACACACGGTGATCGCCAAGGCGGCACCACATGGAGGCACGACATGAGAGGAAGAAACATCATCATCGCGGCTGCGGCAACACTGGCCCTCGGAGGCGCCGGGCTGGTTCTGGCCGGGGGGGTCGGTGGCGGCGACCACGGGCCGGGCATGCGCGGCCACCGGGGACCGGGAGACGTGCTCGGCAGGATGGGCCGTATGCTCCACCGCCTCGACCTGAGCTCCGAGCAGCGTGACCAGGTGCACGCCATTCTCGACGCTGCGAGGCCGCAGCTGAAGACGCACGCCGACGCGCTCCGCGCCGGGCATCAGCAGCTTCGGGACCTGTCGCCGGCGAAGTTCGACGAGGCGGCGGTCCGCGCCATTGCGGCAAACCAGGCCAGAGAAATGACCGAGATGATCGTCCTCTCCCAGAAGATCCGGGCGCAGGTCTACGCGGTGCTGACCCCGGAGCAGCAGGCGCAGCTCGCCCAGATGCACCAGAAGATGGAGCAGCTGCGTCAGGCACGGGAGTCGATCTTCGGTGATGACAGCGACCGGTGAGCTCCCTGCCTCAGGCCCTCCTCACCGTCTCCGGCTCCGCCCGGCGGCCGTTGCCACCGGGCGGAGCCTTGCCGGTTCCCGGTCAGCCCGCTTGCCGGCATCGAGAGGGCGTTCGCCCGAACTGATCCGTCCCTGCAGGACTCGCGGTATGATGGGATGAGCGTGCAGTGCCCGATGCGCGTCGGGAGGTCGTCATGATCACCGTCACCGAGAAAGCTCAGGAGAAGGTCCTGGAGTACATGGAGCAGGCGAGCGAGCCCTGCCGTGGGCTGCGGGTACGAGCCTTCAAGCTCGGCAACCACACCTTCCGCTACGACCTCACCCTTGTGCTCGAGGGAGAGGAGCGCGACGAGGATGTCATCCAGGAGCTCGAGCGGCTTACGGTTTACCTCGATCCCAGCTCCGCGGAGTGGCTCCAGGGCACGACGGTCGATTTCGTCTCCGATATCTCCGGCACCGGGTTCAAGATCGACAACCCCCAGGCCAAGGTCACCTGGGATGACCCGGTCTCCCAGAAGGTCCAGGAAGTGCTCGACTCTCGCGTCGGCCCGGCACTGGCAGCACACGGCGGCTGGGTGGAGCTCGTCAAGGTCGACGGCAAGACCGCAGTCGTTCAGCTCGGCGGTGGCTGCCAGGGGTGTGGCATGGCGTCGGTGACCCTCAGCGACGGCATCCGAGCGGCGATCGTCGAGGCGGTGCCCGAGATCCGCGAGGTCGTCGACAGCACCGACCACGCGGCCGGTAACGATCCGTTCTATGAGTAGTCCCAAGAGCCCGGCTGACGGCTCCCGATTCGGCTCCGATTCGTGATACAGGACCATCGGCGCATTCTCTGCCTGTCCCACGTCCCGACGTCTCTTCCGATACGCCTGCGACGTGCTCCGGCACGAGATAGCGCACATCCGGCCCCGTCTCGCGAATCTCGCAACGAACGGGATTCGCAGCCGGACCTCGGCCAAGGAGGCACAGAATGTTGCAGCACAGTGTGAGGTTCCCCGCGCGTACTCTCGTCATTGGCACGGCCCTGGCCATCGCGTTCATGGCCCAGGCGCCGCCGGCGGCAGCCGGCACTCCTGAGAAAGCGAAGCCAGCCGCCGTACCCACGCAGGCCCTCGAGCACTACATGACGACGATGCGCAAGCAGCTGTCGCTGACACCGGAGCAGGAGCAGGCGGCTCGGCCCATCTTTAGGAAGTTCCTCGACAAGCGGGCCGCGCTGCGGCAGCAGCTGCGCGACCAGGGACCGGCGGCGCGGCGCCAGCTCCGGAAGCAAATGAAGAACCTCCGAACCGAGGAGGACAGGGAGCTCAAGCTGGTATTGACGCCGAAGCAGATGGAGAAGCTGACGGCGTTCCGCACCGAGCGGATGAAGGAGATGCAGCAGCGGCGCAGACAGCAGGGCACCCAGACCGGGCAGCAGCAGTAGCCGGGCAGTCCCCGGGGCTCAGCCGCCGCCCATCGCCTGGACGGCGGCCGCCTCGTCCTCGAAGACCTCGAGGAGAGGGAGAATCTGCGACAGGTGCAGCGTATAGCGCACGCGGTCGCCGGGGCGTAGGATCGCCACCAGGCTGCCTCTTTCTCTGGCGTGCTTCCAACCCGACACCAGCTCGCCGATCCCGGAGCTATCCATGCTGGTCACCTTGCCGAAGTTGACCAGGATCCTGGCCCGCCCCTCGTCGATGAGGTTCTCCAGTGCATCCCGCAGGATCGCATCGCCGTCACCGGACACCAGACGACCGTTGAGGTCGAGGATGGTCACGCCGCTCTCCTCGCGAATCGAGACGCGCATGGCCCATTCTAACCCGGATCACTCACTCGTGATGCCGGCGCCTCGGGAGCCCTCGAGCCGAGCTTGCCGTTACCCGCGAGCGGTCCCGGTACGATCGCTCTCGTGGACTGTGCGGGTTGCTCCGTGCTCCCCGCCCTGGCGGTGGCCGCACGGCATGGAAGGACGAGACCCATTACCCATGACCGAGTCGGTACTCCTCATCGACGATGCTTCGGAGCTGTTGTCCGCCATGGGCTCCCGGCTCGCCGCAGACGACATGATCAACCTGTACCGCGCGGTACACACACTGAACGGAACCGGCGCCACTCTGGGTCTGCATGACCCGAGCGCGGCGGCGTGCGAGCTGGAGGCGCTGCTCGGTCCCCTCCGCGAGCACGCGACTCCGCCGTCGCCCGACGAGGACCGGCGGATGGAGGAGCTGCTCTGCAGCCTGGAAGCAAGCATCCGGGCAGAAGGGTAACCGGACGACGTCTCGGATGCTGATGCGGTCGCTTCAGTGGGCGGGTAGCGGCCCCCAGCCCGCACTCCCGATTGTGACCGGAGCGAGCACGGTGAGATAATCCCTGCCATGCAGGAGATCGAACGTGTCGCCGCGGCCATCACCGAACTCAAACGTGCCGGCAGTGCCGGCGTCCTGGCAACCCTCGTCGACTCCTCCGGCTCGACCCTGCGCCGGCCGGGTGCACGCCTCCTCATCCGGCAGGACGGCGACGCCGTGGGGTTCCTCAGCGCGGGATGCGTCGAGGCCGACCTCGCAGAGCATGCCGCCGAGGTCATGGCCGGCGCGCCCCCCGAGCTCGTGCTGTACGACGGCGACGCGTCTGAGGATGTTGCCTTCGGCTTCGGGCTCGGCTGCCGGGGAACGGTGCGCGTCCTGCTGGAGAGGGTCCCGGGCCCTGCCTCGAGAGCCCTCGAGGAGGTCGTTCGCGCGCGCCGCAGCCGGTGCACGGTAGCCGTTGTCTCTCACCTTCCGGCAGCTGTCCCTGCGGACGTCGTTCACCTCACGCTCGATGACGGCGGCACGAGCTGGACGGATGCGGCCGACCCCTCCCTGGCCGAGCAGCTGCGGGAGGGGGCTGCGGAGGCCTTGAGAACCGGGTGCGGCGGCGCTCACACAGCACCTGAAGAAGGCGCCGGCAGCGAGACCTTCGTCGAGGTGATCGAACCGCAGATCTCGCTCCTCATTGCAGGATCCGGCGCCGACGCTGTCGGGTTGTGCCGGCAGGGAGTCGCGATGGGCTGGGAGGTGACGGTGCTCGACAGGCGACCGGCGAGGCTTGCCGCCGATCGCTTCCAGGGTGCCCACGCGCTCATCTCGTGTCAGCCTGCTGAGGCCCCAGAACGGATTCGCGTCGACAGCGGTACCGCGGCGGTGATCCTCACTCACAACCTGTTCGAGGATAGGGAGCTCCTGGCTCCGCTGCTGCTCTCCGACGCCTTCTACGTCGGGCTGATCGGCTCCCGCGCCCGGACTGCCCGCCTGCTCGAGGACGTTGTCCGCGACCACGGTCCGTTCACTCCGCAGCAGATGGCGCGCCTGTACACGCCGGTCGGGCTCGATCTCGGTGCGGAGTCCGCCGAAGAGCTGGCCCTGGCTATCGCCGCCGAGATCCTGGCCGCTTGCAACCGCCGTTGCGGCGGCTTCCTGCGTGAAGGCCGCGGACCACTCCATGAACCGGCCGCCGGCAGCTGACACCGACCCCGGCCCGGTCGCGGTGGTCGTGCTCGCGGCCGGAGGCTCCGCCCGCCTCGGCCGCGCCAAGCAGCTGGTCGAGTGGCGCGGGACCACGTTATTGCGGCGCGCCGCGGAAACCGCGGTGAGGGCCGCCTGCGGTCCGGTGGTCCTGGTGCTCGGCGCCCGCTCTGCCCGGCTTCACCGGGAGCTTGCTGGGCTGCCGGTCGAGGTCGCCGTCAACGAGCGCTGGCAGGACGGCCTCGCGGGCTCGATCCGCACCGCGCTCGGCAGGGTCCGCACCGTCGCGCCGGGGGCGTCGGGAATTCTCCTCACGCTGGCCGACCAGCCGCTCGTGACCTGCGAGCTGCTGCGCACCCTTGTCGCCCGCCATCGGCAGCATCCCCGGCGCCCGGTCGCGTGTGCTTACGGGGACACAGTCGGCGCGCCGGCACTTCTGCCCCGCTGCCTGTTCGCAGAGGTCGACGAGCTGAGGGGGGACTCCGGTGCACGGTCCATCCTGCGACGTCACCGGCAAGAGGTCCTCGAGATCGCCTTCCCCGGCGGCGCCTGCGACATCGACACCGACGCCGACCTCAACGATCTGGTTGCGCACGGTGGTGCGGGATCTGAGTGAGGAAACCCGAGTAAGGGGTGAAAGGTGAGGAGTGAGGAGACTGCATTGCGTGGCCCTTACTCCTCACTCCTTACCCTTCACTCCCTAACCGCTTCTGCGGGCTCGATGACCCAACGTCACGGACACCCGGCGCCAGCCCGCTCCGCCTGCCCGCCCGGTTCGACCTGCAGCACCGTGTGACGGATGCAGAAGCATTCGTCGACCTTCCGCTCCACCGCGCGCAGCACCGACTCCGCTTCCGACAGCGGCTGGTCGGACAGGACCAGGGTGGCGGTGAGCGACGGCTCGGTCGAGGCCAGCGACCACAGGTGGACGTGCCCGACCCCTTTGACACCGGGCACGGCGAGCATCGCGGCCGTCACCTCTCCGACGTCGAGGTGGCGCGGCGTGCCCTCCATCAGGATGTGCAGTCCCTCCCTCATCACCGCGACCGCGCCCACCATCGCCGCCCCGGCGATGATCAGGCTCAGGATCGGGTCGACGCGGAACCAGCCCAGAGACCACACGGCCCACCCTCCGGCCACGACCGCGGCGGACGACGCCGCATCGGTGAGCAGGTGCAGGCCGGCGCTTCTCAGGCCGATGTCCTGCGCCGGATCGCGGCGCAGCAGCCACACTCCCAGGGTGTTGGCCACCAGCCCGAACGAGCCGATGCCGAGCATCAGGCCGCCCGCCACCGGTCGCGGTGTCGCCAGGTGCTCCACCGCCCGCGCCAGCACGGCACCCATTGCCAGGAACAGAATGCCCGCGTTGATGAACCCCGCCATGACGTCCGCACGCCGGTACCCAAAGGTGTGGCCGGCCGTGGGCGGGATCCGCTGCAGGCGCCGCGCCACGACCACGAGCACCAGCGCTGTCAGATCGGTCAGGTTGTGAAACGAGTCCGCGATCAGGGCCAGGCTGCCCGCCACCACGCCGCCCACGAGCTCGGCGATGAAGATGGCCAGGTTGAGACCCATCGTCGCCCACACGTACCGGGAGCCCGACGGCGGGTGGGAGTGGTGCGTCTCGAGCCCGGGTACTGCCATCAGCCGTAACCTACACATTCGCTCAACCGTCCGCAAGGTGTCAGGAGATTCCCTGACGGGGCATTGGCGGGGCATGGGGGGCCCTCTCCAGGGCTCCGGCGGCCGTGCGTCTGCTCCGCAGACACCCGTCTCGCAGCTCCAGCGGTCGCGAAGCAGCGAGTAGGGATGAGCAACTTCGTGGCGACAGCTGGAGCTTGCTCGAGCCGCCTCGACCTTGGGACGGATTCTCCCAACGCCAAGGACCGAGGGAGCATTCCTCTCTCTGCAGCTCCGGCGCCCGGACGTCTGCTCTGCAGACGCCCGTCGTCACCTGCCTCGGAGCGGGCAACGAACTCAGCTCCTGAACCAACCTTGAGGCCCGCTCCGGGCAGCCAACGAGGCGCCTCCCTGGCAGCTGTGGCCACACGGCCGAGCGCGCTCCCCGCGCATTGCCACGCTTGAGGATTCCTGCCATCGCGCCGACAGGAAGAGCGCACTTCAGGAAACCTCAAAGCATGGCACGTGCCGGCGAACGCGCCATGCTCCGAGGCGCGCTGCGGTCGCATTCTCCTGGTGGGTAGGATCCCCTTACTCCCTACGCTTCACTCCTCACCCCCCGGAGTGGGTGTTGGAAACCTAACCACTTAATAACTCAATCACTTAATCGCCAACCCCAAGGGGGCACCTTTCATCCCCGCGCGAGCCGTCTATACTCCCAGCGTGACATGGGGTTGGCTCATCACCTTCGAGGGCGGAGAGGGCAGCGGCAAGAGCACCCAGATCTCCCGCCTCACCCAGCACCTGACGGGTCGCGGATTCAGGGTGCTTGCCACCCGTGAGCCGGGAGGCACGCCCCTCGCGGAGGGGGTGCGGGAGCTGCTCCTCGACACCCGTTTCGATCCCGATCCGGTGGTCGAGGTGACGCTCCTGGAGGCGGCCCGCCGCGACCACGTGCAACGGGTGATCCGGCCGGCCCTGGCGCGGGGCGAGGTCGTTCTCTGCGATCGCTTCGCAGACTCCTCCGTCGTCTACCAGGGCTTCGTCGGCGGCGTCGCACAGGAGACCGTTCACAAGCTTAACGACCTCGCGACCGGCGGTCTCGAGCCGGACCTCACGCTGGTCCTCGACCTCGACCCCAGGGAAGGTCTGCGCCGTGCCCGCGCGCGCAACGCCGTCGGTGGGGGCGCCAGCCGCATTGACGACCGCCCCCTGGAGTACCACGAGCGCGTCCGGGACGGTTTCCTGGAGCTCGTTCTGTCCTATCCGGAGCGCGTCCGTCTGGTGCCGGCGGACGGTACGGCCGATGAGGTCTTCGCACTGATTCTGAATGAGCTCCCTGAGGCCCTCCGGTGACCGAGCTCGAGGCTGCCTCCTGGTGGGATGCTTCGGTCCTCGACCGCCATGCGTGGATGGAGGTCGTGCGCCCGCTTCTCGAACGAGTGGCTGGCGCTCGCGACGCGACTCGAATGCCGCAGGCGTTGCTACTGGTCGGCCCGGCGGGGCTGGGCCGCGAGCTCGCCGCGGTCGAAGCCGCGGCTCTCCTGAGCTGCCCGAGCAAGGGCCCGCCCTGGTGCTCCTGCCCGAGCTGCGTCAGGGTCCGCTCGGGCATTCATCCGGATGTGGTAGCCGTACGAGCACAGGGCGCCAAGGGCCAGATCGGGATCGAGCAGATTCGCGGCGTTGTCGACGCGGCCTCGGGTCGGCCGTACGAAGCGGCCAGCAGGGTGTGGATCCTGGAAGGGGTGGAGGCGGGGGGCTTGGGTGCCGCGGCGGCCAATGCCTTCCTCAAGACCCTGGAGGAGCCAGCCTCCCACGCTCGGTTCATACTCCTGACAGCCAACCCGGAAGCGGTTTTGCCGACAATAAGATCGAGGTGTCAGCAGCTGCGCCTGCCGGGGATGGTCGCCCTCGCCTCGGCCCTCGGGCCCTCACAGGCACCGGTGGAGCTGGCGCCATCGGAAGAAGGCAGCCGGCCGACAGGCGAGCTCGTGGCTGCGGTCCGCGCCGGCCTCGCCGGTGCGAGGGAGGGGCACGTGATCGGCCTCCTCCGAGCAGCCAAGCTGACGGCAGTCGCCTCCGACGGATTCCAGGTTGCTGCGGCGGCGGCCATGGAGGCCGCGGCCGAGGCGGACCGAGGCGGCACCGATGGCGATGATCTGGCCCGTCTGGCTGCGGACCTTCTGGCCACCGAGCGTCGTGCCCGGGCGCTCAACCTCGACCGCGAGCGCCAGATCCTGGCGTGCCTCATGCGCTGGCATACAGAGAGTGAGGGCTAGGGCCAGCGTCGGCACGCCTGGAGGCCTTCTCTGGTGCTCCGGCGTCCGTGCGTTCGCGCTGCGAACTCCCGTCTCGCGTTTCCCCGGGTGGGTCGGGGGCGTCTCGCCTCTCGCTTCTCACGTCTCGCACTCAAGGGTGGGTGGGGGTCTTTCCTCTATCCTCTATCTTCTATCTTCCATCTTCCTGGGCAGGTGGGCGGACCCTCCTCACTTCCTCACTTCCTCACTTCCTTACCTTCTTACCCCCAGACGAGCAGGTGGGCGGCGCTACGGCAACGTCCCAAAGTACCCCTTGCGAGCGGTGGCGTGGTAACCGTCGACCTTGACGTCGATCCGGCGCCACTTCTTGACGCCGACGCCCGAAGTCGTGAAGGAGAGGATGAACCGCGAGGACAGCTCGTGAAGCAGCCCGTCGACGACGGCCGGCATGTTCTCGGTCGACGGTACCCTCTGGTAGCGCCCTCCGCTGAGCCCGGCGATCAGCTCGAGCACCTCCTCGTAGGTGGCGCCGTCTGCCGTCACCTGCCGGGGCGGTGGTTCGACGCCAATGACGTAGATCGGCGTCTTGAGGCGCTGCGCGAGAAGAGTGGCATCGTCGGCGCTCAGCTCGGACGCGTTGTCGACACCGTCAGTCAGCAGGATCACTGCCTGTCTTGGATGACCCGCTCCGGAAACGACCTCGGGTACGCGACGGATCATATCGTACAGCGCGGTCGTGCTCCATGGTTTGATCGACTCGAGGATGCGCGGCAGCAGGTACCAGCCGGTACCGAACGGGAACCGCTCCAAGACCCGGTTGTCGCCGAACGTCCACAGCGCGAACTCGTCGTGGTCGCGGCGCTGGCGCAGGAACGCCATGATGAGGTCCCTGCAGGCCGCCATCTTGTGCCCCACCATCGAGCCGGAGGTGTCGAGGATGAACCCCATGCTCAGCGGCAGGTCGCCTTCCGGCGCCAAATCGTCGATTCCGACCTCCAGCCCGTCAACCCGCAGGTGAAAGCGGTCCCGCGAGACCTTGGGCACGACCCTGCCGGCACCATCACGCACGGTCACCGGCACCACCACGGCATCGACCTGCACCCTGTCCTGGTACTGCGCGCCTGCGGGCTGTGCCAGGACCCAGGAGGTCGCCACGAGGAGGAGCGCCAGGCGTCTCACGAGCCACCCTTCGGGGTCCAGCACAGCGAGATGAGCGTCCCCCGGCGCAGCCTACCGCTGGTAATGTCCAGGTACGGCGACTCGAGCCGAACCATCGGCAGGTCCTGTCGCTGAGCGATCACCAAGCTCTGCACGGTGCCCTCGGGGGAAGGTCCGCCGGGCACCTCGTGCCCAAGCTCGGCCACCTCCTGCCGCACCTTGTCGAAGACCTCCTTCGCGCGCGAGCTCTTGACGCCGGATGGACTCGGGGAGAATCGGTACGCAGCAGCGTAGAAGCGCAGCACGCTCTCGAACCGCCCCGAGCTGTAGCAGGCCCACTGCGACCGGCCGCCGCGCAGCGCTTCGTCCGCCTGCCGCAGGCGCTGGTACGCCGGTTCCCAGGCGGCCTCCGGCGGGGTGGGAAAGCGCGGCTCGACGGTCCCGGACGACCACAGCACCACCGGTTTCGCCGGCACGCGAAGATCCCCGCGGCCACAGGCCGTCAGCGCCGCCGCCACGGCCGCAGCGATGAGAAGGCGCCTCATCTTCACTCTGTCTCCAGCAGCAGGTCGCGGGCGTTCGCACCGCATGCGGCTGCCAGGCGGTCACCGATCCCGGGTGCGCCACCGCTCGCCTCATCGAGGGAGATCTGCTCGATCCGATGCGAGGGGATGAGGACCGTCGAAGGCCCAATCAGTCGCTCGGAGCCCGAGATCTCCTGCCGTAGCCAGTCTTCGACCGAGTTGATATCGAGGCCGCGAAGCATGACGCCGACGGCGTCAAGGCGGAGGAGGACCCCCCAGAGCCGCTGCCGGGGGCTACTGCAATGTACGACCACGAGCTCCTCAGCCTCGATGTGGCGCACCGCGCTAGTCCTCATCACTGGGCTGCGAGAGCTCGAGCAGGACACCGCCGACCGACGCCGGGTGCACGAAGCACACGAGGCACCCGTGCGCTCCCTCTTGCGGTTCGTCCGCGAGCAGCCGCATCCCGGCCTCGCGAAGACGTGTCATGGAGGCGCGGATGTCGTCTACCCGTAAGCAGATGTGGTGAAGACCGGGGCCACGGCGCTCGAGGTGGCGTGCGATCGGCGAACCCTCCCCCATCGGCTCCAGCAGCTCGAGGCGCGCTTCTCCCACCGGCAGAAACCCCACCCGGACTCCTTGGCCGGGCACCTCCTCGGTGCCGGCCAGCTCGAGGCCGAGGGCACGGTACGGCTCGAGCCCCTCTTCCATGGACCTGACGGCGATTCCGATGTGATCGATGCGCATCAGCCCTCCTCGCCCCAACGACCCACCTGCCTCGCGACGATGGTACCGGCTCCGGCCCAGGAATGCACCGCGCCCGGCACACCCGCCGCCTGAGTGAGCTCGTTTCCGCCGATCTTGACAGGGTGCCATCACGTGCGGCGTCACCCGGTCCCCTACCTGGCGGGTCAGCTGTACCTGGAGCCCCACCCCAAGGAGCTGATGCTCCGGAACCGCGTCTAGCCTCACTGCACCACTTCGCGCTATGCTCTGAGTATGACCTCCGGTGCGATGAACCAAGGCGGGAACCTGCCATGAAGATCCGCTATCTCGATGGACCGCGGCTGTTCCGCGCTTTTTCTGCAGGCGCCGAGGCGCTCATGGGCGAGCGCGAGGAGATCGACCGCATCAACGTCTTTCCCGTCGCCGACGCCGACACCGGCACCAATATGGTGGCAACGGTCCGCGCCGTCCTTCACCGCACGGAAATCCAACCGGAGCTCTACCTCACCGCGAGCTCGATGGCGGCGGCGGCCGTGGCCGGCGCACGTGGCAACTCGGGTCTGATCCTGGCCCAGTACCTGTATGGGCTGTCGTGCGAGATCGAACAACGCGCAGCCATCGCCGGCGACGCGCTCGGGGACATGCTCGTGCGCTCGGTGAGGTGGGCGCGCGAGGCTATCGGCCAGCCGGTGGAGGGGACCATCCTCACCGTCATCCGCGACTGGGCGTACGCTGTCCAGCGCCACCAGCACCGCTTCCCGGACCTTGCGGATCTGTTGCCGGCGACATTGCCGGCTGCGCGCGACTCGCTGCTCGCGACTCCGACCCGTCTCGCCGTGCTCGCCAAGGCGGGCGTCGTCGACGCCGGCGCCAAGGGCTTCGTGACCCTTCTCGAGGGAATGGTGAGCATGATGCGCGCCAGCAGCCGCCGCGTGATAGCAATCCCGAGACCGGCGCCCGCGCCCGCGGCTGCCGCGCACGCACCGAGCCGCGCCGACGGCCCCCGCTACTGCACAGAGGCGCTGGTGACCGGAGGCGGCGCCGGGCTGTTGGAGCTGCGGCGCGTGGCCGAGGCCGCCGGCGAATCGGTGGTCATCGCCGGCGGTCCGGGCGCCCTCCACCTCCACGTCCACACCGACGACCCGGCAAGCCTGTTCGCACGGCTCGAGGAATACGGACACGTCGAGAGCCCGAAGGTCGACGACATGCGACGCCAGTACGAGGCCGCGCACGCGCGGAGGTCCCGGGTGGCCATCGTCACCGATTCGACCTGCGACCTTCCCCAGGAAGTGCTCGACGCCCACCAGATCCACGTCGTTTCGGTACCGATCCAGATCGGTGGCTCGACCCATCTGGACCGGCTGACCATCACGCCGCAGTGGCTGTACGAGCGGCTTGCGACCACGGACAACACCGCCACGACGTCGCAGGCCGCGGCGGCCGACTTCGAGACGGCCTTCGCCGCAGCCGTGCAGCATTACCAGGCCGTCCTGGCCCTGCCCCTGGCAAGCCGGCTGAGCGGGACCTGCAACGCCGCTCGCGTCGCCGCCGAGCGCTGCGGCGGCGCGATAACGGTTGTTGACAGCAGACGGGTGTCGGCCGCCCTGGGTCTCGTGGTGCTGCGCGCCGCCGAGGCCGCCGAAGACGGTATGTCCATCGACCAGCTCGCCGCCGCCGCCGACAGCTGGATCGACAAGACGAACATCCTCGTCGCTCCGGAGAGCCTGACGGCCATCCGTCGCAGCGGCCGCCTGCACGGCGTCAAGGGAGTCGCCGCCAGCCTGCTGAGCGTGATTCCGGTGCTCAGCCTCGCCGACGACGGCGCCATCCGCTCGGCCGGCGTCACCCGCTTTCAGGCCGGCGCCTGCGCCGCCATCGAGGCCCAGCTCCGCGACCTCGTGAAGACGAACCGAGTCCGGACCTGGTCGGTCGTTCATGTCAACGCCGCCGAGGCCGCCGCGGCCTGGGTCCGAGACCTGACCACGATCATGGGCTCGGAGCCCCTTTTCGTCACTGACGCCGCGCCGGCTCTCGGCATCCATGCGGGGCCCGGCACCCTCGGCGTCGCGGTGATGCAGGAGTAGCCCGGGTCATCCGTCCGCGATCTACTGCGACCGACGATACGCCAGCCAGGGCTGTGCTCTTCGCGTCTCGCTGTCCTCAACATACAGAGAGTATGCCTCCGGCAGCTCGACGCTCAGAACCCAGCCCTGACAAGCGTCTCGCCGGTCTCGCTACGAACGTACTCTCCGCCCGGACCCCCCCAGACTTTGAAGAGCAAGGGCTCACTCACCTCTCGGAGAACCCGGGAGGCAGATCCGAGCGCAGCGGCCCCTCGGGACCGGCAGGACGGCCCGAGGTCCTCCTCGAGGACGGACTGACCGTCCCCGAGGGGTGCGGCCGCAGGCCGCGGATCTGCCGGTGCGGGGACCTCGCCCCAGGGACGGTCCCGCGGTGGGGCGGGGACGGGACGGAAGGAGGCGAGCGGCCATCCCGTCGCGGGCGACGGGGGGACCGGGCGCAGGAGGCTTGGCCCGAGGTTTCACGAGGGTAAGCCCCCGAGCACGGCCTCCCCGGTGACCGCGACGGGTGCAGCCGTGAGCCGACGCGCCGGTCCGTTTCCGCCCCGCCGGCCCGCACAGCGGGCTGCGGGCGTAAGCCCGCACGGGACATGCGATCGCGCCACGCCCCTCCCAGCGGGATCGCGCAGGGC
>CAZKGM010000044.1:0-25742 GCA_964552395.1 uncultured Thermoanaerobaculia bacterium | reverse complement strand
CGCAGAGGTCGGAGTCGAACGACAGGCCGGCCGCGGTCAGGTCGATGTAGCCGGGATCACCGGCTCCCGGCGGGCAGTCGAAGGTCGAGTTGGCCGGGGTCGTCCAGTCGACGTGGAACGTGCAGATCTGGAGGATGTCGGCCGGGTTGCCCCAGGCGTCGTCGTAGAACGCGATGTTGTAGTTGGGCGAGCCTGCCGGCGGCGGGTCACCACCCTCGAAGTTGGTGGGCAGCGGGAATGCCGGCTGCACACCGGCGATATAGAAGTACTGCGCCGCCGGGTTCGCGTCGCCGGCCAGCATGGCCGTGCGGTCGAACACCGTCGTCGCCGGGTCGCCGGAGCCGAACTCGTTGACCGTCATGTAGTACCCATCCGGCCAGACGCCGAACTTCGGGTAGTCATTCAATGTCGAAGCACTGTACGTGTACTGCCAGACGTACCAGGCGCCGGTGGGATCACCGGTTTGCGACACGGCGAGGCAGTTGCGGTACGAGGAGCCCTCGTACGCGAGCTGGCTCATGAACCAGCGCTGTGCCAGCGGGTCGTAGAGAACGACCGGGTCGCCGTCGTTGTAGTTGGCGCAGTCGGTGCCCGGGATGCCGGACGCCCATACCTGAGTGAGGGGGAACGGGCCGGCGGCCATCGAGCCATCGCTCTTGTTGTAGATGGCCCACACCATGTTGATCATCTGGATGTAGTAGTTCATCCCCACCGCGCCCTCGGTGTCAGGCGGCATCACCCGGAAGCCGACAACCGAGGCGTTGGTGTCGCTGTTGAGGCCGTCGAACGCCACCGCCGGCGACGGCGCCAGAACGCCGCTCACCGCGGTGATCCGGCCCTCACCCTGCGGCTGGTCGCTGGGACTGGCGTTGGGCAGAACCGGCAGCTTGCTGACCTCACGGTTGGGGACCTCCCGGTTGGCAAGGCCCTTTTCCGGAGGCAGCGGCGTGATGTCGCGCATCGCCGGCGTGACGCCGAAGTTCGTCGGGTGGACCACCTTCGTCGGGTGGATCGTCTCGCCCCATGCCGGGAGGCAGACGATGACCGCGACGAGCACGGCCATCATCGCCATGAGTCCAAACTTCCTTCTCATTGTGTTCTCCTCCTTGTTTCCACGGATGTTGATCTTCGAATCAAGCCATACCCCCTCCGGACGGGGGCGCCTGCCGCGTCGGCGGCAGCGCCGGCGTCAACGACGGGGAGGGGGGCGTCCTGGTCTGTCGGCCATGGCGGCGTCCTCCATCGGTGTCTGGTTTCCCCGCCTCGGAGGGCGCGGGCGGATTGACGAAACACCCCCTCCTCGCGTCGGAGGAGACAGGTGAACCGCCCTAACGCCCTGGGGAAATCTGTCCTACGGATAGCACTTACCTTTTGTAGCACCGCCCTGTCCACGTGTCAAGACAGTGTCACAGAGGGCGCTCACCCGCACGTCCGGTGAGGAGTGAAGAGTGAGAGATGCCGCCCACCCGCCCGCAGAACGCTGCTGAGGCGCGTCCCAGAGCATGTCACGTTGGGCGGCACGTGCCATGCTTTGAGGTTTCCTGAAGGGCTATCCCCGTGCCGGTACGTTGGCGGGAAGCCTCAAGCTTGGCAATGCGCGGGAACGGCGGTCGGCTGTTTGGCCTCAGCTGCTGTGGAGGCGCCTCGTTGCCCGCCCGGAGCGGGCCGCAAAGGCGGTCGGGGTCTGAGCTCCTCGCTCGCTTCGGGCAGGCGACGACGGACGTCTGCGGAGCAAACGTCCGGGCGCCGGAGCTACAGAGGAGGCCGCGTACCCTCGCCCCTTGGCGTGGGCAGAAGTCACCTCACGATCGGAGGAGGCGGCTCGAGCAATCTCCTGCGGTCGCCGTCAGGTCGGCCACCCCATCTCGTTGCCTCACGACTGCCGGCGGCGCGAGACGAGCGAGTGCGCACCGCACCCACGCTGACGCCGGAACTCCGCAAAGGCCCGCGCAGGTCCGCGCTAACCGAGAATCAGGCCATCCTAGCCAATGCCGCCAACCTGGCCGGGCTCGGTGACGGCGGCGAGGGCTTCAGCCCGAGTCAGAAGGGCGTCGCCCTTACTTCTTGATCTCCTTCTCGAACAGAGCATGGAGCTCGCCTCGCAAGGCAGTGAACTTCGCGGCGCTGGCCGCCTCGGAGGCCGGCCGCGTGCCGGCGAAGGGCCGCACGAGAATGGTGCGCTGGTGTCCGAGAACGGAGACCGTGAGCTGACAGTACCCGGGAGCGCTGATGTTGCGTGGCAGCTTCGCGGCGTCGTGCTTCAGCAGCATCCGTGCCAGCGACTTCGCCTCGTTCGCCGTCAGGATTCGTCTGACTGGCCCGCCGATGCCGTGCTTCAGCGACTGCTTGTGGACAGTGATCTGACCGTGCTCGACGGCCAGCGCCCAGCCCTGGCCCTTCTGCTCTGCCATGGAGCGGATCTGGGGTGCGTTGACGGCAACGAACAGGGTCTCGGGCGCCAACGTTCCGGCTGCGACCCGCTTCAATCCGTCGCCGAGGGCGGCCACCGTCTGGGCGGACTTGGTCGGCTTCTGGCAGAGCGTCACCAGTCCGGTCACAGCCTTGCCCAGCGGCTCCGAGATGTCGCCGAGGTCATCCTGGATCACGGTCTTGGAGTGTTCGCCCACGGTCACTGTCAGCATCCGCAAGATCCGTCGAGGGTTGTCGGCGCCTTCTTTCTCACCTTCCCTGACCTCGCCTTCCTCCTCGTCGATGCCGAACCGCTCCGGCATCGCGGTGAAGCCGGAGGCCAGGATCAGGTCGATGGCCTTGGTGAGCGTCGTGGCTGGGATCGTGAACTGACTGCTGTTGTTCAGAATCCCGACCCCGTCGCCGTACAGAGTGAGGCTGAAGACATTGACGCCGAGGCGGCCCTCGGCCTCGATCCGCACCAGCTTCATCGTTGCGGGATCGGTCTTGGCCTTCTCGAGGAGTTTCTCGAGCTGAGTGTCGGGCCGCTTCTCCGGCCCCTCGGCGGCTTTGGTCGCATCGGTGGTGGCCACCGCGAGGACCGGGAGAAGAAGGGAAGCTGCAAGGATCGCCAGGCTGGGGACTCGCCTCATCGTGAACCTCCATGAGAGCATGATCGGGCGCTCGGTCGCATTCTAACTCGTCTGGGTGTGACTTCGCCGAGGTGCGCTGTCCTTAGCCGGCGTCTCGCGCCTCTCCGGCGCTCCGAGGCAGGGGGGTCATGAGTGCCTTGCTCGGTGCGGGAGCGCGAGACCTCCTCTGAAACTCCGGCGCCCGGGCGTCCGCTTCGCAGACGTCCGTCGCCGCCTGCCCGGGGCGGGCGATGACTCGCGCAGCACAGCGGATCTCCCGGCCCGCCCCGTGCAGGCAACGAGGCGCCTTCCTCAATCGTGGGGCAGCTGTTCTGATCGCGCTTCCCGTGGAGAGCCCGGCATCGATGTTTGCCGCCAACGCGGCGGTTGCTGGAGCGCCCCAGGGGGAAACATCGTGCCCGGCACGTCCCGTCCAACGTTCCCTTCTCTGGAGGTTCGGCGGCCGGGGTTACGGACCGGGAGAGCGGAGCCGGTCCGACAGTGCAGCCGCGATCGCCCAGCCGGCTCGGCCATCTCCGAACGGGTTCGGACCGGAGGTCATGGCACGGTGGGCATCGTCGTCGTCGAGCAGGCGCCGTGACTCGGCGAGAATCCGTTCGGGGTCGGTGCCGACGAGGCGCGCCCAGCCGGCCTCGATGACCTCGGGGCGCTCGGTCGTCTCACGGAGCACGAGGACCGGCACGCCGACGGACGGCGCCTCCTCCTGGATTCCGCCGGAGTCGCTGAGCGCGAAGCGGGCGGCGGAGAACGTACGCAGGAGCTCGGGGTAGTCCATCGGCTCGCACAGCTCGACCCCGGGCACGCCATCGAGCAGTGCGTGCGCGGGGCCCGCCACGTTGGGGTTCGGGTGGACGGGGTAGATGATCCGGACCCGTCCTTCGCGCTCCAGGGCGAGCGTACGGATGGCGCCGAGCACGCGCTCGACCGGCCCGCCGAAGCTCTCCCGGCGGTGGAGCGTGACGAGGATGAGCGGGGCGCCTGACGACGGCGCCACCGTTGTCCCGGACGCGAGGATCCGGTGGACCGCGTCCACCACCGTGTTCCCGACCACCATCACGCGATCTCCGGGAATCCCTTCAGCGGCGAGGTTGGCGGCGGCGCCCGCCGTGGGCGCGAAGTGGAGGGAGGTGGCGACGGCGATCGCACGGCGGTTGAACTCCTCGGGGAAAGGTGAATCGAGCCGGCCGGTGCGCAGGCCGGCCTCGACGTGCGCTACCGGCACCCCGGCATAGAACGAGGCGACGGCGGCGGCGAGGGCGGAGGTGGTGTCGCCCTGAACGACGGTCCAGGCCGGCTGAGTACTCGACAGCACGGGCTCGAAGCGGCGCATGACCTCGAACGCTACCCGGGTCGGGGTCTGGCCGTCGGTCATGACGTCGAGGTCGATCTCCGGCTCGAGGCCGAACGGCGCCAGCGCCTGGCGCAGCATCTCGCGGTGCTGCGAGGTCGCTACCAGAACCGGCCGGATCTCTCCCCGGTCGCGGAGCGCCTCGACCACCGGCGCCAGCTTGATGGCCTCCGGGCGCGTGCCGGCGACGACGAGGGCGGTTGGCGGATGTGAGTGCTTCGGCATTGGGAGATTGTACCCAGTCACGGCCTTCTGCCACGCACCCATCCGAAGAGGGCGGCGGGAAGGAAAGCGACCGCGACGAGCCAGGACACCGACAGCGAGAGCAAACCGGCGAGCAGCGCTCGCCAAGAGGTGACGCCGGTCTTGCGGAGCAGGTACAGGTCGGCAGTGGTGCTGACCAGGAGAACGGCGGCCAGCGCAGATTCCCATGGCGGCCAGCCGTGCAGCGAGGCAGCAACCGCCAAGCCCGAGCCGGCAAGCAGGCGAAGGGGGCCCGTCACCGACAACGGGCGGCTGAGGAGCTCGGCGATGAAGGCGGCTCCCTCGAGCGGACGACGGTGCACCAGCCGCAGCAGTGCGCCGCTGCGCCTGGCCAGCAGGCCGAGCTGGCCGGCAAGCCAGCGCGAACGCTGGCGCGCGGCCTCACCCACACCTTCCGGCTTGACGTCCGCGACCGCTGCGCCCTCCGGCCCGAGGGCGAGACGTGCTCCCCACGAGGCCAGGAGGAGGGTGGCCTCGGTGTCCTCGACGGAGGTCCCGAGCTCGGGCGCCACGCGCCGTAGCACCTGGGGGCGGTAGATGGTACCGGTGCCGCGCAGGCGGACGGCCCAACCCAGCGCCTGCCTGCCGCGGTCCTGCCACAGCTGAGCCGCGCGCTCGGAGAGGCTCACCGTGCGTCCGATGCCGTCCCCGCTGCCGAGGAGGCGACACTGCACGACGTCGGCCCCGGGCGGCCACTCGAATCGTGTGAAGAAGTCAGCGGGGAGGGTCGAGCCGACATCCAGAACCATGAGTGCGTCTACCTGCGCAAAGCGCTCGGCCACAACGCTGGCGGCCCATGCCAACACGGCGCCCTTGGTAGGGCCGGCGGGGTCCTTGAGGACGACTTCTACCCCGAGGGTCTCCGCGAGAGCGTGAGCGCTCTCGTCGGAGCCGTCGAGCACGAGCAGCACTGTGACCTGTCTGCCTTCGGCGGCGGCCATCGCCGTGCGCAGGGTGGGCTCCACCGCAGCTCCCTCGCCTCGCGCCGGTACCAGAACGAGCCAGCGGCCCGGCTCGTGATCGCCGGTCGTAGGCCGGGCCGGCCGAAGCTCGGCGACCCGGGCCAGCATCAGGCGCACGCCGGCGTCCCACAGCCACGGCAGGGCCACGACGGCCGTCAGCTCAGCCAGCATGGTCCTTCTTCCGGGAGCCGAAGAGGTGCCTCGCCACCCGCTCGAGCGACGACAGCTCGGTGGGCTCCTCCGCCAGCAGGGGGATTTCGATCAGCGGCATGCCCTCGCCGAGCAGCGACCGCAGCTCGGCGGCCACCCGGTGATCCCGTCGGCCCAGCCAGGCCAGCAGCGACCGGCCGTCGCGATCATCGTACGGGTGATCCACCTGCTCCACGTCGGTGCCCCGCGGATGAACCCGGTTCACAACGACCTGGCGGAGGTGGTGACCTGCCTCCTCCAGCCGGCGTGCGAAGAACATCGTGTCCGGGGCCCGCAGCGGTTCGGTACCGCTGACGAGGACGAAACCGGTACCCGGCGCCCGTAGCAGGTCCTGGACCTGCTGCGCCCGTTGGCGGAAGCCCTCGTAGAGGGGGCCGAAGGCCTGGAAGAACTCGGCCATGTCGCGCAAAAGGTCGAGGCCGACGAGATGGTCGAGGAAAGCCTCGGCGCTGCGCCCGAGGCGCCCGAGGCGAGCCGTCGGCCGCAGGTGACCGTCCTTGTCGAACCACGGCTTGAGGGCGATTCTGAGCGCCCCGCTGGACAGGAAGCCGAGGATTCGTTCGGGCGCCGCAAGGAAGTCGAGCGCCTGCCGTGTGGGGGGCGTATCGAGAACAATGGTGTCGTATCGCGGGTCGGCGGCGGCCTCGAACAGACGCTCGACGGCCATGTACTCGAGAACCCCGGCAAGGCTTCCTGCCAGGTGGGTGTAGAAGCGGTTGCCGAGGATGCGGTCGCGGCTTTCCTGATCGGGAGCGTAGCGGTGGACCAGGCGGTCGAAGGTGCTGCGGGCGTCGAGGAGGCCCGCCGACAGCGAGCCCGGTGCGTCGACAGGGACCTCGACCTCGAGGCCTCGCGCAGCGTCGTCGACGCCGAGGGCGTCTTTCAGTCGTAGCGAGGGATCGAAGGTCATCACCAGCGCGTTCCGACCGGCGTGGGCGGCGCCGACCCCGAGTGCGGCGGCGATGGTCGTCTTGCCCACGCCCCCGGCACCGACGACGATGGTGAGGCGATCCGGGAGCATCACCCGTTCTCCGCGGCGGGGCCGTGCAGCGCAGACCGGAGCTGGGACTCGGCGGCCTTCAGCAGCTGGGGTCCCCCGTCGATGGGCAGCAAAGGCACCCGTGCGACCGGACCATTCCATTCCCGCTCGAGACGGGCGAGCTGGGTGTCGTTGATCCGGCGCCTGTGCCTCCACAACTCGAGCGCGGGACTCTTGCCGGCAGTTCTCGCAGCAGCGCTGAAAGGCGGGTAGAGGGCGTTGGCGATCACCATCTCGGGACGGAGCTCGAGGATGGAGTCGAGGCCGCGGATCAGCTCGACAGTCTCCTGCACCGGCATCTCTTCGGCCGATGTGACGATGATGATTCCGGTCCGCTGACGGTCGGCGACGAAGGCCGCGATCTGCCGTGCAAGGTGGCCGACCGGTCCCGAGCGCACCACGTCGGCGACCAGGCTCGGCGCCTGCAACAGCGAGACGCCGTGACCGGTCGCGGGGGCATCGAGGATGACCACGTCCGGCCGGCGCAGTGCGCGCGGTCCGTGGCCCTCGACCAGACGCAGGGCGCGCCCGAGGACGCCGGTTTCCTTGAGGCCGGGCGCTCCCTCGGCGAAGTGTTGGTAGATCGGGCTGGCCAGCACGCGGCGGGCAAGAACTCCGACCTTGAGGCGCTCACGGACGAGCTCGTCGAGCACCTGGCGCGGCAGCAGGTTCTGCAGGAAGAGGCCGGGAGCCGCCGGGACGATCTCGCCTCCCGAAGGAGCAACGTCGAGCAGGTGGTGGAGGCTCTCCCTCGGATCGATCTCCATCAGCAGCACGGATCTGCCGGATGACGCCAGCAGCCGGCCGAGGGTGGCGGAGACGAGCGTCTTGCCGACTCCGCCCTTGCCGGTCACGACGACGAGCTGCAACGAGGCCAGGCGGTCGAGCAGGGAAGCCGGTGCCCCGGACCGGGAGGTGTTGCCCACACCTTCCGGCTCTCTCACCCGCGCCCCTCCCGGACCCGAGATTCAAGCTGCATGACTCAGTGCCCGAGACCCGTCAACCAAGGCTCTCCCCCTCAGGTCCCATACAACCTCTCGACATACGTCCCGAACTGCTGCTCTACGACCCTCCGCTTCACCTTCAGCGTCGGCGTCAGCTGTCCATCCTCGACCGACAGGACCGCCGGCAGGACGGCGAGCTTCTTGATCTGCTCGTGGCGTGCGAGGCCGGCGTTGACACGGTCCACGATCTCCTGGAAGAGCCGCCGGACCTGCGGACGTCCGGCGAGGTCGCTCGGCCCGGCGTACTCCATGCCGTGTTCGCTCGCCCATGCCTCGAGCGCTTCGAAGTTGGGAGAGAGGAGAGCCACAATGTACGGGCGCCGGTCCCCGACCAGCACCGCCGCGTCGACGAAGCGGGAGCGCTTGAGGTCCGACTCGATCGGCAGCGGGGCGACGTTCTTGCCACCGGCGGTCACGATGATGTCTTTCTTGCGATCGATGATCAGCAGGAATCCGTCATCGTCGATCTCGGCGATGTCTCCGGTGTGGAAGAAACCGTCCTCGTCGAGCACCTCGGCGGTCATTTCCGGCTTGTTCCAGTAGCCGCCCATCACGCTCGGGCCGTTGACCAGGAGCTCCCCGTCGTCGGCGATGCGGAGCCGGAGGTTCTTCAGCGGCCTGCCGACCGTGCCGAGCCGAAGCTGCTCCGGCTTCGCTCCGTTGACCGCAATCACCGGTGATGTTTCGGTCAGGCCGTACCCTTCCAGCACCGGCACCCCGATCGCGTGGAAGAACTCGCCGAGGTGGAGGGGAAGCTCGGCGCCGCCGGAGATCGCGTAGCGGACGCGACCGCCGAGGCCCTGGCGCACCTTCGACAGGACCAGGTGGTCGGCGAGCCTGAAGCGATGGGCGAGCAGGCCGGTGACCTCGCGCCCGGCAATTCTCCTGTGCGCCGCTTCACGGCCGACGTCCACCGCCCACTTGAAGAGGGCTCGTCTGGCCGGCGACGCCGCCGCCACCTTGCCCAGGATCGTCTGGTAGACCTTCTCGTAGAAGCGAGGGACCGCGGCGAACAGGTGGGGCCTGATGTCGGCGACGAGGTCGCCGACGTGATAGATCGAGCAGTAGGCGCGGTAGGTCGAGTGCCACATGTAGATGTAGCCGACCATCCTCTCGAAGACGTGGCATAGCGGCAGGAACTCAAGGGCCAGGTCCCGGCGTCGGACCGGTACCCTGGGCGCCGAGGCGAGAACGTTCTGCACCAGGTTGCGGTGGCTGAGCATCACGCCCTTCGGCTCCCCGGTGGTGCCCGACGTATAGATGATGGTCATGAGGTCGTCTTCGCCGACCTTCCGGGCCCGCTTCCAGAACCGGTCCTCGATGCCGGCGACGTTTCCGGAGGCGACAACGTCGTCGAGGGAGCTGACGTCGGGTTCCGGAACCCCCTCGATCTGGATCAGGTGAGTCAGCTCCGGACAGCGAGTCCGCACCTCGAGAATCTTGGCCATCTGCTCCGGCGTTTCGGCCACCGCGACCTTGGCGCCCGAGTCGTTGATCTGGTAGGCGAGCTGCTCCGGGCTCAGCGTGCCATAAACCGGGACGTCAACCGCCCCCAGGTCGAGCACGGCGAGGTCGACCATGTGCCACTCCGGCCGGTCGTCAGAGAGCAGCAGGATACGGTCGCCGGCGCCGACGCCGAGCTCTGAAAGGGCATGGGCGAGAGCCGATGTTCGGGCCAGGAACTCTTCGGTGGACAGTGTCCGGGAGCCGCCGGGGAAGAAGTGCCTGTAGTGATCCGGGCGGGGGGAGGCAACGTCGCGGTGGTACAGGTCGAGAACCGTTCGTTCGCTCACGTGGGCTCCTCCTCGTACAGCAGATGGTAGCACCACGCGGGGCGCCGAGACCGTCACCTGTCCGCTGGATGAATCGTGGCCGACGAGGCGAAATGGCGGGGGCGGAGAGGCCGCCCGCGATATCGGAGGGGTCTCCCCTGCCGTCGACACGAGACCGCCGTCTTGACCCTCACCGCCGGCTGCGGCACTTCCGCAGGCGACGCGCTATAGTGTCGGCCCTGGGGGTGGCGATGTGCGGCATCGTGGGCGTCATCGGTGACAGCGGCGAGCCGGTCGTAAAGGACCTCGCGAACGGCTCCCACTTTCTGCAGCACCGGGGCCCGGCCTATGCGGGCCTGCTGGTCGTGGACCCGGTGACCCGGCGGGTGCGGCTCGAGAAGGGCGAGGGGCTTGCCGACGACATTTTCAAGCAGCTCGGTGCGATTCCGGGCGACCTGGGGATCGCCCACACGCGCTACAAGACCCACGGCGGCGGCGGCGTGCGCAACGCGCAGCCGTTCCACGACGCCTTCTCGGGCATCGCCCTCGCCCACAACGGGCACGTCACGAACGTCCCGCAGATTGCCCGCGAGCTCCAAGAGAGGGGCCAGGAGCTCGGCGCTGAATGCGACGCCGAGGCCCTGCTTCGCGTCCTCGCACTGTGGTTCGGTCACTTCCGTGAGGAGGCCCCGGAAGCCGCGGAGCGGGAGGTCATGTTCCGGGCCATCACCGAGGTGCAAGAACGGGTGACGGGCGCCTTCTCGACCGTCGTCGCGACGCCGAACGCGCTCTACGCCTTTCGCGATGCCGTCGGCTTTCGTCCGATGGTGAGGGGTAGCAAGAAGCAGGCCGGGCGCCGCAAGCTGATGGTCGCGTCGGAGACCATCGCGCTCGAGCAGAACGGCTACGCCGTCGACGAAGAGGTCCCGCGCGGCGCGGCGCTGTGCGTCGACCGCAGCCTGCAGGTCGAGGAGCGTGTTCTCAAGCAGCTTCCGCCGCACCCGTGCGCGTTCGAGCTCATCTACTTCGCCGACGTCGAGTCGGCGATGCTGGGCGAGAAGAACCGCACCTACCGCTGGCGCGCCGGCCGTGCGCTGGCCCTCTTCGTCCTCGACCAGGCGCCCGAGATCGTTCCCGAGATCGACCTCGTGGTGCCGATCCCGCACAGCCCGATCCCGGGCGCCGAGGCGTTCGCGCAGAAGCTCGAGAAGGAGATCGACGGCGGCATGCTGCTGTACGCCACGCCGGTCTCCAAGTACCGTTACGGCGGCAGGATCTTCATGGAGGAAACGCAGGAGGAGCGGGATGAGGCGGCGATGCTCGACTTCCGCGTCGATGCCAAGGCTGTAGAGGGCAAGAGCATCTTCCTGGTCGACGACAGCATCGTGCGCGGTACCAACGCGAGCCGGATCGTTCGCGCCCTGCGCTCGGCCGGCGCGGCGAAGATCTTCTTCGGCACCCTGTGGCCGATGGTGATCGACTCCTGCTTCCAGGGGATCAACACGCCGACCCAGGCCGAGCTCATCGGCGCGAGGTTCAACGGCGACGTCGAAGAGGTCCAGCGCGAGCTCGGCGTCGACGCCCTCTTCTACCTGCCGGTGGACAGGTTCCAGGAACTGGTGCTCAAGGGCGCCGCGGCGTGCATGGCGTGCGCCACCGGTCGCCGCGAGGTCAAGTTCGAGTACTCGGGGAAAGTCCTGCCCCCGCCCACCCAAGAAGGTAAGGAGTAAGGAGTAAGGGGACTCCCGCCCACCCGCAGAAGGTAGCTGTAGCGCGCTCTGGAGGATGGTGCGCTCGGCGGGGCGTGCCATGCTTCGAGGTTTTCTGGAGTGCGTTCTTTGTGCCGGCGCGGTGGCAGGAAACCTCGAGCTTGGCAACCCGCGTGGAGGGCGTTGGTCCGTGTGGCCTCAGCTACGAGGGAGGCGCCTCGTTGCCTGCCCGGAGCGGGCCTTGAGGGCAATGAACCGTTGGAGATCTTCGCCCGCTCCGAGGCAGGTGACGACGGGCGTCTGCGGAGCAGACGTCCGGGCGCCGAAGTGAGAGAGAGGCTAGTCGCTCGTGCCCGCTTTGCCGGTCGGCTGCTTCCGCCGGCTTCCCGCGTATAGGTCGTAGCGGAGGAACCGGCACTCGATCGGGCCGTTGAAGACGACGATCCGCCGCGATGCCTTGAGACCGATCTCGTTGGCGAGCTCGCGCGCGCCAACGAGCAGCCATGCCGTACAACCGGCCGCGCGTTGCTTGAGCGCATCTCCCAGCGCCCGGTACAGCGGGCGCAGCTCCTCCAGCTCGCCGAGGCGGTGGCCGTAGGGTGGGTTGGCGACGATGAGGGTGTCGGGGCCGGGGGGCTTGAGGTCGCGAACGTCGGCGCGGTCGATGGACACGAACCTCAGTTGGCGTGCACGACGCAGGTTCCTGGTCGTCGTGGCGACCATCTTCGCGTCGACGTCGCTGGCGGCGATTACCGCGGGAGGGGTGCGCGAGAGTCCGCGCGCCCGGCGTTTCTCGTCTTCGAGAAGAGCGGGGTCATGGAACGGCCAGCGCTCGGCGGCGAATGCGCGCTCCAGCCCCGGCGCGGTTCGGCTCGCGATCAGGGCCGCCTCGGCGGCGAGGGTGCCGCTGCCGCACATCGGATCGAGCAGTGGGCGGGCGCCGTCGTAGTCGGCCAGCAGCAGCAGGCCCGCGGCCAGGGTCTCGGTGAGGGGCGCCTCCGCTCCCTGCAGCCGGTAGCCTCTACGGGAGAGCGGCTCGCCGCTGGAGTCGAGCGAGATCGCGGTTTCCCCGGGGTCGAGGTGGACGTGCACCCGCAGGTCGGGGTCGGCCCGGTCGACGTTGGGTCGCCGGCGGCGCCGGGCGCGGATGCGGTCGACGATGGCGTCCTTCACGACCAGCGCGGCAAAACCGCTATGTGGCAACTCTGGCGTCCTGCCGACCGCCTCGACCGCGAGGCTTTGGCCGGCGCCGATCAGGCTCTCCCAGCCGATGCCGGCGGCGAGGCCGTACAGGCTGTCGCGATCGCCGGCGGGCCCGGAAGCCAGTGGCAGGAGAACCCGGATCGCGGTGCGCAGGGCGAGGTTGGCGCGGTAGAGGACGTGCAGGTCGCCGGTGAAGCGCACGCTCCCCCGGCCGGCCTCCACGCTGCCGATGCCGAGCGAGCGGAGCTCCTCGGCCAGCACCGCCTCGAGGCCGCGGCTGCAGGTGGCGACAAGCCGCCACGGCGGCTGCGGAGCGCGCACCTCAGTCGAGGGCACGTCGGATCGCCTCGGCGAGTGACGGGACGCGGTAGGCGTACCCCGATGCCTCGAGGATCGCCGGCCTCACCCTGGTGCTGGCGAGCAGGAGCCCGTTGGCCATTTCGCCAAAGAGCAGGCGGACCGCGGTGGCCGGGAGCTGCAGGAATGTTGGGCGCCGGAGGACGCGGCCGAGCGTCTGTGCGAGCTCGCGGCATTGCACTTCCCGGGGAGAGACGGCGTTGACCGGGCCCGACAGCTCCGGCGAGTCAAGCAGGTGAGCGATGACGCCGAGGACGTCCTCCATCGCGATCCAGGGCCACCACTGGCGCCCGCTGCCGATTGGGCCGCCGAGCCCGAGACGGAAGGCCGGGAGCATGCGCGCGAGGGCGCCGCCACGGGCGATCACCATGCCAAGGCGGAGGAGCACGACGCGCACGCCCGTCTTCTCGGCTGCTGCCGCTTCACGCTCCCAGTCGGCGGCGAGATCGCAGAGAAAGCCGCGGCCTTGCGGTGACGACTCGTCGAGAACCTCGTCGCCGCGGTCGCCATAGTAGCCGACTGCGGAGGCATTGATCAGGAGGCGTGGCGGGCTGTCGCACCGGGCGATGGCGCACACCGCGGTGCGGGTCGAGTCGATACGGCTGGAGTGGAGGAGGGCCTTGGTCCGCGCCGTCCACCGGCCGCCGCCGATGCTGTGGCCCGCCAGGTTCACAACCGCGTCGGCACCGTCGAGCACGGCGGGATCGAGGTCGCCCGCGGCCGGGTCCCAGGTGGCCTGAGTCGCCGTCCGGGCGGCCTGCGGCGCCCGCACCAGCCGCACGACCTCCACTCCCCGGCTTTCGAGGTCCGGTGCCAGCCAGTTCCCCACCAGCCCGCTCGATCCCGCGATGACGACCCGCATACAGGACGAGCGTAGCACCGATATCGCGCGAAGGCTGTGGTGCCGCTGATAGCGACCATCATCGCGCCGACGCCGGCCGCAGCGGGGATGTGCAAACCGAAAGGAGCGGGGTCATCCCCGCCCGCGTTTCACGTTTGCTGCCGACTCCCCCTTCCGTCCCGCCTTCTCTGGCCCCTAACCCCAAAACCCAGAACCCCCTACCTCCACGATCTGCTTGACGGCGGCTGGAGGGTGGGGGAGGATCTCCGCATGGACGGTGACTCGACGGGCGACGGCACGCGCCGGAGGCGCGCGGCGAGCGGGACCTTCTTCGTCCTGCTGCTGGCGGCGACGTTGCTCGTACTGCGAATCCTGGCGCCCTTCGCCTGGATCATCCTGCTCGCCCTGGTCACCGCCGGCCTGATCGGTCCCTGGTATCGAAAGACAGTGAAGGTGCTGCGGGGCCACCGGCGCGCCGCTGCGCTTGTCGTCTGCTTCATCCTCATGGCTGCAGTTCTGGTGCCGATGTTCGTGACCGTGCAGGCGGTGTCGCAGGAGGCCGTGGGCTTCTATCAGATGACCACGTTGCAGCTGTCGCAGCGCAGCTTGCTCGACCTGCTCAAGGAGCGGCGGGAGCCGATCGACCGCCTCGACCGGCTGGTGGCGCCGTTTGGTCTGCGGATCACCCCGGAGGTGGTCTACCGGCAGCTGGCGACGGTCGCCGTCAAGCTCGGCGGTTTCTTCTACCGCCAGGGCGTCTCCCTGGCCAGGGGCCTGGCGCGTCTCGGTTTCGGCTTCTTCTTCTGGCTGCTGATCCTGTTCTACACGCTGGTGGACGGGGAGGCTCTCCGCCAGTGGTTCAACGATGTGCTGCCGCTTCCCGCCAAGCACCAGCTGTTGGTGTCGCGCCGCTTTACCGACATGGCCGGATCGCTGGTGATCGGCAACGGCCTCGCCGGGATCATCCAGGGAGTCGTCGGAGGTCTGGTGTTCGCGGCCACCGGGATTCCGGGGCCGGTGCTGTGGGGCGTCGTGATGGGGGTGCTGGCCTTCATCCCGATCGTCGGCACCTCGCTCGTCTACGTGCCGGTGGCGGCCGTGCTGCTGCTCGCCGGCGACACCGCCCGCGCCCTCGAGGTGCTGGTGCCGCTGGCCGCCGTCGGCACCATGGTCGAGTACTGGCTGAAGCCGGCTCTGGTCGGCCGCCGGATGAAGATGCACACGCTGCTCGTCTTCCTGTCCCTGCTCGGGGGGCTGAATGCGTTCGGTCCGGTGGGTCTGATCGTCGGCCCCCTGATGATGACCGCCTTCATCACCCTCATCGAGCTCTACTGCGAGGGCTACAACCCCAAGTGCACCGCTCTCCCGGTGCCGGCCCCGGAGCCCCCGGGCAACGACTCAGCCGGTTAGACTCACACCGCTCCGGTGGGTGGCGAGTCGTGGCCTGTGGAGACCCTATGAGCCGCCAAGCCGCCAAGTACGCCAAGCTCGCTAAGAAGATATTCCCTTTCTTATCTTCGCGTTCTTCGCGCCTTGGCGGTTCAATTGTTGCCCCACCGGGATCATGCGTGCGTGGAGACAACCTGACTCAAGGGGATACGCAGGACCCGGATTGCTAAAGCCCCAGGAGCTGCTCGGCCGGGGTGTACGGTTTCTGTTGGCTGGTCGCGACCGCCGCACAGGTCAGCTTGCCCTCGAACGTGTTGAGGCCGGCCCGCAGGTGAGCGTCCTCGCGAAGGGCGTCGAGCCCCCGGCTGGCGATGGCGAGGGCGAGCGGGATGGTCGCGTTGTTGAGCGCGAACGTGGACGTCCGCGGCACCGCGCCAGGCATGTTCGCCACGCAGTAGTGGATGACCCCGTCGATGACGAAGGTCGGCTCGGAGTGGGTGGTTGGATGGGTCGTCTCGACACATCCCCCCTGGTCGACGGCGACGTCGACGATCACGGCGCCGTTCTTCATGCCGGCCAGCAGATCGCGGGAGACGACCTTGGGCGCGGAGGCACCGGGCACGAGGACGCCGCCGACCAGGAGGTCGGCGCGGGAGGTCAGGATCTCGACGTTGTGCCGGTTGGAGGCGACGGTGGTGAGGCGCCCGCCGAAGACGTCATCCAGGTACCGCATGCGGTCGAGGTTGGTCTCCAGGATCGTGACCCTGGCGCCGAGACCGAGAGCCATCTTGGCGGCGTTGATGCCGACCACGCCGCCGCCGATGATGACGACGTCGGACGGCGGAACGCCAGGAACGCCACCGAGGAGAACGCCCCGCCCGCCGTTGGGACGCTGGAGGAAGTAGGCGCCGACCTGGATCGCCAGACGACCTGCAACCTCCGACATCGGGGTCAGGAGAGGCAGGTGGCCGTTGCGATCGGTGACGGTCTCGTAGGCAATGCCGGTGACCCCACGCTCGAGAAGGACGTCGGTCAGGTGGGGCTCGGGGGCGAGATGCAGGTAGGTGTAGAGGATCTGCCCCGGCCGCATGCGCTGGTACTCGGGGCCGACCGGCTCCTTGACCTTGATGATCATGTCCGCGGTGCCCCAAACCTCGTCGGCCGTGTCGAGTATGGTCGCGCCGGCGGCAACATACTCGGAGTCGTCGATCCCCGAGCCGAGGCCGGCTCCGGCTTCCACGAACACCTCGTGGCCATCGTCCGTGAGCTCCCTGACGCCGGCCGGGATCATGCCGATCCTGTACTCGTTGTCCTTGATCTCCGCGGGGATTCCAACGCGCATCTTGACCTCCTTCTCCTGCACCTCTACGGAGCCGGCGCAACGGCCGGCCAGGCCGCCGAGGAATCGTAGCCGCTCGTGTGCAGGAGGTCAATTCCCCGTTGTGAAATCATTCACGACTCTCAGTCAACCAGGGCGCTGCGGGTCCGCGCGGATGACTCACGCGTGATCGCAGCGACACGGGTGAGACGCGAACGCCATGGCGGCGGCCGGTGTAACGCCGGTCGCAGTAGGTTGTGAGTCAGTGAGTCCGGTGTTAGTCCCGCTTCCCGTTCTTGGGCCGGCGTGCGCTCGAGATTTCACCCTCCTTGGTGTCAGCCTGCGTCGACTGTGACACCGCGGCCTCGGTCTTGGCGCCGGAAGGCGATTGCATGTGGACCTGGCCCTCGAAGGCGGCGCCCTCCTCAATGAGGATGCGCGGCGCCGTGATGTTGCCGGTGAGCTTCGCCGAAGGCTTGAGCTCGATGCGCTCCTCGGCCGCGACATCGCCCTCCACCGAGCCGGAGACGATCACCGTGCGCGCATGCAGTGACGCCTTCACACGGCCGCTCGTTGCGATGAAGAGGTTGCCCGACGAGTCGACCTTTCCCTGGAAGCGACCGCAGATGTGGATGTCGCCCGAGCCGCCCAGCGAGCCCTCGAACCGGGCGGCCTCGGCGACGATGGTGACCTCGTGCCCGGGCGTCTGGGCACCCTGTGGCGACTGCGGTTGGAGAGGTTGCTGCGGCTGCACCGTTCTGCCGGGTGCCGCCGCTCGGCCTCCGGTGGTCGGCTTGTCGTCTCGTGCGAAGAGGCCCATGGCGCTCACTCCCGGCAGGAGGGTTGCAAAGGTGGAGCGGGCAACGGGAATCGAACCCGCGACTTTCAGCTTGGGAAGCTGACACTCTACCAGCTGAGTTATGCCCGCCCAAGCGGAAACGAACTGTACCACAGGGCTTTGACGACCCGCAACAGCGGGTCGAGACGAGAGCGTCGCGCCGTACCCGGTGCGGAGGTCGTCTGCTGGCGAGGCGTTGGGGTGGAGAAGCAGGAACCACGGATTCCACGGATTGCACGGATGAAGGAGAACGAAGAAGCGCAAAGGTCTGCAGCACTGGACGTTTTCTGGGATAGCCTGAATCGAGGGAAGGTCGGGCCGTCAAGTGTCCCTCTTCAGCCGGGCGCTTTCGGCCGCATGAGACTCCGTCGGATCTTTCGCAGAGAATCGAAGCGACAGGCTCCCAGCCTCGAAACGCACGCTGGCCAACCGTCCTGGTGATGTGTCATGGGTCACCATGACCTATCAGTTGATGTCGTCTCCCTCGTCGTCGTCGCCGCCACTGTCCGTGGACAGGAAGTCGGGCAGTTGATAGCGGCCTCCCGCTTCCAGCTCGGGAAGGCCGGTAGCGCCGATCTCCTGATGCACGACCCGGTGCTCGAGCAGCTCTGCCGGCAGCTCGAGGAGGAAGGTCGAGGGATCGAGGAGGACGTCAACCCGGTAGCGATCGCGAGCCATCACCGGGTGGAGCAGGTAGAGATTCTCCTTGGCGCGCGTCACTGCGACATAGAAGAGGCGTCGTTCCTCCTCCATGTCCTCCGCGCGCACGGTTGGAAAGCGGCCCTCGGAGAGCCAGATCAGGAACACCGAGCGCCACTCCAGCCCCTTCGCCTGGTGGATCGTGGAGAGCGTCAGCGCCTCGTCGGGCGGTCCCGCCGCGACATCCTCGCCGGATAGCTCGTTGAGGAGCGTGATCTCGGCCAGGAAGGCGTCGACATCGGGGTAACCGTCGGCGAACAGGGCGAGCTGCTCGAGGTCGTCGAGACGCGAGCCGGCGTTGTCCAGATTCTCGCGTGCCCAGTCGCGGTAGAAGGCCTCGACCACCCCGCGGATGCTCTCTCCGGGCTGGCCGGTGCGGCGGGGGGAGGTGAGCTCGTCGAGCAGCGCCTTCGCCTCGCCGAGGGAGCGCCTTGCCGGCCGCGGCGCCTCGAAGCTATCAATCTCCAGTCGCAGCAGCGTGCGCAGCGGATCGCTGCCGGAGATCCGGCTCCAGAGACGGGCGGCCAGACGGGCGCCGAAGCCGCGCCGCAGCTTGATCAGGCGGGTGAAGGCCACCTCGTCGCGCGGGTTGGCCACGAAGCGAAGATGGGCGAGGACGTCCTTGACATGCCGCTGCTCGAAGAAGCGTACGCCGGAGCGAACCCGGTAAGGGATATTGCGGCGCGTCAGCTCGACCTGGAGCTCGAGGGAGTGTGCATGGTTGCGGTAGAGGACCGCCATCTGCTCCAGATCGGCGCCTTCCTCTCGCAACGCCAGCACCTCGTCGGCGACGAACGCTGCCTGTGCCTCCGGCGTCGGCACCGACACTCTCGACGGCAGCTCCTCACCACGCCGCGTCGGCCGCAGCTCCTTCGGAAACTGGTGCTCGTTGTGGCCGATCGAGGCGTTCGCGAGGGCGAGGATCGGCGGTGTCGAGCGGTAGTTGATCTCGAGGCGGAACACCGAGCAGCCCTCGTGGCGCTCCTGGAAGGTGAGGATATTGGCGTAGTCGGCGCCGCGGAAGGCATAGATGGACTGGGCGTCGTCCCCGACCACCATGACGTTCCGGTCTGGCCCGAGCATGCCATCCACGATGTCGGCCTGCAGCCTGTTGGTGTCCTGGTACTCGTCGACTAGGACGTGGCGGAAGCGGTCCGCGAGCTCGGCGCGGGAGTCCGGGAAGCGCTTGAGGAGGAGGAGCCAGTTCAGCAGCAGGTCATCGAAGTCCATCAGGTCGGCGTCGCGTTTGCGCTCGAGGTATCGCTTGAAGACGGCAGCCATCAGCTCGCTCTGATCGAGGTACTGCGGAGCGCGCGCCAGCAGGACTTCGTCGAGCGCGTGGCCGGTGTTGATGACATAGCTGTAGACGTCGACTAGGAGCTTGGGGCGTGGTAGACGGCGCCCTGGCAGCTCCGGGCTGATGTCGGCGAGCGCGGAACCCATCAGGTCGGTGGAGTCCTCCCGATCGAGGATCGAGAAGCGCGGCGAGTAGCCCAGCCGCTCGGCGTAGCGCCGCAGGATCCTGTTCCCTGCAGAGTGGAAGGTGCCCCCCGTCACCCTTCCGCCGCCCCGCTCGACAAGCTGCTCGACCCTGTCCAGCATCTCGCGGGCGGCCTTATTCGTGAAGGTGAGGAGGAGAATCGTCCCCGGCGGGACGCCGTCCTCGATCAGTCGGCAGACGCGGTACACCAGCGTCCGCGTCTTTCCGGTTCCGGCGCCGGCCAACACCAGCATCGGTCCCCCGGGATGTTGCACCACTTCGAGCTGCTGCGGGTTGAGCTCGTCGGCGTAGTCGACGTGGCGCTGCCGGCGGCCCCAAGAAGCGCGGTTGCCGAGCCTGTCGTTCACGGCAGGCTCGCTGCCCCCAACACGCAACGATCGAAGCTCGGCAGGTTACCACGGCCGTAGATCATCAGTGTCGAACCGAGGCGGGCGCCGGCCTCCAGGAGCGCGTCCACGGCGGGCGCGAACGGGCCCGGGACGAGGAGCTCGATCGGCCGTCGCGGGTCGCGGCGTCGCGCGAACTGGATCGACCATCCGAGCGCCGCCAGCGCCGCATCCTGGGTGTTCCCGCCCACTGGGCCGGCCTGCTCGGGACCGCCGTAGGCGTACGCCGCGAACCTGCTGGCCTGGCGAATGAAGGCTGCGTTCAGCCGGCACTTCTTGAGCCAGAAAACGTGGTCCGCCTCGCGGGTCATGCCTCGCACCAGGCGGTCGATCCGATCGAGATCGCCCTGGCCGCGCCGCTCCAGGAGATCCCGTGACACCTCCTGCCCCGGCAGCAGCCGCGCAAGTGATGCCGCCAACGGCTCGGCCGTGTCGTGGGGAACGCGGAACAGGTAGACCGGTGGTCCCGGCCGGAAATCATGACGGAGCAGCAGGGACTGGATCGGCCCTCCGGTCGGAACCACCGCCAGGTAGGTGCGGGCGCCCGAGCGCTCGCCGTAGGCCAGCACCCTTTTCAGGAGCGCTTCGCCGGCGCCGTGACCCTGGTGCTGCTGGAGAACCCACAGGTCGGAAAGCACCCACTGGCGCGAGCGGATGTGGGCCGCGGCAAAGCCGAGCGTCTCCTCGTTGTCGAGGGCCGAGAAGAAGCCGTCCGGGTCATGGGTCATGAGGTGCTCGAGTGTCGGGTCGTTTGTCATGTCGAGGTCGAGCATGGGTGTCTCGAAGGGTGACTGTGCGGAGACGGCGGACCTGAGCAGCGCCACTCCCGGCAGCTCCTCACGGTTGGTTCGCCGAACCTTGATCTTCGCCATTGATCCTCCCCGACGAGTGAACGAACGGGCCTGCAGGAAGAGAAAGAGCAGGGCAGGGAACGAAAGTGTAGCATTGCGTGCCGTCGGCGGGCGGGCGGCCGCCGCGGCTGCGGTCGCCGGTGACGGACCCGTGCTAGCTTGGACGGGGGGGAGGCATGATGGCCGAGGAGATCGTCCGCCTGCGGGATGAGATCGCGCGTCTGGATCGCGCGCTGTTGGAGCTGCTCGAGCGCCGCTTCGGACTGGCCGCGGAGGTTGGGCGCCTGAAGGCGGAGCGCGGTCAGCCGGTGGTCGTCCGCGAGGTCGAGCAGCGCGTGCTGTCGCAGGCTCGAGAGCACGCCGAGCGTTGTGGTGTCACTCAGGGGGTGATGGAGGCGATCTTCGCCGCCATCATCCGCGGCTCCGTGGAGCGCCAGCATCGAGTCGGCGTGGAGCTTCGCCCCCGGGGGGGCAAGCGCGTGCTGATCGTGGGGGCGGCGGGAGCCATGGGAGTGTGGCTGCGCCGGTTCCTGGGCGGCATCGGCCACGCCGTCGATGGCGTCGACACCGCATGGGACGCACTCCCGCTGCAGGAGGGCCGCTACTCGTCTCTGACCCAGGTTCCGGACCTGCGCGTGTACGCAGGCATCGTGGTCGCGGTGCCGTTGGCGACGACTCCGTCTGCGCTCACCGAGCTGGCCCAGATCGCTTCCGGACTGCCGGTCATCGAGATCGCCTCCATCAAGGACCACCTGCGTGCACCTCTCGTCGAGCTCCGCGCCGGCGGCGCGATTCCGCTGTCGCTGCACCCGATGTTCGGGCCGGGAAAGAACCACTACGAGCCGCTGACCGTGGTCCACGCCGTGCTCGAGGATGAGGAGAAGGAGCGGGCGCAGTTGCTCGACCTCCTCGGGCACCCCTACCTGGACCTGGTCAGCATCCCGTTCGATCGCCATGACCGGCTCATGGGATGGCTCCTCGGACTGGCCCACCTGTCCGGGATGCTCTTCGGAGACGCCCTGACCCGCTCGGGGCTGGACCCTGCCGAGCTCGGCCGCGTCGCCTCGACCACCTTTGCGCGCCAATCCGAGACCTCGCGGTCGGTGCTCTCCCATGACCCGGCTCTCTACTTCGCGATCCAGCGCCTCAATCCGCATCGCGGCGAGGTGTACGCGGCGCTGACGGCCGCCCTGGGCGAGCTCACAGGGGCAGTCGAGCGGAACGACCACGAAGGTTTTGCCGATGCGATGGAACGGGCCGCGACCGCGATTCCCGAGCTCGATTCCCGATAGGCGTCGCTCCCGCGTGGGCCCGTGGGCAACGTCTCGATGTGGACGACTGAGACCCTCTGAGCTCCTCACCCAGTGGCTGCCAGACGGCGTGCGATGAGGTACTGAGGATCGCCGTTACCGGCAGCTCCGGAAGGGCTATACTCCGGCCAGGAGGTCCGATGCCGAGGAAGCTGGACGGGCGTGTCGACCACGACGTGGATTTCGAGACCAACCAGGACCACTGGCTGAACCAGCTGCGGGTTCTGGACGCCCAGCGATCATCTATCGCGGCCGGCGGCGGCGAGGAAGCTGCCGACAAGCAACGCGCGAAGGGCAAGATGCTCGCACGAGAGCGCGTGGCCGCCCTGCTCGATCCCGGTACCGAGCTGCTCGAGCTCGGCAGCTTTGCGGCGTGGGGCTTCTACGAGGAGTGGGGGGGTGCCCCGGCGGCCGGAGTCGTCATCGGGCTCGGACGGATCAGCGGCCGCGAGTGCGTGGTCGTTGCCAACGATGCCACGGTCAAGGCGGGTGCCTGGTTCCCGCTGACCTGCAAGAAGGTGCTGCGCGCGCAGGAGATTGCGCTCGAGAACCGCCTGCCGGTCATCTACCTGGTTGACTCGGCCGGCGTCTTTCTGCCGATGCAGGACGAGATCTTCCCGGATCGCGAGCACTTCGGCCGCGCGTTCTTCAACAACGCCCGGCTGTCGGCGGCTGGCGTGTATCAGATCGCCGCCATCATGGGCTCGTGCGTTGCCGGCGGCGCCTACCTGCCCATCATGTCCGACGAGGCACTTATCGTCGAGGGGACGGGGACCATCTTTCTCGCCGGCGCGCACCTGGTCAAAGCCGCGATCGGCGAGGGGATCGACAACCAGGCCCTGGGAGGGGCGGAGGTGCAGGTTGACATCTCGGGCGTCGTCGATGACCGCTTTGCGGACGATGCGGCGGCGATCGAGCACATCCGCGTCAGAATCGGGGAGCTGGCCAGTCCCCCGGCCCCCGTCTTCAGCCGCGAAGAGCCCAGGGACCCGGTGGCCGATCCCGCGGAGCTGCTGGGCCTCGTTCCGGTGGACCGATCGCGTCCCTATGACACCTACGAGATCCTGGCGCGGCTCCTCGACGGGTCCGAGCTCAACGAGTACAAGGCGACATATGGTCGGACTCTGATCTGTGGAACCGGGCGGATCCACGGTTGGGCGGTGGGGGTCGTCGCCAACCAGCGGCAGATCGTGCACCGCCGCCGTGGTCTCGAGGCCAAGGATCGCGAGATGCAGATCGGGGGCGTGATCTACCCCGACGCCGCCGACAAGGCCACACGCTTCGTGGAGCTGATGAACCAGAAGGGGATTCCGCTGCTCTTCCTCCAGGACGTGACCGGCTTCATGGTCGGCTCGAAGGCCGAGCGTGAGGGGATCATCAAGGATGGGGCGAAGCTCGTCAACGTGGTCGCGAACTCCGTGGTGCCGAAGATCACGGTGTTCGTCGGCAACTCGTTCGGTGCCGGCAACTACGCCATGTGCGGGAGGGCCTACGATGCGAGGTTCTTTTTCGCCTGGCCGTCGGCGTCGATCTCGGTCATGGGCGGCGACCAGGCCTCCAACACCCTCCTGGCCATTCAGCTCAAGAACCGCGGCAACGAGGTCTCGGAGGAGGAGAAGCAGAATCGGCTGTCGGAGATCCGGGAGCGCTACCAGGCGGCAATGGACCCGCGGTACGCCGCCGCCCGCCTCTGGGTGGATGAGATCATCGACCCCCGCCGTACACGCGAGATCGTCGCCCGAAGCCTCGCCGCCACGGCCCACAACACCGATCTGCCCCCGTTCCGACAGGGCGTCCTCCAAACCTGACGCTGTCTTTGCACCTCAGGCGTCGTCTCACCCGGACAGGAGGTCGGCTCCTGAGATGACGGCGGCGAGGTGGTGGCCGAGCTCCGGTGGAGGGGCCGCGAACTGGAGGGCGAAGCCGGAGTGGCGTTCCCGTCCAGGACGGGTGTGGCGCACCACTCGCGACGGGAGTGACAGGCAGTCCGGCAGATCCGTGTAGGAGACCTCTGCAACGCACTCCGAGCCCAGCGGCGGGCGTTCGTCGGACTCGAGCAGCAGCCCTGAAGCCGAGATATTGGCAACCGCCGCGACCGGGATCGGGTCCCCCTTCGACGAGTAGACGCGAACCAGGGTGCCGTGGCGGGCTGGGTACCGCGGCGGCGCCTTCAGGAGGCGTTGGGCGGTGTCCGCGAGCGCTGACACCGGCGCCCACCGAGGGACGACGGCATTGGCCCCCTCGCCGACGAAGCGAGTGGCGCCCGACAGGAGCTCCGGGATCGACACGACAATGATCCCGCAGCGCCGGCTCTCACAGACCGGGTTGCGAACCATCTGCAAGAAGTGGCGCAGCAGGAGGTGTGGGAGGGGGTAGCCGCACCACACGAGCCGAATGGACCGGGAGCGCAGGGTGCTCAGAGCGACGTCGGAGTTCAAGGCGGTCTGGATCGAGACGTTCAGGTCCCTCATCGCCTCCCGCACCCTGCCATCTGTGGTGGGGTCGAGCGCGACCATCAGCACTGCTTCCGAAGCGCCGCTCTCGGCAGCCGGGCCCGGGGCTTCGGCGGCGTTCATGACCGGCCTGCCGCGGCTCTCTGAGCCCGCCGGGCGGAAGTTGATGCCAGTGCGCACGTCTTGCATTGTGACATGCAGAAAGTCGGCGTTCTGTGATCCAGCACGCACTCTACCCGGATCGTTCACTCGCAATCACTGCGACCGGAGGTCCCTCTGCTATCGCTCTGGCCCCCTGCGCGGACCGGCCGACCCGGGGATAGAACAGGGGCCGAGTTGCGCGAGCAGGATGCGGCCGGAGAGGCGGCATGGCAGAATGATGCCGTGGGCGTCCGAGAGCGGCGGTGGACCGCGGTGGACCAATGTCCGGCCTCGCAAGGCACCCGCCCGGGAGTGGCACGTGATGCAGCAAGGCATGTACGAGAGGCTCGCGCACCTGTTCGAAGCCGTCATACCGTTCTCGAAGTTTCTCGGGATGCGCGTCGTGACAATCGAGAGCGGTCTGGCAGTGGTCGAGATCCCTTTTCGCGCCGAGCTGATCGGCAACCCTCTGGTCCCGTCGCTACACGGCGGTGTGGTCTCGTCCCTCCTCGACACCTGCGGTGGGGTGGCCGTGTGGTCGCAGATCGGCAGGAGCGATCGCATCTCCACCGTGGACCTGCGAGTGGACTACCTGCGACCGGGACGGCCCGAGCTGCTGATCGGCCGCGGATGCGTCGTCCGCCTTGGCAACCGTGTCGGCGTCGCCGAGCTCGCCGCCTACCATGCAGGAGCCGAGGACGAGCCGATCGCCGTCGGTACCGGCGTTTACAACGTTCGCCGCGCTCGTGCCGGTGAGGCCGACCGCCTGTGGAAGCTCGCAAACGGTCTGAGCCGGAAGGCCTGAGTTCTCCGGCGCCCCGCCACGGCAGATCCGCGGCCTGCGGCCGCACCCCTCGGGATCGGGAAGCCCGGTCTCGAGGAAGACCTCGGTCCGACCTTCCCGCCCCGAGGGGCCGCTTCGCTCGGATCTGCCTTCAGAGTTCTTCGGAAGGCGAGTGAACCCCCCTCCCTTCTGATGGAAGAGGGATCGCGCAGGAGCACTCTCTCGCACCCCGCCGCTGCGCTCGCATCGTCGTCGCGACCACGAGGTCAGCGACTCCTCGCTCGCTGGCGGCGAGGCGCGA
>CAZKGM010000043.1:5309-26792 GCA_964552395.1 uncultured Thermoanaerobaculia bacterium | reverse complement strand
ACCGGTCGAGAAGAGCGTTCGCGAGCTCGCCGGTGACACGCCCGATCCCACGGTGAGGGTCGAGGGCCGCGGCGCGGGCGTCGAATCCGAGAAGCAGTGGCATCGTGTCTGAGGATACCTTGGAGTGGTCGCTCGTCGTTCCGACTCTGCGTGGCTTCGAGGGCCCTCTGCATGCCACGCTTGCCGCAATGTCGGCCGCGGCCGGCAACGTGGGCGGTGAGCTCATTGTCGTGCATGACGCTGCGGAACCAGGTCCTGACGTGTCCGGTCTCGGCATTCGCGTCCGCGAGACGGTGACCGGAGGGGGGCGAGGTTACGGCGCGGCCTGTAACGCTGGGCTCCGGGTCTGCAGGGGCCGGAAAGTCGCGTTTTTGAACGACGATGTCATGGTGGAGGGTGATCTGCTGCAGAGGCTGGAGACGGGTTGGGATCTCGACTCGGAAGCCGGAGCCGTGGTCCCCGACGTCTGGAATGAGCATCTCGGAAGGAGCGAGTCGGGATGCAGGCTGACGTCCCGCTGTGGCCTGCTCGACGCGGTTCAGGAGCCGCTGGAGGGCTGCCAGCAGCTCGACTACCCGTGCGGAGCCGCGGTTGCAGCCGATGCAGAGATCCTGCGGTCTCTTGGGGGATGGGAGGAAATGTACGCTCCGGGCTACTGGGAGGACGTCGATCTGGGCCTCACCGTGCGCAGGGGAGGGCGGAGGATCGTGGCCGTTCGGGGGGCCCGCGTTCGGCACCTCCACGGACAGACGATGGGGACAATCGCGGCATCTCGCAGGCGGGTCTGGTACGAAAGAAACAGAGTCCTTTGCTCCGCCAAACATCTCGACCGCGGGCACCTGCCGGTCTTTCTCGGTTTCCTGGCCGCCCGGCTCGTGCTGGCACTGCTCAAGGATCCGGCCCGGGTGTGGGGGACTTTGAGGGCGATACCTCGTCTCGGTGTTGCGAGAAGGAAGGGGCGGATCCTCTCCCGGGCCGTGAGGACAGCTATGCCCGGACCGGTGCCTAACACGGTCCCTTCTCCTCCTTCCCGTGAGCCGGGCCGGGGCCAGCGATGAACCTTCTCCAAACGACCCCCCCGCCAGTCAACAGGCTGGTTGGAGCGCCCTGCTTGCTACACTTCAGGGGTGGGAGTCGAAGAACCCGGTCCCCGAGACCCAGTGCAACCGGCGGGGGGTCCGCCAGCCGTCTCGGTTGTGATCGCCACCCGTGACCGCTGCTCCTTGCTGGGGGCCGCGGCGCGGAACGTCTTGACCCAAACCCTGCACGAACTCGAGCTGATCATCATCGACGACGGCTCCAGCGACGCAACGCTCGAGCTCTGCCGCCAGCTCGGCGAGGGAGATCCGAGGGTTCGCAGCCGGAGCCGGGAGCGCGCAGGGACCGCAGCTGCACGGAATGCAGGCCTGGCGGAGGCGCGAGCTCCGTGGGTCGCCTTCCTGGACGATGATGACCTGTGGGTCCCCGAGGCCCTCGAGGAGCTGCTGCGGTTCGCCTCCGACACCCGGGCGGACGCAGTGGCGTGCCACGGCCTGAGGTTCTGCTCCAGCTCGCCAGAGCTTACCGCCGTGCAGGTACTTGCCGACCGGGTTGGCCTCCAGGTCCAGAGCTGGCCGCCCGATCCGCCGCGGGGCAGGATCCTCCTTGGCCACCTGCTTCTGAGCGAGCAGGCAGTGGTGCACGCCGGGTTGTTTTCGACCGCCCTCCTGCAGCGGGTAGGTGGCTTCGATGAGAGGTGCGCGGCCGAGGACTACGAGCTGTGGCTGAGGTTGAGTGCGATCGCTCCGATCCCGGTTCTCCCGCGTCCCCTCGCACTCTACCGCTGGCATGGCGCACAGAAGACATCGGCTCTCGGGCGCCACGCCCGGGAGACCAGGCAGGCGCTAGAGCGGTTTCTGGAGGAGCACCCTGAAGGCTGGGGAGAGGCCGGGCGGGTACCGCTGCGACGCCGGCTCTCCGTTCTGGCACGGGAGGAGGCGTACGCGTCGCTGCGCGAGCTGGAAGGACCTGCCGCTAGATGTGCGGCCGGCCTCGGCCTGAACTACTGGCCGTTCGATCTCAGGATCTGGTTGTACTGGGTCTTCGCCTACCTTCCGAAGTGGTATGCAGTACTGCAGCGGCTCAAGAGCTCCCAGTCGTGAGGGGGTAGCCGAGCCGAATCACCGGATCCCGGGACGCCAGAGGCGGGCGAGCAGGGCCAGACCGCCATTGGCCAATGACCTCTTCCACGATCGAGTGGCCTGACGGATCCTCCTACGGCAGCGCTGGCTGACGGCTCGTGGGCTCGCCGCCGTCCCCACTGCGGCCAAGGCTCTCTGTTCTGTTTGCTTCGGGGTCGGGATCTCCTCCGGCCTCCGGGGCGGTTGTGGGAGTTTCGAAGACCTGAACCAGTCCCTGACGCTGTCACACATCGGAGCGTCGGGTCTGAGCTTGACAAGGAAGGCCGGGCTGTACGCCCGTCGCGATTGGAGCAGCCGGCCCTGAATGCTCGGTTCTGCCAGCGGCCGGAGCTCACCGGTTCCATACTGCGTGACGTATTTTGGATCCACGCCGTCGCAGGCCTCGATTGCGGGGCACCGCGAACAAGGCTCCACAAGGACCTTCGATTCACGCCTGGCGAAGATTCTGTGGCCGGAGGCAAGACGGTTACGCGTCAGCCACGGGAGCGTTCGCACCAGCTCGTACTCTGGATCGGTTCCGCCCTCAACCACGTCGACCAAAGTTGCGCTCAGCTCTGGGCTCCCTCCGAGGTGGCCGCCAAGGTTGAACCACTCGTAGGGATCGTACCGAACGCCGACCACGCCGACGATGTGCCGCTGTAGCTCTGGGAAGACACAGAGAGGCGCATATCTGATGTTGACAGCTACTCCGCTCGACTCAAGGATGCGGACTGCCTCCTTGAGGTAGGGGTAGGCGTCGGAGAAGCGCGGTTGTATCCCGAAGACGCGCTCCTCTTCGTTCCATGCGTAGTAGGCGTTCATGACAATGAAGTTGTGTAGATAGACGCGGTGCCGGATGATCTCCCGTGCGATGTCCGGGAGGTGCTCCAGGTTCCATTCGAAGACGGTGGAGTTGGTCGTGTAGTCGAAAGTGCCCAGCTCGTCGATGCGCTGCATCGCTCGACGGAGCTTGGCAAAGCTCTCGCCGGTGATCTTGGAAAACAGGTCCTCGTTGACGGCGTGGAGGGAGAATAAGAAGTTGGTGATGCCGGCGCCGAGCAGGTCGTCGAGCAGCGTCGCTCCCTTACACCACGGTAGCTTCCGGTCAAGCATCTGGCCCAGTGTTATGACTCGGGTCGCGAGCCCCAACTCCGTGGCTGCGTAGCGGATCATCTCGGTCAGCTGTGGGTGCAGCGTCGGCTCACCACCGGTGATGTCAACGTGGACCGCTCCGCCTCGGCGCAGCCGGCGGAGGATCTCCAGGCAATCGTCGAGCGAACGGAACGCAGCCCGCCGCATTCCCCGGAACTGCTCTGTGCTTCCGTCCAGGAAGCTGTAGTAGCAGAACCTGCAGGAGTGCGTACACTTGAGGCCCACATCGAGAACCGATCCCTTGGTGAGCGTCCCCGGCTGGTGGAGGTAGTAGGAGTTCTCCATGCTCCGTTCAGCATAGTATGCGGATGGGAGAAGGCAAAGCTCCTCGGTTCGCGGACGACCTCCATGGTATGACCCTGGCTGAAAGGTGTTCCCGGGTAAGTCTCGGGCCCAGGGCTGACCCATGCGGACCCGACAGAGCAGGTGCCAGCCCCACTTCCGCCGACTTGTCGTTCAGGGACCGGGCCGAATCACCAGGTCGGGATCAACTCCGTGGACAGCTCGACGGTGGCCTCTCGAGGCCTCGAGGAAGGCGGCCCCGAGGTCTCTGGGAGTGCGAGCTATCAGGAGTGCTCCACGCAGCCATCGCAGGCTGCGGCCGAGGTGACCGCGCCGCAGCGCCCGAGCACCGAATCGAATGGCCTCACCAGCACGGAAGCGAAGTCCGCTGGTGATGGCGTGCTGCTCTGAGGGCGCCGCGTTGCACAAGAGCTGGCGGAGCCACATGCCTTCTGCGGTGACTACGTCTAGCTCGAGGTTCTGGCACGCCACAAGCCCGGTGGCGCTGGACTCGCGGACGTGGTACCGCGCCAGCGGTTCCGGAATATAGGCAAACCGACGGGTGCGGGCGAGGCGTAGCCAGCATGCCCAGTCCTCGAACTGAAACGGAAGACCCTCGGGGAACGGTTGTGGAGGAAGGGTGTGCCTGCGAGCCGCTGTGGCCGACGTCACAATCACGTTGAAACGAGCGAGCTGTGAAAACAGGTCGAAAGTGGCGCCCGGAGCCCCCCTTCCGATGATCCTCGAACCCGCCGGAGCAACCTCGTGGGCTTGACCGTAGATCACGGCGGCGTCTGGATGTGCCTCTGCCGTCTTCAGGAATCTCTCGACGGCATGGGGGAGCCACTCATCGTCGGCGTCGAGGAAGCCGACAACCGAGCCCTTGGCGGCGTTCACGGCGTGGTTGCGGCTTGCGGCGACGCCGTGATTGAGGCCGTCGGGGTGAGTCAGCAGCCGGATCCTCGTGTCTCGCTCGCGCCAGGTGCGCACGATCTCCGCCGTGGCATCTCGCGAGCCGTCATCAACCACCAGTACCTCCACTTCCTCAACTGTCTGCGCCAGGGCACTTGCCAGTGCGGTTTCGATTGTCGAAGCGGCGTTGAAAGCCGGGATCACCACCGAGAGTGCCGGCGTGGTTCCCTGCCACCGGCTCATCGCTGCAGTTCCCTCATCGATGAGGGGCCTCAGGCAGGCTGGCCGCCCGCCAGGGCGCGGCGCCAAGACGCTTGCGCAGGAAGCCCACCCAGCCGAATGCGTAGCCGGCAACGACGGCCAGCGTTGCGCTGGGCAGGTAGAAGCACATCGAGGTCGCAGTCTGGCGGACTGCCTCTCCTGCGATAAGCGCTGGCAGTACGCAGGCGAAGAAGAAGGCGGGCAGGCTCGCCAAGACGTCCTTACCCGGTGCGCCGAAGATGCGGTAGGTAATGATCGGGAGCAGAATCCCGTCAACGACGGTGATCGCAGCGGCTTGGCTGGCAAGGACGCCAACCGTTCCCAGACTCTTGGCGAGAAGTAGGGTCAGTGTCAACGTGATAAAGGCAGACGCTGCTTGGAGCTTGAGTCGGATTGAGGGTCTACCGATACCGTAGAAGGTCTCGACCCCCAGGATTTGCAAGAGGTAGATCCAGATTGGGACGATGGCGAGGATGAGATACCGTGCGACCTCGCCTCCCAGCTCTTCTCCAATCCACAGGGTCAGAAAGACCCTTCCGCTGACGAGCAGGACCACCACGGGCGGTGTCGTCAGCCAGCCGAAGAGAAAGAAGCCACGGGTGATGTTGTCTCGGAGTTCGTCTGGTCGGGAGCCGGCAAGCCGGGCCGCTTCAGGGAGGTAGAACTGGGAGATTGAGATGACCCCTTGGCGGAGCATCTCTTGCAGCCGGAGGGCGAGGCCAACCACCGCGGCGGCAGCTGGTCCCAGGATCGCCAGGGCGAGGACGGTCGGGCCGGCGTATACGACCTGGTCGGTGGTGCCAGTAATGGCGCGGAGTCCGCCGTAGGCGAGGATCTCACGCGGAGGGTGACGTGGGCCCGAGACCACCCAGCGACGAGCAACGGTGCTGAAGGTTGCGAGAAAGAGCCCTGCGGCCAGGAAGGCCACCGTGGCCGCAACCTCCGGGACGCCCCAGGCGAACCGGGCGACGAGCAGGACGCAGCCGAGCCACGCCAGCTGTCGGGCGACCTGGAGGAGGTTGCGCGTGACCCATCGTCCTTCTGCCTGCAGTGCCCCGATTGGCCCCGCAGTGAGGGTTCCAAAGGCAACCGACACGCCGATAAAGAACAGCGCGCCCCGCAGCTCTCCCACGGGCGCATTCACTCGATGGAACAGGGTAGGACCAATGCCGACGAGCAGTGCGGTAACCAGCACCGTTAGCCCGGCGTAACGCAGGCTCCACCTGGAAACAGTCGCCATGATGGAGGCTCGGAGCTGAGTGTCGTGGTGCGCAGCAGCCAGGAACCTTGTGGTGGCTCCCCCGAGCCCGCCCTCCAGCAGCGACAGGAGGGCGGCCACGCTGGCCACCGATGCCCACCACCCGAAGCCCGACTGCCCTAGGGTTCGCACCAGCAACGGCGTGGCAAAGTAGGCCACCACCACATTTACGCTGAGAAGCAGCCAGCTGCTGCCGGCGGAGATCAGCCAACGTTTCCAGTTCATCTCACCAAAGACTACCGCAGTGTGATGATGAGCGCTCGGCCAGGTTGCGGGACGCCGACGAATCAGTATGCTCGTGGAGTGACTTGCTGCATGGCCATGGGGGATGCCTCCGCCTGGCTGAGGTGTCGGGTGTGTGCGGAGGGCGGGCGCGTGACCGAGGATGGCACGAGCCTGTCACAAGACATGGGCGAGCGGCCCGGGGACGCGTGCCTGGCGTTCATCCTCGCAGCAGAACCACACAGCGTGGTCCTAGCCGAGCTCCCTGCCATGCCTGCGAGGGTCTTCCAAGACCGGCGACAAGAAGTGAGGACGCGATGAGCTCCGTAGCTGTAGGAGCGGTCCCGTGGTGAGAGTCGGCGAGGGACGTGGCGCCACCTTGAGCGTAGCCGTTGACGTCAAGCCCGCAGGGCCCGGCTCGACCGGGGTGGGAAGGGTAATAGAAGGTGTAGTGGGCGGCCTTGACCGGATCGATTGCGGCGACCTTGATCTGCAGCTGCTGCGCCCTCGAACGGGAGCAAGGACGCTGCCCTGGGTGCAGCTGGGGCTGCCGCGTCGGGCGCGTGGGGCGGATGTGCTGTACTGCCCGTTCTACTACAGTCCGATCTGGTCGCCGTGTCCGGTGGTGGTGGCAATCTTTGATGTGCTCGCGCTCACCCACCCCAAGTGGTTCCCGGCTCGCGGCCGGCACCCGTTCGCCGAGCTGCTGCTGTGGTCGGCGAGGCACGCAGCCGCCGTTGTTACAGCCTCGGAGGCGGTGCTCGGCGAGATCGAGTCGGTGGCCGGGCCGTTGAGGGGAAGGGGCGTGGTGGTCCCTCTCGGCGTCGACGGCGAGCGCTTCCATCCCCGCACGGGGGAAGAAACGGCGGCCGTGCTGGAGCGCCTGGGGGTCGGGGGTCCGTACCTGCTGGCGACCGGCTCGCTGCACCCGCGGCGGGGCGTCGACACGGCGCTCGGCGCCTTCGAGGAGCTGCTGCAGCGTTGGCCCGAGCTGCGGTTGGTACTCGTGGGTAAACAGGAGCAGCGGTGGGGAGAGGTGCCCGGGCGGCTCGCCGGCCGGGTTGTGCTGACGGGGTATCTGCCGGAGGAGGATCTGCCGCCGCTGATGTCGGGGGCGGCGACGGTGCTCTCGCTCAGCCGCGGTGAGGGGTTCGACCTGCCGCTGCTGGAGGGGCTGGCGTGCGGCGCCCCGGCGGTGGCCTCAGACATCGCGGTCCACCGCGAGCACTTCACCTCGTGGGCCAGGCTCGTGCCGGTTGGAGATGCGGCGGCGGTGGCGGCGGCGGTCGAGGGCCTGCTGCAGCGGCCGCCCTCGGCGGAGGAGCGGGAGGCGCAGGCGCGCGAGGTGAGGAGCCGCTTTCGCTGGGAGGACAGCGCCCGCGCGCACCTCGAGGCGTGGCGGCGGGCGGCGGGCGGGGAGGAAAGCCGGTGAAAAGCGGCGCCGTCGTCGTTTCCTACGAGTCGCGACAGGACCTGCCGGACTGCCTGCAAGCGCTGCTCGGGCAGCGTCCGCGGCCGCAGGTGGTGGTCGTCGACAACGCCTCCGGCGACGGCTCTGCCGACCTCGTTCGCGAGCGGTTCGGCGCGACGGTGGCGCTGCTGGCACTTGACCGCAACACGGGTTTCGCGGGCGGCTGCAACCGGGGTCTGGCTGCGCTTGGACCGGATATCGGCGCGGTGGCGTTCATGAACCCGGACGTGCAGGTGGAGGACGGCTGCCTGGCCATCTGCGCCGAGGCACTGGCAGGCGATCCGGCGTTGGCCGGTGTCGCGCCGCGGCTGATGCGCCCCGGAGGAGAGATTGTAGACAGTGTCGGCCAGGTTCTGCGCCGCATCACGCTGGAGGTCCGCGACCGTGGCTACGGCCAGCAGCTGGGCCCGGAGCTGCTCGAGGAACGGCCGGTGCTCGCCGCCTGCGGCGCCCTTGCCGTTTACCGGCGCGACGCCCTTGCGGCGGTCTCATCCGGCGGCCAGCCGTGGGCGGAGGAGCTGTTCTGCTTCTGGGAGGACCTCGAGCTCGGCTGGCGGCTGAACAACCACGGCTGGACGGTCCAGACGGTGCCAGCGGCGGTGGCCGTACACGGGCGGGGCGCCGGTGCGAGCCGAGGGCGCGGGCCGTTGCGCTGGCGTCGTCCGGCCGAGCTCGAGGCGTGCGTGATCACCAACCGCTGGGTCACGCTGCTCCGGCACCTGCACCGGCTTGATCTGGCGCCGCGGGCCCCCGTACTCTTGGCCTGGGACCTCATGATGACGAAGCTCAGCGTTCTCCGTCGCCCCCGCCTGCTGCCGCTGCTGCGCCGGCGCTGGCCGCTGGTTGTCGCCGAGTGGCGGGCGCGGGGTACGCGGCCGCAGCGCCGGCTCGCGGAGCTGCCGTGCTGATCCGCTTGGCGCTGGGCTTCGCTCTCGCCTTCCTGCTCGCACTTTGGGGGGTGCCGCAGGCGCGGCGGGCGGCGCTGGCGTTTGGGGTGGTCGATGCGCCGGACGGCCACCTCAAGCAGCAGGGCGCTCCCGTGCCCTACCTCGGTGGGCTGGCCGTGTACGCCGCCTTCCTGCTTGCGCTCGGCATGGTGTTCGAGCTCGACCGCGTCGTTCTGGCCCTGCTGCTCTCCTCCAGCATTGTCGCCACCATCGGGTTGATAGACGACTTCGGGGTGCTGACCCCGCGAGCCAAGGTGCTCGGGCAACTGGTGGCGGTCTTCGTGCTGCTCAAGGCCGACATCTCCGTCCACCTGGTCGTGCTGCCGTGGTGGGCGCGACTGGTGCTGACGGTGCTGTGGCTGGTCGGGCTGTCGAACGCCTTCAATCTGGTTGACATCATGGACGGCCTGGCGGCCGGGCTCGGCGTCATAGCGGCCACCTTCCTGCTGGCCGTGGCGGCGATCAACGGCCGTTGGGTGGTGGCGGCGTTTACGGTCGTGCTGCTGGGCGCCCTGCTCGGTTTCCTGCGCTTCAACTTCCCGCCGGCGAAGATCTACCTCGGAGACTGTGGCAGCCTCTTTCTCGGCCTCACTCTCGGTGCGCTGGCGATGGTGATGGACTACACGAGGCACTCGCCGCTGGGCTGGCTCGCCCCGGCCTACATTCTCGCGTTGCCGCTCGTTGATACGGTCTACGTCACCGTTCTCAGGGTGCGGGCCGGACGCAAGATCTACCACGGCAGCCCCGACCACTTTCCGCTTCGCCTGCAGCGCCGGCTGGGCGGCTCGGCGCCGGCAACGGTGCTGGCAATCTATGCTGGCGCGGTGGTGCTTGGTGGGCTCGGGATGCTGGTCATGTACATCGACCCCCACGCTGCGCTGTGGCTGACGGGGGCGGTCGCAGCCGTCACGATCGCCGTCCTGGTGTGGCTCGCCCGGGTGCCGATGGGGGCAGCGTGAGGAGGGCGGTCGTTCTCGGCGGCGGCCTGACCGGGCTGGTTGCCGCCGAGCGCCTGGGCCGGCAGGGACTCGAGGTCGCTGTGCTGGAGCGACAGGCCGAGCCCGGCGGAGCGTGCCGGTCGCTGGTCGAAGGGCGGTTCGTGTTCGACCTGACCGGCCACCTCCTGCACATCGCGCGGCCGGAGACCGAGCGCTACCTCGACGATCTGGGAATCCTCGATGCGTTCGCGGTTCACAAGCGCCGGGCGGCGGTCGTCGTCGGCGGCAGAGCGACCCCCTACCCGATTCAGATCAACACCTTCGGCCTCTCCGACCAGGTTCGCCGCGACTGCCTGCTGGGCTTCATTCAAGCGTGGCGCCGCGGCGGCGGGTCGGCTCCGGCCGACTTCCGGGAGTGGGTTCTGGATCGCTTCGGCGACGGGCTCGCGCGTCACTTCTTCTTTCCCTACAACCGCAAGCTCTACCGGGCGGAGCCGGAGGAGCTCAGCCTCGACTGGGTGGGCAGGTACGTGCCCAAGCCAGACATCGAGGCGGTGGTCGACGGCGCGCTCGGCCTTCACCGTGACGCCGTCGGCTACAACGCGGTATTCCGCTACCCCCGCCAAGGAGGCATCCGGTTGCTTCCCGATGCGGTCGCCGCCCATGTGCCAGGGCTCTGCCTGGGCAAGACGGTGGCGGCTGTCGCTCCCGGCGAACGCTGGGTTGAGCTCGAGGACGGCGAGCGGATCGCCTACTCCGATCTCGTGTCGACCATCTCCCTGCCGGCTCTTCTCGATCTGATTGCTGGCAGTCTGCCGCCGGCGGTGGTGGCGGCGCGCCGCGCCCTGCGCTGGGTGCAGGTCGTGAACGTAGCCCTCGGCGTCCGCGGGCGAGCGCCGTCTGATGAGCACTGGCTGTACTTCGCAGACCCCGAGGTGCCCTTCTACCGCGTCGGCTTCCCGTCGAACCACGGCCGCCTCGCGCCCCGCGGCAGCCATACCGTATCTCTCGAGACAAGCCTCGAGCCCGGCGCCGGAGAGGTGACCGCGGCCGCCGAGGAGGCCGAAGCGGCGCTGGCGGCGGCCGGTCTCCTCGACCCCGAGATGGTGCGGGTGCGACGCGTCAGCGTCCTCGACCCGGCCTATGTGGTCTTCGATCACGCGCGCAAGGACGCGGTTGCCGTCATCCGACGCTACCTGTCGGAGATCGGAATCACGATCGCCGGCCGGTGGGCCGAGTGGAAGTACTCGGCGATGGAGGATGCCATCCTGGACGGCATGGCGACCGCGCGGAAGGTCGGGCGCAGGGTGGCCCGGTGAGCGAGCGCCCCACGGTGCTCCACGTCATCACCCGGCTCGAGCTGGGAGGAGCTCAGCGGAACACGCTCTACACGGTGGGCCACCTCGACCCCTCGCGGTTCCGGGCCGCGCTCGCCTGGGGGCCGGGTGATCGGCTGGACAGAGAGGCCGAGATGCTTGACGATGTCGTGCTGCGGCCGGTGCCGGAGCTCGTGCGCCCGATCCGTCCTCTGGCCGACGCCGCGGCCGTCAGGCGTCTGCGCGAGGTCATCAGGGAGCTGCGCCCGGCTATCGTCCACACCCACTCGTCGAAGGCGGGGATCCTCGGCCGGCTGGCTGCGCATCGGGAGAGGGTGCCGGTCGTGATCCACTCCGTTCACGGCTTCGGTTTCACGCCGTTGCAGCCTGCGGCCATGCGGGCGGTGCTGGTCGCTCTGGAGCGGCGTGCCGCGCGCTGGACCGATCATTTCATTGCCGTCTCCCGTGCCAACCTCGACCTTGGCGCCCGCCTCCGCGTCCTCGATCCGGCGCGGACCTCGGTCATCCGTTCGGGAATCCACCTTGACCGTTTTCGGGATCCGACGGGTGGCAGGCAACTACGCGATCATCTCGGAGTGCCGGACGGTGGGGCCCTGGTGACCCAGGTTGGCAATTTCAAGCCGCAGAAGGCGCCGCTGGACTTCATCAGGATGGCCGCGCGGGTTGCGGAGGAGGCGCCCGAGACACGCTTCCTGATGGTGGGAGACGGGCCGCTCAGGAGACGTTCGGAGGACCTTGCGCGACGGCTCGGCATCGCCGGCGTGGTCCATCTCTCGGGATGGCTCGATGACGTGCCAGCGGTGTGGGCGGCCACTGACGTGGCGGTCCTGACATCGCATCACGAGGGCCTTCCGCGGGTGGTGGTCGAGGCCCTCGCAGCCGGTGTTCCGGTGGTCGCGACGGCGGTCGATGGAATCGTCGAGGTCGTGCGCGACCATGAGAACGGCTATCTTGTCCCTCGCGGAGACGTTGCCGCGATGTCGCGGCGAGTGCTCGAGCTGGTGCGGGACCCGGTGCTGCGGCGGCGGCTGGCAGGAGCGCCGCGGCAGCTCGAAGACTTTGACATCGACGCCATGGTGCGTCGCCAGGAGGAGCTCTACCAGTGGTTGCTTGGACGCGCCCGCTGCTGATCGTCTACCTGTTCGCCGTCGGAGCCGCGGTGGGGAGCTTCCTCAACGTCCTGATCTACCGGCTGCCGCGCCGGCAGTCGATCGTCCGGCCGCGCTCGCACTGCCCGGCCTGTGGCGAGCTGATCCACTGGTACGACAACATGCCGTTGGTGTCGTGGTTGCTGCTCCGGGCGCGCTGTCGGCGCTGCAAGGCGCCGATCTCAGTGCGCTACCCGGCCGTCGAGGCGGCCGGCGGCCTGGTCGCGGTGCTGGCGTTCCTGCGCTTCGGTCTGACCACTGCCGGGCTCGAGGCGGTGCTGTTCGCGTGGCTCTCGATCGTGCTCGGTGTCATCGACCTCGAGCACCAGCTTCTTCCCGACGTCCTCACCTACCCGACCATCGTCCTCGGAGTGGCCGGTGCCTTGGCCGGCGGCCTGACCACGCCGTTGGAGTCGGTGCTCGGCGTCGTCGTCGGGGCGGGGCTGCCGGTTCTCGTGATCGTCCTCTACAAGGCCATACGCGGCATCGAGGGGATGGGCTGGGGAGACGTCAAGTACCTGGCGGCCATCGGCGCCGTTGTTGGGGTGCAGGGCTGCCTGTGGGTGCTCATCCTGGCCGCGATCCTGGGTGCGCTGGTCGGTGTTGGCCTGGTCGCGGCAGGGCGCGGCAGCGGTCGCACGCCACTTCCATTCGGAACCTTCCTCGCAATCGCGGCCCTGGTATGGCTCTACCTGCCGGCAGCCTGGCGGCTCTGGGTCGCGTTGTAAGCGGCCGTGACGGCCGCCTCGAGGGTCCTGTCCTGAGCGGCAAACACCGTCCGCAAGTCGAGCACGATGGTGCCGTTGTGAGCGGTGCCGATGACCGGCGGCGCGCCGGTGCGGAGGGCCGCCGCGAGGTCCGGTCCACCATTCACGGCCACCCCCCAGCCGGCGAGCGTGGCGCCCGGCGTGGTTCCGCCGCCGAGCGTCGACTCCGTCGTCACCGCCGTTGCCGGTACCCCGGTTCGTTGCAGAGCGCGCACCATCCGGCGTGAGCGCCGGCGGAGGGTGTCTGCCGTAACAGCAAGCAGGGCGTAGAGCGGGATCTCGTCGAGGCGCCCGGCGTGGTGTGCAGCGAGAACTCGGTCCATCCACACCAGAGTGGTCTTGTCGGGGCGCAGGGCGCGGAACAGCGGGTGGCGCGCGAGCTGGTCGACCCAGCGCGCGGCGCCGGCCAGAACACCGGCTTGGGGCCCGCCGAGGAGCTTGTCGCCCGAGAAGCAGACAACGTCGGCGCCGGCCGCGAGCAGCTCGCCGACGGTCGGTTCGTGGGGCAATCCCCACCGGGCCAGATCGTGCAGCGCCCCGGAACCCTGGTCGACGAACAAGGGCAGATCATGCTCGTGGGCGAGCCGGGCCAGGTCGCCGAGTGGCGGTTCGCTGGTGAACCCGACGACCCTGAAGTTCGACTGGTGGGCGACCAGGACGGCGGCCGTTTCCCCCCCGATGGCATTGCGGTAGTCGTCCAGGTGGGTGCGGTTGGTGCACCCCACCTCAACGAGACGGGCTCCCGCCGCCGCCATCACGTCGGGAAGACGGAAGGAGCCGCCGATCTCGATCAGCTGGCCCCGTGACACCACGACCTCCCGGCCGTCGGCGTGGGCACGCAGGAGGAGCGCGAGCGCGGCGGCATTGTTGTTCACCATCACCGCCGACTCGGTGCCCAGGGTGTCGCACAGACGCCGGGCGAGTGGGGCCAGCCGTTGTCCACGGCGGCCCTCCTCGAGGTCGTACTCGAGGGCGAGGTAGCCGGCAAGCTGTGGAGGCATCGGGGCCGGCAGGGGAGCACGACCGAGGTTGGTGTGCAGCAGGACGCCGGTGGCGTTGACGACCTCGGCGTAGGGGTGGCGCCAGGCCTCGGCAAGGGCGCTCGCCACCCGCGACGGTAGCGCTGCGCACTCCGTCTCCAGCTGCTCGGCGCCGAGGCCGCCGCTGGCGGCAGCGACGCGCAGCTCACCAAGGACGCGTCGGCAGGCACCGACCACCGCCGGGCGGCCATGCCGCTGGACCGCGGCACGCAGCTGAGGCGTCTCGAGTAAGCGGTGCACGGCCGGGAGCCGGCGGTACAATGTGCTCATGGCGGCATTGTAGCCCGGTCGGCCGTGCAGAGGCCGGTACGCCGAGCTGTGGCACCGGGCGCGCGGCAGATGGGACTGGAGTCGTTCATGGAGCTCGAAAGCCAGGTCAGCTTTCTCGAGACCTCGCTGCAGCAGCTGATCCACGACTGGGAGCGGTACTTCGTGGGCGATCGGAGGCTTCCGCCACAGATTGAGCGACAGCGGTTCGCACTTCGACTCAGGGTTCTTGCCGAGCGCGGGGCGGGCACCCAGCTGCTGCGCTTCCGTCTCGAGCAGCTGCAGCACAAGTTCTCCACCTACAGCGCGCTGTGGGAACGGCAGCTGAGGCAGCGGGAGGAAGGGCGCGGAGCGAGTGGGCCGGGACCGCACCGGCGCGTGCCCGACGCTCCGCCTTCGGCCTCCGTAGACGGAGACGAGGCGCTGTACGAGCGCTACGTCCGAGCCAAGCAGCGGCTCGGACAGGACGTGGCCCTGGACCGTGCCACCTTCGTCGAGCGACTCCAGAGCCAGCGGCTCCGGCTCGAGGTTGGCGGCGGTCGCAAAGTGCAGTTCGACGTCGTCGTGGAGGGTGATAAGGTGAGGCTCGCTGCGCGTGGCGCGACTGTGAACGGCAATGAGGAGTGAGCTCATGAAGCGTTGGTTGGGCAGGGTGCTGACAGGAGTCGGTGTTGTGGTGCTGGCCGCGGTAGTCGGGGCCGCGAAAGGGGAGCCGATCTTCCTCCGCTGGCTGAACCCGGCTGATCCCGGCGACCAGGCGATCCGGGTCTACTGGGAGCGTGCAGAGGCCGGGCAGGCGTCGGCTGATGAACTGGTGGATCTTGGCACCATGCTCTACCACCGGGGTTTTCCCAAGGACGCGATCCGGATCTACCGCCGTGCCGCGAAGGCAGACCCCAAGCTTGCCGAGGCCTGGTTCCGTATTGGTCTCGTCGAGCACTCGCAGGGTCGCCTCCGTGCCGCCAGGAAGGCGTACAGGCATTGCCTCAAGGTGCTCACCGGCCACGGCTGGTGCAACTTCTACATGGGCCTGGCTTCGGAGAAGTCGGGGCATGGCAGCTCAGCTGTCTACTACTACCGCCGCGCCTTCAGGTTCGCGCCCGAGCTGGCAGACCCCCACATCAACCCCGAGGTGCTGAGCTCGCGCCTGGCGGTTCCGGTCGCTGTTCGTCACCTCGACCAGGAGACCTTCAAGTCCAACCTGCCGATGGCCTACCTGAAACCGGACGAGGTGGCCGCGGCGCGTGGTGAGACGCCGACGCCGCGCGCCCAGGCGCCTGTGGCACAGAAGCCAGCGGCCGGCGCAGCGGCCGCCGCCAAGCCGCATCCAGCGAAAGCGTCGCGGCGGGCGCAGCCGAAGATCAAAATCCGCCGTCCGACGCCGCGCCCGGGGGAGATCTCCAAGAGCCGTGCGCCGGCACCGCGGTACGACGGCGGCTGGCCGCCGCGTCACGCCGGTTCCCCGACCGCGACGCCCACACCTATGCCGAGCCCGCCCAAGTAACGGCTGGCCCGGGTCATTCACTCGCGATCTACTCCGGCCGGCGATACACCGTCCGACGTCGTCCCCTTCGCGTCTCTCCGTGTCCGCAACAGTTGCTCTGAGGCGGTCTGCGTACACATACGTGCCGGGCTCGCCGTCTTGGAGAGTAGTCCGGAGGCCCGGTCAGACCCCGAACCTGAAGTGAGCGACATCGCCGTCGCGGATGAGGTAGGTCTTGCCCTCGAGACGAAGGGTGCCGCGTTGCCGGCATGCGGCCATCGTGCCGGCTCCGAGGAGCTCTTCCCAGGGAACGACCTCGGCGCGGATGAACCCGCGCTGGATGTCCGAGTGGATGACGCCGGCGGCCTCGAGGGCCGCGGTGCCGTCGGGGATCGACCAGGCTCGGCACTCGTCGTCGCCGACGGTGAAGAACGAGATCAGCCCCAGCAGGCTGTACGACTCGCGAATGACCCGGTCCACGGCAGAATCAGCGATGCCGAGCTCGGCCGTCAGCTCCGCGGCGTCGGCGGCCTCGAGCTCTGCGAGCTCCCCTTCCAGGGTCGCGCACACGGTGGTGAACGCTGTCCTGGGCCGTTCGCGCCAGTCCTCCCATTGCGGCTCCGACAGCACGTCCTCGCCGACCTTCGTCTCGTCGACGTTCACGACGACCAGCAGCGGCTTGAGTGACAGAAAGGTGAACCCGCGGAGGCGCTTGAGGTCGTTGTTGTCAAGCCGCTCGGTCCGTAGCGGCCGTCCATCTTCGAGTACTGTGAGACAGCGCTGGAGGGTCTTCTGCTCGGCTGCGAGCTCGGGGTCCTTTCGCTTCGCGAGGTCCTTTCCCAATCGTTCGAGGCGTCGTTCGACGACCATCTGATCCTGCAGCAAGAACTCCTCCTCGAGGTGCGAGAGATCGCGAACCGGGTCCAGCGAGCCGCCGGGGTGGGGAATCTCGTCGTTGACGAAGGCGCGCAGGACCACCATCAGGGCATCCATCGTACGCAGCTCGCCCAGGTTGAGAGCACCCTCCCGGCCGTGGGTGTCCGGCAGCGAGGGTACGTCCACGTACCGAACCGTTGCCGGCGTGGTCTTGCGCGGCTGAAAGAGATCGCTGAGACGGGTCAACCGCGGGTCGGGGACCGTGGCGACACCGAGATGAGACTTTCCCCTGCCGCCCGCGGGACCAATCACCTCGCGGCTGCCGGTGAGCAGGTTGAAGAGGCTTGTCTTGCCGCTGGCGGCGCGGCCGAGTATCCCGATCTCCATTGTTGCTCATCCTCCTCTGACGCCGGTCCCGAGCGGCTGCCGTCGTACCAGCATCGACGGTGCGCCGACGTATCCGCACGCGGTCTGGTACCAGCGCCTGTCCGTTCCCAAGGCTTCGATTCTGCGCAGGAACGACCCCAGGCTCCCGCGCAGCTCGACTACCGGGTGCCACGCTGCGACGCGGCCGCGCTCGACTGCCAACGCCGAGGCGACGAGCCTGAAGCTGTCCAGCTCGGCGGTGACCTCGACGGGACCGACCGGACGGACAAGGTACAGCAGCCGGTCGCTCTCCGCCAGCAACCGTGCCGGTGGCAGCGCAGTGTCGGTCGCCACGGTGAGGTTGGCGAGACCGCTCGCCGGCGCCTCACGGTACGAAAGCCGTACCGCGCCGCCGCGCGGCGTGTCGTCGCACAGTACGGCATCCATGTAGCAGGCGGCCCGATGCCGTGGCACGCCCTCTTCGAGGAGCGTCAGCGTCCGCGCCGGCAGGCCTTCGCCGTCGCACGGGGCAACCAACGGGCCGGCGAGGCCGCAACGGTCGTCGACCAACGTCAGTACCGGCGCGGCAAGTCGTCCCTGACGATCCACGAGCGATGCCAGCGGGTCGGCTCGGCCGGGCGTCGCGATGAAGAGCGGCGCCAGAGCCGCCAGCAGGTGGGCGCTGATCTCGTTGTGGAGGAGGACGTCGTGGATTCCACTCCGAGGCTCGGCCGTGGGACCGCGCAGGAGCGCCCGGTCGACGACATTGTCGGCGGCCTCCTCGGCGGCGAAGCGCTCGGGATCGGGGAGCCACAGCCACTCTTGCCACACGCCGCCGTCCCCGTCTCGGTCGCCCACCTCGACCAGGATCGAGCACGAGCTGCCGGTGTGCGCGCCGACGAAACCTTCCCCCGTCGCCAGGATCCACGAGTACGAGCCTTCCTGAAGCTCGAGTCTGAGGACCGCGAGCCGCGCAGCTGATCGTGCTCGTAGCGCGTCGCGCAGCTCCCCCGTGGCGTGGCTTGCCCAGCCGCGCGGCGTCGCCGGCGGCGGCGGTGGAACCTCGGCGAGGCCCAGCAATCGCTCCGGCGGCAACGGATCACTGGGGAACGGCCGCGCGCCGGCCAACGCCGACTCAACGGCCCGCCGTGCCGCAGGGCGATCGATGCCAGAGGCGGCGGCAAACCCGAGCCTGCCGTCGCTGTAGGTGCGGACCGCCACTCCGGTCTCCTCGGTCAGGATTTCGGACGGTGGTGAGCCCTCACTACGGGCCAGCTGGTGGGTCGAGGAGGCTTTGGTGAAGATCTCCCAGCGTGACCCGCGCGACGGTGCCAAGAGGTCGCGGGCCGCGACCGTGGCGCGCCGCAGGCGCTCGAGGTGCCGTGGCTCGTCCGTCGTGCTCACTACAACACCTCCAACTGCCGGACCAGCATCGTGGGCGCCTCGGAGCCGGTGGCGATCGGGAGCCCGTTCTTGACGCACCAGCCGAGGCGCCACTCCGGCTGTGGATCGTCGCCGACGGCCGGGTCGATGTCGGCGAGCAGGTTGAGCGCCGAGCCGGTGAGGTGGAACTGCCCCAGCTCCCGCCGCCGCCGCCCGTGCCGGATCTCCCATCCACGCTCGATGCGGATCACGACCCGACCCGACGTGGGGTCCACGGTGGCACCGCTGAGGCGGGAGACGACGAGCCCGTTCTGCAGGTCGCGTTCGATGTCCTGGGGTCGTGTCGTGCCAGGCGCCATCACCAGGTTGGACATGCGTGCAACGGGTGGGTGGTCCCAGGTAGCGCGGCGTCCCCGGCCGGGTGCATGCCCGAGCAGCCTGCCCCCGCGTCGGTCGCACAGCCAGCCGCTGAGGACGCCGTCGGAGAGAAGGTGGATCGGGCGTGCCTCGACACCTTCGTCGTCGGCCGTAAACCCACCGGGAAGATCGCGGCGTCGGGGGTCGTCGACAATGGTGACACCGTGGCTGGCGATCTCGGCGCCCGCCAGCGCGGCAAACGGCGACAGGCCGCGTGCCGTCAGGTCGGACTCGGCCAGGTGTCCGACGAGCTCGTGCAACAACGCTCCCGCGGTGCCGCCTGCGAACAGCACCGGTAGGCGAGAACGAGATTCGGGTGCCCAGGTGCGGGCCGGCGGCGGGGCGAGCATCTCGCGCAGCCAGATCCCAAGGGATGGGTGATCATGAACGGCGAGCAGAGCCGATGCGGCCTTGCCGAGGCGGCGGGCCCGTACCAGCGGGGGCGTCTCCGCCACCGACCAGGAGCCGTCTCGGATGACCACCGCGCGGCGCTGGATCAGGCGCAGGTCGAGAGCAGCGCCGGAGATGTCGGCCGCCAGCTTTTCGGCCCAGCGGCGCCACTCGCGCGGTGCGTCGAGCTCGGCGGCTGGCAGGGGACGCCGGTCGGGCAGGGTCATGCCGCGGGCATACGGCGCCAGGACTTCGTTCAACGCCTCGGCGGAGGTGCCGGTGCGCGCCAAGAGCACCAGCCTCGTTCCGACGGTCCAGCGTGCGGCGAGGCCGTCGGAGCGGCACTCCTCGGCGACAGCGGCGCCGTTTCGGGCCGACACCCTCACGTCCAACCGGCGTTCCAGGTACACATCCTCGAGCCTCGGTGACACGCGGGTCTCGGCCTCGGCGACGGCAGCCGCGACACCTCTCAGCCAGACAGGGTCGAATGGCGGCTCGACAGGACCCGAATCGTGCACCCGGGCATGGTATCCGAGACACGGCGGCATGTGGGTGCGTCCGGATGATCGCACTGTTGCTGACGACGGTCGCTGTGGACGCGGTACAATGCGGTGCCGTATGGCCCGGACCGCAGCGGGTGGCAACCACACAGGTTTCGAGATGGCGAGCGGCCGTGGTCGCGAGGACGCGGGGAGGAGAACGTGATGTCGGATGACGTGCGGGCGCGCCTCGAGGAGAGGCTCGCGGCCAACCGCGCTGGAGGGGGTGAGGCCAGGGTCGGTCACCAGCACGAGCAAGGCAAGCTCACGGCCCGCGAACGGGTCGAGGCATTCCTCGACGAGGGCTCGTTCGAGGAGATGGACGCGCTGGTCGAGCACAGCTGCCGGGACTTTGGAATGGGGAAGAAGAGGATTCCCGGCGACGGCGTTGTCGGCGGTCATGGCCGCGTCGATGGCCGGCCGGTGTTTGTCTTTGCCCAGGACTTCACGGTGTTCGGCGGCTCGCTGTCGGAGGCCAACGCTGCCAAGATCTGCAAGCTGATGGACCTGGCGATGAAGGTGGGCGCGCCGGTGGTGGGCCTCAACGACTCGGGCGGGGCGCGCATCCAGGAGGGCGTGGCCTCGCTCGCCGGTTACGCCGACATCTTCCTTCGCAACACCCTGGCCTCCGGCGTGGTGCCGCAGATCTCGGCGATCATGGGGCCGTGTGCGGGCGGCGCCGTTTACTCCCCGGCGATCACCGACTTCGTCCTGATGGTCGAGGGAACCTCGTACATGTTCGTGACCGGCCCTGAGGTGATCCGGACGGTGACCCATGAGGAGGTCACGAAGGAGAAGCTTGGCGGCGCCATGACCCACAACTCGGTGTCGGGCGTCGCCCACTTCGTGGCCGGCACCGATGCCCAGTGCCTGGCCCAGATCCGGCGCCTGCTGTCGTTCCTGCCCTCGAACAACTCACAACGGCCCCCCGTCGTGCCGACCGAGGACCCGCTGGACCGGGAGGTGCCGGAGCTCGACGGTCTGGTACCGGCAGACCCCAACCGACCCTACAACATCAAGGAGGTGATCCGGCACGTTGCGGACGACGGCGAGCTCCTGGAGGTGCACGAGCACTACGCGAAGAACATCGTTGTCGGCTTCGTCCACCTCGGCGGCCACAGCGTGGGGGTGGTTGCGAACCAGCCCAACCATCTGGCGGGCACCCTCGACATCAACGCCTCGGTGAAAGGCGCCCGCTTCGTGCGCTTCTGTGATGCCTTCAACATCCCGCTGTGGATCGTCGAGGACGTGCCGGGCTTCCTGCCGGGAACCGCGCAGGAGTGGGGCGGGATCATCCGGCACGGCGCGAAGCTGCTGTTCGCCCTTGCCGAGGCGACGGTGCCAAAGGTCACCGTCATTACGCGCAAAGCCTACGGCGGCGCCTACTGCGTCATGGGCTCGAAGCACATCAGGACCGACGTCAACCTCGCGTTCCCCACCGCCGAGATCGCGGTCATGGGCCCGGAGGGGGCGGTCAACATTCTCTACCGCAACGAAATCCAGAAGGCCGACGACAGCGCGGCGGAGCACCAGAGCCTGGTTCAGCGTTACCAGGACAAGTTCGCAAACCCGTTCGTGGCGGCGGAGCGCGGGTACCTTGACGAGGTCATCACACCGAGGCGCCTCCGGCGCAAGTTGGTGGCGGCGTTCGCCATGCTCGAGACCAAGCGCGACTCCATGCCCACCAAGAAGCACGGCAACATTCCGCTATGAAGCGCGCCGCAAAGCAACCGGGATCTCCTGCCAGTGGAAAGAAGCAGCGCGCCCCGCGGCGGAATGTCGCTGGCGCCGAAGGCGACAGTAAACACTCCGCTTCCGCTATGAAGCGCGCCGCAAAGCAACCGGGATCTCCTGCCAGTGGAAAGAAG
>CAZKGM010000043.1:0-5209 GCA_964552395.1 uncultured Thermoanaerobaculia bacterium | reverse complement strand
CAGCGCGCCCCGCGGCGGAATGTCGCTGGCGCCGAAGGCGACAGTAAATCTTCCGCTCTGAAACTGCTCGTTGCCAACCGCGGCGAGATTGCCGTTCGCATCATCAGGGCCTGCCGTGAGATGGGGATCGGCACCGTAGCCGTCTACTCGGAGGTCGACCGGCTGGCGCCGCACGTCATGATGGCGGATGAGGCGCACCCGATCGGTCCCGCTCCCGCCAGGGAGAGCTACCTCAGCATGGAGCGCCTGCTGGCGGCCGCCAGGATAAGCGGTGCACAGCTGATCCACCCGGGGTACGGCTTCCTGGCGGAGAACCCGAAGTTCGCGGAGCGGGTGGAGCGGGAGGGGCTGACGTGGGTCGGCCCGCCGGCGTCAGCGATCCGTCTCATGGGCTCGAAAACGGCGTCGCGGCGGCTGGCGGAGGAGGCGGGTGCGCCGCTGATCCCGGGAATGATGGAGCCGGTGGCCGACCTCGTCGAGCTCGAGCGCTTTGTCGACGAGCACGGGCTGCCGGTGCTTCTCAAGGCGGTTGCGGGCGGGGGCGGCAAGGGGATGCGACGCGTCGATGAGTGGACCGAGCTCGGCGCCGCCTTGGAGCGGGCGCGCTCCGAGGGAAAGGCCTACTTCGGGGACGACCGGGTCTACGCCGAGCGGCTCATCGACCGGCCGCGCCACGTCGAGGTCCAGGTGGTTGCGGACCTGTACGGGGCCGCGGTCGCGGTCGGCGAACGCGAGTGCTCGCTCCAGCGCCGCCATCAGAAGGTGGTCGAGGAGTGCCCGTCGCCGGCGGTCACGCCCGAGATCCGCGAGCGCCTGTTTGCTGCAGCACTGGCGATTGTCCGAGCCGCCGCCTACCACTCCGTCGGAACCGTCGAGTTCCTGCTCGCCCCCGACGGCTCGGCGTACTTCCTGGAGATGAACACGCGCCTGCAGGTTGAGCACCCGGTGACGGAAGCGGTCTACGGCGTCGACCTCGTTCGGGAGCAGATCAGGATCGCGCTCGGCGAGCCGCTGTCGTGGACGCAGGAGAAGTTGAGCGCCCGTGGGCATGCGATCGAGTGTCGTATCTACGCCGAGGACCCGTTCCACAACTTCGCCCCGTCGCCCGGACGCATCACCTACCTGCGGCGTCCCGCCGGTCCGGGTGTTCGGGTCGACTCGGGAGTCCTGGCCGGCTCGACGGTTCCCCTTGACTACGACCCGATGCTCGCCAAGCTCGTCGTCTGGGGCGAGGACCGGAGTGCCGCCGTTGCGCGGCTCCGGCGCGCCTTGGCGGAGTACTGCGTGGGCGGTATCGCGACAACACTGTCGCTGTTCAGACCGCTGGTCCGGCTGCCCGAGTTCGCGACAGCCTCGTTCCACACCGGTTTCCTCGACGAGCTGCTGGCCTCGCAACGGGTCGAGGAGCTCGAGAGCAGCGGCGAGAGCGCAGCCGCCGAGGTGGCGGCGATTGCCGCCGCCTGCCTCGCGACCCTGGCCGCCGGCCGTCTGCCCGGCGGTCCTTTCTCGCACGCCGGGGCCGAGGGGTGGTGGGAGGAGGGCCTGCGGCTCCTCCACGGGAGGTTCCCGAGATGAGGTGGGTGGTACGAGGCTTCGAGGGCGGGCGTGAGATCGACGTCGAGGCGACCGGCGATGGGCTGCAGGTCACCGTCGACGGCCGAACGCGGACGGTTGAGCTGTTCCGGCTCGACGGCACTGTGGCCTCGCTGCGCTTCGTCGACGACGGCTCGAGCCACGAGCTGGCCTTCGTTCGCGAGGCCCGCCGCAGGTGGCGGCTCGCAGTTGACGGACACGAGTTCAGCTTCGAGGTGCTGCCGCCGGTCGAGGCCACCCAGCTCGGAGGCCGGAGGGCGGCGGAAGGCCCGTCGCGCCTCGAGGCGCCGATCCCCGGCAAAGTGGTCGCCGTCCGGGTTGCGGCCGGTGACGCGGTCACCGCCGGCCAGGCCCTGGTGGTCCTCGAGGCGATGAAGATGGAGAACGAGCTGGCCGCGCAGCGCGACGGCACCGTGACCGAGGTCTTCGTGGAAGAGGGCGTGACCGTAGAGGCGGGCTCGCCGTTGCTGGAGATCGAGTGAGGTGTCCGATTTTTTGGATTCCATGACCGGAGAACCGGACAGATTCGTGGAAAACCCTGTTGTTTGGCCTTGACACGGGCTCGGGCGGTGGCAGTAGAATTGCTCGTCTTTTCGCGACGCCTGTGAGGCGCGTGTAAAAAATAGGGTGAAGGAAAGGAGGGTTCGGCCGACAGGATGCGTGGAACATCTTTTTGTGTGTCGATTCGAGTCCAGAGTTATAAGGAGGGAAGAGTATGAGAGTGCGTGGAAAGTTCCTGATCGCCACGTTGGTCTGCCTGCTTGCAGCGGGCAGCCTGATGGCGCAGACGACCCGCGGCGGCCTCCAGGGCACGGTGACGGACGAGGGCAACCAGCCCCTGCCCGGTGTGACTGTGCTGCTGACGTCGCCCAACCTGCAGGGTGAGAAGACCGCGGTCACCGAGGCCGACGGCGCCTATCGCTTCGTTCTCCTGCCCCCCGGTACCTACAAGGCGGTGTTCTCGCTGCCCGGGTACCAGAAGGTGGAGCAGGAGAACATCCGCGTCGTGATTGCCTCTACGTTCACCCTGAACGTGACCCTCAAATCGGCGTTCACCGAGGAGGTCGTGGTCAGTGGCGAGGCGCCGCTGGTGGACACCACCAGCACCACCCTCGGCACCAACCTGCCGCAGAGCTTCTATGCGGACCTCCCGATCGCCCGGAACTACGCCTCGGTGTCGAGCGTGACCCCAGGCGCCAACACCGACGCTTCCGGCACGACCTTCTACGGGTCGACCGGCGCCGAGAACGCGTACTACATCGACGGCGCCAACACCACCGGCGTCGAGCTCGCCGACCAGGGCAAGCGGCTGAACTTCGAGTTCATCCAGGAGGTCCAGGTCAAGACCGGCGGCTACTCGGCCGAGTACGGTCGCAACACCGGCGGCATGATCAACGTGATCACCAAGTCCGGTGGTAACGAGTTCCACGGCGACGTCTTCGGTTACTACGACTCCGACTCGCTCGAGGCCGACCTCAAGGCGGCCCCGGCCACCGGCGGCGTCTCCGGTACGCGCGCCCAGACCGGCTTCACCCGCGAGGACTACGGCGTCGACGTTGGTGGCTACGTCATCAAGGACGCGCTGTGGTTCTTCGCCGCCTACGACTACGTCAAGGAGGTCCGCAACTGGGCGGTGACCAAGGACTTCACGGAGGTCGGCGGTCCGCCTTTGGGTCAGGGCTTCGACGACACGGTCCGCCAGGACCTGTGGGCCGCCAAGCTGACCTGGCGCATCTCTGACAACCACTCGCTGTCGGCCTCGGCCTTCGGTGACCCGCGCACCCGCTCGGGCCCGGGCGTCGGCGCCGGCGCCGGCTTCGCCGGTCCACCGGAGTCCTACATGGGCACCGCCGACACCGGCGGCACCGACGGCACGGTCAGCTATGACGGCGTGTTCGGCGAGAACTGGGTGGTCAGCGCCCGCTACTCCATGCACCGCGAGAAGCTCCGTGAGGGCGGCCCCGGCGAGAACCTGGTCGATTACATCGACAACTCGGACCCGCTGGGTGACGGCACCACCGTCCACGGCTGGCCCGGCAGCGGCGTTGCCGGCCTCGGCTTCCAGCAGTCCCAGGACTTCGTCCGCAAGCAGTACAACGCGGACGTTTCCTACTTCGTCGGCGACTTCTTCGGCCAGCACGAGTTCAAGGCCGGCTACGAGTGGGAGCACATCACGGTCAAGAACCTGGCCTCCTACAGCGGCGGCCAGCTGATCTGGCGCTACGGCTCCCCCGGCGACTACTATTACGCCCACGAGTACTTCCTCGATCACAAGGTGCCTATCGACGAGATCACGCCTGACCTGGTCAGCCCGCGCGCGGTCAACACCAAGGCGGACAACTACGCCGCCTACATCCAGGATCGCTGGCAGCCGACGTCGAACCTGACCTTCAACCTCGGCCTCCGTCTCGACCGGCAGAAGCTGTACAACATGAACGGCGGCCTGTCCGCCGACATCAAGAACGAGTGGGGCCCGCGCCTCGGCTTCGTGTGGGACTTCATGGGCAACGGCAAGTCGAAGCTGTTCGGCCACATCGGACGCTTCTACGAGACGATCCCGATGGACATCGTGATCCGCGCGTTCGGCGGCGAGATTGACGCCTTCATCTACAACCTGTCCGACAACCCCGCCGACATCTACCCCGGCGGCTGGCCCGGCGGGTACTCCCGTATCCGCGGCGGCGGCATCTCGCGCGTCGACCCGGACATCAAGGGCCAGTACATCACCGAGTACGTGCTCGGCGCCCAGTACGAGATCGCGCCCAACGTGTCGGTTTCGGTCAAGGGGATCTACCGCGACCTGGGCCGGGTGATCGAGGACGCGCTGTCCCAGGACGGCGACTACTTCATCGGCAACCCCGGCATGGGTACCCTGAGCTACACCTACGACGCTTCCTACTGGTACTCCTACCCCGGCGGCCCGGGCGAGTGCACCAACGGCGATCCCAACTGCCACCTCCACCACGTGCCGGCGCCCAAGCGCACCTTCACCGGTGTCGAGCTCACGCTCCAGAAGCGCTTCTCCGACAACTTCCAGCTCCTCGCCTCGGCGCTGTACTCGCGCCTCACCGGCAACTACGACGGTACCTTCCAGGCCTCCACCGGCCAGCTCGACCCGAACCTCAACTCGGCGTACGACTACTACGACTTCTCGGTCAACAACAGCGGCTACCTGTCCAACGACCGGCGCCAGCAGTTCAAGCTCGACGGCAGCTACCGCTTCGACTGGGGTCTGACCTTCGGTCTGTCGACCTACTACGAGACCGGCACCCCGGTCACCGCGATGGGCTACCATTCCTGGTACCGCAACTGGGAGATGTACCTGTCGCGTCGTGGCGCCTTCGGCCGCGTCAACTCCGACTGGGACGCCGACGTTCACCTCGGCTACCCGATCAAGGTCGGCGGCGACGTCCAGGTCAACCTCCTGCTGGACATCTTCCGGGTCTTCAACAACCAGATGGAGACCAGTCGCAGCCTGCGCTACGACTACAGCATGGACTACCAGGTCTTGAACCCGCACAGCGGTCAGCCCTATCCGCCGCTGACCCCGGACAACTCTAGCGTGCCGGTTGCCAACTACCCGGACGGCCGGCCGCCAACGAACGCTTCGTTCAAC
>CAZKGM010000042.1:0-29286 GCA_964552395.1 uncultured Thermoanaerobaculia bacterium | reverse complement strand
ACCAGGGGCAGTTCGACCATGTATGGTTCCCGATTCTGAGCGGCCACCACGCTGGCAATCCATGCTCGGCCTGCCATCCGACGGCGGGTGTTTTCACGGTCTTTACGTGTACGACCTCCTGCCATCCGCGCGGTGAGACCGACGGTCACCACCAGGAGGTCTCCGGTTACGTCTACGAATCGGCGGCCTGCTACTCCTGCCATCCGCAGGGTCAGGCCGGCGACGCACCAATCCACCTGGTGCGGTCCCATGCGCGGGGCTGAGGTCGTGGGCTCGTTCCACGGCGGCACGCGGTGCGGCGTGTGTGTGGCCGCGGTTGCGATCATGCTGGCCGCCATGCACGCTTCCGGGCAGACGACGCCAGTCTCCGGTCGTTTCTCGTTGTTTGGGGATTGGGCATCCCGCACCGTTGCCGGAAACAGCTCCAGCGACCTCAGCGACGTGATCGCGACCCTCTCGCTGCGGCCGACTGCCGCAGACCCGACCGTGAGCTGGGCGCTCGATGCGCGGGTCGCCGACTACCCCTCGGCTGAGCGCGATACCCGGATCTCGATCTACGAGGCGTGGGTTGGGGTGCGTTCAGCAAGTGGCGCGTGGCGTGCCCGGCTGGGCCAGCTCTGGCTGACGGAGCTCGGCGGGCTTGGAAATATCGGCGGCGCGCAGCTCGAGTACCTCCTCGCACCGTCCACCGCCGCCGGTCGCCTGCGCGTCGGCGCCTTCGCCGGACTCGAGCCGAAGCGCCTCGATGCCGGCTGGGTCAAGGATGTCAAGAAGGGTGGGGTCTACGTTGCGTTGGACGGCGATCACGGACGCAAGCACGTCCTCGGCTGGGTCCTGATTCGCAACGGCAGCCTGACCGAGCGCTCGGTGGTGACGCTTTCCAACTTCGTGCCGGTGGGGCGCACCTTCTTCCTCTATCAGGCGGCCGAGCTCGACTTGCAAGGCCCCGGCCGGCTCGGGACCTCGGAGCTGACGTACCTGCTGGTCAATATGCACTGGGTGCCGGTACGCGCCGTCGACCTCCAAGCAACCTACCATCGCGGCGTCTCCATTGACGCCCGCGGACTGACCGAGGACCAGCTCGCGGGCAGGCCGGTCGACCCGGCGGCCTTGGTCGGTCTGCTCTACGAGTCGTCCCGGTTTCGCGTCAGCGTGCGGCCCTTGCGCTGGCTGACCGTGTGGGCTGGTGCCGGCCACGACCGCAACAACCGTGGCGATCCGGCGAGCAACCGCCTCAACCTCGGCCTGTCGGCGCGCAACTTCGTCGGCACGGGTCTCGACATCAGTGTCTCGAAGTGGACCTCCGACAAGGGCATCGACGGCTCGGACTCTCTCTATGTCTCACTCGGACGAAGCTTCGGCTCCCGCGTCTACGTGTCGCTGGACTACAACCAGGCGTTGGCGGTGTACCACCTCCGCAGCCAGGATGGAGGCATCGTCGAGGTACGTCCGGACAGCCGCCGGTACGCCCTCGCCGCGACGGTCACGCTGTCGCGCAGGTGGGCAATCCTACTCGACCTGGAGCGGCTCGATCAGCAGAGCCTCACCGAGAATCGGTTGCTCGCGGGGCTGACACTGCGGTTCTGACCCGCGTTCCTCTGCCGCCGCGTGATCGTAAAAAGGGTGGGCGCATGGTCGTGTCGCGGCCCCCGGCTGGGTGTTGTCGGCTCTCTAGCTCAGGGAAGGGGGTGGCCGATGCCACCACTGAGAACCTCCTCCACCTCGTCGATTATGCTGTCGGGTGTGGAGGCGCCGGCCGTGAGGCCGATGCAGGAGATGCCCTCGAGCCAGTCGGGGCGGATGTCCGCGGCGCCTTGAATGAGCCGTGAGGGTTTGATGCGGGAGGTGATCTCGCACAGGTGGCGGGTGTTGGCGGACTGGCGGCCGCCTATCACCAGGATGAGCTCGACCTCCTCGTCCATGGCGAGCTCGCGCGCCGCCTCCTGGTTCTCCTTGGTGGCGTAACAGATGGTGTCGGCGCGAGAGGTGCACGGGTTGACGCCCTCGATGAAACGAACGATCTTCTCGAACTCGTCGGCGTTGAGTGTTGTCTGATAGAAGACCTTGACCGCCTGGTAGCGCGCCCAGTCGATGTTGCGCGCCTCCTCCATGGTCGAGATGACATGGAACACGGCCGGGTCGAGATCGTGGGTGTAGCCAATGACCTCGCGGTGGTTCGGGTCGCCCATGAACACCAGGTGGCACCTCTGGTCGAGCGCCTTCCGCGACTCGTGGTGGATGTCGTAGACGAATCGACAGGTGGTATCCAGAACCTCGAGGCCACGCTGGCGCGCGCGCTCGTGGAACGACTCAGGGACGCCGTGGGCGGAAAACACGATCGTCGGTTCGGAGACCTCCTCGATGCTGTGGACGGTGCGCATGCCGAGCCGCTCCATGTCCTCGACCACGCGCTCGTTGTGGACCACTTGGCCGAGAATTGCGCCGCGGCCGCCGCCGCCGGCGAACCGCCTCACCTTGAGGTCGGCAACCCGGACCCCTGAGCAGAACCCGAACTTCTCAGCTCGCTTGACCTTGATCGGCATTTTCCTTCCGTCCTCGGTGGGTTGTCCGTCCGCGGGACCGCCCTCCCGCACCTCATAATCGAAAACTCACGCCGGGGATTCCGGGCGCCACCAGGGCGCCAGGCGGCCGCAGTAGGCGGCCCAGGCGGCGTCGACGTCGACGACGGCGTTGCCGCCAATGGTCTCGAGCAGGGCGTCGGCCAAGACCAGCGCCAGCATCGCCTCGACGATCACGGGGGCGGCGCCGATGGCGGTGACGTCGGAGCGCTCCCACTCGGTGGCCGTGAGCTCGCCGCTCCTGAGATCGACTGACGGCAGGCCGCGGCGGAGAGTGGAAATGGGCTTGAAGAAGGCGCGGACAACGAGGTCGGCGCCATTGGTGACTCCACCCTCGAGGCCACCGGCGTGGTTGGAGGTGCGCTCGAGGCCACGCTCTCCCGGAACGATCGGATCGTGGGCCTGTGAGCCGGGCCGTCCCGCCCCTTCAATGCCGGCGCCGATGGCCGCCGCCTTGACCGAGGGTATCGACAACAACGCCTGCGCGATGCGGCCGTCGAGCTTGCGGTCCCAGTGTACGTGGGAGCCGAGGCCGGGCGGCAGACCGTGGCCGGCGGCGCCGACCACGCCCCCGAGAGTGTCGCCGGCCTCGCGTGCGGCCCGCACCGCGGCGACCAGGGCCTCCTCACTGTCGGGCGCCACGGTCACCAGCGGCGAGGCGGGGTCGACCTTTCCGAGCAGCTCCCAGGTGGGCGGGCCGTCGTGAACGACGTGGGGGCCGACCTGGAGGACCCCCGAACGGATGCCGATGCGGAAACGTCCGAGCAGCTGTGCGCACACCGCCCCGGCGGCCACCCGTGCCGCGGTCTCACGCGCGGAGGCCCGTTCGAGCACGTTGCGGAGGTCGGTTGTCTGCGCGGTGCCGAGGCCGCCGGCGAGGTCGGCATGACCGGGCCGGGGCGCCGTGACCCGGCGGCCTTCTGCGGCCGCCTCGTCGACCGTCCACGGATCCATGATCTCGGACCAGTTCTCCCAGTCGCGGTTGCCGATGTGGAGCACGAGCGGCGAGCCGAGGGTGACGCCACCGCGCAGACCGCCGCTGACCTCCACAGTGTCGTGCTCGATCCGCTGCCGGCCGCCGCGTCCGAAGCCGTGCTGACGGCGGGCGAGCCAACGGTCGATGCCCTCGCGATCGAGCTCGAGGCCGGCGGGCAGCCCTTCGAGAACCGCGGTCAGCCGCGGACCGTGCGACTCGCCGCCGGTGAGCAGGCGCAGGCGTCGCATCAGCGGCCTTCGCGCCAGTCAAGGCGCACGCTCAGCCAGCGACCCGGCAGCGGGATGCCGTGCAGCTCGGTGATGTGGCGGTCGAACACGTTCGCAGCCTCCAAGGTCAGGATGGTCCCGCCCAGGATACGCCGCCCGAGGCGGAGGTCCAAGGTGGCCCACGCGGGACCGTTGTTGGGATCCCGCAGCCGCGCACTCCAACCCCCGCTCCAGACGCGGCCGAGCTCGAGGGTGCCGGTCCACGCGACCTCGAGGCGCGGGTGGGCGAGGGCGTAGGCGGAGCGCAATGGGTCGACGTCGACCGTCGAGCCGCGGAGGTTGAGGTCGGCCTGCGCGCCGAACGCGCCACGGCGGGTGAGGCCGACGCCGGGAAGCATGGCGAGCAGCTCGTTGATGTTGTGCGCCGGCAGGGCCCGGATCTCGTCGCGGGTGAGCAGAACCTCGCGGCGGCCGGCCTCCTCGGCCCGGTCGGTCACCCGGCTCGCGATCACCTCAGTGCTGGCGGTGAACGTGGTGGCCTGCTGCGCATGGCCGAAGGCGGCGACAACGGCTGCAAGGGTTGGCGCGACCGCCGCTGGAACGGTGATCCTGTCGCGCACTGTCGGTTCCCCTCCCGGGCGCGCCCCCCCAGCGCGCCGAGGCATGAACCTCGCGCCCCCCGAGGAGCACGGTCAACCGCGCGATGCTATGATGCGCATCGGAAGGAAGAAGGAGGGTCTCGGTTGGGGGGAGCTCGCCGTCTCGCGCTCGTTCTTATCGCCGCGCTCGGGCTCGCCGCGACGCTCCTCGCGGGCGGCCGGACCCAGCACCTGATCCTCCTCCACACCTCCGACATCCACGGCTCCGTGCTCCCCTTCGACGATGCCCGCAACCGGCCGGCCAACGGCTCTCTCGCGCAGGTGGCGACGTTGGTCGAGCGGATCCGTTCGGCGGCAACCTGTCCTGTGCTTCTACTCGACTCCGGCGACACGCTCCAGGGGACCCCCCTCGAGCAGTTCGTCCACGTCCGCTGGTCCGAGCCGAGCCCAAGCATCACCGCCATGAACCGGATCGGCTACCAGGCGATGGCGGTCGGCAACCACGAGTTCAACTTCGGCCTCGGAGTGCTCGAACGGGCTGAGCAGCAGGCGAAGTTCCCGTTCCTTTCCGCCAACATCCTGCGCGAGGACACCGGCAAACCCGCCTTCCGGCCCTACCTGGTGATCGAGGCGGGCGGGGTGCGGGTCGGCGTCCTCGGGCTGACGACGCCCCAGATCCCTGGTTGGGAGCTTCCCGAGCACTACCGGGGGCTGCGCTTTGAGGCCATGGACGAGGCGGCGCGGCAGTGGGTACCGGTGCTGCGCAAACAGGAGCGGTGCGACCTCGTGGTGGTGCTCGCCCACACCGGCTTCGAGAGCGACCTCGCGAGTGGGAAGTCGAACGGCGAGGAGGCCGAGGACTATGCTTGGCGGCTGACCGAGGTCGAGGGAATCGATGTCCTGCTCACCGGCCACACGCACCGGGACATCCCGCCCCGCCTCCTCAACGGCGTCATCGTTTCGCAGCCTTCGAGCCATGCGCGGCGGCTGACCCGCATCGATCTCGACCTCGAGCACGCCGATGGACACTGGCGGATCGCTCATTGGCAGGGAGAGAACCTGCGGACGGAGGGGGTGCCGGCCGACCGGGCAATTGTCGCCGCCATCGAGCCCCTCCACCGTCGTGTCGTGGCGGCTCTGGATGGGCCAGTCGGCCACACAACGGCGGCTGTCACGGTCAAGGGCTGCCGGCTCGGGGACTGCTCGGCGCTCGACCTGATTCACTCGGTCCAGCTCGACGCATCGGGAGCGCAGCTGTCGCTGGCGTCCCTGCTTTCGGACAGGACCCCACAGCTCGAGCCGGGCGCGGTGACCTGGCGCTGGGTCTATAGCCTCTACGTGTACCCGAACACGCTGGTGGTGGTGAGGCTGACCGGCCGGCAGGTCAGGGATGTCCTCGAGTACGCGGCACGCTACTACGACGGACTCGACTGCGCTCCGGACGCCGGCTGCACGCTTCTGTACGACCCGAGGGTGCGTCACTACAACGTCGACACGATGGAGGGCGTGAGCTACCGCATCGATCCCACGGCACCGGAAGGCGAACGGGTCCGCGACCTCTCGTACGAGGGTCGTCCGATCGACCTTGACGCGAGCTTCACATTGGTCTGCAATAACTACCGCGCCGCAGGCGGCAGCGGGTTCCCACACCTCGCGAAGGCCGAGCGGGTATGGCACAGCGCAAAGGAGATGACCGACCTCATCGGTGACTACCTGGCGGCGCACGATCCGTGGACGCCGCACGCAGACGGTAACTGGTGGCTCGCGCCCCGCATCAAGGGGGAGGCGCCCTTGTCATCCCCGGCGCGGGAGCCTAGAGTTGCACGGTAAGATGACCTGCCGTGCATGGAAGGAAGAAGGAAGATTAATTGGGGGAAGCCCCAAAGGAGGAGGAGAGAGGATGTTGACGTTACGAAGGAGTGTCGTGTGGCTGATCGCCCTCGCCTTCGTGCTGCTGCCCGCTGTCGTGCAGGCGCAGTCGAACGTGGCGACCGGTCAGATCCAGGGCATTGTCGCCGACCCACAGGGGGCCGCGCTTCCCGGCGCGACGGTGACGGCTACCAACGAGGCAACCGGTTTCAGCCGTGTCGCCGCGACCGAGGCGAGAGGTCTCTACCGCCTCAACTACCTGCCGTCCGGCACCTACGACCTGCGGGTCGACATGGACGGCTTCAAGACCGAGATCAAGAAGGGGATCCAGGTGACCCTGGGATCGGTCGCGAAGATCGACTTCTCGCTCCAGATCACTGAGGTCAAGGAGGAGATCGTCGTCACCGCCCAGGCGCCGATCGTCGAGACAACGAACCCCAGCGTGACGTCCTCCGTCAACAGCCAGGCGATCGCCAACCTGCCGCTCAACGGCCGCGACTTCCTCGACTTCGTGGCGCTCACGCCGGCCTCGGTGCCGGACACTGTCGGCCGCGTCCACATCGGCGGCATGCGCGGGATCCAGAACTCGTTCAACATCGATGGCGCCAACGACCAGTCGTCGTTCTTCGGCGAGGAGCGCGGCGGCACCCGCCCGCCGTTCACCTTCTCCCAGGGCGCGATCAAGGAGTTCCAGGTCCTGCAGTCGGACTACAGCGTGCAGTACAGCGCCTCCGGCGGCATCATCAACGCCATCACCAAGTCCGGTACCAACCAGGTCCACGGCGAGGTGTTCGCCTACTACCGTGATCAGAGCTTCGTCGCCGACTACGCCGACGGCCGCTCTTCGGCGGACTTCAAGCAGAAGCAGTTCGGCGCCTACCTCGGCGGCCCGATCATCAAGGACAAGCTGCATTACTTCGTTTCGTATGATGGGCAGCGGTACACGACCCCGACCTTTCACAAGTTCTACAACTTCCCCTCCGACCGCGTGGCCGAGTGGGAGGCCTTGACTGGCCTCAGCTACGCCGACGAGGTCGGTACCTATAGCCAGACCAACGACGCCGACGTGCTGCTGGCCAAGATCGACTGGCAGGCCTCCGAGAACCACCTGCTCACGGTTCGCGACAACTACTCCAAGGAGAAGGGTGAGAACCTCACCAGCAGCTACGTCGACACCGGGCGCTCCAATAACGGCCTCGAGAAGAACAACTTCAACTCCCTGGTGGCGACCCTGAACTCGGTGCTGGGCGAGAACTCCTTCAACGAGCTGATCGTGCAGTACTCCAAGGAGGAGCGGCCGCGAGCCCCCAACACCACCACTCTTCCCGAGACCCAGATCTCCCGTTCCTACGACGCCGTGTTCGGTCAGAACCAGTTCCTGCCAAACTACCTGACCGAGAAGCGCACACAGCTTATCGACAACTTCACCTACTACGCGGGCGACCACACGCTCAAGGCGGGCGTGAACCTCGACCTCATCAAGTACGATGACGGCTTCTACCGCTACGCGGCCGGCTTCTACATGTTCAACAGCTGGGACGACTTCTTCAACAACAACCCGAACTCGTTCACCCAGGCGTTCTCCGACTACAACGGCGCGGTCAAGTTCGACGGCAATACCTACGCCTTCTACGCCGAGGACGACTGGCAGGTCACGCCCAACCTGACCGTGACCTACGGCCTGCGCTACGACCTCCAAGACATGCCGACGCCCCAGGAGACCAACTCCCTGTTGCCGCTCACCGGCGACATTCCAAACGACAACAACAACTGGGCGCCGCGCGCGGGCTTCGCCTGGGACATCAACGGCGACGGCACCCAGGTGCTGCGCGGCGGCATCGGCATGTTCTACGACAGGACGCCGACGCTGCTGACCGCCAACGCGCTGCTCGCGAACGGCGTCCGTGTGGTCCGCTACAGCGCAACCTGCAGTTACGGCGGGTGCCCCGAGTGGCCCAACATCTACTCCTCGCTAGGCGACCTGCCCGGGGCGACCCCGGATGTGTTCGTGTTCTCGCCCGACTTCCAGAACCCGGAGACGTTGCGCATGTCCCTGGGCTACGAGAGGGAAATCGCGCCGGACCTGTCGGTCGGCGTCGACGTGATCTACTCGCACACCCACCACCTCGAGCGCAAGCAGGACCTGAACCTGGCGCCGGACGGCGGCACGACGGTCGACGGCCGCCCCACCTACTACCCGTACTACTACCACACCAACTACTCAGACTTCGGCCACGTGATCATGTTCAAGTCGGATGCCAGGGCCAAGTACCGGGCGATCATCCTCAAGGCCAAGAAGCGTTTCTCCGACGGCTGGACGTTCAACGCCTCCTACACCTACGCGCGCGCCCGCGACAACGACTCCAACGAGCGCTCGGTGTCGAGCTCGGGAGACTACCCCGAGGACCAGTACAACCTGAACGCCGACTGGGGCCCCTCGAACTACGACATCAAGCACCGGTTCGTCGCCTCCGGCACCGTGACCCTGCCATATGACTTCGTGCTGTCGGCCATCGTGACCATCCGCTCGGGCTTCCCGTTCACCGCCACCGGCTATCCAGACCTGAACAAGGACGCGTTCTACAACGATCACGCCACGGTACAGCTGTCCGACGGCACCTGGTACCACTACCCGCGCAACTCGTTCCGGCAGCGCTGGTATCACAACATGGACCTGCGGGTGACCAAGATCTTCCGGATCTTCGGCGACTACGAGCTCGAGGTCATTGCAGAGTGCTTCAACGTGTTCAACAACGATAACTGGTACGTCAACAGCAGCAACCAGCAGCTGGTGGTGAACAACGCCGGCGACCTCAACCCGACCTTCGGCCTGGTCAAGGACCCGTCGACCGGAGAGGCGATCGGCAGCCCCGGCCAGCCTCGCCAGTACCAGGTGGGTCTGAAGTTCCGGTTCTAGATCGACTCAAGAGAACGTGACCAAAGGCGGGGCCCGCGGGCCCCGCCTTTGTTGTAAGGGAGTAAGGAGGTAAGGAGGTAAGGAGGTAAGGAGGTAAGGAGGTCTCGCCCACCCACCCGGTAGGGGAGGTAGACGGTAGACGTTAGAAGAGAGCATCCCCACCCACCCGCAGAGTGCGGACGAAGCGCACTTCAGAGAAGGGTGCGCTCAAACGGGTGTGCCGGGCGCGGCATTCCCCTGGAGCGCGATGGGCAGCCGGCCGCCGCGGGAGGGGAATTCCGACGCCGGGCTCCCTCGGTCCTTGGCGCTCGGAGAAAGGCCACACGATTGAAGGAGGCGGCTCGAGCGGTTTCCGGCGGTCGCCGCGAGTCCGCCGATCCCCCATCGTGGTGTTGCGACCGCCGGGAATCGTGAGACGGGCTCCTGCGGAGCAGGCGGAAGGCCGCCGGAGCTGCAGAGAAGGACGCCGAACCGTGCAACGCGGCGTCCCCGCCACGACTGGCACGGCGCATGCGAACCCTGTCGCGCACCGGTGCAGGTACCATGGAACGATGCAGAGGATCGGGGTCACCGGCGAGCGCGGAACGTACGATGTCCTGGTCGGCCGGGGCCTGCTCGGCCGTCTTGCCGCCCTGACCGAAGAGTGTGGTGTAGTGGGACGCGCGGCACTGGTTACGAACACGACGGTGGGCCCCCTCTACGCACGTGCCGCGGCCGAGGCTGCCGGTTGGGACGAGCCGGTCGAGCTCCCGGACGGCGAGGAGTTCAAGCGCTGGCAGCAGGTGGAGCGAATCTGCAGGTGGCTGCTCGACGGCGGCTACGATCGCAGGGATGCCCTGGTCGCTATCGGTGGCGGCGTGGTGACAGACCTCGCCGGCTTCGCGGCCGCGGTCTACCTGCGCGGGATCGAGTGGGTGGCGGTGCCGACGACCCTGCTGGCGATGGTGGACGCTGCCGTCGGCGGCAAGACCGGCGTCAACCTGGAAGAGGGGAAGAACCTGGTCGGCGCCTTCTGGCCGCCACGCCTGGTGGTGGCCGACATCGACGCGCTGGCGACGCTTCCCGAGCGCGAGATGCGCGCCGGCCTTGCCGAGGTCGTAAAGGGGGCGTGGATCGGCGACCACGGTCTCCTGGATCTGCTCCCGGAGCGGGTAACGGGCTACGGCGACCTGCCGCCGCAGCGCTGGCAGCAGCTGGTGGCGCTGGCGGTGGTGGTGAAGGCCGAGATCGTCATCGCCGATGAGCGCGAGGCCGGTCCGCGCCAGGCCCTCAACCTCGGCCACACGGTGGCGCACGCGCTCGAGTCGGTCACTCGCTACCGGCGCTTCCTGCACGGCGAGGCGGTGGCGTGGGGGCTGCGAGCGGCGGCGCTGATCGCTCACCGGCACGGGCTGCTGAGCGAAGATGGCCGCGAGCGGCTGGAGACTGCCGTGCGTGGTCTCGGGCCCCTGCCGCCGATCTCCGACCTCGATCCGGGGGCGCTGGTGGATCACATAGGCCGGGACAAGAAGCGTGACCGCGCCGGCGTCGCCTGGGTGCTGCCCACCGATGACGGGGTCGTACTCGGCCAGCGGGTCGAGTCCAACGAGGTGCGTGAGGTCCTTCGGCGGCTGTCAGGGAAGAGTCGCCCAGGGTGATTCAAGAGCGATCGGAGCGAGACCGGCGAAACATGGAGAGCATGGCGATGGCAGGCCTTTCGCCGGTCGCGGCAGATTGCGACTGAATGATCCGGGTCAGAGTGAGGTAGGATAGTGAGCCGATGAGCACAGAGGTTCACGCAATACCCAACGCGAGCGAGGGTGGGCTTCGGCTCCCCCACGAGCCCGAGGCCGAACGCGCCGTTCTGGGTGCGATCCTGCTGGATCCAGGAGCGTTGCTGCAGGTGTTGGAGAAGCTGCGCGGGGAGGAGTTCTACACCGAGAGCCACCGCCTCATCTACGGTGGCTGCGTCGAGCTCCACGAGCGGGGTCAGGCCGCCGACCTGGTGACGGCCACCAACCATCTGCGCGAAGAAGGGCTGCTGGAGCGCGTCGGCGGCGCCTCCTACCTGTCGTCGCTGGTGGATACGTTGCCGGACGTCGCCAACGTCGCTCACTACGCCGGCATCGTGCACGACAAGGCGGTCAAGCGGCGCCTGATCTCGGCCGCACAACGTATCCTCTCGACCTGCTCGCTCGACCAGGGGGAGGCCCGTGAAGCGGTCGAGAGCGCCCAGCGGGACGTGCATCGGATCGCCGAGGACACGCTCGAGGGTGGTCTCGTGCATATCCGGGAGCTCGCCCAGCACGAGGTCGAGATGCTGGAGGCTGCGCGCAGCACGCACTCGACGCTGACCGGTCTCGACACCGGATTCACCCGTTTCAACGAGATGACCTCCGGTCTCCAGCGCAAGAACCTGGTGATCCTCGCGGCTCGTCCGTCGATGGGGAAGACCTCGCTCGGCATCAACATCTGCACTCATGTGGCGCTGCACGGCGGCGCCAAAGTGGCCGTGTTTTCGCTCGAAATGTCGGCCGATCAGCTGGTTCGTCGGATGCTGTCGTCGCTGGCCCGCGTCGACCAGAAACGGATCACCTCCGGCTACCTGGCCAAGGCCGACTGGCCGAAGCTGACGATGGCGGCGCAGTCGCTGCAGGACGCCGACATTTGGATCGACGACAGCCCCGGGATGACGGTGCTGGAGCTGTCGGCCAAGGCGCGGCGCCTGAAGCTCGAGCGGGGACTCGATCTGGTGATGGTGGACTACATGCAGCTCATGTCCGGCGGCGGCAGGTTTCCCAGCCGGAACGAAGAGGTATCCGCGATTTCCCGCGGCCTCAAGGCGATAGCCAAGGAGCTCGACGTGCCGATGCTGGTGCTGTCCCAGCTGTCGCGGCAGCCGGATCGTCGCGGCGGAGATCACCGGCCGCAGCTGTCCGACCTCAGGGAGTCCGGCAGCATCGAGCAGGATGCCGATGTCGTGGTGTTCATCGTCCGTCCGTCGGTCTATGACCAGGACATCGAGGACCGCCGCCTCGCACAGCTCATCATCGCCAAGCAACGCAACGGTCCGATCGGTGAGATCGAGCTCGTGTTTCAGCACGAGTTCACGCGCTTCGAGAATGCCGACCTCAGCAGGGACGACGCCGATGCTCCAGGAGGAGCACCGTGGTAGGCAGGGAGGCCGTGATGATGGGCTGGCTGGATGCCCTCGGGCGGGTGACGCTGGAGGCGCTCGAGGAGCTGGGGCGCTTCTTCTACATCCTCACCCAGGCACTGCTGTGGGCGGTCCGGCGGCCGTTCGACGTTGCCGAGTGGTTCCGGCAGATGGTCCGTGTCGGCTACGACTCGGTTCCGGTTGTGCTGTTGACAACCATGTTCACGGGAATGGTGTTGGCACTGCAGACCTACCGCGGCTTCGAACGGTTCCACGCGGAGGGATTCGTCGGCTCGGTGGTGGCGCTGTCGCTGACCCGCGAGCTGGCGCCGGTGCTGGTCGGCCTGATGGTGGCGGGCCGGGTGGGCTCGGCGATGGCGGCCGAGTTGGGGACGATGCGGGTCACCGAGCAGATCGACGCCCTCTACGCCATGGCAACGCAGCCGGTCCAGTATCTGGTGGTGCCGCGGGTCGGCGCGTCCGTCCTGATGCTGCCGCTCCTCACCCTGATCGGCGACGCGGTCGGCATCATCGGCGGCTGGATGGTGGCGGTTGGGGTCTTCCACGCCAACAGCGTGGTCTACTGGCATCGGACCTTTCAGTACCTGGAGGTGAACGATGTCACCTCGGGACTGATCAAGGCCGCCTTCTTCGGTCTCATTCTCGCGGGTACAGGGTGTGCCAAGGGGTTCTACACCTCCGGCGGCGCAGAGGGTGTCGGGCGCGCGACGACCGCGGCCGTGGTCATGGGCTCGGTGTCGATCCTGCTGTCGGACTTCTTCCTCACGAAGATCCTATTCTAGGTGCCTGATGGCGATACGACCACCCACCACCGACGCCGCGATCAGCGTGATCGACCTCCACAAGTCGTTTGACGGCAAAGAAGTGCTGCGCGGGTTGGACCTCGACGTCGAGCGCGGCGAGTCGCTGGTGGTGGTTGGTGGCTCGGGCGCCGGCAAGACCGTCTTCCTCAAGCACCTGATCGGGCTGCTGCCCCCCGACGAGGGCAACGTCGTCGTTGACGGCGTTGACATCACGTTGGCCTCGCCCGGCGTGGCGCTCGACCTCCGTAAGCGGTTCGGCATGAGCTTCCAGGAGGGGGCGCTGTTCGATTCGATGACGGTCTTCGACAACATCGCGTTTCCGATTCGGCGGCACACCGAGCGCAACCGCGAGGAGGTCGCGGCGCGGGTCCATGAGTGCCTGCGCCTGGTGCGCCTCAACGGCGTGGATACGAAGCACCCGGCGGAGCTGTCGGGCGGGATGCGGCGACGCGTCGGCTTCGCGCGCGCTATCGCACTGGAGCCCGAGTTCCTCCTCTTCGACGAGCCAACCACCGGCCTCGACCCCATTAACACCGCCGCCATCGCCAACGTGATCAATGTGATGCGTCGGGAGCTCGAGGTGACGGCGGTGACCATCACCCATGACATGAGCCTTGCCTTCCGCATTGCCGACCGTATCGCCATGCTCCGGAGGGGCGTTATCATCGCGCTCGATACTCCCGAGCAGTTCCGGGTGCACCCCGATCCATACCTCCAGGCTTTCCTCAAGGGCGAGGTGCCTGCTGACGAGGAGGAAGCACTATGACGCCAGCGGCCAAGATCGGGCTGTTCATGCTTGCCGGCCTGATCATCCTCGGCGTGTTCATCATCAAGATCCAGGACATCCCGATCGGCGAGCGGGGCGAGCGGATCGTGGTTCAGGCTCGCTTTCCCTCCGTGGCCGGTATCGACCGCAAGGCCGACGTGCGCATCGCCGGCGTCCGCGTCGGCAAGGTGTCGGACATCCGCTTGGTCGGCGGCGAGGCGGTGCTGACGCTCTCCCTCGACCCGGACGTCCAGCTCCACCAGGGAGCGTCGGTGCGGGTGTCGAGCCTGGGCTTGCTGGGAGACAAGTTCGTTCAGGTGCTGCCCGGGGATCCGAGCTCACCACCGTTGCCGCCCGGTACTGAGCTTCACGGCACCGCTCCACCGACCTTCGACGAGGTGCTGAAGGCAGCCACCGACATCGGCGCCGACGTCAAGCAGGTGACGCTGGCCCTCCGGGAGTCCATCGGCGGGCAGCAGGGTGCAGAGAAGCTGGACGAGATCATCGGCAACATCCAGGAGCTGACGGCGTCGCTGAAGGTCCTGATCCGCGACAACCAGGGCAACATCGACGCCACCACCGCGAACTTCCGCGACTTCTCGGCCGAGATGAAGGATCAGCTCCCGCTCATCGCGGAGAAGCTCAACCGCCTCGCGGACTCGTTGCAGGGGGTGGTGAGCGATAACCGCGGCGACCTGCACGCCTCGCTGGCCAACATCCGCGACATCTCGGAGCGGTTGAAGACGTCGGCTGACAACATCAACGCCATCTCGACCAAGATCGCCAGCGGCGAGGGCTCGATCGGCAAGCTCGTCAACGACGACACCACGGTCGACAACTTCAACAAGACGCTGACCTCGATCGAGAGCGGGGTCGAAACTCTGAAGAACACCGTCGGCCGGTACGACCGCTACCGCCTCGACATGACGGCGGCGGCAGAGTCGCTGCCGAGCGTGAACGAGTCTCGCTCGACCATTGGCTTCGACCTGTGGACCAACGACCAGAGGTTCTTCCGCATCGAGTACGTGGACTCTCCCTTCGGGCGCACGAAGTCGACCAGCGAGACGGTGACCACCACCTACGGCGACGGCCACACCGAGACCTACACTCGCGAGAGCGCGAGAACCGACTACCGGAACACCTTCAACGCCCAGATCGGCTACCGCCTGCTGCCCCAGACGTTTGTGCGTGCGGGCCTGTTCGAGTCGGAGGGCGGGGTAGCGATCGACCAGCAGGTGGAGGTTGCGGACCACCCGGTTGTTCTCAGCCTCGCGGCGTACGACTTCAACCGCAACGAGGCCGGCTCGCCGCACCTCCGCCTCGAAGGACGTGTCTTCCTCAACCAGAACCTGTTCCTGTCGGCGGGCTGGGACGATCCGACCTACTCAAGGCACTCGAGCGTTCTCTTCGGCGCCGGCCTGACCTGGACAGATGAGGACATGAAGTACCTGCTCGGCCTTGCCGGCAAGGGTTTCTGATGGCCGCCCGGCAGTTCGCTGACGCGGCGAGGTGCGGTGCCCGCTGACCTCTTCTTTTGTGGTGAGTGCGGCTACGAGTCGCACAAATGGCTCGGCCGCTGCCCCGGATGCGAGGCGTGGAACAGCTTCGTCGCCCAGCCCGCGCCCCGCCGCAAGGGCCCCGTCGTGGTCCCTCGCGGCGCCGCGCCGGTGCCCATCACGGATGCGGCGGCGGCGCTCGAGGAGCGTGTGCTGACTGGGATCGAGGGTGTCGATCGTGTCCTCGGCGGCGGTCTCGTGCGAGGGTCCCTGATCCTGCTGGCCGGCGAGCCCGGGGTCGGCAAGTCGACGCTGTTGCTGCAGGTGGCGGCGGCGCTTGCCGGCTCCCAGGCCCCCGCCGTCTACGTCAGTGGCGAGGAGTCGGCCCAGCAGGTTGCGCTGCGGGCGCGCCGCCTCGGCGTGGCGGCGCCCCACCTCTTACTGCTGCCGGAAACCTCCACCGAAGCCGTTCTCGGCCACCTCGAGGGCACGGCGCCGTCGGTGGTGGTCGTCGACTCGGTGCAGACCATGGTCGCGGAGGGGGTCGAGGCCGTTGCCGGCTCACCGACCCAGGTTAGACAGGTGGCCGCCCGTTTTCAGCAGCTGGCAAAGACCCGCGGCGTTCCCGTGGTGCTTGTCGGCCACGTGACCAAGGATGGGATGATTGCCGGGCCCAAGCTCCTCGAGCACCTGGTCGACGTGGTGCTGTCCTTCGAGGGCGAGCCGGGTCACGACGTCCGCCTGTTGCGGGCGGGGAAGAACCGTTTCGGCACGGTTGCCGAGCTGGCGCTGTTCGCGATGACGGACGATGGCCTCGAGCAGGTCCGCAACCCCTCGGCGTGGCTGTTGGAAGACCGGCAGGTCGGGGCGCCAGGATCAGTGGTGGCGGTTGCGATCGAGGGCACGGCGCCGCTGCTGGTGGAGGTGCAGGCGTTGGTCTCTCCCTCCCCGCTCGGAACACCGCGACGGGTGGCCGACGGTTTTGACAACGCCCGGCTCGCACTGCTGCTGGCGGTGCTCGAGCGTCGTGCCGGCGTCCGCTTCGGTGATCGCGACGTCTTTGTCAACATCGTCGGCGGCCTGACCCTGCGCGAGCCCGCCCTCGACCTGGCGGTGGCGGCAGCGCTGCTGTCGAGCGCGACAGACCGGCCGCTCGCCGGCGACCTTGTGGTCTTTGGTGAGATCGGCCTCCTCGGGGAGGTCAGGGCGGTGAGCCGGACCGCCGAGCGGGCACGCGAGGCGGCGGCGCTCGGCTTCTCCCGAGTCGCCACCGCCGCTCGCGACGGCGGTGCCGCGCTGGCGCTGCCGGCCCTGCCGCTCGCGCGGGTCGACGACGTTCTCAGCCTGTTGGAGCCAGAAGGCGGTGATCCGACCGCCTGATACACTGAGCGCAACGATGAAGGTAGAAGGGGAAAGAGGGGCGACCGTGCCGCCGGTTGCCGCTTGGCTGCGTGAGCTCGAGGTGGCGCGGCGGCTCCGGCGATACTACCCGTCCGGCCATCCGGCGCTGCAACCGGCGCGGCAGCGCCTGCTCGACGCCACGGTGAGGCTCGGCGCCGCGGTGCAGGTGGTCGGTGTGAGGCCGAGCGGCTTCTTTCTCGGGAACGAGCGCCTGGCCGGGACCACGCGGCACGCAGATCGCCTGGCGGACCAGCTGTTCCATCTCGGGGTCATCGCGCTGCGCCTGGCGCCGCCCGTACCGGCTTCCTCGGCGGAGCACCTCGCAGACCTGCTCGCCGGGCTGACTGATCGCCCGAGCGAGGACGACCGGGAGCGGATCCTGGCTACTGCGAATGAGCTGCCCGGCGTTGAGCTGGTGCCGATCGACGTTGGCCGCGTTGTGTTCTCGTCCGATCTCTCGGCGCTCGCCGGCTCGGGGGCGACGCTGTGGCGCCTGCTGGTGGAGCGGGTGAGCGGGGGCGCACTGACAGCGGGTGAAGAGGGTGGGGTGTCGCCGCGCGAGATGGCGAGTCTGGCGGATGCCGCCGGTGACCCGCTCGGCTTCATGCAGCTGCTCGTCGACCATATCCTCGAGCTGCTGGGCGAGAGTGAGACGGATGGAGCAGTGCTCGACGGGCTCGCCTTCATGGCAGCCATCGACGACATGCTGCGGGCGCTGGCGCCCGACCAGCGGCAGCTTGTGGCTCGCCTGCTGGTCGAGCGCGCGACCCCCGAGGGGTCTCTGCGGGCACGGTTGCCCGAGCTGTTGCCGGCCGAGCTCGTCCTCGACGCCGTCGATGCGTTGGTCGGCCTCGGGATTGCCGTACCGGAAACGGTCCAGGAGCTCGTTTACCAGCTGGCCGCACCGTTGGAAAGCGCACGCGACCCATGGCGCCGGCGTGGTCTACAGGTGTCGCCCGATGTCGTGGATCGGGCGCGGACCATCCTCCAGCGTTTGCCGGGCGCCCGTGGCGGCCATGCGGAGCCGGCAACTCCGATCCGGCGGCTCGTGGAGCTGCCGGCCCTGCGAAGGTTCCTGGATCAGCAGCAGATGGCGGAGGAGCTCGAGCTCGAGCTCGTGCCGGACGCGACCCGACGCCACCTCGAGGCGGCACTCCAGGACGTACAGCAGCTGTGGCCTGGGAGCGAGGGGAGCGAAGTCCTGGCCTCGTGGCTGCGGACCCTGTACTTCGAGCATCTCGAGCTGGGCGAGTTCGAATCGGCCACCGAGCTTGCGGCGATCATTATCCGCGGCGTTGCCCCGGAAGGCCGGCTGGCGATCGCTTCTCCCGCCGGGCTCGATGCGCTGCTGGAGGCGCTTGCGGAGTGGGGTAAGAGCCGCCGCACCGGTGTGATGCAGATTGTGACCCTGCTCGGGCTGGCCGTCGTGCCGTCCCTCCTCGACCGTCTCGAGGTCGAGGAGAGCCTGTCGGTCCGACGGCGCCTGCTCGAGATGGTGGTAGCGGTCGGCGAGCCCGCGATCCCTCACCTCAGGGCGCTCCTCGACAGCCGAGAGTGGTTCGTGGTCCGCAACGCCCTGCTCCTGCTGGGCCGTCTGCAGGACCCGTCGCTGCCGGAGCTGGCAGCACGGCACCTCAAGGATGCCGACCCGCGTGTGGTCGCCGAGGCGGCCACGGCGCTGGCCGCCGTCCGGGACGAACGCTGGGTCGACGGGGTGGTCCGGCTGCTGGAGCTCGGCGGGCCGCTCGCGGTCCGCGAGGCCGTGGGCCTGTCGGGCCACTTTCATCACCCGCGTGTGGCGAGGATGCTGCTGGCCGAGCTCAAGGAGCGCAGCGGCGCTCGTCTCCGGGATCCCGAGGTTCCGGCCCTCATCGAGGCTGTCGGGGCCACCCCCACGCCGGAGGGAGTGGCGGAGCTCGAGCGCCTGGCCCACCTTCACCAGTGGCGGTATTCCTTCCGCCTGACGGCGGTGAGGGAGGCGGTGGCGCGTGCGTGCGCCCGCGTCCCGCCAGGACAGGGACGCCCAATCCTCGAGCATCTTGCGCGCCTCAGAGATTCCGCCTCGGAGGTGGCGCGTCGGCTTCTGGAGGAGGAAGCCGGGGAGGACGGGTCGTGAGCTGGGAACGGCAGGTGCTTGGCCTGATCTCGGAGATCACCCTCGGGGTGGTGACGCGGCGCCTGTACTCGGCCATGCACCCCCGGGCCATTCGGGCGGCCCGCACCCTGGCCACACATCTCGAGGAGCTGCTGGCCGGGAGTGGGAGTGACACCATGACCATGGTCCAGCTCGAGGGAGAGCTTTTCGTGGAGGGCCGCCCGTTCACGCGCATGGGGGAGAGGGTCGAAGCGCTGACACGGCAGCTTCGCCGGCGCGGTGTGGAGCGGTTGACGTTCGCCCGCGGGGTCAGCGAGGAGGAAGCCAAGCTGTTCCTCGACGCACTGGCCGGCACTCAGGGGGAGTTCCCCGCACTCCAGCACATCGTGCTCGGACGGTTGGCTCGTGACGAAGGTCCCATCGACGGTTGGCAGCGAGGGGAGCGTCCGCCGGTGCGATTCCGGGACCGGGTGGCAATCGCACGCGAGATCCTGGCCGAGGCGGAGCAGGGGAACGCGATTCCGGTTCTTCGTTGTGAGCAGCTGGTTGACGAGATCGATCGCCTGCTCGGCCATACCGAGCAGCCGACGGAGCTACTGGCCGGTCTCGACGAGATTGCCGACTGGCCCGCGGTGCACGGCCACAACGTTGCCGTGATGACGTCGGCCGCAGCGCTGTCGCTCGAGATCGACGGTGAGACCCGCCGCGAGCTTGCCGTGGCCGGCCTGCTGCACGATGTCGGTAAGGCGGGTCTCCCGGCCGACCGGGTCGCGGCGGAGGTCGAGGGCCGGCGGGAGGAGTGTCGAATCTACCCGGATCACCCTTTCACCGGATTCGAGCACATTCTGGGATCGCCGCAGCTTCCCACCATCGCCGCGGTCGTCGCCTTCGAGCACCACCTGCACCAGGATGGCGGCGGCTGGCCGCCGCTACCCCGTCCGCGGGAGCCCCACGCGGCCGCGCGGCTGGTGGCGGCCGCCGACCGGCTCGATGTACTGCATACGGCGCGCGCGCCCCTGGTCGGGCTGAGCCGTGAGGAGATTGTCGCCTCGCTCGAGATCGAATGCGGGAGCGTCCTCGACCCGTTCCTCACCCGTCTCCTGCTGGCGATCTTCGGTCTTGTCGATGCCCCCGATACCTGACCGCTTCTCTGCTCATCCCTGACCACGGAGAACGCGCAGATCGCAGCCGAATCGGGGGTTCCGGTCAGCCCGGGGAGCGGTGCGGCGCGGCGAGGAAACACCCGAGGTAGCCGTCGCGCTGTCGCACGGAGCGAAGCGGAAAGGACGCCGCCTCGGAGGTTCTCAGTAGCCCCTCGTACAGCCGGGTGAGCTCTCCCCGGTTGCGGAACAGCCATGTCTCAAGCGGCTCTCCGCGCCCCATGTCGGGCGGCGTCAGGCTTGCCTCGACAGCGCTCATCAGAACGTCGTCGGTGTCACGGTAGCGGCCGAAGACCCAGCGTCGGCTGCCGTCCGTGTCGAGGTAGGTGACGACGACCAGGTCGGCCGGGACCTGCTGCCTGGCCTGTCGCGGCGCGCGGTCATCGCTGGCTGCCAAACGCCGAACCGTGGCCAGGATGTCGTCGGGCATCGGGACCGGCTCGCTCTCCGGCGGCGGCTCCTGCCACGGCATGGCCTCGATCAGCTCGAGCGGCGAGAGCCCTTTGAGCCGCGCCACGCCGAGCCGGCGCAGGCCGACGTGCTCCGGTTGGAGGTCGCTCTCGCAAAGGCTCAGTCCGAGCCACTGCAGGTCACCGTCGTTGGCGGTGAAGCTCTCGCTTTCGCCGAGCTCGCGTTGGAGCTCGGTGAGGAACTGCGTCGTCAGGACGATGCCTTCGTTGATGAGCTCGCCGCGGGCGTCGAGGTTCGCCTCATGTGGGCGTTCAGCGGCGTGGTCCTCGCCGCCCCGGGCACGCGCCAGCGGCGCCAGGAAGTGATCAACCGCGGCCGGGCTGTACCCCGAGTGGATCAGGAACTCCGCGATCTCCTCGACCTCGCGGGCGCTCTTGCCGGTGGTGAGGCGCGCCAGCTCCACGACGCCGTGTCCGAAGAACTCGTACCGCACCTGGCCCGGTCCCAGGTGCTCCATTGCCAGAAGATGGTAGGTGCCGTAGTTCATGGCCATGCGGATGCCACGGTCGAACGGGAAGCCGTCCTCACGGAGCTGGTCATACAGCCGCTGGATCTCGCACGCGGCGGCAAGCACACGAAGGGCGCGCCGGGCCGAGTAGAACGCGCCGTCGCCGAGGTACTTCTCGAACGTGAGACGACGGCGGCAACGAATCTCCTCGAGACGGTGCTGGAAGATGTACATGAAGCGCAAAGCCCGTTCCTCGGAGCGTCGGCCTTCCTTGCGAACTGCCTCGAGTGTTTCGGTGAAACGGGTGAGGTCGTAGATCAGCCCGAACCGTCTCACGGTCGAGTCCACGACGCCCGGGCGGGAATAGTCGAACGGGCGGGTCGATCCCGCGATGCTGATGGTCGGCTGCTGGGAGGTGATCTCGAGGTGGGGGCCGTTCTGGGACACCTCGACCACACCGCGGCGGAGTGCCGTGACCAGCTCCAGCCGCTTGAGACGGATCCCGAGGTCTGTCAGCAGCTCCGCAGTCCTCTCTGGGATCGTCAGAGTATCGAGCAGCTCCATCGCCCGCAGGGCAGTCCACAGCCGCGGCTCGAAGGCCGCCGACGGACGGGAGAGGTCGAGCTGACCGTGGGTCGCGGCGCGCAGCGCTCCGGACAGCTCGCGGCGTCGGGAGACGAGATCAGCGAGCCGGTCGAGGGCGGACCGACCCCTCTCCAGCTCGGCGGCTCCATCCAGCCGGTACTGTAGGCCGATGTATTCGACGAGTGCAGCGGTCTCGAGCGGCGGGCCCACAAAGGCGAGCGGGAGCAGGTCGAGGCAAACCTCATTGAGAAGGGGCGACCGGTGCGGCGGTCGGGTGGTTCGCGACATCGCTCGGATGTGATCGGAGGCATCGTTGGCCGCCCGCTGCAGAAAGTCGGCAACGACCTTGGCCACCTGGTAACGTGTCGCGAAGCTGCGGCCGGTCGGCTCCGACCCCGTGTTGGCCGCCCTTTCGTGTGTGGACTGGACGGTGCGGGCAACCTCACGGCTGAGATAGAGGATGAGGATCTCGTACAGGCCGCGACCGGAATCACTCAGGATCGCGTTGCCTATCACGGCTCGCAGCGCCGCTACCAGACGTTTGCGTCCCTCCATCACGGCGCGCTTGTCGATGGCCTCGCCGTGGTCTGCCCGTGCCCTGTAGGAGAGCTCGCGTACGACCTGCTCTTTGAGATCGTTGCAGATGCGTTCCATCAGCTCAGAGGTGCGTACAGGGTAGCCGTGGAGCACGATGCGGGACTCGTCGGGAGAGTAGATGGGGTACGGCGCCGGCACGACGCGGGCGATCTCGGGGAACAGCTCCCGCCAGCCGCCGGCGACCTCCGCGGACGACAGGTGCATCGGCCGGTGCAGGCTGCCGACGAGGAAGGCGTCGAGCGCGTTGCCGCGAGGTCCAGGGTGGCCCACGGCCCTATTGTAGAGCTTCACTCACGCGTGACACGGCCAGGTCTGCTCGGATTGCCTCATCCGTTCGCCGCGGCCGCCGGTATTGCCTGCTGCCGGTCCAGCATGCGGTACGAGATCGCTTCGGCGATGTGGTGCGCGCGGATGTCCTCATCACCGGCCAGGTCGGCGATCGTGCGGGAAACCCTGAGGATCCTGTGATAGGCGCGCGCGGACAGGCCGAGCGATGCGGCGGCGCGTTCGAGTAGGCGGCCACCGGCATCGCCGGGACGTGCCCAGCGACTGAGGAGGCGGGGTCCCATCTGTGCGTTGCAGGTGAGACCCGAGGGCCCCAGCCGTTCTTGCTGGCACGATCGGGCTGCGGCGACCCGCTGTGCCACGACGGCCGAAGGCTCGCCGCGGCGGTCTCCGGAAAGGTCCCGCCACGGTACGGCCGGTACCTGGACCTGCAGATCCAGGCGGTCGAGCAGAGGGCCCGAGAGCCTGGCCCGGTAGCGCGCCACAGCGGTCGGGGTGCAGGTGCAGGTCTTCTGTGTGTCGCCGAGGTGCCCGCACGGGCAAGGGTTGGCGGCCGCCACGAGCTGGAACCGCGACGGGAAGGTCAGGGCACTGCGGGCGCGAGCGATGGTGACCCGGCCGTCCTCAACCGGCTGGCGAAGAGACTCGAGCACGTCGCGTCGGAACTCCGTGAGCTCGTCGAGAAAGAGAACGCCGTTGTGGGCGAGAGAGACCTCACCGGGTTGGGGGTTGGTGCCGCCTCCGATCAAGGCCGCGGCTGAGATCGTGTGGTGAGGGGCTCGAAACGGCCGCCGGTCGAGTAGTCCCACCGGTCGTGGCGCGCGCGTCGAGACCGAGTAGACGCAGGTCGTCTCCAGAGCCTCGGCGGGGCTCAAGGGCGGTAGGACTCCGGGCAAGCGGCGCGCCAGCATTGACTTGCCGCTGCCGGGGGGGCCGACGAGCAGGATGTGATGACCGCCGGCCGCCGCAACCTCGAGGGCCCGCTTGGCATGCTCCTGCCCGACCACCTCGGACAGGTCCGGCGCGATGGCGGCACGGGCGGCCGGGGCCGATCGGGCCGGTTCCAGCGGGGGCAGGTCGTGCTCTCCCCGGAGGTGCGCGACGACGGCTCCGAGGGTTTCTGCTGCACGGACCCGGATTCCCTCGACGGCCGCCGCCTCGTTCGCGTTGCGCCGCGGCACGATGACGTCCTCGACACCGCGATCGCGCGCCGCCAGAACCACGGGCAGGACGCCGCGCACGGGCAGCAGGTGGCCCTCCAGCGACAGCTCTCCGAGGAGGAGCACGTGGAGGGGAATCGGGGGCAGCTCGCCGGCGGTCGCGAGAAGGCCGGCGGCCATCGCCAGATCGAGGGAGGCCCCTTCCTTCTTCTCGTCGGCCGGCGACAGGTTGATGACGATGTTGGCGGGCTCGGCGTGGTGACCGAGATGACGAATGGCGGCGAAGATGCGCTCACGCGCCTCTCGGACCGCAGTGTCCGGCAATCCGACCACTGTCACTGAAGGGAGGGTGGCGTGGAGACGATCGACCTCCACCGTGACGAACAACGCACCGACGCCACACGGGGTCGCGCCGAGAACCTTGGCGAGCATGTTCCGCTCCTTTCCAGGAGCAGCGTGGTGGGTGCAAGCATCTTACGACCCACAGACATTTGGGTCAAGCGAAGGACGGACCTCACCACGGATTTCAAGGAGGAGAAACCACGGATTGAACCCAAGAAGAACCACGGGTTTCACGGATTTCACAGATTATCCAGGGAAGGCGGCGTTAGCTGCTGCCAAGCACGGGGTACTCTAAGCTGGAAGTCGCGGGGTCCGGCGCGTGGGGCTGCAAGCAGACTCCTTGTTGTCTCTTCTTTTCTATCCGTGCAATCCGTGTAATCCGTGGTGCCTCTTCTGCCTAGTTTCTCTGGTGCGGAGGTGGGCGCCCGGTGATACAATGAGTGTGTCCGTGGATCCGGGGGCGTACCGGGTTCGACGGGGAACAAGTCCGGCCGTCGGCAGCGTGCCGAGGTCCACCGCCTCGTAAAACAGGTGGAACCACATAGCTGCCAACGCAGACTACGCTCTGGCTGCGTAAGTAGCCACGCCGGGCCCGAGGCTCCGCCCGCCGGTCTGGGCCCGGCGACGTTTGGCGGGATGCTCTGCCGTGGCGCCCGGAAGCGGCAGCTAAGACTCACGGGCTGGTCCCGAGGGAGGGGAGCTCGTCGTCCACCCGAGGGACGAGAAAAATGCGGCGAGCTGCGCACGGAGACACCGTCGGCCGGAGTTTCTCGGACGTGGGTTCGACTCCCACCGCCTCCACCAGTTTTTTTATGCGACGACGCGACTACTGCTCTCGAGCTCTGCTGATCGCCACCCTGCTCGCACCGCTACCGGCGGCCGCGCAGGGTGGTTCGGTCACGTTCGAGTTTCGCGGCAACGCGGTCTCGGTTCCGCGGGTGGGGACGAGGGTCGAGGTCGTGCCGATTCTGAAGCTGCTCGGGGCCGAGGCGGCCTATTCGCCGGCCGCCGGCACGTACGGTGTCCAGTTCGGCGACCACATGATCCAGTTCGCCCCCGACCAGCGACACGTGCTGGTTGACGACCAGTTGGAGGAGGTCGCCGACGCTCCCGTGGCCTCACCTGGCGGCGTGGCGGTGTCGGTGGAGTTCCTCGAACGAGTGCTGCTGAGTCCGCTCGGCTTCCACCTGGAGAATGAGTCCGAAGGTTACCGGATTGTCGAGGGTGCCAGGTTCCCGGATGTGGTCGGCGTGCGGGCGGCGGCGGCCGACTTTGGCGCTACCACGACCCTGGTCATCACCCTCTCACGAGTGGCGAAGGCGGAGGTCCGAGAGGACTCTCCGGGCACCGCCGTGGTTCACTTCGCGGACGCCACGCCACAGCTGGACACGACCTTCCCTCTGCGGTCGCGAAGAGTGCGGGCGGTGACGGCCCGCAAACAGGACCTGGACATCAGCCTTACGGACGGTGTCGCCGTTCTGTCGTGGCACGGACTCGAAGCACCTTCACGGATCATTCTGGAGGTCGGCAAGCGGCCGCCCACGCCCACCCCGGCGCCCCTGCTCCCCCAACGGCGGCGGGCGATGCCCTTGGTCGTCATCGACCCGGGTCACGGAGGCGAGGATACCGGTGCCGAGTCAGCGGTCGGGATGGCGGAAAAGGACCTCACGCTGGCGGTAGCCGAGCGTCTGGCCAAGGACCTCTTGGCGCGCGGCTATGCCGTGCGGTTGACCCGTGACGGCGACCAAACCAGGGCCCTGACGGATCGCACCGCGCTCGCCAACCGTCTCGATGCGACGGTGTTTGTCTCTCTGCACGCCAATGCGTCGCGGGCGACCTCGGCGCGAGGCGCCGAGACCTACTACATGAGCCTCGACAAGGCGAGCGACGAGGATGCCGCGGCGGCGGCGCGGCTCGAGAACGCCGCTCACGGCGCCGACAGCAACGGCGACTCCAAGCTCGATCTCATCCTCTGGGACATGGCGCAGGCCGAGATTCTCAACGAGAGCGCACGCCTGGCACTCGATGTCCAGCAGCAGCTCAACACACTCCTCAACCTTCCCGACCGGGGCGTCAAGCAGGCCCCGTTCGTGGTGCTGAAGGGTGCGACGATGCCGGCGGTGCTCGTGGAGGTGGGTTTCCTGTCCAATGCGCGCGAGGCCAAGCAGCTGGCCGACAGCGGCTACCAACAGCGGCTGGCTGCGGCGATCGCCAGCGGTATCGAGGGCTTCCTGCGGTCGGCCCCATGAACCGCCGGGTCGGCCTCATCGCGGTGGCGCTGGCTTCACTTGTCGTGATCTTGTATCTGGTTCTGCGCTCAGGTGGCGGAGGCGGCGGCGAGGCGGTGGCGCCCGGTGTGCTGCCGACGCCGACCCCGGCGCCCGAGCAGAAGGTGATGCTGCTCTTCTTGGGCCGCGACGGGCTGCTACATCCCGAGCTGCACATGGTGTCGCTGCCGGCCGAGACGGACGAGCGGGTGCGGGCAGTGGTGCACGAGATTCTCGCCGGTCCAACCGGACCGCTGCTCCCCGTGGTGCCGTACGAGGCCCAGCTCCTGGACGTCTTCATCGATGCCGACGGCCATGCTTTTGTCGACCTGAGCCCGCCGGACCATCGCCTCGAGGGCAGCAACACCGAGCTCGTCCTGGCTTACGGGATCGTCGACTCCATCCTCCTCAACTGTCCCGACCTGGTCGGAGTGCAGATCCTGTTCGGCGGCCACGAGGTGCCGACGCTGACCGGTCACCTCGACCTGTCCGCTCCCCTCGGGCTGAACAAGGGACTGATTGCGGCCTCATGAGGGAGCGGATCGGGGCCCACGAGCCGATCGGCATCTTTGACTCCGGGGTGGGGGGGCTGACCGTTCTGCGCGCACTGCGCCGGCGCCTGCCCGCGGAGTCCTTCCTTTACCTCGGCGACACCGCCCGCCTGCCCTATGGCACCAAGTCTGCTGCCACGGTCCGGCACTATGCTCTCAACGCCGCCGGGTACCTGATCGAGCACGGGGTCAAGCTGCTGGTTGTCGCGTGCAACACGGCCACCTCCTACGCCCTCGACGAGGTCACGTCGGCTTCACCCGTACCGGTGATCGGCGTGGTCGAGCCGGGGGTGCGCACCGCCCTCGGTCTCGGCGTGCGGCGGGTCGCGGTTGTCGGCACCGAGGGAACCATCCGCTCCGAGTCCTACCAGCGAGCGCTCGCGCGCCTCGACGGTGGGGTAGAAATCAGGGCCGCCGCCTGCCCGCTCTTCGTTCCGCTGGCGGAGGAGGGTTGGGGGGATCACCCCGTCACCGACCAGGTGGCCCGCCACTACCTCGGCCCGTTGCTGGACTGGGGCGCCGAGGCGTTGATCCTCGGCTGCACCCACTACCCCCTTCTCCGTCCTTCCCTTGAGCGGGTGGTGGGAGCACAGGTTCGTCTGATCGACTCGGCCTCCTCGGTTGCGGAGGCCGTGGCCGGCGACCACGTTGGGCGCCTGGACACCGCACCGGGCGGGGGAGAGGTCTTCATCCACCTCACCGACGCGTCCGAGAACTTCCTGCGTGTGGCCCGGGCGATCCTCGGAGATGTCCCCGAGCACCTCGAGCTGGTGGACGTCCGCGATACCCGCCCCGGAGGACGGACTTAGCCACGGGTTGCATGAAAGAGAAACCACGGATTACACGGATGACACAGATTAGAAGGGGAAGACAGACGGCTGTTTGCGGTGCCCGGTGCCACCAGCCTCATGTCGGACGGCTCAGGCCACCCCGTGCCCGACAGGAGCTTCTGCCGCCCTCTTAGAAAATCCGTGAAATCCGTGAAATCCGTGGTTAAGTCCGTCCACGCTATACTGACGGGCCCGTACCCGCGGGCCGATCTGGGAAGTGAGGAGGACCAATGCGACCGGACGGAAGGGCGGCGGAAGCGATCCGCCCCGTGGTCATCGAGACCGGCTTCATCCGCTATCCGGAAGGAAGCGTGCTGTATCGAGCCGGCGACACCGTCGTGCTCTGCAACGTTTCACTGATGGACCGCACCGCGCCGTTCCTGCGTGGCACCGGCGAGGGCTGGGTCACGGCCGAGTACGCCATGTTGCCGCGTGCCACCGAGGACCGCTGCGAGCGCGAGGTCACCCGAGGGCGACCTTCCGGCCGCAGCCAGGAGATCCAGCGTCTGATCGGCCGTGCGCTGCGCGCCGCGGTGCGTCGAGATCTCCTCGGTGAGCGGACGCTGCAGGTCGACTGTGACGTGCTGCAGGCGGACGGCTCGACGCGGACGGCCTCGATCTCCGGCGCCTGGGTGGCGCTGGGCATCGCCCTTGGACGGATGCGGGAGCAGGGGATGTTGGCCGAGTGGCCCCTGGTGCGGCAGATTGCGGGGATCTCGCTCGGTTTGACCGGCGGTGAGATCTGGGTGGATCTCGACTACGGCGAGGACTTCGAGTGCGACGTGGACCTGAGCCTCGTGTTCACCGGCGACGGCGACCTGGTCGAGGCGCAGGGGACCGCTGAGGGGGCTCCGTTTTCACAGGAGCAGCTGGCACGCATGGTGGCTGCGGGCTGGCTTGGCGCACAGCAGGTGATGACGGCGCAGCGGCTGGCGTTGCAGGAGACGCTGGGAGACCTCGATGTAACTCTGCCGTGAGCAGGGGGGCCACGGCACTCCGCTTTCTTGACACCTCGTCGAAACGCTCCGTATACTCATCCTTCGCCAAATGGCGGCGGCTCTTTGCAAACGGTCTGTGGGAACCTGAGATCGGGGTGTAGCGCAGCCTGGTAGCGCACCTGCCTTGGGCGCAGGGGGTCGGAGGTTCAAATCCTCTCGCCCCGACCATCCCGAGGCCGGACACGAACCACCCGCCTGTAGCTCAGCGGGATAGAGCAACGGACTTCTAATCCGTGGGTCAGAGGTTCGAGTCCTCTCAGGCGGACCATCTCTGGCAATACGGTGGGCGTAGCTCAGCTGGTAGAGCACAGGATTGTGGCTCCTGTGGCCGTGGGTTCGAGTCCCATCGCCCACCCCAACATGCGCCCGTGGCTCAGATGGATAGAGCGTCAGACTCCGGATCTGAAGGTCGCGCGTTCGAATCGCGCCGGGCGCACCATTTCTTTTAATGAGTTAGACCACCCTCCGGGGTGGTCTTTGTTTTTCGGGTCATACGATGGTCACACCGGAGCGCCTTTCCGGGCTGACGTGTGGAAAGGGTGATACAACGAACCTTGTTAGGTCAATCGACCTGCAACCGAGACGCTGCTCTGGCGCTCAAGGGGAGCGTTCGCAGCGATCTTTCGGTAGCAGTTATGACCACGGAAGGAGTGAAAACCATGAGAGCAACAGGACGAGGCGCGCGCAAGGCCGCCCTTGGGGCGGCG
>CAZKGM010000041.1:0-32433 GCA_964552395.1 uncultured Thermoanaerobaculia bacterium | reverse complement strand
GAGCCGCAACGGCCCGAAAACCACAACGGCAACGCCTTGCCCGTGCCGTAACTCCGGCCGGGCGGCGTCGCCGTGCAACACCGCGTCCCCTCCCTCATTTCCTCAAGGCCTTCCATCCAAAAGACATGTCCGGATCACTCGTATCTCGAGCTGTCCGGCGGTAATGTTGGCAAGGACTATACCACGTTTCGGCCCCCTCCGGGCCGGTCCGAGAGCGCGTGAGACGTCCCGGTTTGGGACGGTCGTCCCGGTCTGAAACGCTGGCGGGCGGGGCGCGGCTGCGCTAAGGTCGCGGCTGGAGGTCACGATGGGCAATCGACCGCGGGCGTTGGTGACGGGTGGGGCGGGCTTCCTTGGATCGCATCTGTGTGAGCGGCTGCTCGCCGAGGGGTACGAGGTGGTCTGCATGGACAACCTCATCACCGGCTCGCTCGCCAACATCGAGCAGCTGTTCGGGCGCGAGGGGTTCGTGTTCGTCAAGCACGACGTGACCAACTTCATCCACGTCCCCGGCCGGCTGGACATCATCCTCCACTTCGCCTCGCCGGCGTCGCCGATCGACTACCTGCAGCTGCCGATCCAGACGCTGAAGGTAGGATCGCTCGGGACCCACAAGGCGCTGGGGCTCGCCAAGTCGAAGGGCTGCCGATTCCTGCTCGCCTCGACCTCCGAGGTCTACGGCGACCCGCTGGTCCACCCGCAGCGCGAGGAGTACTGGGGCAACGTCAACCCGGTGGGGCCGCGAGGGGTGTACGACGAGGCCAAGCGCTTCGCCGAGGCGCTGACCATGGCGTACCGCCGGCACCACGGCGTCGACACGCGTATCGTGCGCATCTTCAACACCTACGGCCCGCGGATGCGCGCCGGGGACGGTCGCGTGGTGCCGACCTTCATCAGCCAGGCGCTGGTCGGCGAGGCGCTGACCGTGTTCGGCGACGGCTCGCAGACCCGCTCCTTCTGCTACGTCGACGACCTCGTCGAGGGGATCTGGCGGCTGGCGAACAGTAGCTACGCGGAGCCCATGAACATCGGCAACCCGGCCGAGATGACGGTGCTCGAGTTCGCGCGCGAGATCATCCGCGCCATCGGCTCGGCGTCGAAGGTCGAGTTCCGCGAGCTTCCGGTCGACGACCCGAAGGTGCGGCAGCCGGACATCTCGCTGGCGCGCCGCGAGCTGGGCTGGGCGCCGGAAGTCGCGCTCGCCGACGGCCTCGGCAAGACGATCGAGTACTTCCGGCGGTTGGGGAGCACCCGCCCGCCCACCCAGTGATTAAGTGATTAAGTCATGAGGTAATTAAGTCCACCAACCCACCGGGGAGGTGAGCAGGTGAGGAGGTGAGGAAGTACCGCCCACACACCCGGGAAGACGGGAAACGGGGAATGTCCCACCCGCTCACCCGAGCCTGCCGACGACGGTGAGGTTCTCCGCAGCACCGACGGCCGGACGTTCGCGAGACGAACGCCCGTCTCGCAGCTCCGGCGGTCGCACGGCCACGAGACGGGATCGCCGCACTCGTAGCGACCGCCGGAGGCTCCTCGAGCCGCCTCCCACAATCGTGGGGCCAATACCGTCGTCGCCAAGGGCCGTGCGAGCCCGGCTTGCTTTGGGGCTCCGGCGCCCGGACGCCTGCTCTGCAGACGCCCGTCGTCGCCTGCCCGAAGCGGGCGAAGATCTCCAACGGTTCACTGCCCTCAAGGCCCGCTCCGGGCAGGCAACGAGGCGCCTCCCTCGCAGCTGAGGCCACACGGGCCGACGCGCTTCCCGCGAATTGCCAAGCTCGAGGTTTCCCGCCAACGTGCCGGCCGGGAGAAGGCGCTCCAGGAAACCTCGAAGCATGGCACGTTCCGCCAACCGAGACATTCTCTGAAGCGCGCTGCGTCCGCGTTCTGCGGGTGGGCGGGGGTCCCCTTGCTCCTTACCCTTCACCCCTCCCTCTCTTGGGCGGTTGGGGGGATCGATTCCCGTCTCCCGTCTTCCGTCCCCGGGCGGGCGTGGGACCTTAATTACTTAATCACTCAATCACTTAATCACTTGATTACCAGCTGAGCGGGTCTCCTTCGGGATCAGCGCCTGCTCGAGCACCTCGCTCGCGTCGCGCACGAACTTGAACCGTGCCTTGCGGCGGGCGCGCGGCGGCAGGTCGGCGAGGTCGCGCTCGTTGTCGGCCGGCAGCACGATGTCACGGACGCCGGCGCGCAGGGCCGCCAGCACCTTCTCCTTGATGCCGCCGACCGGCAGCACGTCGCCGCGGAGCGTGATCTCGCCGGTCATGGCGAGATCGTGGCGCACGGCGCGGCCGGACGCTGCCGACACGATGCCGGCGAGAATGGTGACGCCTGCCGACGGGCCGTCCTTCGGGATTGCGCCGGCCGGGACGTGGATGTGGATGTGGTGGTTGTCGAACCACGTTCTGCCAATGCCGAGGCCGCGGGCGCTCGCCTTGGCGTACGACAGCGCGGCTTCCGCCGACTCCTTCATGACGTCTCCCAGCGAGCCGGTCAGGGTCAGCTTGCCCTTGCCGGGGAGGGCGAGGGCTTCGACGAACAGGACGTCGCCGCCGTAGGGGGTGTAGGCAAGGCCGGTGACGACGCCGACGCGATCCTCCTTGAGCTGGCTCTCGGGCAAGAACACGCGCGGCCCGAGAAAGCGCTCCACCGTCGGCGGAGTGACCCGGCGGCGCTGGCTCCGTCCCTTGGCAACCTCGACCGCCACCTTGCGGAACACGGCGCCGATCTGGCGCTCGAGGTTGCGCAGGCCTGCCTCGCGGGTGTAGCCGTCCACCAGCAGCCGCAGCGCCGGCGTCGTGAGCTCGACGAGGTCGTCGGTGAGCCCATTCTCCTGCACCTGCTTGGGGATCAGGTGGCGGCGGGCGATCTCGAGCTTCTCCTCCTCCGTGTAGCCGGAGAGACGAATAACCTCCATGCGGTCCAGAAAGGCGGGCTGAATGGTGTCGGTGACGTTGCCGGTGGCGATGAAGAGGACCTTCGACAGGTCATACGCGACGCCGAGGTAGTGGTCGCGGAAGGTGCTGTTCTGCTCTGGATCGAGGACCTCGAGCAAAGCAGAAGATGGATCACCACGGAAGTCGGCGCCGATCTTGTCGACCTCGTCGAGCATGAACACCGGGTTCGCGGTGCCGCCCTGATGGATGCCCTGGATGATGCGGCCGGGCAGCGCGCCGACGTAGGTGCGCCGGTGGCCTCGGATCTCCGCCTCGTCGCGAACGCCGCCGAGGGAGATGCGGATGAACTTGCGTCCGAGCGCGCGCGCGATGGAGCGCCCGAGGGAGGTCTTGCCGACACCGGGCGGGCCGACGAAGCACAGAATCGGCCCCTTGCTGTCGGGCCGCAGCTTGCGAACGGCCAGGAACTCGATGATCCGATCCTTGATCTTCTCCAGGTCGTAGTGGTCCTCGTCGAGGATCTCGCGTGCGCGCACGATGTCGAGGTTGTCCTCGGTGCCTTTCGACCATGGCAGCGAGGTGATCCAGTCCAGCCAGGTGCGGATCACCGATGCCTCTGCGGCTTCGGGGTGCATCGACGACAGCCTCTTGATCTGCTTCTCCAGCTCCTCCTGCGCCTCGGTCGAGAGGCCGGCCTCCTCGGCTTTGCTCCGGTACTCCTCGATCTCCTGCTCGAGGTCCTCGCCGTCGCCGAGCTCCTTCTGGATCGCCTTCATCTGCTGGCGCAGGAAGTACTCGCGCTGGCTCTTGTCCATCTCCCCACGCACCTGCGACGAGATCTCCTGCTGCATCTCGAGCAGCGAGATCTCGCGGGCCAGGAGGTCGTTGACCATCTTCAGCCGCGTCATCGCCTCCAGGCTCTCGAGCACGTTCTGGGCGTCCGGCACCTTGAGCGATAGGTTGGAGGCGGCCAGATCGGCCAGGCGGAGGGGTTCGTCGAGGTTGGAGGCGATCAACATGACCTCGGGGGAGATCTGCTTGCCGAGGTTGGTCACCTTTTCCAGACCCTGTTTCACCGAGCGCACGAACGCCTCGACCTGGAGGTCGCCCTCGGGGAGAGTGGGCTCCTCGAGCTTGGTCAGGCGGGCCTGCAGGAACGGCTCCGTTTGCGTCAGGTACTCGACGTGCGCGCGCGATAGGCCCTGGACCAGGATCCGGATGTTGCCGTCCGGCAGCTTCAGCATGCGCATGATCACGGCCACGCACCCGACCTCGTACAGGTCCTGCGCCGAGGGATCGTCGACAGTGGCGTCCCGCTGTGTCACGAGCAGGATAAGGCGATTCTCCGCCAGCGCCTGGTCCACGGCCTGGATCGACTTCTCGCGGCCCACCGACAGCGGAACAATCACGTAGGGGAAGAGAACCACGTCCTTGACCGCCATCACTGGCAGGATGTCGGGGATGTGGATGACCTCTTCCTCGTTCTCCGTCTGGACGGCGGGGGGGGTATCAGTCATGGGGCTCTGTCTCCTCGGTCACTGGGATCTTGAACGGTTTCTGGCGGCGGTCTTCCAGGCGGGGGAAGACGATGTTGAGAACGCCGTGCCTCAGTGTCGCCTTCCCCTGCCCGGGGTCGATCGGGTGGGGGAGATCGACGACCACCTGGAAGGAGCCAATGAAACGCTCCATGAGGTGGAAGCGGCGCGCCGGCGGCTCGCTCGGCAGGCGCCGCTTGGTGCCGCGGACGACGAGCACGCCGGACATCAGCTCCACCACCAGGTCGTTGGCGTTGAGCCCGGGCACCTCGATGGCCACCGTGAGCGTGTCCGGACAGTCGATGATATCGACCGGTGGCAGCCAGCCCGGGCCGTTCGTCGCCGGGCCCTCGAGCAGGAGGTCGACGAGCCGGTTGACCTCCGCCTTGAGGATCTGGATCTTGCCGTACGGGCCGAAGCGCCGTGTCACGTTGTGTCCTCCCGGTTGAGAAGCAGCCGCCGCAGCTCCTCCATGAACTGATTGACGTCCTCGAAGCGCCGATACACGCTCGCGAAGCGGACGTACGCGACCTGGTCCAGATCGCGCAGTGTCTCGATCACCAGGTTGCCGATCTCCTCCGTGGACATCTCCCGTTCCTCGCGGGAGGCGAGCTCGGCCTCCACCAGGTCGGCGATGCGCTGCAGCTCGCGTCGTGGTACCGGCCTTTTCTCGCACGCCTTGACGAGCCCACCCAGGAGCTTGTCGCGATCGAAGATCTCCCGCCTGCCGTCGCGCTTGACGACCGAGGGTGGGACCTCCTCGACCCGCTCATAGGTGGTAAACCGTCGGCTGCACCCCGCGCATTCTCGCCGCCGCCGGGTTTCCGCTCCGTCCCTGGCCTCGCGCGAGTCGACCACCCGGCTGTCCTCGGAGCCGCAGTACGGGCACCGCATCGCTCACTCCTCCGCCGACAGACCCTGGTCGGCGAGGTGGGTCGTCTCGCGCAGAGACAGGCCGAGCAGGGGTAGGCAGGCGAGACCGATGACGGTGATCGGCAGGAAGCAGATCGCGTGGTAGGCGATGGCGATGCCCGTCGCCTCGTTGAGCTCGATGCCGAAAAACAGGGTCAGCCCGATCTGGGTCGCCTTGTGAAAGCCGCCAACGCCGCCCGGGGTGGGGATCGCGAGACCGATCACGGCGAGCGTGACGATCAGGTAGGCGGCCCGCAGCGGCAGGTGGACGTCGAAGGCGATCAGGGTCGCCCACACCTGCCAGTAGATGACCCACCAAAGGAGCAGCGAGGCCCCCACGGTGATCAGCAGGTCCCGGGGGCGTTGCAGCACTCGCAGGCCGTTGAGGAAATGATGGAAGAACCGGGTCACCGGCCCTTGCCAGCGCGGGACAAGGCGAACGATGGGCCAGGCCAGCAACGCCACGAAGCGCTCCTGGTACCGGAACAGCCCGAGCAGGACGAGCGAGCCGAGAATCAGCGCCGCGGCCACCACGTAGCCGGTGGTGGTCAACGTATCGAGGTAGCCGCGCGCCTTCTCCCCCAGGTTCATGGCTGGCGGGTTGAGGACGAACAGTAGGAAGAACAGGACCACCGTCCACAGGTCGAACAGTCTTTCGGTGAGAACTGAAGCCAGGGTCGCCGAGACCGGGAGGTGGTCCCTGCGGGCGAGCAGCAGAGGGCGTACGACGTCGCCCATCCGCGCCGGCAGCAGGGTCATGGCCGCGTACCCGACCGCGGTTGTGAGCACCACCGAGGAGTGTCGGACCTTGCCGACCGGGCGCAGGATGAACGCCCAACGGACGGCGCGCAACCAGTAGCTCAGCAGCGCCAGGGCGGTCGCCAGAAGAAGCCACAGCGGGTGGGAGTCCTCGAGCACCTTGGCGACCTTGCCGAAGTCGACGTTCCACAGGAAGAGCGCCAGCAGCGCCGCCATCAGCAAGAGCGAGACGGCCACTCGCAGCGTTCGCTTCGTCATTCCGGCAGGGTAGTATGATGCCCCCGTGAAGGCAACCCATGCAGTCGTCGTGAGATCGCACCCGAGCTGTCTCGAACATGTACCGGTTCTCGGCCACCCCGAGGCGCCGGGGCGGCTGCGTGCAGTGCTGGCCTCGCTGGAGGAGCCCGGCGGGCCGTGGGAGGTGGAGCGCGAGGCTGCGCTGCCCTCCGAGGAGGACACGCTCGGTGTCATTCGGTGGCTCCACGACGCCGGGCTGATCGAGCGCCTGCGGTCGGCGGCTGCGGCGGCGCCGACACATGTCGACTCAGTCGACAATCCGGTCTCCTCGGGCTCGTACCGGGCCGCGGTGGCGGCCGCCGGCGTCGCCGTGCAGGCGGCCCTCGACCTCGTCAATGGACGCCTCACCCGTGCCTTCATCGCCGTTCGACCCCCTGGACATCACGCCGAACCCGATCGTGCCAAGGGGTTCTGCTTTCTTAATAACATCGCCCTCGCCGCCGAGGTGATCGCACGGGCGTGGCGTGTGCCGGTCCTCATTGCCGACTATGACGTGCATCACGGCAATGGTACCCAGCACATGTTCTACGATCGGGGGGATGTTGGTTACCTGTCGGTTCACCGCTACCCGTTCTTTCCCGGCAGTGGGGCGGGTGATGAGATTGGCGAGGGCAAGGGGCGGGGTATGACCCGCAACGTGCCCCTGGCCGTCGGCGCCGGCGACGCCATCTACGCGTCGGCGTTCGAGGCTGCGCTCGAGGAGCTGGGAGGCCGCATGCGTCCGGCCGTGATTCTGCTCTCCGCCGGTTTCGACGGTCACGAGCGGGATCCAGTGGGAGGGATGCGGGTCACCGAGGAGGGCTACCGGCGCATGACTCGGGCGATTGTGCAGGCGGCCGAAACCTGGTCCGAGGGCCGAATCCTCTCCGTTTTCGAGGGCGGCTACCATCCGGAGGCCACCGCAGGGTCCGTTCGCGCCCACTTGGAGGCCCTGGCCGGGGCCGAGGACGGTGTCTCTTGACGATTGAAAAACAACGGTTTCGGACTCGTTTTGGTTTGACCGGCTTGTCGCCTGTGGTATAAGATGGCGAAGAGAGGTGTCCCAGTGCATTTATTCGCGGTCCACGGAGGTATGAAAATGCGTCATCCGGCCATCGGTGTTGCGCTTCTCACTGCGGCTCTCGCGATCCCGGCGACGGTCTTCTCCGCGACGACCCATGTCGCGCCGTCGGGGACCACGGCGAGGGCTACCGCCTTGGCCCATGCGGCCCTCGCTGAGGGACCCGTCTTCCACCTCGACACGCCCCCTGAAAATGCAACTGTGGCTGGGGTTGTCGAGGTGTCTGGATGGATCATAGATGATCGCGGCGTGAGCAATATCGACCTGTTCGTGGACGGCGTTTTTGTCGCCAGTGCGGACCTCAACCAGCCGCGATACGACGTCCTCCAGGCGTACCCCTGGTATGCGGGAACAGTGAACGCCCGCCCCGGGTTTAGCACCTCCTTTAACGCCGAGACCCTCACCAACGGCGCGCACACGATTTTCGTGCGGATTACCTTCAGCGATGCCTCCGTCGAGGACTTCGGAACGCGGACCGTGGTCGTCGACAAGACCCTCAATCAGGCGCCTTTCGGTGAGTTGGAGATGCCCGGGCCGAATCAACCCATGAATGGTGTGTTCCCCGTCACAGGATGGGCGCTCGACAACAGCGCCGTGGTGGACATCGAGGTGATGGTGGACGGCCAGGTCATCGGACAGGCGAACTCCGGTGTCCCTCGTCCCGACATCAATCACCGCTTCCCATCCATACCGGGCAGCGCAAACGCCGGCTTCATCCGCATGCTGAACACCTCGACGTTCACCAACGGGGCGCACGTCCTGTCGGTCCGGCTGCGCGATGACGAGGGCGCCACGCGGGTCATCGGCCGGCGTTTCGTCCAGATCATGAATAACGGTCGCAACCTGGCCCCGTTCGGGCGCATCGACTGGCCGATCGCCAACCACTACCTGTTCGCGACCGGCTGCGACAACCCGGGCGGCTGGTCCGGCCCGAACTTCACCGATCCCGATCAGTGGGAGCTGATCTGGGGCTGGGCCTTGGACGTTGGCTCCAGCACCGATCCGGGCGGCGTGGCCTGGGTGAAGCTGATGCTGGACGGCGTAGAGCTGAAGAACACCTGGACGGACGAGTTCTACTTCCAGCTCTTCCTGCGGGACGTCAACTACTATGGGATCGAGCGGCCCGACGTGTGGAAGCTCTTCCCAGATGTGCCGAACGCCAAGGACTGTGGCTTCGACTTCGCCATCAACCCCTCGTCGCTGGTACTCGACCGTGGCGTTCACCAGGGTCTGCACTACCTCTCTGTGGTGGCGGGAGACGTGGCGGGCAACACGGGGACGATCGGTACCATCCCGGTGATCATCGACTGCAACGATGATCCTGACCGCCCGTCCACGGGCGACATCTACACGCCGGCCAACATGGAGCGTGTCGCCGGTGTCACGCCGGTCACCGGCTGGGCGATCGATCCCGACCGCATCCTCAAGCTCGAGGTGATGATCGACGGTGACATCGTCGGCTACGCCAACTTCGGCCTCGCGTCGCCCGAGGTATGCACGACGTTCCCCTGGTACCCGCCCACGGTATGCGGGTACGCCGGATACCACTTCGACCTCGATACCACAACGCTCACGGATGGGGAGCACAGGCTTGTCATCCGCGCGCAGGACTCGTTCGGCAGCAAGACCTACGTCGGCCAGCGGACCTTCGTGGTAGACAACCTGAACTGACGTCGACGTTGCAAGCGAGCTTGTGAACGACGCACCCCGCTTCTGCGGGGTGCTTTTTGCCTTGGAGGCAATGCATGGCGACGATGAAGGCCCTGTACTTCGAGGAGCATGGCGCTACCGATCGGCTGCGGCTCGGCGACCGGCCGCGACCGGAGCCGGGGGCGGGAGAGGTCCGCGTCCGCCTGCGGGCGGCGGCGCTCAACCACCTCGACCTGTTCGTGCTCGGCGGGATGCCCGGCATTCCGGTGGCGCTGCCGCACATTGGCGGCGCCGACGGCGCCGGCACGGTGGAGGCCGTCGGCACCGGTGCCGACGGCATGAAGGTCGGCGACGAGGTCATCTTCGACCCGGGCCTATCGTGCGGCGCCTGTGAGCAGTGCCTGAAGGGCGAGCAGTCGCTCTGTGTACGCTACGGGATCCTCGGCGAGCACGCCGACGGCACATTCGCCGAAACGGTCGTGGTGCCGGCGGCGTCGCTAGCGGCGCGTCCCGAGCACCTCGGGTGGGAGGAGGCGGCCGCGCTGCCCCTGACCTACCTCACCGCGTGGCGGATGCTGCTCAACCGCGGCGCCCTCTGCCCCGGCGAGAGCGTCCTCATCCATGGCATTGGCGGCGGCGTGTCGCTGGCCTGCCTGCAGCTCGCGAAGATGGCCGGTGCGCACGTCATCGTGACCTCCCGCTCCGCCGACAAGCTCGAGCGCGCGCTCGAACTCGGTGCCGACGAGGCCGTTCCGTCGGACGACGAGGTTGCCCGGCAGGTCCGCAAGCTGACCGGCAAGCGCGGCGTCGACGTGGTCGTCGACTCGGTCGGCCGTGCCACATGGATGCAGTCGCTGAAGTCGGCGGCCAAGGGCGGGAGGATCGTGACCTGTGGCGCCACCTCGGGCCCGGACCCGGCGGAGGAGGTGCGTCTCATCTTCTGGAACCAGCTCAGCATCATCGGCTCCACGATGGGATCTCGAGAGGACTGGCGGCGGATGGTGGCGGCGGTGCGGGAGTGCCGCTTACGGCCGGTTGTCGACTCGGTGCTGCCTCTCGGCGACGGGCGCCAGGGCTACGAGCGCATGGAGGCGGCCCGCCAGTTTGGTAAGATCGTGCTCGATTGTGGCGCGTGAGCCCGGTGCCGGCGCTCGGCAGTACCAGAGTTCGTCAGCGGCCGGGGCCCAGAGCGCCGGCGACAGCCGGACGATTCGCGGCCGCAACCGGCTCGAGAGATCCACACGAGCGATATCGGAGGCAGTCCGGAAGGTGAGCACGGCCCCTTCACACTACAGCGCGCCCCTGGTTATTCCCCGCGCCGAGCACACGTTGTCGCGGAACGGGGTGTCGTCGGCTGCGCTCAAGGTCCTGTACCGTCTGCACCGGGCGGGCTACGTAGCCTACCTGGTGGGCGGCAGCGTCCGGGATCTGCTGCTCGGGCGGCGGCCGAAGGACTTTGACGTGGTGACCAACGCGCAGCCGCGTGAGATCCGCCGTCTGTTTCGCAACTCGCGGGTCATCGGACGGCGCTTCCGTCTCGTGCACGTGCTGTTCGCGGGCGAGACCGTCGAGGTGGCGACCTTCCGAGCCAGCCCCGAGCCGGACGAGGTGCCGGACGGCTGGGAGGAAGGTGAGGAGAACGAGGATGGCGAAGAGACCGAGGCAGCGCCGCAAGTCGACGAGAACAACGTGTTCGGCACTCCGGCAGAGGATGCCCGGCGTCGCGACTTCACCGTCAACGCGCTTTTCTACAACATCGCGGACTTCTCGATCATCGACCATGTCGGCGGCCTGGAGGATCTGAGAGGCGAGACTCTGCGGACCATCGGGGACCCCGACCAGCGGATCGAGGAAGACCCGGTGCGCATGCTGCGGGCACTCGAGTACATGGTTCGCCTCGGCTTCAAGCTCGAGCCTCGGACCGAGGATGCGATCCACCGCAACCGGGACCTGATCCTCGCGGCCTCGCCTGCGCGGCTCGCCTACGAGCTGCTCGAGACCCTGCGGTCTGGGGTGAGCCAGGGCATCTCTGCGGCCTGGAAGCGGTTCGGCATTCTGCGGTTGGTGTTCCCGGAGGCCGAGGCGGCGGGCCCGGCGCTGAACCAGCTGCTGGTGAGCGTCGACCGGAGGTTCAGTACCGGTGAGGCGGTGGACGACGCGGTCTTGCTCGGTCTGTCATTCCTGCCCGACTACGTCGGCTTGCTGCACGACGCGGCGAGGGAGGACGGGCGCATCGACAACCCGCAGCTGCTGGCCGGGTTGGCCGAGCTCATCGACCCCGCGGAGCTGCGCCTGCACCTGTCGAACCGGAACGTGCACCAGATCCGGCAGGGGCTGTTCACGATCAGCAAGATGCGTCGCGCTCCGGAGCGTGCGCGCCAGGTGATACGGTTGGCCCGGCAGGACTACTTTCCGACCGCGTGGGCGCTCTACACCTTCGCCGCCGAGGCGAAGCTCCTGCCTGCAGAGCCGCACCGTGCGTGGGCCGACGCGCTCGATCGTCTCGCCAAGAACGGCACGCTCGAGGACGCCAGCCAGTCGGTGCAGCCGACCAGAAGGCGGCGACGCCGCCCGCGCCGCCGGAGGCGGTCGTGACGGTTGACGAGCCGGTACGCCGCCGGGTAGAGGAGCTGCAGCGCCTGATCCGTCGCCACGACGAGCTCTACTACGTCAGGGCCGAGCCGGAGATCTCCGATCTCGAGTACGATCGCCTGTTCGCGGAGCTGAGGGAGCTCGAAGAGGAGTGGCCGGAGTTGGCCACGGCCGACTCGCCCACCCGCCGCGTCGGCGGCGAGCCGCTCTCCGAACTCCAGGCTGTCCGCCACACAATACCGATGCTCTCCCTCGACAATACCTACAGCCGTGACGAGCTGGACGCCTGGTACGACCGGGTGACCCGACAGCTCGGGGACGAGCCGGACGGTCTTACCGCCGAGCTCAAGATCGACGGCATCTCGATCTCGCTGCTGTACGAGGACGGTCGCCTGGTGCGAGGCGTTACCCGTGGCAACGGCCTGGTCGGCGACGACGTCACCGCCAACGTCCGCACCATCCGCCAGCTGCCGTTGCTGCTCGCGGCGGCGCCGCGGCTGCTCGAGGTTCGTGGCGAGGTGTACATGGCGCGCAGCGTCTTCGAGGCCCTCAACCGCCAGCGGCGGGCCGAAGAGGCGCCGGAGTTCGCCAACCCCCGCAACGCGACCGCCGGCTCGATCCGTCTCCTCGACCCTCGCCTCGCGGCGCAGCGCCGGTTGTCGGTGTGGTGCTACCAGATTGCTCGCTGTGAGGGGCGCGAGCTCGAGCGGCACTCCCAGGCGATGGAGCTGCTGGCGGACCTGGGCCTGCCGGTCAACCCGGAGTGGAGGGCGGGCCGGGCTCTCGCGGATGTGGTGGGAGCCCTCGACGAGTGGCAGGTGCGGCGCCGGGACCTCGATTTCGAGACCGACGGCGTTGTCTTCAAGGTGGACCGGGTCGACGAGCAGGCGGCGCTGGGCGCCACGGGGCGCGCCGTGCGCTGGGCGGTGGCGTACAAGTACGCGCCGGAGGGCAAGCGATCGCGGGTGCTCGGCATTGCGGTGCAGGTCGGGCGTACCGGCGTCCTGACGCCGGTGGCCAACCTCGAGCCGGTGGCGATCGCCGGCTCGACCGTGGCGCGGGCGACCCTCCACAACTTCGAGGAGCTGGCCCGCCTCGACGTCCGCGTCGGCGACACGGTGTGGGTGGCCAAGGGTGGCGAGGTGATTCCGAAGGTCGTGGGCGTCGATGCCGCCGAACGGCCTGCCGATGCCGAGCCGTTTCCGGTTCCCATCCTCTGTCCTGTGTGCCGGACGCCGGTGGTGCGGGAAGCGGGCGAGGTGGCGGTGCGCTGCCCGAACACGGCATGCCCGGCGGTGGTGGCGGCGCGGCTGCGTCACTTCGTCTCGCGCGGCGGGATGGAGATCGACGGGCTTGGAGAGAGGCTCCTCGAGCAGCTGCTTGGTGAGGAGATGATCTCGGATCCGGCCTCCCTGTGGGAGCTCGACACCGACAAACTGGCCGAGCTGCCGGGCTGGGGCGAGATCTCGGCTGCCAATCTGAGGCGGCAGCTCGGGGAAGCCGCGGCGCGGCCTCTGCACCGGCTTCTGTTCGCGCTCGGCATCCCGCACGTCGGCGAGCGGGCGGCGCGGCTGGTGGCGGAACGGTTCGGCAGCCTCGAGGCCGTCGCCACGGCCGATGTTGCGGAGCTGGAGACGGTGGCGGGAATCGGCCCGGTGATCGCCAGCGCTATCGTCGCCTGGTTTGCGGAAGAGGAGAACCGGAGGCTGGTGGACCGCCTCGTCTCGCGCGGCGTCAATACCGTGGAGCCCGGCCCGGGCGAGAGCTCGCGGCCGCTTGCCGGCCTCACCTTCGTCCTCACCGGGACCCTGACCCGCCCGCGGGGTGAGGTACAGGCGCGTCTCGAGGAGCTGGGCGCCACGGTCTCCGGGTCCGTGTCCGGGCGGACGTCGTACGTGGTCGCGGGCGCAGAGGCGGGAAGCAAGCTGGAACGCGCACGCGAGCTGGGCGTCGAGGTCCTTGACGAGGAGGGACTCGGGAGGATAATCCGCGATAGATCGGGGGAGGAGCTGTGGAGCCGGTGATCTACCTGGTGGACGACGACGAGGGCTCGCGCGATGCCATGCGCCGGGCTCTGGAGAGGGTCGGCTACGACGTGCGGCCGTTCGTCTCGGGCGAGGAGGCGCTGGCGGAGCTCGAGAAGGACGACAGGGTGGACGTCATGGTCTCCGATGTGCGGATGCCGGGGATGGACGGTTACGAGCTGCTACGGCGCGTCCGGGCCCTGCTGCCGAAGCTCCCGTTTCTGATGGTGACGGCCTACGCCGATGTGGAGGAGGCGGTCGCTGCCCTGCAGGAGGGCGCCGACGACTACCTCACGAAGCCGGTGAAGATGCAAGAGCTGCGGCGGCGGGTCGAGCTCCACCTCGACCGTCGCCTGCTCACGGACGAGAACCGCCGCCTCCGGCAACGTCTGGAGAAGTCGTACGGCTTCGAGGAGATCATCGGCCATACGAGGGTCATGGAGGAGCTGTACGAGCGCATGCGGGTGGTGGCGCCGGCGCCATCGACGGCGCTGATCGTCGGCGAGTCGGGAACCGGCAAGGAGCTGGTAGCCAATGCCCTGCACCAGAACTCGCCGCGGGCCGAGGGACCGTTCGTCGCCGTGAACTGCGGCGCCATCCCCGGCGAGATCCTCGAGTCGGAGCTCTTCGGTCACGAGCGTGGGGCGTTCACGGGCGCCCATCAGCGGCGTATCGGGTTGATCGAGACCGCTTCCGGCGGCACTCTGTTCCTCGACGAGATCTCCGAGCTGTCACCGGAGTTACAGGTCAAGCTGCTGCGCGTCCTCGAGGACAGGAGGGTGGTCCGCGTCGGCGGCAGTGTCCAGATACCGGTCGACTTCCGGCTTGTCGCGGCCACCAACCGCAGCCTCGAGGAGTGGGTGCGCAGCGGCCGTTTTCGCCAGGATTTGTACTACCGTCTCAAGGTCGTTACGCTGACCATACCGCCGCTCCGTCACCGGGTTGACGACCTGCCGCTGCTGGTCCAGCATTTCCTGAGACACTACAACGAGGAGCTCGGGAGGTCGGTCGCCAGCGTTCATCCGTCGGTGCTGGCGGCGCTCAAGCGGTACCCGTGGCAGGGCAACGTGCGCGAGCTTCGCAACCTGATCGAGACGTTGGTGCTGTTCGCTCACGGGGACGAGATCCAGCTCGAGGATCTGCCGGCAGAGTACAGGTCGGCAGCCGCACCGCCGGCGCCGTCCGCCGAGTGGGAGCCGCAACCGATGGCCGAGATCGAGAAGGAGGCTATCCTCCGTACCCTCGAGTTCACGGACGGCCACCGCGCCCGGGCCGCTCAGCTGCTCGGGATCGGGCTCAGGACGCTGCAGCGCAAGCTCAAGGAGTACGGCGAGATCAGCAGAGATTCCTGACCCAGAGGGCTTGCAAGGAGTCACGTGAGCGCCACGTTGTCGTAGCCCTCTGGGTCAGGAATGTCTTATAGAGGGTCGGCCGGGGACTCCGTTCGCAGCGAGGTACGCGCGACGGGTGTCTGATGTGTGTCTTCTCGCGCCGGAGCACGTCGCAGGCGTACCTCCAGGTACGTTGGAGACATGCGACAAGTGAAAGACGCGCAGATGACCCCGTATCGCGGACCACAGCCGAACCGGAGTCCTCGGCCGGGCCTCTAAGTGAAGCGGCGCCAGTGGCGTTCGACGTGGGCTCGGATTCCCTCCGTATCGGCCACGGAGGTAACAGTGCCAACCTCGTCGAACGCGAAGCACTCTGCCAGCAGGGGGAACTGCGGCAGACGCAGGCGCAGGAAACCGGCGGGCCGCGGCTGCCCGAAGCGGACACGATCCGCGCACTGGCTGGCATCCAGGTAGTGGCACCTGAGGGGCCGCTCCGGCTGCCCGAACACGCCGCAGCGGTTGCCGTCCAGATGCCGGCAGCGCGTGCGGACGATGAGCGACCAGCCCTCGTCCGAGATGCCGACCTCGACGCCGGGGTAGCCGAGTGCGAACTGGACGAAGTCGAGCTGGCCTCGTGTACGAGGGGTGACGTAGGGGAACATCAGGTGGGTGCAGCAGAGGGCGGTGCACGACGAGCAGTGGTCGGCGAGGTCGGTGAAAGAGAAGGAGGCCGGTTGCTGCTGCATTGCCCTCCGGGGATCGCGCAGCATCGCCTCCCACTCTCCGGTCGCCTCGTCCGGCGGCTCGGTCTCGGGCCGCCAGTCGGGCAGCTGTACCGGGAGGTCCTGGAACGCCCCCACGAGCCCATCCCACGCGGGCATGGTCGCGATCCGGCGGTGGTCGTCGAAGGCGACCTGTGACACCAGAGCCTCGGCCCGGCGACGGTCGAGGCGGAGGTACTCGGAGCTGACCTCCTCCGTCATGACCCGCCGGTACCAGCAGCCGTAGGGGCTGTAATGGATGCACAGCTGGGGCTGCCGGGGCTGATTGTGAATCGTGCACATCCGGGTGTCCACCTCGAGGAATCGGCACGGAACGCGGTAGTAGACGTGCCACTCCCCGGAGGGGAAGACGCCCAACTCGATGTGGGCGAAGTTGAGCAGATAGAGAGCGTAGTCCAGGTCGGCCAGATCGGCGGGGCGGAACTTGTGCAGCTGCAACGAGGTGCAGCACGCAGTGCAGACGCATCCGATGCACGCCGATTGCCGGGCCTCGTCGTACATCATGACCACGGCGGAAGGTCCGGCTGCGGCGCTGACGAGTGGGCAGCTACTGGCTTCATCATCCTGGACCGTAGACCCGGCTCTGGACACTGTCAAGCACTGTCGGCTGTGTCCGGAGCACGGTGCAACCCGGGACCTCGAGTGTACGTACGTGCAGGTGTGTGCCTCCAGCCTGCGTGTAGGTGTCATTGTGGCGCTGGGCTTTGCCGCCGTGGTGTCGGCCCAGGAGGGCCGCGTGTCCTTCGAACGCCTGTCGATCGAGCACGGGCTGTCGGAGAGCATCGTCGAGGGAATCCTCCAGGACGGCATGGGTTTTATGTGGTTCGCCACGGAGGGCGGTCTCGACCGGTTCGACGGCTACGAGTTCACCGCCTATAGACACCACGCTAGTGATCCGGACAGCTTGAGCTACAACGAGGTTAAGGCGCTGTACCAGGATCGGTCCGGCGTGCTGTGGGTCGGAGTCATGGAGGGGGGACTCAACCGCTTCGACCCGGTTACCGGCAGGTTCACACACTTCCACCACGACCCTCACGATCCCCGCAGCCTGGCCGGCAGCACACCGCTGAGCATTGGCGAGGACGTACGGGGGCGGCTGTGGGTCGGGACCCAGACCGGAGGGCTCAACCTGCTCGACCGGGATACCGGCAGCTTCACCCACTTTCGTCACATTCCGGGGCAGACCGATAGCCTGTGCCACGACGACGTTCGAGCGATCCTGGAAGATGGAGAGAACGGGCTCTGGGTCGGTACCTATGGTGGCGGACTGGACCGGCTCGACCTGAGGACGGGCGCGTTCACGCATTACCGGCACGACCCGGGGGATCCCGGCAGCCTCGCCAACGACATGGTCACAGGCCTGTACCGGGATCGCCGCGGTGACCTGTGGGTTGGTACCTACGGCGGAGGGTTGAACCGGCTGGACCGGGAGACCGCGCGCTTCGTCCACCACCGGCACGATGCTCGTGACCCCAACAGTCTCGCAGGAGACCTGGTTCTCGCGATCTGTGAGGACCATACCGGAGGGCTGTGGGTGGCGACGGACGGCACCGGGCTCGACCGCCTCGACCGCGTCAGCGGTCGCTTTACCCACTTCCGGAACGACGCCACCGACGAGACCAGCCTCAGTGCCGACCGCGTCTGGTCGCTGTACGAGGACCGCTCCCACGTCCTCTGGGTCGGCACCTACGGGGGGGGACTGAGCAAGATCGAGATCGGTCGCGAGCGGTTTCGCCACTACCGCCACGATCCTGGTGACCCCGAATCCCTGAGCCACAACATCGTGTGGTCCTTCGCTGAGGACAGGGATGGCTACCTCTGGGTCGGTACCGACAGCGGGGGGCTCAACCGTCTCGACCCACGGACCGGACGCGGCCGCCACTTCCTCCACGATCCGTCGAATTCGAACAGCCTGTCCCACAATACCGTCAGGGTCGTGTTCGCCGATCGCGCCGGCATGCTGTGGCTCGGAACCCATGGCGGGGGGCTCGACCGTCTCGATCCGCGCACGCTCGCCTTCACACACTACCGTCACGATCCTGGTAACCCGGACTCTCTGGCCTGGAACGAGCTGCGGTCGGTGATGCAGGATCGCTCCGGAGCGCTCTGGATCGGCACCTACGGTGGGGGGCTCGACCGTCTCGATCCCCGCAGCGGACGCATCACCCATCACCGGCATGATGCGAGCGATCCCACGAGCCTCAGCAGCGATATCGTGCGCCAGGTGGCTGAGGACGCCGACGGCACGCTGTGGGTCGGTACACAGGGCGGCGGCCTTGACCGGCTCGACCCGCGCACGGGTGTCTCCCTGCACTACCGTGCCGACGCCGAGGATCCGACCAGCCTGAGCAGTGACTACGTTTTTGCCGTCCTCCTGGCCCACGACGATACGCTGTGGGTCGGCACCTACGGCGGCGGTCTCAACCGGCTCGACCGGGAGAGCGGGAAGTTCATGGTCTACACGACCGAAGAGGGACTGGTTGACGACTCGATCTACGCGATCCTCGAGGATGACGACGGCAACCTGTGGATCAGCACCCTCAACGGGCTGTCCCGGTTCGACCCCCGGACCGGCGAGTTCCAGAACTACAGTGTCCGCGACGGTCTGCAGAGCAACGAGTTCAACGGTGGCTCGGCCTACAAGAGTGCCAAGGGCGAGCTGTTTTTCGGCGGCATCAACGGCTTCAACGCATTCCTCCCAGAGGAGATCAGGGGCAACCTGCAGGTGCCGCCAGTGGTCGTCACGGACCTCCAGCTCTCCAACCGATCGGTGCGGGTCGGCCGCGGAGCGGACGGCCGGCAGCTGCTGACGAGGGACATCGCCTACACCGACGCCGTCACGCTCTCCCACCGCGATGATCTGGTCTCTTTCGAGTTCGCGGCCCTGCATTACGTCGCACCGGAGCGCAACCGTTACTCCTATCGGCTCGAAGGGCTGCAGGAGTCGTGGGTCTCGGCGGACGCGAGCCAGCGGTTCGTGACCTTCACCGATCTGCCGACCGGCCGCTACGTGCTGCGGGTGAGAGGATCCAACAGCGATGGTGTCTGGAACCAGGAGGGTGCCACTCTGCAGATCACCGTGACGCCGCCATTCTGGGCGACGTGGTGGTTCCGGCTGACGGCTCTCGCTGCCCTGGCCGGCCTCATGCTGGCGGCTCACCGCGGCCGCACCCGGGTCGTCCGCCTCACCACCGAGCTCCGCGCCGCCCACGATGCCCAGATGGCCATCATGCCGGCCAGCAGCCCCGTTCTCGAGGGGTACGAGATTGCGGGGGACTGCCGCCCGGCCAATGAGGTCGGAGGTGACTTCTACGACTGGTTCTGGCTCAACGACCGGAACGCGGTGCTCTGCATCAGCGTGTGTGACATCGCCGGCAAGGCGATGCCGGCGGCGATGACGGCGGTGATGTCCGACGGCATGATGGTGTCCTACGCCACCCGCGCCTCCTCGCCGGAGGAGATCGTGACCGGCCTCAACCGCTCGATCTACCGCAAGTTCGGCAAGCGGTCGTTCGCCGCAGTCTGCCTGGTCGCCCTGGACACGACGAACGGCGAGCTGCGGGTAGTCAACGCCGGCATCTGCGAGCCGCTCCACAAGCGGGGTGGTACGGTGCATTCACTCAGCTCGCCGGGACCCCGCTTTCCGCTCGGCATCTACCCCGACCTGAGCTACGAGTCCGGCCACGCCCGTATGCTGGTAGGCGACGTCGTCGTCCTTTACTCCGACGGTGTACCCGAGGCACTCGACCCCGCAGGCGAGCCGTACTCCTACGAGCCCCTCGAGAAGCTGCTGAGTCGGCTCGATACCGACAGGCTGTCGGCGCGTGGGATCCTCGATGCGGTCCTCGACGACGTGGGCCGGTACACCAGGGGGGCGCCCCAGCACGACGACATCACGGTTGTCGTCATCAAGGCCGTCTCGCCACCGCCGGGCCAGGAACGGCCGCTCTCGATGGAAGGGTCGGAGTAAGAAAAGGGGCGGGCGAAGCCGCCCGCCCCTGTTGTGGGACTGCGAGCTCCGGAGCTACCGAACTTCGGCGGTGGTCCCCGCGATCTTCGTCCACGGCTCGGCTCGTCCGCCGAGCTGCTTGGCGAGGAACTCGTCGACCCGGCCATAGAAGTCGAGGCGGTTGTCGGGGCGTGCGAAGCCATGCCCCTCGTCGGTGTAGACGACGAAGGTCACCGGCAGGCCCTTGGCGCGCATGGCGTCGACCATCTGCGTTGCCTCGCGGATGTTGACCCGCGGGTCGTGGGCGCCCTGAGCGACGATCAGCGGCGCCTTGATGGCGTCGGCGTGGAACAGCGGCGAAATCCGTTTGTTGAGCGCCTCGTCGTTCTCCACGTCGCCGACCCGCAGGGTGAACTCCTTCTTGAACGGGGCCCAGTACGGCGGGATCGCTTCAAACAGCGTCTTGATGTTCGACGGGCCGACGATGTCGACACCGCAGGCATACAGATCCGGTGTGAAGGTGAGGCCGGCAAGAGTCGCGTAGCCGCCGTACGACCCGCCGTAGATGCAGATCTTCTTGGGGTCGGCGATGCCCTTGGCGATCGCCCACTTGACGGCATCGGTGAGGTCGTTCTGCATCACCCCGACGCCCCAGCCGAGGTCGCCGGCGTTGAGGAACTTCTTGCCGAAGCCAGCCGAGCCGCGGAAGTTGATCTGCAGCGTCGCGTAGCCGCGGTTGGCGAACCACTCCGACTCACCGTCATATCCCCACGAATCGCGCGCCCACGGTCCACCGTGAACGTTGAGCACGAACGGCAGCCCCTTGTCGGGAACACCCACCGGCAGGGTCAGGTAGCCGACCATCTCGACACCGTCACGCGCCGTGATCATCACCGGTTGGCGCCGCGCAAGCTCGTACCTGTCCAGCTCGGGACGGGTCTTGAACAGGAACTCGGCTTTCTTTGTGTCGCGGTCGTACGCGTAGTAGGCTGGTGAGCCGTCATCGACGTCATAGACGACGATCCAGGTCTGGTCGGCGCGGTCGCGGCTGGTGACCACGAAGAACCCGCGCTGCACCTTGGCCAGGGCGTCGAAGTCCGCCTTGATCGAGGGATCGAGAACATCCCACTCGGGCTTCGTGTACTCGAACGAGACCGCCTGGATGGTTCGGCTGTCGGGCTGGACCATCTCGAAACCGACGTCGGCCTTGGGCCTGACCGCCAACTGCTCGAGCTCCTTGCCGGTTGCGGTGTCAATCTTGATCAGCCGTGTCGTATCGCTGCCGAGCGAGCTTTCGACGTACATGGCCTTGCCGTCGGCCGCGAACGCCACCGGGCCGCCGTTCTCGCCGAACGGCAGCGTCAGAATGCCCCGCCAGGGGGCGTCCTTGCCGTCGCGCACCCGCAGTGCCTGGCTGCCGTCCACGGGGTTCATTGCCAACGCCCCCCGGATCTGAAAGTCGGGGTCCGTGATCCAGCCCAGCACGTCGCCTGGGTTCTGGGTGTCCATGACGATGGCGCCGGTGGTGAGGTCCACGCGGTAGATGTCGAAGACCCGACGATCGCGCAGGTTGAGTCCGACCAGCATCTCGTTCGGATGGTGCTTGTCGAGCATGGCCTGCTGAGCGCGGATCCCCTGGAACGGCGTGAGATCGCGCACCACCTTGGTGTCGAGGTCGACCGAGTAGACGTGCCAGTTCTCGTCGCCGTTGAGGTCCTGGAGGTAGATCAGGTGTCTGCCGTCCTCCGCCCAGAAGTGGATGCGGATGCCGCGGTGGGTGTCGTCGGTCACCTGGGTGTCGTCGGTCTTGCCGATGGTGCGGACCCAGACGTTGAGCACGCCGTCCTTCGACGGCGCCAGGTAGGCCAGCTTGGCGCCGTCCGGAGAGATCCGCGGCGCGGCTTTGACGGGATTGCCGAACAGAACGTCGCGCGGGATCAGCGGTGGTGCCTGTGCCCATGCCGGAGCGACCGTTCCGGCGATGAACACCACGGCAAGGATCAGGACTGAGAGGACCGTCCTTCGTCGAGTCATGGGGTGCCTCCTTTGTTCTCAGGGTTGGAGGTACGGTTCGGATGGCGAATTGTTCCCTCGTGACCGTCGTTCAGGCCGGATCCTGCGTATCTCTTCGAGTCAGGTTGTCTCCGTGCACGCGCATTTCCGCTGGAGCAGCGGCTAGACCGCAAAGGCGCGACGAACGCAAAGAGAAGGGGAAGAGTATCTTCTTGGCGTACTTGGCGGCTTTGCGGTTCACAATCAAGCCCCATCGACGCTCGAAGCGGTGCTCTACAGGAGCGAACCTGAGCGGAGGATATAGCCGGGGGCCGGACTATTCATGACCGATCGCGGCAGATCACAAGTGAAGGGAGCGGGTCAGCTTCCGTTGGCGTAGTAGCGGGAGGGGTGCTTCCAGGTGCCCCAGCCGGCCTCCTCAAACAGGGTCCGGCAGCTGGCCACCGTTTCGCCGCGGCCCTCCTCGGTGCGTTCCTCGGTGTCGCGGGGGTTCGCCCCGACCTCGGCCCAGAACAGATTCGCTCCTGCCAGCGCCCCCAGGGTGCACGGCTCGTGCGTGCAGTTGCCCGGGACCGTGCGGGGGACCCCGATCCGTGTCACGGCGACGATCTGCGCCATCCGCAGCTCACTGATCATGCCGCGAGCCGCGATCTCGGTGCCGGGGATCGCGATCCGGCGCGCGGCGCCGCTGTACGCCGGCTCGATCGATCCCGTGAAGAGAATCAGGTCCGCGAGCTCCTCGTTGGTGTGCTCCGGGCCCACAGGCTCGACACAGGTGCCGACTACGAGGCCGGCCTCCTGGAACGTGCGGATGCTCCTCCTGCGTGCCTCGGGGGAGAGCCCGGTGTCGATCCCTTCACGCAGGCGGAGCGCGTGGTACACGCCGGCAAAACCCGCCTCCCGAATCCTGGCGGCGTTCGCAGCGGGTTGGTCGCCGACGTTGGCGATCAGGGTCGTTTCAGGTTTCAGGCTCCTGCGAATCTCCTGCGAGATCTCCAGGAACTTGCCGAAGTCGTACTGCGCCGTGGTCATCACGAACACTGCATTGGCCCCGTCACGTTCGAACTGGGTAGCGAAGGCGATTGCCTCTGCGAGCGAGATCTCGGTCTCCTTTTCGAAGATCCCGTTCTTCTGGGCGAACGAGCAGAAGGCACAGTTGCACGCGCACGGTGCGAGGTTGAGGGCGAACTGGGCGTGGACCTCGGCCTCGTTGCTTGTCAGCTCCTTGGAGATCCGGTTGGCTTCCGCCATCAGCAGGTAAGCTTCCGGCGAGTCCGGGAGTATGGAGAGCATCTCGACCAGCTCCTGCCTCGAGAACGTTCCACCGTCGCGGGACTTCCGGATCATCTCGGTCACGTGCATGCGGACTCCTTCTCGAATGCCTCTGCGGGAAGCGGTTGACCGCACCGGGAGCAGCACGGTATGTGCCGTCCGGCCTCGTACTCCGCCGGGTCGAACGGGTGGCCGCAGCGGGAACAGGAGTGCGATACCACTGGCGGCGGCAGGTTGCGCCGAGTGAGGCGGCGCCAGAGACCGGCGAAGCGCGGACCGTAGAAGAACAGGTAGGCGCCGACGATCGCCTGCAGGAGGGTGCCCGCGTAGCTCGCGAGCTGGTTGGCGAGCACCGGGCCAGACCCTCCCGGGTGCCTGCGAATCCACAACACTCCGAACGCCAGCTTGCCGAGGCCCGGAATCGCGAGCAGGAAGATCAGCAGGCCCAACCATGAGAAGGCCAGTGCCTCGAGGTCTCGCATTCCGATCGATGCCGAGCCCTCGCCGGAGCCGGCGAAATGGTACCTGGCTATCCGGTCGGAGGAGCGCAGCAGGTAGATGCCAGCGGCCATGAGAACGATCACGGGAATGAGGTAGCTGACGAGGCCGAGGACCTTCACCCACAGCGGTTGCTCTTGAAGCAGGAAGACGGACACGATCCCGGGCAGGAGGAGGACGGCGAAGGTGATGGCCAGGACCCCGGCCAGCGAAAGCGCTAGACGGGCGGCTTCCGAGGATCTCATTCGGCCTCCCGGGGCCGCACGGAGTGAAGCGCGGCGGGCATACCTTAGCAGAGCCGAGCCGAGCTCATAGCTGCGAGTGAGGGCTGCAGCGCTACCGGCATCAGGGCTTCTTCTCGGGTGCCGCCGTGAGCTCGTAGTCGCCCTGGCGTTTGCCGGGCGCGACGGTCCAGCCGGGCTTCAGCTCGAGCGTCCAGCCGTCACCCTTGAGCGGCCTGGCCGACGGGTCGGTCGGGGCGGGGATCCGGATGCCCGTTATGCTCGAGCCGTTCAGGGTGATCAGCGCGCCGTTCTTTGCCACCAAGGTGCCCCACGAGTCGTTTGCGTTGAGCCACGAGTAGACGGTCCCGACTCCCTCGAGCGGTACCAGGCCATTCGGGTCGAAACTGTAGGAGATCTTTCTCACTGGCAGAATCAGGACCGGACCGGTCACGAGTCGGGCCCGGTAGGCCGAGCTTCCCGTCTGCCGAGCCTTGTCCCGTGCGACCTCATCGGACCTCAGGTCCGCCGCGCCGTAGGCGGCGGCTCGCTGCTCGGCTTGCTGACGCAGGTGAGCCGGCATGGTGATGGAAAGCGCCTGTTGCAGCATCGAACCGAGATCCGACTGAGGTGTGAGCGCGTCGCGCCAGCTCATGGGCGAGGCATCCAGCAACAGACCGTAGGCGGGGCCGGACCCGTAGGCAAAAGAGCGGACGTAGGAGGGTTTGTGGGGCGCCACGGCGAGGCCGATGACGGCATCGACGACGGCCTCGGCTCGATATCGGGCGCTGACCTCGATCCCGGTGTACTGGGCCAGGCCCTCCTGGATCTCGAGGGCGTTCTCGGCCGCCGCCGCTCCCGGGAACAGTGAGCGCCTGTGCGCCCGGAAGACGAGAGCATCTCGCACGGCCTGGGTCCTGGCCTTATTCTCGCTGACCAGGGCCGCTGCCAGCGCCCTCCACTCGAGCTGCAGCCACACCCTGCCCTCGAGGGTGTCAAGGTGGTTGTTCGGCAGGTCCGAAGCTCGCAGACCAAGCCTCTTCTGAACCCGGTGAAAGCACTCGTGCATCATCAACACACTGCGCGCGTGGGCGTTCTCCGGCAGCGGCCACATCACCATCGTCCAGTGGACACCGCTCCACTCGATGTCGGTGTTCGCGATGCCGATGTCCTTGGGGAGGGTCCCCACGAAGACCTCGCCCTTCTTGGACAGCTGTCCTCCGGTGTCAGCCTGGTTCGCGACCACGGACCGGGTCGCCGGATCGACGAAGAGCATGGCTCCGTACAGCGGCACGCCCCACAGCGAGCCGCCGTCCCTCGTACTGACTGCGCTTGCCTCCTGGAAGTACCGGGCAGCAAGTTCGGGGTCCGGCACGGATCCCTGTGCAAAGGCGACCGAGGACGCCAGAATGGCGACAACCGCGGCTGTCAATCGCTGGCGGTTGGATGAGCAGCTCATGTGTTTCTCCCTGCTCCTATCGTATTCAGCAGTCGGCATCGGCCGACCGCGTGAAGTACGTCACGGGGTCGAGATGGTTCATGTGCTTCAGAACGCACTCCGGCAGGGTAGCAGCCGAGCTTCGTCAGCTCTTCCGCCGTTTCCGGCCCGTCGCCTCCAGCAGCCGCTGGACCTGGTAGCCCGAGGCCTTCTCGGCTTGCCGCAGCTCGGCGAGCACCGCGCGCAGCCGCTGCAGGCGCCGTGTGGTACGAGGCTTCCCATCTCCCAGGACCGAGACCGTGCCGGCCGCCTGCAGCCGTTGCAGGAGCTCGCGGAACGACTCGTGGTTGAACCACAGAACGCCCTGGAAGCGGTTGATTCCGAGGAACGCCTGCATCTCGCTGTCGCGTAGGGCGGCGGCGAGGAAGCTGTAGGCGGCGTCGTCATGAGCGAGCGCCGCGAGCAGGAGGGGAACGGTGCGGATCAGGATTCCCACCGTCGTCACGGCTCGCCGGGCCGCCGCGTCGTCGTGCCCGAGGTTGCGCATCGAGCCAGCGATAGTCTTGCCGAGGAGCCACTCGTCCAGCCGGCTGCATCTGGCCTCGGTCGGCTCCTCGGCGCCGTTCAGCTCGCCGAGCGCGAAGCTCGCGAGCCATCCGAGGAGGACTCCCCAGGCGGCGGGGTCGCTGCCCAGGGAGGTGCGGATCGTCCTCGCCGTGGGCGCGGCGGACTTCGACCGCTGGGTGGGGCTCGCCAGGGTCAGTGCAGCTTCCAGGCCGGCGCGGAAGCGCCCTGCGAGAGGGGCCGTGTCGGCAGTCGACCCGGTCTCGGCCGCGGTCGCCGCCAGCAACCGGGCGAAGCTCGCCTCGAGCTCGGCGAGGAGGCCCGCTCTCTCCTCGGTACCCGTGGAGGAGGAGGCCGCCGCCAGGCGGCGCGCGGTGTCCGCCGCCGCCAGGTGGCGGAACGGCTCGAGGACCGGCGCCAGAATGAGCTCCTTGCGGGCCTCCTCGATGCTCGGCACCCCGCGGCCGTTGAGCTCGGTGGTGAGCTGGGCGAGGTACCCCCAGCCATCGTCCACGACCTCCTCCAGGTCGATGAACACGTGCAGGTCGTACGCCTCGAGCTCCACATAGAGCCCGTGCTCGACGAGCTCACGGCAGCTGCGCAGGTACTCCAGGCCACAGGTTGCGTCGCGCAGGAAGAGGTAGCGGCCGTCCTCATTACTGATATCGAGCGCCTCCGAGAGCGTTGTCCGGACCAGTCTTCTCGAGCCGTCGGGCAGCCGCTCGGTGGTCGCGGCCGCGGTCCGGATCCAGCCCCGGGTGTCTGCGTACCGATTGTGGTAGATGACCAGCGAACGCTCGGCTCCCGCCCCATTCGAGTAGGCGAACACGTTCTCATCGATGCCGCTGCCGGGTAGCTCGAGGTCATAGAGGCGGAAGCGGTCGATCCCCGCGAACAGGTGGCGCCGCCTCAGCAGCGGGAAGATCTGGCGTTCGTGGCGGTCCATCAGCCACGGGTCCGGCTCCTCGTGCCACCGCGGACGCCGGAACTCCATCCCGTACTTCTCGGTGAAGCCCTCGATCTGGCCGTGACCCAACATTGGCAGGCCCGGCATGGTCACGAGCAGGGTTGCCACCCCGAAGTACTTGTCGTCCTTGCCGAACTGGTCGACCGCTGTGCGCTCGTCGGGGTTGGACATGAAGTTGACATAGCGCCTGAGGATCTGCGGATCGAACTCTAAGGTGCTCTTGATCAAGCGCCGGTAGCCGGCGTTATTCTCGTCGCGCAGCATGTTCATGAAGGCGCTGTTGTAGACCCGGTGCATCCCAAGGGTGCGCACGAAGTAGCCCTCGAGGAGCCAGAAGGCCTCGGCCAGGAGCAGCGTGTCGGGAGCCTCGCTGGCAACCCGGTCGACCACCTCCCGCCAGAACTCGTTCGGCATCACCTGATCGAATGCCGCGCGGGTCATCCCGAAGTCGGCTCGCGACGGAATGTCGCCGCCGGTTCCCGGCTCCGGAAACCAGAGTCGCTGGTAGTGCTGCTTGGTCAGGGTCATGGCGGCGTCAAAGCGGATGATCGGCGAGCGCCGGGCGACATGGAGAATGGTCTGGATCACCGCCTCGCGGACCTCGGGGTTGCGGTAGTCGAGCTGGGCGGTGTCGTTCCACGGCATCGAGGTGCCGTCGTTGCCGTGGTAGATGAAGCGCACGTCGCCGGTCCAGTTGTCCACCCGCTCGAACACGACGGCGGCATCACTGCGGGCGGCGTAGTGGTCCTCGAGGTAGATCCCAACCCGTTCGTCGTCACACAGGTCGGCGCCGGTGAAGCCGTACGAGGGGAACGGGCTGTAGGGCAGGGAGATGAACCAGTCCGGGTGCTCGATCACCCATCTCGAGTCGATCCCAACGTGGTTGGGCACCATGTCGGTCGAAATGCGGATGCCGCGCTGCCAGGCGCGCGATCTGAGGTTGTCGAACGCGGCCTCGCCGCCGAGGTCGTCGGCGATTCGGTAGTCGGCGACCGAGTAGGCGGAGGCGACCGCGTCGCTGTCTCCCATCATCCGCTTGATCCGCGCCGAGGCCCGGCTGCGCTCCCAGACGCCGATCAGCCACAGCCCGGTGATTCCCCAGCGGGCGAGCCGGTCGAGCTCCTCATCGGGAACCTCGGCCAGGCTGGTGACCGGCCGGGCGAAACTGTGGGTCAGCTGCTCGAGCCAGACGTAGGCATTCTTGGCCAGCAGCACCAGCCGCGGCATCCACTCGCGGTCGGAGCTGTACGCCTCGATGTCGTGCTCGAGGCTGCGCAGATCCGGCGGCCGCGCCGGCCCGGGCCCGACGCCGAAGAACATCTTGCGCTCCTCGGCCAGGAAGTCGAGGCTGCTCAGGAGCCGGTAGAGGGCCGGACCGAGGATCGCGCCCCAGCGGCTCCGGATGAAGTCCAGCTGTCCCTCCAGCGAGTGCGGCGAGGCAAGGGCTGGAGCGCGCAGCGCCTGCAGCAGGCTCCCGAGCCCGCCCCCCAGCGGTGGTTCGGAGGCGAAGAACTCCTCCAGCCCGGCCATGCAGTCTCTGTAGCTGGTCGTGGCCTCGAGACGGGCGTCGTCGAAGAGCTCCAGGTAGGGCGCGAACGCGGGGTTGAGGTTGCCGAGCCACAGCAGCAGGAGCTCCTCGAGAGCCACCTCGCGGTGGGATATACCCCCGCTGGTGCCGGCCAGGTACTCCTCGACGGACTCGCGCCGACGGTACACCTCGACCGGGGGGAACTCGTCGACGAAGGTCCCGAGCACGGTGTCGACCCGCTCACGTCCGACCCGGGCCTCCAGGAAGGCCAGCGCATCCGCCATGACCCGCGGCCGCACCGTTTCCCGGTAGTGAGCAATGAGGAGGTGGAGAATCTCGTCGATGAGGCCCAGCGCGTTGATCTGGGCCGCGCTCACCGCCCGCTCAGGAAACGCGACCAGGTCGCGCAGCTCGTTCATCCGCTGCGCGAACACCCTGGAGGCATGGAAGTCTGCGAAGACCACGTTGCCGCTGAGGGCGAACAGCGGATCATCGAACTGATAGCGATCCCGGGCCTTGCGGCTGACATGGAACTGCCGCTCGGCGGTGTCGTAACGCTCCATCAATGCTCCCCGTGGGTCATCCTCCCACGGCCTCCAGCCTATCTTACCCAGAACTGGAAAGCTCCAAGGCCCCTGAGGGCGAGGTGCGGCGGGATGCCGACGGCGGCCGTCACGCGCAGGACCAGCTGCCAGAAGGCGTATGAGACGGGAGGCAGGTACCACAGGGCCAGAAAGACGACCCAGATCGACCAGCGCGCGGCGGATGCGGCGCGCCGGCGCACGGCCGGCGTCATATGGGGCTCGATGATGCCGTAGCCGTCGAGCGGCGGCACCGGGATCAGGTTGAGGACGACCGCCGTGATCTGAAGCAGGCCCAGGCAGGCGAGGGCGTTGCGCAGCGTCAGGCTGGCCGGAGGGGTGAAACGGAGGACCGCGCCCAGCACGATCGCCAGCACCAGGTTGGCGGCTGGTCCGGCGGCGGCCACCGCCGACTCCCATTTCGGGCCGCGCAAGCGGCGGTGGTCGATGTAGACCGCGCCGCCCGGCAGCCCAATGCCGCCGAGAAACAGGAACAGCAGAGGCATCCCGAGTGAGTACAGGGGATGCGTGTACTTCAGCGGGTTGAAGGTCAGGTAGCCCTTGTCCCGCACCGAAAGATCGCCGCCGGCATACGCGACCCGGGCGTGGGCGTACTCGTGCAGGCACAGCGAGAGGATCCAGCCGACGGTAACGATGACGAATGTCATGGCCGTCGGGCTACGGCTTTGCGGTGGCGTCATGCGTGCTCGAGAACTGCATGAGCTCGATCGGTGCGCCGTCGTGGACGATCATGGCCACCGACAGACCATCGGACGGCGAGTTGGGCGGCGTGAGAACCTGCTTGCCTTCGAGTGCCGCCTCCAGGTCGTCCACCACGAACGCGACATGCGGCACGGTGCGGATCAGCTCCGACACCGGGCTGCCGGCCTCGAACCGCATCCACTCGACGCCGTAGGGGCTGGCTGCAAAGCCCGAGACGTGCATCTTGAACTCCTCCAGGTAGACCTCGCCCGGACGCGGAGTGTCCGTCGGCACCCCGATGTGGTGGTAGCGCCATCCCCACTCGGCCAGCGCCCGCGGGAGCTCGTGATCCTCTCTTGGAGACGGCAATGCTCGTTTCCTCATTGGTGCCTACCTCGCTCTCCGGCCGGTTGGTGCTCCCTGCTCCCGCGATCCGTCCCCGATGGTACACGGAACCGATGAGGGCGATCGCCGTCATTCAGCTGAACTTCTTCAGCTTCGGCCACAGCTCGGACAGAGACTGGTGCAGTCCGCGGCAGACGAAGATGTCGAAGTGCTCGTACGGCATCGAGTATGGATGGCTGACGTGGCCGGCGAGCTCAACGCTGTCGAAGAGCTTCTCCAGCTTCTCCCGATTGCCATCCATGACGATCACGACCTTCCCGGTGTAGCCGCGCGGTCCCCAGTACCAGTAGGTGAGGTGGCCGCTGAGTGCCGGCGGCAGGCCGAGCTTCGGCCCATAGAGGTCGATCGCTCCCGCCTGGCCGTAGTTCTGCGCGAAGATTGCTGCCTTGGCCCGGTCTTCGGCGGGCAGGGTGTGGTAGATGCGCGCCACCTCGGCGGCCATCTCGGGCCAGCCGAAACGGTCGGCGAGCAGCTGCGGCAGCGGACCCATCCGGTGGTGCTCGATGCGGGGCTCGTTGATGCCGGTCAGGTGCGAGTAGCGGATGAAGGTCTGTGGCGGCAGGCAGGGCAGGAAGGCGGGCGCGAGGGCCGCGCCGGAGAAGACCAGGAGCGCCGCGTACGCGGGCCGGACAGCTCGGCGGCGTCCGGCCGCGAGCCACCGCTCGGCGGTGACACCGCCGGCTGCCAGCAGCATCGGGTAGGCGGCCGCGGTGTAGTAGACGCGGCCGTTCAGGATCAGCATCTCGAGGATCAGCACCAGGTAGGCGATGCCGAGGAGCCGGTAGCGGCGGCCCTCGCGGCCGGCCAGGAGCCAGCCGAGCCCCCCGAGCCACAGCGGCAGGGAGAGCGGGTTGACCAAGAGCGCCTGCTGCCCCAAGAACTCGAGCGATGACAGGGCCACGTTGCGGCCCTCTTGGCGAATCACCTCGAGTTGCTGGAGATGGGGGAAGTGGTGCTGGACGATCCACACCAGGTTGGGCAGAAAGATGATGAAGGCAACGAGGCCGCCGAGCCAGATCCAGCGCCGGCCGAAGGCCCGGCGCTCACTTGTCAGGAGAATGGCAGCAGCGATGGCAACGCCGAAGAACACCATCGTGTGCTTGTTCTCGAGGCCGAGGCCGGCCAGCACGCCGAACACGATCCACAGCCTCTCGTTCCCGGTGCGGAGGATCCGGGCAACGATCCAGGCGCAGCCGGTCCAGATCAGCTGCTCGAAGGCGTTCATGCTCTGGTAGCTGAACATCACCATCCACACCGGCGCCGTGATGACCGCCAGCGCTGCCAGGCCCTGGGCGAAGCGGCGCCCGCCGAGCTCGCGAGCGAGCAGGCCGGTGAGAAGGACCAGCGCCGCGCCGGAGAAGGCAGGCAGCAGGCGAACGGCGAGCAGTGAGCTGCCGAACAGCCACCGGCTGAGCGCGGTGAGAGCGGGCATCAGTGGGGGCATGTCGACGAAGCCCCACCCGAGGTGTCGGGAGCAGGCGAGGAAGTAGAGCTCGTCGATGAAGAAGCCGTAGCCGAACGCGCCGGTGGTGGCGAGCAGAAGAACCAGCTCGAACAGGGCGAGCCCGCCCACCAGGCGGGCGGCGAAACGGGGTGGGGAGTCTGTGGCGTTGGGCTCTTGGTTCACGAGGCGCCTCCGGTGGTCGTCTGTGTGCTCACCATCATACGGGCCACGGCGTGATGGTACGGGGGGAGGCCCGACTGGGTTGCGGCGCTGGCAATCGGTGGGAGCATTCTCAGTGGTTCCGGCGCCCGTGCGTTTACTCCGCAAACGCCCGTCTTGCAGCTCCGGCGGTCGCGAACCGACGAGTTGGGATGAGCGACTCCGTGGCCGACCGCCGGAGCCTGCTCGAGCCGCCTCAGTCAATTGTGGAACCGTTCTCCGAGCGCGAAGGACCGAGGGAAAGCGGCCTTTTCCGTAGCTCCGGCGCCCGGACGTCTGCGCTGCAGACGCCCGTCGTCACCTGCCCGAAGCGGGCGCTGGAGTTCGCTACCGAGCCGCCCTCACGGCCCGCTCCGGGCAGGCGACGAGGCGCCTCCTTCAATCGTGGGGCCATTTCTGCGAACGCCAAGGGCCGAGGTTACCCCCCTTAACGTCTCTCGCCGACACCCGCAGCTTGTGAGCGCTCTACAGAGAAACATCAAGGACGGTACGCCCGGTGCGGCGCACCCTGCTCCGGAGCGCGCTACGGCCGTGCTCTGTGCTCCGTTGTAGGAGCAGGCGTCTCGCCTGCTCGGGTGGGGGTCGTCAGCTGCAACCACGCCAGTGCCGTTGGCTCCCCACCCACCCCGGCGGGCGGGACGCCCGCCGCTACAACGGAGAGACGGCCGGCGCAGACCTGATCAGCGATGCGTCGCACCGAACGCATCCTGCTCTGATGCGCGCTGCGCCCGCGTTCTCTGTCAAGTCCTAACGAAAAGTTGTCACTCATCGTCGGGGCTGTGGAGGC
>CAZKGM010000040.1:0-32770 GCA_964552395.1 uncultured Thermoanaerobaculia bacterium | reverse complement strand
TCGAGGACGGACTGACGGTCCCCGAGGGGTGCGGCCGCAGGCCGCGGATCTGCCGGCATGGCGCTCCTCAACTGCCCGTTCTGGAAGACAGCGCGGCTGGTAGCCTGTTACACTGAGGGATATCGCCGCAGCGCGGCACGGAGGCACGGTCCATGCGCGATCCGCTGTTCGAGCCCATCCGCATCAACTCGCTCGAGGTGCCGAACCGCCTCTTCATGCCGGCGGTCCACCTCAACATGGCGCGCCAGGGCCAGATCACCGAGCAGATCCTCGATTTCTACGCCGAACGGGCAAAGGGCGGTGTGGGTCTGATCACGGTCGGCTATGCGACCGTCGACGAGCGCTCCGGGGGACCCGGCAACATCGGCGCCCACGACGACGCCTTCATCCCCGGCCTCAAGCGTTTGGCCGAGGTGATCCACCACCACGGGTCACTCGCCGGGGTCCAGCTCAACCACGCCGGGCGCTATAACCCCTCGAGCTTCATGGGCGGGCGCCCGCCGCTGGCGCCGTCACCGTTGCCCTCCTTGCTCACCCGCGAGACGCCCCACGAGCTGACGCAGGACGAGATCCGCGGCCTCATCGAGGCCTTTGCCGCCGCCGCAGAACGTGTGCAGAGGGCCGGGTTTGACGCCGTCGAGGTCCTGGCCGGCACCGGCTACCTGATCAGCGAGTTCCTGTCGCCAGTCACGAATCAGCGCGAGGACGAGTGGGGCGGCTCATTTGAGAACCGCATGCGATTCGGACTCGAGGTCGTGCGGGCGGTACGCACATCGGTCGGCGACAGCTTTCCGCTGATGGTCCGCATCAACGGCAACGAGATGGTCCCCGGCGGCCTGACCCCCGAGGACCTCCGCCGTTTTGCACGCGAGCTGGAGACGGCCGGTGCCGACGCCTTCAACGTCAACGCGGGTTGGCACGAGGCCCGGGTGCCGCAGATCACAGCCGAGGTGCCGCGCGGCGCCTTCGCGTATCTGGCGCGCGGCATCCGTGAGACGGTCGGCGTGCCGGTCATCGCCAGCCACCGCATCAGCACACCGCGCCTCGCACGCGATCTCATCGTCTCCGGCGTCTGCGACGCCGTCGCCATGGCCCGCGCACTGATCGCCGACCCTCGCCTGCCGGAGAAGGCCCGGCTCGGCCGCGAGGACGAGGTCCTCCACTGCGTCGCCTGCGCCCAGGGATGCTTCGACGCTCTCTTCGAGGGTCGTCCCGTCACCTGCCTGTGCAACCCGCGCGCCGGGCACGAGGCCGAGACAGAAATCCTGCCCTCGGACCGCCGGCTCGCCGTCATGGTGGTCGGCGGCGGCGCCGCCGGCCTGTCCGCCGCCGCCGCTGCCGCGGAGCGCGGCCATCGGGTCACGCTCTACGAGGCCTCCGACCGGCTCGGCGGCCAGCTGCTGCTCGCGGGCACACCTCCCGGGCGGGAGGAGTTCCTGGAGCTCGCCCATGACCTCGAGCGGCAGGCGACGGCCAGGGGCATCGGCGTCGTCCTCAACCGGACGGCCGATGCCGACCTGGTGACGGCCGAGAGACCGGACCGGGTGCTGCTTGCCACCGGTGCGCGTCCCACGCGGCCCTCGATCCCGGGCAGCAAGCAGCAGCACGTCGTGCAGGCGTGGGACGTCCTCTCCGGGAGAGTTGCCACGGGAAGGCGAGTGGTCGTGATTGGTGCTGGCGCCGTCGGCGTCGAGACCGCCCTGTACCTCGCCGAGCGCGGCACACTCTCCGGCGACACGCTCAAGTTCCTCCTCCTCCACCACGCCGACAGCCCCGAGCGCCTGATCGAGGAGGCCACGCGCGGCACGGTCGAGGTGACGGTAGTCGAGATGCTCGCCTCGGCAGGCACGGACATCGGCCGTACCACCCGTCGCGCGATGCTCACCGGCCTCAAGCGCGACCGGGTCAGGATCCTCACCGGCGCCGTGGCGCGGGAAATCACCGCCAGCACCGTCGTCATCGACAGACACGGCGACCGGCAGGAGCTGCCCACCGATACCGTCGTCCTCGCCGCCGGGGCGGCGTCATACAACCCCCTGCAGGAGGCACTGGAGGAGCTCGGCGTCGCCGTCCAGGTCATCGGCGACGCCGACACCATCGGCAACGCCTACCACGCCATCCACCAGGGCTTCAACGTCGGCCGGAGGGTGTAGATCCAGTGCTGTCAGCACACTCCGCGTGGCCTGTGTGGCACACGGCTGCGGCGGCGGGGCTCGCTGAAACCTCCCCTGTCCACAGCTGGGCACACCACTGACGGGTGCACTCTGAGGCCAGTGCCGTCAGCTTAGAGAACGTCCGGGCTCCCTATCCGCTGAGGTGGTGCAGGGAACCTCAGGACGGTTCGGCCAGCGGCCAGAAACTCCAACTCTTGTCTAGAGACCCAGGTGCAGAAGACGAATGGGCACCAAAGTCCTGACCGACCTTGACAGGGTCCTCGTGAGCCAGCTACGGTTATATTAACCAGCCAGCCGCGTGCTGGCTTGGTTTAAATAGCGTGTGAAGGTCCCATGCCTGAAGGTCCCATGCCTGGCACAGATCAAGAGACCATTCGTGTTGGTTCAAGGCGAATCTCCTTCAACGAGGTTGTCGAGGTTGCCTGGAACAACCGGCGAATCGAGATTCCTACTCACGGCGCGTGGGCCGATCGGATCCGGCTCGGGCGGAGAATCCTAGACGATGCTCTCCGAGGCGGTGCCGTCGTTTATGGTGTATCCACAGGTGTCGGCTACCACTCCAGCAGGACAATCAGCTCTGCCACACAGCAGGAGGAGTTTAGCCACAGCATAATGAACCAACATGGTTGCGGGGTCGGTGACCCGTTTCCCCCCGCCACTGCTCGCGCAATCGTGTTTGCCAGACTCGTGAGTCTCTCCAAGGGCTACTCGGCCGTACGGCTCGAGCTGCTGGCAGGCTTGGCTCAGCTTCTCAATCACGGTGTCACCCCTGAGATTCCACGGTTTGGGTCGGTCGGTGCTTCCGGAGATCTCACACCACTTTCGTACGTAGCAGCAGTTCTGGCTGGCGAGCGTGAAGCACGTTTTGACGGAGACCGTTTGCCGGCGGACGAGGCCCTGCGGCGGGCCGGACTGTCACCTTTTACCTTCGTCCCCAAGGAAGTGCTGGCGATCATGAACGGCACCTCGGCGATGGTGGGTGTTGGCACTCTGGCCACGGCACGTCTGCTTCGAGTCGTGGAAGTGTTAGAGCGGGCGAGCGCGCTCGTCTGCGAGGTCATATTCGGACGATCCCAGGCATTTCATCCAACGGCACATCGGATCAAACCGCATCCCGGGCAGATTGCCAGCGCCGCGGCCATCCGCCGGCACATCGATGGCAGCAGCGCGGTAGACGCCGTACGGGGTACAAACAGGATCGCGCAGGATCCGTACTCTGTACGTTGTGCACCTCAGATTATCGGCGCTATCCGAGATGCTCTGGCATGGGCCACGACCATCCTGGAAACCGAGCTCAACAGTGCAAGCGACAACCCACTGGTTGATCCCGACACGGGGGACATTCTCTTCGCGGGCAACTTCTTTGGCGGTCACGTGGCGTTCGCGATGGACCTCGCCAAGATCGCAGCAGCATCCTTGGTGGACCTCGCAGACCGGGAGTTCGCTCTACTGCTCGATACGCGGTTCAATGAAGAGCTTCCCGAAACCCTCGTTACCTACACCGGCAACGGCGTCAAGGCTTTGCAGATTACTTGTACTGCCCTTGCCGCTCGCGCTGTACAGATGTCTGCCCCAGATAGCGTACTTTCGCGGCCCACCGAAGTGAACAACCAGGACAAGGTCAGTATGGGACTCCATGCCGCGCAGAACGCCGAGTCTCTTGCCGAGATATCCGAACATGCTGCTGCCACTCTTCTCATCGCCCTCTCGAATGCCGCCTGGGTCCGCCGCGATGTGGGTCTATCGCCCGCTGCTCTTGGACTTCTCCAGGTCGTTCGTTCTCTCTCGCCGCCCCTTCAGGACGACCGACGGCTCGACTTGGACATCGTAGCGATCACGGAGTGGATTCGCGGTGGCGCGGTGACCGAGCAGGGTCGCTTGTTGTGACCCCGGTGGACGAACCCACTGCGCCATCCCGGCCAGCGCCCTTGTCACAGCTCTCCGGACTGTTTCTCCTTGAGGGCGGCGAGGAACGGACGTCGGAGTGGGTGCGCTGCACAGCCGGTCGCATCATCGACAAGATTTCCTCTCTCAAAGCTACAACGATCGCCATAGCATCACCCTCGCCAAGCTTCATTGTTGCCTGCACCCTGGCACTTTGGAAACTGGGTCGCGCTCCTGTTGTGCTCGACCCATCACTCGCCAGCGAACCGTGGCAGTTGCTGGACTCCGATTCACTCGTCACACTCGTTAGCCAATCGTCTCCAACTCAGCCTCACAGCGTCCAGATCAGCGGAACTGGAGGCTCACCCATCGAATGCGCCTGGCCATCCGACGTCTCTCCGGCCCTCCGTTTCCTCACATCTGGATCGACAGGAGAACCCAAGCTCGTGACGAAGCGTGGGTATCAGCTCCTCCGTCAGTTCGAGCACGAGTTCCCCATGCCCGGGCTGGGGAACCCGCGACGTGTGCTTTCACTGGTTCCGCCGTTCCACATTCTCGGCTTCATGTACGGCCTCATTGTTCCGCTTGCAACGGGCGGCCTGACGTCGTTCGCTGGGACCACAGCGCCGTCGTACTGGCTGAGCCAGATACACTCCTGGCGGCCTGACATGGTGATAGGGGTGCCTTCGCACTATCGTTATCTCGCAGATTCGCTCACAGAACCGTTGCCTCCCGCGCTCTACCTCTCGTCGGGCGCACCGTTGCCTGAGAGCGTTGACACCGCCTTTTACAACGCAAGTGGGCATCGCATCGTCCAGATCTACGGCTCCACCGAGACGGGTGGCGTTGCCTTCCGAACCGGAGTCGAGCCTTGGCGACCGTTTGCGGGGCTCGAGTGGAGGATCGATCCAGGGTCCACGTGTCTGATGGTGCGTTCGCCCTGGCAGGAGACGCCCAATTCCTGGTATCTCACTGATGACCTGGCCGCCCCGGCTACCACCGGCTTCCGGCTCCTCGGCAGGGTGGATTCGCTCATCAAGGTCGGCGGGAAACGGTTCTCGACTCAGGAGCTCATCAACGCAGCGCAGGCCCACCCGGCAGTCGAGGCGGCGGCCACCGTCTTATACAGCCGGCCCTCTGGCGAAACCGCAGTCGCACTGTTTGCCATGGTGGCTCCAGGCCTGGATCTCCTAGCCAACGAACTCCGGAACCACATGAGCACACTGCTCGCACCGTACAAGATCCCGCGCACCGTCAAGATCCTGGGGGATCTTCCGCTGTTGCCGACAGGAAAGATCAACTTCGAGATGCTGCGGGGGATGGCCGCCACGGCGGAGCGGCGCGAGAGCTGAGGAGCCGGGGCCGGTCACAAGCAGCAACGCGTGCCACGGTCACACTCCCCTTCCATCAATCCCTGAGACCAAGCTCCGCCTCCAAGCACTCGTGCTCTGCCAACATCGTTTCCCTGACGCCACGGATGAGGTTCCTGAGCTGGCCCGGCGAGAGGTCGGACGGCACTTCGACCGGCTCCAGCACCTTCAAGGCCATGGGTCCAAGCCTGTAGATCAGGAAGCTTCCTTTCGGCCACACCCGGCCGGAGCCCACCACGACCACCGGCTGTATGAGGTTTGTCGTCTGCTGGGCCAGGCGAAACGCCCCAGTCTTGAAGCGCCCGATACTCCCAGGAAGCGACCGGGTGCCCTCCGGAAACACCCCTACGAAACGACCCTGTTGCAACCATGACTTGCCAACCTCTATCGCCTCCGTGGGATTGTCCGGGTCGTGCGGAAAATGCTGGAGCAGCCACATGGCCCAGCCGAGAACGGGGATTCGAAAGAGCGTTCGTCGCGCACTCATGTGAATTCGCGGAAAGACATGGAACAACAAGAACAAGTCAATGTAACTATGATGGTTGCAGATCACCACCGCACGGCCCTCTGGCAGGGGGAGGACAGCCGGAAGACGGACGTCACTTACGAGACGCAGTGGGGCACTGCAGATACGGACACCATAGAAGAGAATCGTTTGCGCGAGCTGAGTTCGATCGAGCCGGAAGAGACGCTCCACGATCGCCACGGGCACGGCCAGCAGGTATGCCACCAAGGCCGTCCACACGACGCCGAAGAGCCAGAAGAAGAGCGTCCTCGTCGTCACCCGCCACACGTTGAGCAACCAGTTCATACGTCGTCTCGGGGTTCTCCCTCGGCCTTTCCGTGCCAATACCACGGCAACTTCTGCAGAGAACCCATGTGTGGCGAGAGGGATCCTGGCGTAATCACAGGTACTCCCAGAGTGCGCCACTTCTACCTCGCCTTCGCAGGGCGGTAGTGACGGCCTCCTCACGAGGCGTCGGCTCACCCACGAGAATGAAGTTCATACGGTCCGCCGCAAAGCTCCGTACTCTCTCGAGCATCCAGTCTCGGTCAACCTTCGGAGACAGATAGAAGGTGGGCTTGAGCATGTCAACTCCCTCGCTGACCACACCCTCGGCGATTGCCCGTTGGTGGAGCCCCGTACCTGGGTAGATTCGGATCCCGACAACGCCGGCGATTGGTCCTTCGAGCTCCTCGATGAGCTCGAGCGTTTCATTGACCGTCTCCCGCGTCTCCCCCGGCCCGCCGAACATGAAGTAGTGCACCGCGGCAATCCCCACGCGACGACAGCTCCTGTCTGCCCGCACGATGTCGGCAGGCGAGTGGTGCTTACCCAACGCAGCCAGGGTCTCGGCTGCGCCCGACTCTGCACCGAACTCCAGCGACCGGGCGCCGCTTCGGGACATGAGCTCGGCCAGCTGTTCGGTGACGCCGAGCGGGCTCAAAAACGCACTCCAGCCGACCGGTGCATCGAGGGAGCAGAGCTCTCGGCAGATCGCCTCGGCATGCTCGATCGGGAGGTTGAAGTTACTATCCACAATGAAGACCCGGTTGATCCCGGCCGACCGGTAGCCAGCCAGCTCTTTGGCGACGGCCCCCGGCGCCCGGAGGCGAAGCTGCCGTCCCTCCAGAAGTGGATAGGTACAGTAGGTGCAGCGCCGAGGGCAGCCCCGCTTCGTTTGAACCGACGCCATCCCTCCCGACCCCGTGTGCGGCGTGAGCGGGAAGATCGTCAAGGACGGCTCGCCCCAGCACTCCGGAGGCAGTGGCATGGCCCCGGGGGAAACCACATCTCGTGGCCCGTCCCTGGTCATGAGCCCCACAATACCAGCCGGACTCCGGCCAGCCCGAAGCGCACGCACCAGCTCGACAGCCGCGCGCTCCCCCTCGCCGACCACGCCGAGGTCCGCCCCGATCTCATCGAGGATTCTGCGGGGAAACAACGAGAAGCCACTTCCCCCCAGGACGATGGGAACGCGGAAGCGGCCCCGCAGCGACGATGCGATGAGTTTGCTCTCATCCATGTAGAAGCGCGGGGCGAGGTAGCAGGTGTTGTCAACCGCGCGGATCGACAGGGCGATGAGGTCAGGCTGGAAAGCATCGGCCGCAGCGAGCGCCGCCCGGACCGGATCGTCAACGAAGGAGCAGTCGACACCGTAGACGGTGACCCCGGGCTCTCGGCTCAGCACGCCTGCAATCATCGATGCGCCCAGAGGGTAGACCGGGTAAGGCTGCCGCTCCGAATTGGCTGCGATGATCAGTACCGTGTACTCGCGCGTGCTCAAAGGACCTCCTTGTCCCGTTCCGCGGCAGAGCCCGCCGATGGGACCTCCGGACGCTCAATGGATGCGGCCTTCACCTCCCTACCCCATGCCGCTCAGTCCAGGAGCTTGAGAAACACGATCGAGGCGGTGACGCCGTGGTCGGGTCCGCGGACGGCCACACCGATGTCAAAGCGGACGATCGTCTGCCACGGCCCGATGAAGCTCCCGTCAACGTTGACGCCGCCGAGGAGCTCGCCGTCGAATCTCGCCACTGGGTCGTCAATCCACACCGCATCACCGCGGACCCCGAGCCGAAACACGTTGCCAAGGTTGAATCCGTAGCCCAGGTGCATGCCGTTGGCTCGCGACGCAACCACCAGTCCGGGTTGGTACCCACCGACGCGCGTACCGCCATTGGGACCGAACGCGAACTTGGAGAAACGGTCGAGATCGGAACCGTTGAGATGCTCGATGCTCAAGCCGATCTGGCTAAAGTGGCCGAGCCACCACGTCTTCTCCAGGCTAACGCGCCAGGTCGAGTAGTCGCGTTGGGCCGCATCGTACTCGGCATTGCCGGGAAAGCCCCAGGCCGGCCACGACGAGCGCCGGTGAAAGGCGCCCTGAGCGTTGATACGGTAGCCGGAGCGCCCATAGCTGAGGCGCATACCCAAGGACTGGGTAGCTGTGCTCTCGGGAACCACGAACTCGGGAGCGGTGTTGTCTGATCGCCGCCAACGATCATAGGCGGCTCCATAGCTCAGGTCGAGCTTGGCGTCTCGACCTAGTGACCGCCCCAGCGAGGCGGACATGCGCACGGTCTGGTTTCTCACCTCCTCGGCGGGAGACCCGGACCCGTTCCGGTACTGCTTGTCGGTACGGGGGTAGAAGAACCCGAAGGCGTTGAGCCCGGCCCCCCAGTGAGATCGTCCCAGCTCCGGGTCGGCCCACCTCGCCGTGAGCAGGGCCCCGGCGAAGAACACGTTGGCCTGGTTACCGCTGCCACCCACGTCGCTGGAAAAGTAGTTGACGCCGGCCAGTGGCACGGGGAAGTCGAGCCCGCCGTCGTAGTACCCGCCGAAGACCAGCGACCACTGCGTAAAGCCCGAACCTACCTCCACCACCCGGGTCCCGTCCGGCTGGCGGACGAGGTAGCGCAGCCCCTCCGGAGTCTCGCGCACCATCGTATTCTGAGACTCCCAGGCCGCCTTCAGACGCTCGCTGAAGCCGGCACCGTTGATTACAAAACCGACCAGCGTGGCCTCCTTCTCGACCTCCAGCACGGTGCTCACCACCGACTGCAGCTCATCACCCTCGATGCGGTACGGAAGTGCGAGGCTGGAACGGCTCCAGGGAGCCACCGCGCCGGTGTCGTCGATTGACTTGAAGTAGCGCGTCTCCCGGCTCGAGATGACCTCGCCGCTGAGGCCCAGGCGCACGTTCTCCATCTTGATCGGCGCGAACACCTGCTGGTCCACCCACACTGTTCCCTTGACGAGCTTCTCCCCGCTATCAGGCTGCTCCGGGCGGTAGTCGACCACCCAGCAGGCTCGACTGGCGACGGTCGCGACTCCGCGCAGTGTGTAGTGGTAGGCGGGGTCGATGCGAACCTCGAGCGGTGCCAACGCAACTTTCGACGGCTGCACGATAGGGAACCTCGGGATCTTGCCCCGCCAGCGCACCCCGTTCAGGAAGAACTCCCTCCACACCCAGTCGATCCCCAGTCCACGACGGAAGAAGCAGGTACCGCTGAAGGTGGCCTCCACCGGGTCGATGCCCGGCCCCGGATGGAACCGGATGTTCTGGCTGAAGGTCGCCTCGTAGTGGTCCAGGCGGCGGGTCTGCGAATCGAGGAAGCTCTGCAGGCGACGGAGGATCTCCTCCACCGGCATGGAGTACCGGTCGACGACCTCAACCTCGCCCCGCGCGCCTCCGAACTCGGCCACTGACGCCCGTCGCAGCCGCACGACCAGCGCCCGCTGAGCCGCGGACGCTGTGACCTCGAGCCCCGCGGCCGTCCACCGAGCCTGCAGCTCATGCGTCGACCCGTCTGGGTCCACACCCACCGGTGACCGCAGCGCACGATCATGGAAGACGAGCCGTGGGCCGCTCGTGGCGGCGGTCCCGCGGTCCACGAACACACTGAGTCCGAGGTCGCTTGAGCGCACAAACGTCCACGTCTCGGGCGCTCCGCTGGGCCCCGCGTCCGGGGCGTACGAGATGTCGCCCGCGAGCTCGCGCGCGGCCGTTACCAGCGGCCGGAGGTCGACTTGCTCGGACGGCCACCGCGAGCCAGGGTCGAAGATCACCGCCAACGCCCCGTTCGCAATCGCCTTGGCGGTGGTGAGCAGCACCTCCGAGGGGTCATCTCCCATCGGTACGGCGTCCACCACGAGCCTCTCCCCGGGAGTCGTCTGGTCGATCACCTCCCTCAGCAGCTTTATCCCGCCTGCCGGTAGGTGCACGACGACCGCGTCCACGTAGCCAGCGACACCCATGGCCAGGAACGAGCGCATGGCCTTGGCCGAGGCACCAGGCCCCGTGGCCGCGACCATCGCCTCCGGACGCGCTCCCTTGATTGCCACCGCGGCCCGCTTCATGAGATAAGCGTACTCAGAGCCCTGTTCGGCCTCGACACCTTCCTCCCAGCTAACCTGAAACCAGGTACCAGGAGGGGAGCTCTGCACCAGCTCGACGGCCCGCTCCAGCTGCCGTTCTACCAGCTCCTCGTGCTCGGCGACCGGAGACGGAACCGAGAACACGAGTTCGATCCACGGGACGACACGCCCCACGCCCGCCTTGGGCCCCGGTGATGCGGGAAGAGGGGCATCGAGCGCGACCCGCCGCTTTACGAACAAGCAGAGCGGGCTCTGCGCTTCGCCCGGCTCCTCGAGGGCCGCCGCGACCCTCGCGGGCGCGATCCCCTCGACCCCGACCCGGGGCACGCACTCTGCAGCGGCCGGCGGCGCGATGCCCACCCAGAGAAGACTTGCCAAAGCGACGGAGAGCTTGCCCACTTGCCTCACCTCCTCCCTCCCGGGCGGCTGACCAGAGGCCGCGTCGCGTTCCGCCGGGCTATGCCCCACCGCGCGGCGTTGTGCGCGAGGACGCCGCCCAACCCGCGAGGGCGAGCCCACCTCGGGAGCCGGGCGAACCCACGAGTGTGCATTACGACGTCCCCGAGCAGCAGCCGTCCTCTGGCGACGGGCTCCGCCCCGCCCCAGCCGGCCGTGACCGATACCTCTTCCAGGTGCTCAGGAAGTCCGTTCGGAGGCATGGTATTGGCGATGCGAGGCGTGTCCGTCTCGCCCTGGACCCAGCTCACCCCCAGACGATGGGTGGAGGGGAGCTCCCGATCGGTACCTGCCATCGCGCCCTAATCCTTTCGGTCGGCCAGGCGCGCCGCCTCGGCCTCGACTTCACGGGGCCCAACGCGCTCGTGCTGCGAGGACTCACCCACCGGCCCCGGGCCCCCGGGGAGTAGGACCGGTATCCCCAGGAGCGAGGCCGAGAGCCCACACAGAACCCCGACGACCGCCGTCGAGCCCACGGTCGCCAATGCCGGATGCCGCGCGAACACTAGGGCGCCAAAACCCGCGACCGTGGTGAGCGCGCAGGTCGTCACGGCACCGGCAGACGCCCCCCGTTCAATCGCCGGCAACGTGCTGCCATGTGCAAGGAAAATCATGTAGTCGATCGTCAGCCCGAAGACGAACACGGCGATCGTACAGTTCATGAGGTTGATGGAGATGCCGAGCAGGGCCATCGCTCCGAGCGTCCACAGGAGGGCCATGACGAGGATTGCCAGCATCACCGCGGCCGTGCGGACGCTCCTGGTCTGGATGACAAGGATGGCGGCCACCAGCACCATGGCAACGAGGCTCACACGGACCATGTCCCTCACCAAGAGCAGCGAGAGGGTGGTTACAAACTCACGGCTGTCAGCCACGAGCGCGCTCGGTGCCGCGCGCCTGATCCGCGCCACCTCCTCGCCGGCGTCCCACGCGCCCGACGCAGCGACCCGAACGAGGGCCCAAACCCGCCCGTCCTCGCTGTGCCCCACCCATTGCGCAAGGAGGTTTGCCAACGGCGTGCCTGTGAACGCCTCGGGGTCCAGAAGCGGCGGTCGCGCCCCGACCGCTCGCCAGAACCCGTCGACGCTTGTCGGGTCGAATCCCTGGCGTCCCATCTCGATGGTGAGGGTCCGGCGGGCCTCGCGAGCTGGGGTGCTCGACCAGAAGCGCTTCCACCGGTCGCGGTTGCGGACCTGCTGCTCGATGTCGGGCAGGATCCCAATGATTGACTGCATCTCCCCAGCACCACCAACCGCCCCCGCACCCAGACGCTCAGCGAGGGTCCGCACCTCCCGCAGCGCCTCGTCCCACGAGCTGCCCGGAACTGCCACCGAGGTCACCATCAGCGGGTTACCCCAGCTGTCCACGATAAGCTTCTGATCCGCCGCGCTTGAAGGGCTCAGCGCGTTGAAGCGCCTGATATCGCTTTCAAAGTGGATCCACCGCAGGGCGACGACCGCGACGACGGTCAGGCCGACCAGCACCAGGAGCAAGGACCGCCGGTGCCGCCTGGTAAAAGCGAACCACCGCTCGCCCACGATGCTGGAACTCTGCGCTGCCATCGACCCGTTCCAGCTCCGTGGTACCAGTAGCGGCAGATACAGGACTGCGAACGCCGCCGCCACGAGCGCTCCGATGCCCGCAAACGCCCCGATCTGCCGCTGCGTCGGAAACGACGAGCTGAGCAGTGCGAAGAAGCCGGCCGCGGTCGTCAACACGGCCGCCGCCAGGGGACGCAGGATGACCCGCCGGGCCCTGGCCGTGGGCAGCAGCCTCGCCAGCGAGAAGAAGTGCACCCCGTAGTCGATGGATATTCCCAGCAGCACCGACCCGAAGCCGAGCACGACTGGGAACACCTTGTGAAAGAGGAGAGACAGTAGGGCGAGCGCGACAACCCCACCCACCAGGGGGGGCAGGAAGAGCCTGGGGATCACCCGCAGACTCCCGAGCGAGAGATAGAGGATGCCGGCGACCAGGACCAGTGAGACCCAGACTGCCCAGAGCGCGTCACGACGCGCCGTGTGCTCATTGTCCACTGCCGCCCGGTAGCGGCTGAAGTGGGCGACACGGACGTCCGCGGCGTGCAGCTCACGCGGTATGCGCGCCGCGGCGTGGTCAAGAAGCTCGACAAAGCGTGCCCCCTGCCTGCTGTCCATCTCGGTCAGAGTCGGATGGACGATGAGCAGGAGGTGGTGACCGTCGGCACTCCACAGCCTGCCGTCTTCGAAGCGCGCGCCCTTTGCCAGGTCCGCCGCACTCGGCACCAGGGACAGGAACAGCTGGTCCAAACCGAAGGGGTCGGCAAGGAACCGTTCGCCGACGGTGGGGTCGGGAAACGTCGACGCCTGCCGCTTGACATCGTACAACCGTGCGACGATGGCTTCCCGCCGGATGCAGATCGCCGCCTCGGCGGCGATCTCGGCTGAAAAAAGGTCGGCACGGTGTGCGAGAAGAACGCGGTAGGCCGAGAGTAGGCCCCCGAAGTCGACGCGGCCCTGGACTTTCGCGACCAGTGGAGAGGCCTCAAGTGTCCTCTGCAACGCATCCGCCACCGCCGTGGCATCAGGGGAGAAAGCACGTTCAGGCGAGGATACATCCACGAGTCCCGCGTTAAAGTCCGAGAAGAGCTCCGAGACACGGCGGTACTCGTCGATCGCACTTCCGTCGTGCGGCAGCATCTCCTCGACGTTGCCGTTGAACCGTACGCGGCTGTCGACCACGAGCGCAGCCACCAAGACCAGCCCGGCCACCGCGAGCGGCACGAGCCAGCGACGGCGCATTCCCCACATCCAGCTAGTCCTGGGCCGCACCAGTGGCAGCCCCGACGCGGTCCCGGCTCACCCGGACAACGTCGAAGCCCCCTGGGTGCCACCCCGGGTTCACGATTGTCGCGGCGTCGGCTGTCCACACCGCTAAGCCGCCAGGCACGCCCCCTTTTGCGGTCGCCCAGGAAGGCGTGAAGCGCTGCCTCAACAGCACCGCGGCACTCGCCACCGTCATGGCGGCCGCAGTCGGGCTCCCCCCGGCGATCGGGGTTACAGCCAGTGCATCGGGATGGCCGTCCGCCAACGGTTGCAGGGCGGCGGCCGCCCGGCTTCCGTCGGCGTGGAGGAGGAGGGCGTCACCGGGCCGCCGCACCTCGCTGGCCGGGACCGGCTGCGTGCGCGCCCAAACCCATCCGTAGCCCGGCGATTGCGCGGAGCGCGTCAGGAGAAGGGCGACGAACATCTCCCCAGGCACGTACGAGCACATGTCGAGGGCAAACGGGCGCACGACCCCGTTCGCGGCCAATCCGCAGCGCCGCCAAAGGGCGTACCCGAGCACGCTGTGGTACTCATCTCCGGCGACCACCATCACCGCGTCGACTCGCTCGGCTCGAAACCAGGACTCGGCGACAGACAGGGCGTTCCGGAACGGGCGGTCGAACCCGATCACGGTCAGGCACGGGCCACGAGCGCCGAGCACGGCGGACACGGAGGTCGACGGTGCATTATTGACTGCCGCCGAGAAGCGAATGGGCGAGACCGCATCGTCGCCCTCCTCGATGATCTCGTCGAGAAGAGCGAACGACGTCTTCAGGGAGCCGTAGCCAGTGGCCGCGACGACGCCGACCCGTTCGCTGTCGGTCTCGCAGCCTCCGGCGTCGGCGACCGCTTGCAGCGCCGCGGCGACAAAGCCCAGGGAGAAGCCGTCCATACGCCGCACGACGCGGGACGAGACCGCGTGACCCAGGTCTGGGGCCGGCGCCCGCAGCACCGGTACCTTGACAACAGGCTCGACGTGCTCGATGGCGACGAGCTCTGGCGTCGGCGGACCCTGTCGCAGGGCCGCCTCCAGGGCCCCGACACCCGCCCCACACGCACTGATCTGACCGACCCCCGAGATGTACATCGCTCCCCCTCACGCCCAGCGCTCGAGGACCAGCGCCGTGTTCGTCCCTCCGAACGCCAGGGAGTCCGACAGCGCCGCTCCTCCGTTGACCTCGGTCACCGCCGTGGGGGGCACCACTCGGCACTCCGGGTCCGGAGTGACGAACCCTGCGCAGCACGGCACCTTGCCGTCGAACAGGTTGTGCACAGCCAGCACGGCCTCGATGGCGCCCGCCGCACCCAGAGTATGGCCCGTGAAGCCCTTGGTCGAAACCACCGGCGTTGACTCCGGGAAGAGGTCCGCCAGGACCTGCCCCTCGATGCGATCGTTTTCCCGGGTTCCTGTGCCGTGCGCATTGACGAACGCGATGTCCTCCACCGTCAGGTCGGCATCACGAAGGGCTCCCGAGATGGCGCTTCTCAAGCCGCGCCCACCCGGGTGCGGCGCGGTCGGGTGATAGGCGTCCGCGCCCCAGCCGCAGCCCGACAGCAGCCCGAGGGGGGCGGCTCCCCGCCGACGCGCCGACTCCTCCCGCTCGAGCACGATCACCCCCGCCCCCTCACCCAGGTTCAGCCCCTCGCGCTCGAGGTCGAAGGGCCGGCAACGCCGCGTCGAGGAGTTGCTCATCGACGCAAAGCCCAGGTACGCAAAACGCGCGAGCTCGTCGGCCCCTCCCGCCACGACGAGGTCACACTCCCCCTGACGCAGCCAGGCGAGGGCCAGCCCGAGGGCATCACCTCCCGACGCGCAGGCATCGGCGACCGTCAACACTGGGCCTCTGGCCCCCACGAAGTCCGCCACTACCGTCGCGACATCGTTGGCCAGGTAGACGCTGACGGCTGTGGGCTCGGGCTCTCGGCCAGCGTGGAACGCCCGGTAAAACGCCTCGTCGTTCAACGTCCCGCCCACGGTAGTCCCGAAGCAGACACCGATGCGAGTGGCCGGCAGCTCGCGGAGCCGATCCCCAACCTGCCCCGCCGCCTCGCTGACGGCGGTAAGGGCCAGATGCGAGGTCCGCGTCAGCGTCTTTGGGAGCGGCAGCTGCGGCAGCGGCGCAGTCACCGAAAAGACGGCGGGCGCCTTGTCGAGCGTTGATCTCACCGCCGACCTGTCGAGGGTTTGGATGGTGCCGGCATAGAGCTCCCGTAGGACCGCCCGCACCGTGGCGCCAAGTGCGCATATGCAGCCCGTGGCCACCACTGCCGCACGGTCTCGGTCGGTCACGCGTCGGCCCTGTTCGTGCGGATAAACTCGGCCAGGGTGGCGACCGAGGCGAACGCGTCTCGCTGCTTGTCGATGGTCTCGATCTTGACCCCGTACTTCTTTTGGATCAGGATCACGAGTTCCACCGCATCCAACGAGTCCAGCCCCACGCCCTCCCCGAACAGCGGCATGTTGTCGTCGAAGTCAGCCAGCTCGATGTCCTTGATGCCGAGGTCGTTGAGGATCATCTGCTTGAGCTCATTCTCCACGCACACGATGCTCTCCTTCTCTTCGCGTCTGTCTTTCGTTCGTCGAGGTGCCCATCTGGGTGGGCACGAAGCTGCTTTGAGAATCTCTTCCCGACCCGCCCTCGCCGTCCCACATGTCGAAGAAGTTAAACCACGAGTACGGGAACCGCCGCAAGAATGCTTCCATAAAGGCGGCATACCTCGTCGCCGCCATCCGCTCGAAGTCACGGCTTCTCCCCTCCGCCGCGCTGGGAGCCAGGATTTCGTCGAAGTACAAACCGCAGCGACCGAGGCCCAGCCGGGTCGAGACGATGGCCACGAGGCGCGCCCCGGAGAGGCGGGCGAGCGCATAGGGGGAGACCGGCAACCGAACCGTCCCCCCGAGAAACGGAACGCCCACCGTGCGTCCGCCCCAGCTCCGATCTCCCATGATGGCGACGATCTCGCCCCGCTCGAGGGCGGCCACCGCCTCAACGAGGCCTCCGAACGGGGAGGAGGGGTCGATGACGTTAAGGGTTCCTTGTGACCGGGGATCGCTCCACGTCACGCTAATGGGCTCCTCGGGATCCCTATGCAGGATCGCGTTGACTGTCTTCCCTGAGATGCCCAGCAAAGGCATGAGGCTGCGCCAGTTGCCCACATGGGCCAGGACCAGCACGAGCCCATGGTCATCGGCGAGCAAGCGCTTCAGCTCGGGCTGCCGATCCACCAACAAGTCGAAAGTGCCAGAGTCAGTGATTCCCGCCAGCGCCTGGTCGACCATCGTCCGCGCGAACTCCATGACCTGACGCCAAAGGCACAGCTCGAGGCCGAGGCGGCTGCGTTCCGGGAAGCGGCGCGTGAGGTAGGGAAACGCGGCCCTGCGGATCGAAGGCCGCAGGAAGGTGTAGTAGGGCACGATGAAGTACAAGAGGAAGTAGGCGCCGCGAAGCCCGATCAGGCGCCCCGCGGTCACGAAGAAGGCCACGCCGAACCGCGTCCCGTAGCTTCTGCCCGCGGATCTCATGACCGCCACCTCAATGCACCGGGCGACTGCGCAGCCGAAGCACCGTCAGGCACACGGCCAGCGTCACCGCGCCGCCAATGAGTGCCAGGACCGGTGCGACCACCAGAGTGCCAACCAAATACTCGACGATCCGGTCGCCAGCCTGATGCCACAGCGTCTCGGCGTTGAACTCTGAGAGAAAGTGGCCGCGCCACACCAACGAGCCGACCTCGAGGCACACCGCCGGCACCACCGGAGGCGCGCAGAGGTGACTCACCGAGAACGCGACCACGCGGTTAAGCCCGAGGGCCGTCGCCACGAAGACGATGGCGACGCTGTGAAACCCTATGAGCGGCAGGGTGGCGAGGAAGAGCCCCGTCGCCACCGCTGCTGCGAGCCGCCACGGGGACGAGCGCTCGGCGACCATCCCCGCAAGCACCTGGCGAGGCCGTAGGCGTTCCAGCACGGCGCGCCCGTCGGGGAGGATTCTCACAGCGCGGTGGGGCAGCGGGATCATCCCCCTCATCACCAGCCGCGTGTAGCTGCGCGTGATCCGGAGGTTGTCCAGCACCAGATGGAAGTGGGTGACCCGCCCGCCCGGCGGCTCGTAGGTGACGAACACCGGGACACCCACGAGGTCGAGACCGGCCCAGGCACTGCGCACCAGGGCCTCGACCTCGAAGTCGAATCGCTGGGCTCGAATCCCCAGGGCGAGCAGGCACGCCACCGGGTACGCCCGGAAGCCACACTGGCTGTCGGCGACCGCTCCGCCGGTTGTCAACCGGGCCCAGAAGTTCGAGAACGACCTCCCGAACATCGAGGCCCGTGGGGCTCCAGAGCCGTCAAAGCGCCGTATGCCGTACACCACTGCCTTGGGATTGCGGTTGATGGCCTCGATGAACGCGGCGATGTCGAGCGGGTCGAACTGGCCGTCGGCGTCGAAACACACCATGTGAGTGCCGCCGCGTTCCTGAATCCAGCAGGCGGCGGTCACCAGCGCCGCACCCTTGCCGCGGTTGTTCTCGTGGCGCAGCACCGTGACGCCGAGGTCACCGAGGCGCGCCAGAGGTTTGTCGCTGCTGCCGTCGTCCACGACGACCACCGGCAGCCCATACGCCAGCGCGCCGGTCACGGCGGAGCGAACTGTGGCGGCGTTATCGTACACGGGCACCGCGATGAAGATGCGAGGTGCTGGCACCGTCTGTGTGTTCGGTCCCACCGCCCGCAGCTCGGGGATCACCCCGGAGACGCTCATACTCCGGCGACTCCCGTGCCCGCCGGTCGTGTCCCTCTCTCCCGGTGCCGGCGCCCGCTGTGAAAGCGGCGAACCGTTCCGTCCTCCACCTCGCGGGTCAGCACGCTGTGATACAGCTTGCCCATCCGCACCTCCTTGCTCTGGGTCCCATAAAAGGTCTCCCAGGCGAGGTAGTAGAGGTCCTGAAGGCGACTTGCGGAGATGTTCTTGGGTCGGAACACAACCTTGTCGGCGGTGTAGAGAGACCAGTCGTTCGTGAGGATTCGTCCCTCCGCCTCGAGCTTCTTCCTGATCGGTGTATGGGGAAACGGAGTCAGGATGGTGAACTCGGCCATGTCGAGCTCGATCTCCAGGAGGAAGTCCACGAGTCGCCGGATGTAGCTCTCGTCTTGCTCGTCGGTGCCCAACAGGATTGTCCCCTCCACGGCGATGCCATGGTCCCTGTATGCCTGGATTCGTTCACGGATCGCACGCGACGTATCGACGACCGCTTGGTAGACGTACCAGCACCCTGCGTTGTAGGCGAGGGAGAGAATCTGGTCGTCCTGCTCGATGGGGTGAGACACCCACTTCCTACGCAGTGGGGTGATCGCGCGGAACAGCTCACGTTCCCACACCGAGTCCTGGGCGAGCGAGTTGTCGACGAAGAACAGCCTGTTGTTCTGAATACCCTCTATCTCCTCCACAACCCTTGCCACTGGTCGCGGGCGAAACCTCCGACCGCCAAGAAAGGCGGTCGCACACGGAAAGCAGTTGAAACGACAACCTCGCGAGGCATGGACGAGGTCCACCATGCGCACGCCGCGGTAGGTGTAGTGATCGTAGTTGAGGATACTCCGGCGGGCCGGGCCGACCTCTTCGAGTGACGGGGGCATCCCCATCGTCTCGTACACCGGCTGGAGTGACTGCGATCTGAGGTCTCTGAGGACCTCCTGAAAGCGCCCTTCAACCTCCCCCAGGAAGACTGCGTCGCAGGCCTCAGCCATTTCTTCGGCGTGAAGCATCACGGCAATCCCTCCCGCAATGACCGGCACTCCCTTCGAGCGAAAAGCCGCGGCCAGTTGCTTTGCCCTGGGGATCTGACATGTCAGCATCACCGACAGCGCCACGACGTCTGGTTGGATCCCGAGGTCCAGTTCTTCGCGATTCTCATCGACGAAGGTCAGCTCGATGTCCTCCGGCAGTACTGCGGCAAAAACCACAGGCCCATGAGGCGGCAGGTGGAACTCTGTCTGCTCCTCGAGCTTCGGCCAGCGGGGGTAGACGAGTGTCATTCTCATCTCTGGTCCCCCTCTCCTGGGCGTGCCGTGGAACGCTGACGCACCTCAAAAGCAATATCGGCCGCCTTGTTGTCGTCTACCTGGAGCCAGAACCTCCGCCTCTGTTGCGCCTCGACAATCTGTGGTGCGCTGCCCACAGTGATCGTCACGGGTGGCTGGATGGCTTCCCCGAACTTCGCATGCAACACACGAGGCACCTCGAGATCGGACTCCCAACGCGCGAGAAGCTCCATACAGATGCGCACGGAAACAACCGCCGGGAGCAGCGGAAAGGAGGGGAAGTGGCCGCAGAACACCGGACAGGTTCGCTCGAAGAAGAGCTCTGCGCGTCCCGCATCCCGATTCTCGCCGATGATGATGCCGCCCATGATGTCACCACAGGAAACGCCCACCGAACGTTGCCGAGTGCCGTCTCCGATCTGCTGTGGTCTGGGCTGCATCGCCTCCGGCACCGCTCGGTCGTCGAGGTAAAACGACAGCTCTCCTTCCGCAAGAAGTCCACAGGAGCCAGTCACCTGTCCCGAGACCACACTCACCGGCCCCACGCTCCAGCGCCGCCGAGCCACCACTTCGATGGTGTCTCCGCATTCCGGTGCGCCCCAGAAGACGAAGTCGCGAACTCCCACCAGGAATCCCCCGCCCACACCCTTGTCCTCGAGCCGACGCTGATAGCCTTCATGTGCCGCTGCGGTTTGAGCAACGAGCTCGATGGACGCACTCGGATGAAGCATGCCCGACGCTTCAGCGAACAGGTGCTTCGCGGCCACCACCCCGATGGTTCGGCCTTGGTCAGGCGAGTACTCTACGAGATGATCCAACCATAGCATCGGCGGCCGGTGAGGCACGAGTTCAGCCAGAGGCACGGACAGCGGCGGCATGGTGTACCGCGTCCTAGCCGGACTGCGATGTCTTCTCGCCCAGCTTGGTGTCGACAAAACCATACACATCGGCGAGCGTGCGCATCTGGCGGATTGTCTCTTCGTCCTTGTGGCGGTCAATCTTCATCTGAAACTGCCTCTCCAGGGCGGCTACGAGGTCCACCGCGTCGAGGCTGTCAAGCTCGAGATCCTCGTAGAGGTTCGCGGTCGGGACGAGGTTTGCCTCGTCGATTTCGAACTCCCGTGAAAGCACGGCGTTCACTCCTTGCTCGGTACTAGCTCGCACCATCATCCATCCTCCCAAAGACAAGAACAACGTTGATGCCCCCGAAGCCAAAGCTACACTTCATTATGCGCCGAAGTGGCGTCACTTCGAGGGCCCGCACGTGGCGGACCACGGCACAGTCGTCACTCACGTGGCGAAGCTTGGCCGTCGGCACGATGTATCCGCCGCGCAGCATCTCGATAGCCATGATCGACTCGATCGCACCACTCGCTCCGAGGGTGTGGCCGATGTGCCCTTTGAGGCTGCTCACCGCCATGTGCGGGCCGAAGACTGCGCCTATGGCTGCAGCCTCCGTGGAATCCCCTTCAACGGTTCCAGTGGCGTGGGCATTGACGTAGTCGATGTCCTCGGGTTGAAGACCTGCATCAGCCAAGGCGGCGCGCATGCACGCCGCCATCGATTCAACCCCCGGGTGGGCCATCTTGCCGCCGTCGCAGTTCGACGCGACCCCCAACACGTTCCCGAGCACCCGGGCACCCCGTGCGGCGGCGGAGTCGGCAGCCTCTAACGCCAACACGGCGGCGCCTTCCCCGCACACCGTTCCGTCCCGATCACGATCGAATGGCGCAGGAGCAAGGTCGGGGCGATCGTTGAAATGGGTCGACGCGGCGCCCACGATATCGAAGATGGCCGACGTTGCCGGCGTGCACTCCTCTGCGCCTCCACAGAGCACCACATCCTGGAGACCGGCCCGGATCAGTCCCACACCTACAACCTGGGCCAAAGCGCCCGAAGCGCACGCCCCCGGTGTTGCCTGCACCCTACCGGTTGCTCCCAGAGCGGCTGCCACATTCGCCGCACAGCTGTGGCCCATGACCTGGAAGAAGCCGTTGGCCGGCACCTGACTCACGTCGCGTTCGACCAGGTAGCTGCGGAAGAACTGCTCGAGGCTGGCCGGCCCCGTCAGAGTCTCACCGAGAGCCACGCCCAAACGCCCACTCTTCGCCATCTCCAGGGGGATGTCAGCCGCCGCGAGAGCTTCGCCAGCAGCCAGGAAGGCCAGGAGTCCACTCCTTGCCATCGAGCGGCGGTTCTTCCGCGGGATCGACCCCGTGTCGATCTCCTCCATTACTGGTGCCGCAAGTGAGCACGAAGTTCCACGGACGCCTTGCCGCCACTCGTCTCCCATCGCGCGCACGGCGGCATGTCCGGCGCGGAAGCCGTTGACAAGCGCGTCCGCTCCGACGCCGTACGGCGAAATGGCGCCATAGCCTGTCACAACGGTCTTGACAGTCATCACTGGAACAACATCCCCCACACTGTACGGGAATCGAGAATGTGGCAACAGGTCAGGACCGCCGATGCTGCAGCGCCCATGACGCCCGGTGCAAGGAGGCTCTGCCCAGAAAGGTAAAGACCACCAACCGGCGTACGGCTCCGAACGGCCGGAGTGTCCACAGTCCGCTTTGCACCGTACGCCGCACCACCTGGCGCGGACGTCCACGACCGAAAAGCCCTGGGACTCGCGACATCGAGCACCTCAAGCTCAGACTCGACAAGACCAAAGTGCTGAGCGACAGCTCGCACCGAGTACGACGCGGCCACCCTCTTCCAGTCGTCGTATGCCGCATTCTGCAGATTGCTGTCACAAACCCAGTCACGGTCTTTCTCTGCCAACCCGCGCATCACGGCGCGGGCGGACATCCCGCCACGCCCGTCGGGCACCGCTGCCATCACCCCGAGCGCACCCCAGGGGGCGAGCTGACCCGACTCACGGGAGAACAGGAGATAGGTATTCTGCTGCTTCGGCAGCTTGTCGCCGCCGCCACGCACAAAGGTCATGAAGATCGGTGGAGTGCTCTCAAGTCTCTCCAGCCGTCGCCGATACCGTTCTGAAGTACAGCCCCTTGGCAACAGCCCAGGCATGGTGGCCGGATGCCCGGTAAAAACGACGATCCCAGCTGAGATCTGTTCCCCGTTGGCGAGCAATACCCCGCAACACTTGCCATCGCCATCAACGAGGATCTCACGCGCGCGGCTTTCTCTCATGAACCGAACACCTAGGCCATGCAGCCCGGCGGTCAGCGCTCTTGCCAGCGCTTCCCCCCCGCCGATGACCGCGTTCGCTGACAGGATATACGACGCGACTACGGCACAGTGCATCTGGAGGGGTACACGCTCGCCCTCAACACCGTAGAGGAGCTCCCCATAGCGACCCAGGCAGTCCACAAGATCGGGCCGAGCGCCATGCTCCACGAGGAAATCGCTCAACGAGACCGCTGGACTCAGAGGAGATGCTGCTTCCCAGAGAGGCACGTCCGGGTTGAGGAACGGCGTCTTCGTTGCGGTCTCCCGCAGAGCTTTCACGTACTCCCTCGCCGCGTCCGAAGATGCGGGGAAACGCTTCAGAAGACGACACTCCAGAGAGTCAAAGTCGTTCGGGAAAAGGAGCTGATCCCCTGTCTCAGGCCACACGAGAAGGTCGAAACCTCTGGGGTCCAGGGCAACGATCTCGAGCTCATTCCAGAGCCCAAGCCGCTCAAGAAGGCGGCGCAGGAACCCGCGCCGATCAAGGCCGCCACCGTAGTGGAACCCTACGTCGCAAAGGACCGATTGCCGCCTGAAACCACGCACCAGCGGCGCGAGGTGCGGGCCCGCCTCGAGCAGAACGACCTCATGACCAAGCCGAGCCAGTATGGCAGCAGCTATGCAACCTGAGATGCCTGCCCCAACTACGGCGACTCGTTGTGTCATCTCTCGATCCTGACGACGAGACAGGCGTTTGTCCCTCCGAACCCTGCAGAGTTCAGCAGTATGCGGTCGACTCGAGCCGCAACCGGTTGGGGTGGGATGCGGAGGTCCCTCGCCGATTCGTCCGGGCGAACAAAGTTGCGGTTCCCGGGTACGAACCCGTCTCTTGTCGCGAGCAGGGAGTAGACCAGTTGAGATGCTCCAGCCATCCACATCTCGTGGCCAACCATCCCTTTGACTGAGGAAACCCAAGGACGGTTGGTGCCGAACAGCTGGGTGATCATCCTAGCTTCCACGGCATCGCCCACGGGCGTGCTGGTCCCGTGCGCGCACACATAGTCCACGCCTGACACATCCAACTCAGCCCTCGTCAACGCATCGGCCATGGCCCGCGCCAGGCCCTCTCCCGAGGGGACGGCGATGTGCGTACCGTCACAGGAGAAACCATACGAAAGGACCTCCCCGAGTATTGGGGCGCCCCGCTGCAGGGCATGCGTCCGCTCTTCCAGAACCACAGCGGCAGCCCCACCTGACGGAACCAGTCCGTCTCGATCAATGTCGAAGGGCCGGCTCGCGGCAGCCGGGTCATCCTCTCTTGACGAGAACGCGCACAGAGCGTCGAAGCTGCACATGGATTCCCAGCTGATCTCCTGGGCCCCGCCGCACACCACACAATCCTGGCGATCGAAAGCAATCAGTTCCGCAGCCTGACCGATCGCGTGTCCTCCGCTCGCGCACGCGCCACTCACCGTCCACGCTGCGCCCTGACATCCGAGGATCGAACCCAAGTTCAGAGTGACGGTCGAGTTCATGGCCTGAAAGACCATGCCCGAGTGAAGGCCTCCGGTATCACCCCGTGCCCGTGTCATCGCCCCCTGTTGGTACGAGGGTGCCGCGACCGAGTCATTCCCGAAAACGACGCCAGTTCGAGAGTTCTGAAGGTCGGCCGGCGCGAGGTGGGCCATCGCGATGGCTTCCATCGCCGCCTCATGGGCCCACACAGCGACCTCGTGCATGCTCTTACGAGCCTTTCTATCCAACGAAAACCGTGGGCTATACGCCGGGATCTTCCCAGTCAGAGCGCTCCGGAAACCCAGGCTGCTGCGTTCGGCACAGAAATGGATGCCGCTGCGATTCTCCTTCAGGTTGTCCAGTACCTCATCGACTCCCACTCCGATGGAAGAGACAATCCCGATTCCTGTTATTACGACTCGCCTTGCCCTCATGGCATACTGCCGACTCCTCCGGCCCTACATGTACAAGCCGCCGTTGCACCTAATCACCTGCCCCGTAATGTACGAGGCCTGATCTGAACACAGGAAGCTCACCACGCCCGACACATCATCCGCAACACCGAATCGTCTCAGGGGAATCGCCGACAGCACGTCTTCACGTGTAACTGACTCGGTCATCTCCGTCTCGATCAAGCCAGGTGTGACGGCGTTCACGAGCACGCCCCGCCGTGCTACCTCTGCGGCCAGTGAGCGAGTGGCTCCGATCAAACCTGCCTTCGCAGCTGAGTAGTTCACCTGGCCAGGTCGGCCGGTCTCACCTGACGTAGAGCTGATGTTGACGATCCTGCCAGACCTTCGCAGAAGCATGCCCTGAAGGACACTCTTCGTCACAAGAAAGAACCCATTGAGGGTCACATCTAACACTCGCTTCCACTCGTCAAAACCCATGAACACCATGACGCCATCGCAGGTGATTCCTGCGTTGTTGATGAGCACCGAAGGACTCTGGTTTTCAAGCTTGGGAATGAGCACCGATTCGACCGCCAGTGGATCAGCCACATCAAACTTGAGAAGTGTACAGTTTCGGCCTTTTCCCAGGACCTGCTGACGTACCGAATAAGCGTCCTCATCTCGACTCTGGTAGTTCAACCAAATATCGAAACCAGCTGCAGCCAGTCTGAGCACGATAGCTCGACCAATACCACGGCTTCCACCCGTCACAAGTGCAACCGCACCTGGCTCAAAACTAAAGGACAGGTCATCCTTCAACGTATTCGTTGGATCCTCCCGTGGGTAGGGTGGCACGTGGCTGGCGCGTCTGTCAAGGAGAGCTGATGTCGCTTCCCAGTGCACGAAAGACCCATTCCAGGCAGCACATGAGTCTCATCCCCTGAGCCTTGCTGGCTGAACGCAACTCACGTTGACCCACCGGACACCATGCCACAATCGTTGAGTCGCACGGCCCGGCATACGACCTCAAAACCCGGGGGGGACGCGGCCACTGTGCACGCTACACCCGGAGGCGCCTCCTCGTACCACAAGGCCCACCTTTCTTGGTCCTCCCCGAAAGGCAAGCGAAGTAGTCGAGACGGGCTCAATGAAACTTCAATGTCTGTCAGCGCGGGCCAAAGTCCACACCCCAACGCCTTCGAGCAAGCTTCCTTGGCCGTCCAGATCCTGAGGAACTGACGCTCACGCTCGGTCGGCGGTGCTTCGAGCACGGCCGATCTCTCGGTCTCGGAAAAGAACCGCCCAGCTATCCGCTCAATATCGACGCGCACCGGAGAGGCCTCTACATCGACTCCGATCGCCTGTGCCCGAAGAGATAGCGCAACGGCGATATGGTGCCCCGCGTGCGACAAGCTGAACTCGACCCCCGGGCCTCCGGCCTCGCAGAGCCGAGGCCTTCCCATTGGGTCGAGGGTCAGGGCGATTCCTTCCGAGCTTCGACCGAGAACCTGACCAAGGGCAAGGCGTAGAAGCACCCGGCCGCATGTGAACCGAGCCCTCGCACTCCTGCTGCGGTAGCGCCGCTTTCGCATCACCTCAGCCGGGTCGAGAGGCAGGCGTACGTTGGCGAGCTCATCGACCGTTGCCCTGAACAGAAGGACTTCATAGGACGAGTCGGCGTTCGTGTTCGATTCCAAGCTGATTCCCTAAAGCCAGCTATCTCCACACGGCAAACGCAGGTTAGCACGTGCGTTACCCTGCTGCGCACTCATCGCGCAAGAAAGCTAGCCACAACCAGAAAGACCCTGGCAGGACGCAAGCAACCGACCCTGCTCCCAAGCCGGCGTGAGCTGTCATGGGTTTCCGGCCCACAGCAGGACTGTTGCACAGGCGCCGGCAGCTGCGTCCCCACCTGCAAAGCGCTCACGAAACGCCCTGGTGAGGCATCACTCAACCGCCACCGTCCTTCGCCAGCTCCTGCAGACCCAGGACTGCGCACATCCCCTAGAATGGGCACCATGAGGTCGCTGCTTCCACTCCTGTCCTTGGTTGCCGTCCTACTGCCTGCAGCACGCCGGTCGAATTCGCTTCAGTACAACGATCGGAGGCTCTTCCTTTTCAACAAGGTGCCGAACTCGCTCCGCTTGACGTTCAAGACCAAGAGAGGACGTCAGGTCGCCTACTACGTGGGCCCACGGAAAGGAGCCAGCATCCCACCAGACCCCCTCGTCGTTTGGTGCCCTGGAGTTGCCTCCCGCGCACTCGATCGACTCGACTGGGTACTGCTCTGCCCCGATTCCAGTGCCGGTTGGCTCCTCGTGGATTACCCGGGACGCGGAGAGTGCGAAGGCTTGTTTCGTCCGTGGGAAGCTGCCACGAACGCCCACCGTGCTCTCGACGAGCTGGCCGGGCGTAGCGGCATCGGTCATGAGCTACTCACGGCCAATCCGGCGATCGTCGGCCACTCGCTGGGCGCCGCCGTAGCCCTCAAGCTGGCAACCGAGGTGCCGCCAAGGCGCCTGGTACTGATCTCTCCTTTCACTACACTCCGCCGAGCGATGTTCCGACGAGTCGGTCCTCTCGCGTACCTGCTGCCGGGTACGCTTGATAACCTGGCGCTACTCAAGACGGTCTTGCAAGCGCGACCAGCACCGGCCGTTGTCCTTATCCACGGCCAGGCAGACAAGATTGTCCCGCTCAGCACCAGTCTCGAGCTTCAGCTCGTCAACCCGCACCACGTGGTCCTACACCAGATCCCCGGCGGGACGCATGTGTCAGTCTTGACGAGCCAGCGCGACATGATCTTCCACGAGCTGTTCGGATCATGCTCGTGATCGCTTCCGGCGTCAGTCTGTCCCCGGCCCCTCACAATCCGTCAACAGTTCGTCTCCTTCACAGAGTTGAAGCGAGCTGGCCTCAATTCGATAGTGCTCCGCGCAATCGGTAATGCGAATCCGACGCGGCGTCTTGCAACCACTCTCATTCGAATCAAAGATGATCCTGCGCACAACTCGACGTCCACGTCGCTGGACACACGAGAGCACACGGCCAGCCTCGACATCTACCAAGTACGAGACTTCATCACCCGCAGAGAGCCAGCGCAGTTGCACGACGTCTCTCCGAGCCACCCGAACGTCCGGGCTACCAGGAGGCATCAGAAACGCGTCACGCAAGCCGGCCACGGGCCCTTTCAGCAACACCCGCTTGCTCACTCGGGCCGGGGCCTTGTGGATCATCGCTCCTTGCGCTGTTATTTCGAAATCGAACACGACTTCACCAAACTGGTCAACCGCAACGGCCCGGACGGTGCGCCGTCCGGTAAACGTTGCTCGACCAAAGAGGATCAGGTCTTTGCCTCTAACGTGGATCAGGACCTTCTGCTCGAGCGTTCCGGATGGTGGGAACAACTCATGCAGGGCGCTCACCGCCTTCTTCGCGGACGCAGGACTCGCAGGTGGGAGCTCCTGAGTTGTCGTCGCGCACGCGCTGAGGAACATCGTAACGACGAGCACGAACAACGCATGCTTGTACCCTCGGCGACGAACGACAAACCTATCCCGGCCCATCAGCAGACCGAGCTCCTCGGGTCGACTTCAGCTGCTTGCTGGCCCCAGAGTCGGCCAGAAAGACCGGATGTGTCAGGGAGAAGACACCAGCCGGCAGCTTGACATTGCGCTTCTCCTCATAGAATTCGATGCGGGTCTCCTCACCGCGGCTTGAGATCAGTGTGACACGGTGAACCCGATCGGCCGTGACCTCAAGCGTAACGGAACGGAGGATGCGTCCAAGCTTGCCCCGGGGCAGGAGCACGACTGAGGGGGTTTCCCCTGCCGTTACCTCCGGCGAGAAGGATCCAGACGTGCTCCGAAACCTCCCCAGGATCCAGCTACTCAGGTTCTGTGCAACTGTTCTCAGGACGCCCTCCTCCATTGGATGGAGTCGGCGCACCAAGCCATTGTCGATGTCAAACTGCGCCACCTGCGACTCGGCCAACACGATCAACGACGGGAAGGGACGGGTCCACTCCCAATGGAGACGATCGGGTCTGCAAAAAGCAATAATTCCTTCGGACACAATAGGTTGCTTAAAGACCGGGATAGACCGAGTCTGGCGGAAGTGAACCCGAAGAGTCGTCAGCGTGCTGAACGACCGCTCAAGGTTGCCCAGGAAGGCGTCACGCTGCTTGGGGGGCAGGTACTTGGGGGGCTGGTGACTGGGCCGCGCGCAGACTGACCCGGGCTGAAGCAGGCCCCACAACACGGCAAGAACCAGGAGAAGGAAAGGAGGCACGAAGACACCTGGGCGACGCACCCAGCCAGAATAGCAGAACAGGCCGATGCTCTTGAGCCGAGTGGGGTTCTCCCCCTACGCTCCGGTCCACCACTGGTGTGCAAAGTCGTTGCTATGGTCTCCAGTCAGTGTGGGCCGAAGGGTGTGATGGGTTGGTCCGGGAATCTGGCGCTTGCCTGAGCTCGCGAGAGCTCAGTCGCCGTACAGCCGGACACCGACGAAGTAGGTCGCTTCCGTAACCATCGAAACGTTGCCAGTCACTCCAAAGGTGATCGTGATGGGCTTCTTGAAGAAGTCCTTGATCACGCTGTCTGACAGGCCGTAGTTCTCGCGCAGCGAGCGCACACTCGCCAGTCCCCCCGTGCAGCTCCGCGTCGTTGTTCTGTACTGGAAGTCAAACTCGCCGGGATTCAGGGTGCGCGCCTGGAGAAAGGTGGTGATGGTACCGTCCATCAGCACACCGTTGAAGGGCAGCCCTGTGTTGGGATCGATCAGGCTCGGATCGTTGAGCACTTCGCTCTCGATCCTCACCGCCGGGCGAAGGTACATGACGGCTGTCTGCTGAGCTCCCGTGGCGTTTTCCCATTGCCACGAAGCGAACGGTGTGAACGTGAAGCAGATGATCGTCCTGGTCGCCTTCCCGGGCAGCTGGATCACCGCCAGATCAGGTTCGTTGACTGACGTGCTGGCCGGAGCCGGATTGGTCTCGATGCATGGGCCGGCATCCGGGGGATACCCGGTGCAGTCCCCCGTCAGGTAGACCTGCTGTGTCTGGGCCATGCCGAGATAGATCATGTTGTGGCCGAAGGAGTCCGGGTCGCCCACGGTGTCCACGGTCACCCCGGCAGCTTTCGCCACCGCCGCCGTTTCGGGGACAAAGCGACCCAACGACCTATGCTGATCGCCCGACGGCACGACGTCCACCGTCTGTTTGTCGAGCCCGGCGGGTACGCCGGGGAACCTGGGTGACTGTGCCTGAACGCCGACCACACAGAATGAGAACGCCACTGCCACGAGACTCTTCCTCAACATCACTTCCTCCTTTTCCAGTCAGCCCGGCCTTCGGCTCGAGGCCGAATGCCGGCTGGGCTGAGATGCCCGGTTGGTCTTCTGTCCTTCACCTTGTTCTGAACTTGTCCACGACTCTACGACAACTTCGTCACGATTCCAATAGAGAGGCAACCTCGATCTGACGCCACCCCATCAAACCCGGTGGTGGCATGGACCACTAAGACACTGAGTACACAACGAGGAAAGCGAGGAAGGGGCCCCTCGTTTGCTCGTCGCACCCTTGCTCTCTGGACGAATCCCTGCCCAGGCAAGTCAACCCAGTGGATTGCCTTCTGCTGAGTTTCTCGAGGCCCGGCCGGGCTCTAGGGGATGTCGTATGAGATCTGGCGGACCAGGCTCAAGGGCCGTTTCTCCGGATGGAAGCCGCTGACCTGAAAAGCGATCCACGCCTCGAGCTCGGCGGCATCGAGCGCCGTCTCCCCGTCTCCGACCGGGATCTCCCAGACGCCGTAGGCGTAACGATCGTGCGACCACGACACCTGCGACGGCTTGTAGGCAAGGACCACCGCCAGGTCGTCGCGGTCTTCAGGAGTGAACAGCTTGAGCCTGGCCCGGTTAGCGATGCCCCTGACCTCGTTGAATACGCCCCACTCGAAGCCGGAGGGGCCGACGGCAACGAAGAACGGCTCCTCCCCGGCCTGCAGGCGGGCCACCAAGTCCCGCCCCGCCGGCGACCGGCCGGCGGCCTCGAGGACCTCGCCGACGCCGCTCTCGTCGAGGTTGACAATCACGCCGCCGCCTCCGACCCCGGCCGCGGCTCCGGTTGCCGCCGTGGCGGCAGCTTGGGGTGGTCCGTGGCGGAGGCTTTGACGGCGTGCGGCTTCAGCTTCCATGCCACGTACGGCCCGGCCAGGGCGCGCACGATCGCGTTGCGCGCGCGGAACGCCCGCCACCCGAGGTCGCGTGGCGCCAGGTACGCGGCGTCGCCCGGCTGCACGATAAGGCTGACCTCGATGTTGGGGATGATCTCCAGCGGTATCTTGTTGCGCACCATCGCACGCCACATGTGCTCCATGACACGCTGCATGTCTTCGGCGGCCGGCGACTCGAGGTGCTCCAGGTCGGCACCGATCAGCGGCCGGAAGATGCACACCGTGGGAAACGCCCCGACCGATGTGATGTAGTCGATCGCTTCGAGCGTGTCCTCGATCGGCTCGATGCCGGCGATGATCTCGCCCGAGACCTTGCCCTTGCCAAGCAGCTTTGTGGTGTACTCCATGGCCCGGAAGAACGCGTCCTGGCCGAGGTGGCCGAACTTGCCGGGACAGAAGCTCTTAAAGTAGTCCGGGTTGTGGAACTCGTAGCAGAACGAGAAGTGATCCGCGCCGAGGTCGACCAGCCAGTCGTACTTCCAGTGATCGTGCGGCAGCACCGGGGCCACCTGCACGCCCAGGAATCCGCCCACCTGCTCGCGCACCGCCTTGACGTAGGGTGCCGCGCGGTTGAGGCCGTGGGCACGCGTGTGCTCCGGCTTGTCCTCCCATTGGTAGCCGGCGTTGAAGTGCGTGAAGGTGACGCCGGACTCCTCCTTGGCAGCGCGCGCCACCTCGACCACGTCATCGACCCGCTTTCGCGTCACCTCGTTGACGCCGACGTTGACGCCCGAGGTGCAGAAGGCGCAGTTGGCGTTCTCCTCCGGGTTCCAGAACATGCACGCCTCGGAGACGTAGATGCCGAGGTAGGTGCCCTGGAGCACTCCGATCTTGGACATCGGCACCCCGGTCGAAGTCGTCCGTTCGTACCACGCCGGGGTCGGCGGGATGTGCACCTCGTAGTCCTCGTCCGAACGGGTGTCGATGACCTGGTAGCCTCCGGCCTCACTCCACCGCACCAGATACGGGGACAGGGCGCAGAAGTCCTCCTCCACCGGCGCGTTCATCCAGATGTCCTTGAGATCGCCGGGAATCACCAGCTCGAGCCCGGACCCCAGCCCCGCCCGCGTGCGCGAAAACAGCCTTGCATCGCGGTCCAGCCGGCACGACGCATCGATCCGCAAACCCTTGCAGAACAGGTCGATCTCGAGCTCACCCGGGTTCAAGCGCGGCATCCGTCCCCCCTTTGGGCGGATTCTACCACCCCGTCCCCTGCTATCCTGGAAGAACCTGACAGCACGGAGGTGCACCATGCCGGACAAGGTCTACAAGAAGCTGCGCGTGACCGGTTGCTCGCAGACCAGCTTCAAGCATGCCGTCGAGCTGGCCGTCGCCAAGACCGCGGAGTCGGTCCGCGGCTCCGCCTGGTTCGAGGTTGTCGAGCTGCGCGGCGCCGTCGCCGACGGCGAGGTCAAGGAGTGGCAGGCCACCGTCGACATCGCGTTCAAGGTAGATTGACCCGATTCATTCACTCGCAATCTACTGCGACCGGCGATACGCCAGCCATCGCTGTGCTCTTCGCGTCTCGGTGTCCTCAACATACCCTCAAGTATGCCTGCGGCACCTCGACGCTCAGAACCCAGCGCTGACAACCGTCTTGCCAGTCTCGCTACGATCGCTCATGGATGACTCGGGTTAGCAGCCTGCGCCCAAGTTCGGCTGGCGGCGGGGAACTCCTTCTCTGACACCCCGGCGGCCGCGCGGTCGCGCCGCGACCGCACGCCTCGCGTCTCCGGCGGGAGCCACGTCACGGTAAGTGAGAGGCGCCTTCGTCGCTCCCGCCGGAGAGCGCTCGGGCCGCCTCACTCGATCGTGGGGCCGTACTCCCAACGCCAAGGGCCGTGGGAGCCTCCCCTCCTCTGCAACTCCGGCGCCCGGACGTCTGCTCCGC
>CAZKGM010000039.1:11855-35256 GCA_964552395.1 uncultured Thermoanaerobaculia bacterium | reverse complement strand
GAGAACTCGGCCGCAGTGCGCCTCAGAGCATGGGACGCTCAAACGGGCGTGCCGGGCGCGGCATTCCCCCGGAGCAACGCAGAAGCCAGACGGGTGACCACGGCGTTACAGCAGACCGGTACTCATCGTTCAAAGTCTTGGGAGGTCCGGGCTACAGGTGTGCGGCGCGCCGGAAGGCTGCGACGACCTCTGGATCGAACTGCGTCCCCGCGCACCGCTCCAGCTCGGCGACCGCTTGCTCCGGGGCCATCGGTTCCGCATAACCGCTGCGGGTGGTCATGGCGGCGAAGGCGTCAACGACCGCCAGGATTCTCGCACCGAGGGGAATGGCGTTCGCCTCGAGACGATCCGGGTATCCAGACCCGTCCCAACGCTCGTGGTGGTGCAGGACGTAGGAAGCGGTGTCGCCCCGGTATGGCGGTGCGTCGAGCATGCGCGCCGCCAGGACCGGATGTTGGGCCACGCGATGCCACTCCTCCTCAGTCAGCGGTCCAGGCTTGGCCAGGATCTGGTCGGGCAACATGGCCAGGCCGAGATCGTGGAGCAGGCCGGCCGTGCGCACCGGCTGCAGGTGCTCCTCGTCGAGCTGCATCGCCAAAACGACCATCCCTGCGAGACGAGACACCTGCAGGCAGTGGTAGCTCCCGTGCGGGCCGCGTTCGTCCAGCGAGCGGGCGACGATGCCGAGGATCGAGCGGTGGGTGCGCGCCATCCGGGTCAGTCGCCTGTGGACCTCATCGGGCGAGGAGACCGTCGGCGGCTCGCCGCTGGGGAGGTAGCGGTCCTCGAGGGTTAGCCAAGAGGGTCGCTTGTGGGCGAGCAGACCCTTAACCTCGCGCTCGAGGGTGGAAAGGTCGAACGGCTTGAGGATGATCCGGTCGGCGCCGGCTTGAAGGCTGCGCCGGCGAGTGGCGAGGTCGTTGCGACCTGTGATGATGAGGATCGGAAGGTCACTCCTGCCATGAACGAAGCGCAAGTTCAGGGCCACGTCGAGGCCGGAAAGGCGGGGCATGCTGACGTCGAGCACCAGGAGATCGGGCTTCTCCTCCCGTGCCGTCGCGAGGGCCGCGGTGCCGTCGTTCGCGGTTCGCACGCCGTATCCCCGCGACTCCAGGAACTCCCGGACAGCCAAGAGAATAGTGGGCTCGTCCTCGGCTACGAGGATGACGGGCTGACGTTGTTCATCTGACATCGCTCGCCCATGAATATACACGTGCGAATGGAGGCCCGCCAGGTACCCACAAGGCGGAGGCCCCTCCTGGTGGTTGCGTTCTTGCTACACTCTCGCCCATGAAGGTCGTGTTCTTCGGGACCCCCGAGTTCGCCGTCCCGTCTCTCCGGCGTCTCGTACGCGGTGAGCACAGGGTCACGCTGGTGGTGTCGCGGCCCGACAAGGCGGTCGGTCGCCATCAGGTGATGACGGCGCCGCCGATCGTCGAGCTTGCGACCAAGCTCGGTCTCGACGTGGTCCAGCCCAAGAGCCTGAAGACGCAGCAGGTTGCCGATGTCGTGCGCCGATCGGGAGCGGACATCGGTGTGGTGGTGGCGTACGGCAGGCTGATTCCAGCCACGATCCTCGGCCTTCCGCGGCTGGGGATCATCAACCTGCACCCGAGTCTGCTGCCGCGCCATCGGGGGCCGTCACCGGTCCAGTGGGCACTGGCCACCGGCGACACCGCAACCGGCGTCAGCACCATGGCTCTCGATGAGGGGATGGACACGGGACCCATCCTCCTTCAAGAACGGGTCGACATCGCGCCGATGGAGACCGCTGCGGATCTCTCGGCGCGGCTCGCCGAGATCGGCGCCGAGCTGGTTGTCAGGACCCTCGATGGCCTCGCGGCTGGTACCATCAAACCCACGCCGCAGCCCGATGCGGGCGCGAGCGTCACTCCGATGATCCGCCGCAGCTTCGCGAAGGTGGACTGGTCGATGTCCGCCCGCCAGTTGGTGAACCGGCTACGGGCCTTTACGCCGTGGCCGGGGCTGTACACCAGGTTCCGTGGCGGCCGCCTCAAAATCCACGGCATGGAAGAGGTTCGCCAGCCACCGCGGGGCCAGGAGCATGCGGGGACCGTCCTGTGGGCGGATGCCGAAGGGATTGTGCTGCGCTGCGGCCGGGGGACCGCGGCGCGGATCACCGAGCTGCAGCGCGAGGGGCGACGACGCATGCCCGCCGACGCGTTCCTGATCGGCGAGCGGGTGGTCGCCGGTGAGCTCTTCGGCTGACCGCCGGCGCGCCGCGCTGCTGCTGGCTCGTGTCGAGGGTGGGGCGTTCGCCTCCAGGCTGCTCGAGCGCGTGCCGGAGGCGGGCGTTCGAGTCCGTGTTCTCGGCGTGCTGAGGTGGCTGCGCAGGCTCGACCAGGTCCTCGGCGCCGTCGTCCAACGGCCACTCGACAGGCTCGATCCGGAGGTGCGTGTTGTCCTACGGATGGGCTTGTTTGAGGCTACCTGTCTCGGCGTGCCGGCGCCGGTCGCCACCGATGCTGCGGTCCGGCTCGTTCGTCGGCTGGGCAAGAGCTCCGCGGCCGGGATGGTCAACGCGGTGCTGCGGCGGGCGGGAGCTCGATGGGAGGACGTGGGCCGGTCCGCATCACCCGATCTCCGTCTTTCCCACCCGCGGTGGCTCTACGAGCGCTGGTGCTCCGTCTTCGGGAAGGCGGCCGCTGCGCGAGTGATGGAGGTCGGCCAGGAACCGGCCGACCTCTGGGTGTGGTGGGCGAGAGAGGATGCGGCGCGACGGGCCGAGGTGGACGGTGTGATCCTCGTGCCACACCCGTGGTGCCCAGGTGCCTGGAAGGCGCCCGCAGATGCGCCGGTTCTTGCACGTGCGGTGGCGCGTGGCGACGCGTACGCCCAGGATCCCTCGTCGCAGCTGGTCGCCCATGTCGCGGCAAAGCTCGGTGGAACCACACAGGCGGCAACATTGCTCGATCTGTGTGCCGCGCCAGGCGGCAAGACCGCGCTGGCGCTGCGGCTACGTCACTGGCGGGTGGTTGCTGCAGGCGATCTGCGGCTCGGCCGCCTTCGCCTTCTCGAGGCGACAGTGGATCGCCTGGGGGGAGGTGCCCTGGTCGCCGTGGCCGACGCCGAGCGACCGCCGTTCGTACAGCAGGCCTGGGGCGTGGTCGTCATCGATGCGCCGTGCTCGGGAACCGGCACGCTTCGCCGCCACCCGGAGCTTCGCTGGCGCCTGAAGCCGGAGGCGATCAGTGAGCTTGCCGTACGTCAGGCCGCCATGATCGCGGCGGCGCTGGCGCTGGTGGCGCCGGGCGGTGTCCTTCTCTACTCCACCTGTTCGGTGGAGCCGGAGGAGAATGAAGGACTCTTCAAGGAGGTGCCGGCCGGGTGGGTCGTCGAGCCGCTGGAGCCCGTGCTACCGCCAGGTACGCCCGCGATCCCGACCGCGGCCGGCGGAATCACGATCCTGCCGACGCCGGTCAACGACGGCTTCACGCTCCACGCCCTCCGCCGGGTGAGCGCGTGACGGAGCTCCGCCCGCCCGACGTCCGCCTCAGGACTTCCTAATCCGTGTAATCCGTGGTTTTCCTCTGCGTCCTCCGTGCCTCTGTGGTTCTTGGCTCCGGTGGCATCTCGGCTCTGATCGAGGACAGGTGGCGGCGTCGCGGCTAGTCGGCGCGTACGAACGGATTGGTGCGCTTTTCGTGGCCGATGGTCGTGATCGGGCCGTGGCCGGAGACCACACGCGTGGCATCCGGCAAGGTGTAGAGCTGCTCTCGGATCGAGCGTGCGAGAACGTCGAACGACCCCCCCCACAGGTCGGTGCGGCCGATCGAACCGGCGAACAGGACATCGCCGACGATCACCAGTGGGTCGGGGTCACTGTGGACGACGAAGGAAACGCTGCCCGGCGAGTGGCCCGGGGTGTGGCGGACCTCGAGCTCGAGGTCGCCGACCGGAATCCTCTGGCCGTGCTCCAACCACAGGGTGGGAGTTGGCGGAAGGTCGACCTCGAGGCCGAACATGCGGGCCTGAACGGCAAGGTTCTCGTACAGCTGGAGCTCATCCCGGTGGAGGCCAATCGGTACCGAAGGCCCGAGGGCGGCGGCAACGCCGGCGGTGCCGCCGGCATGATCGACGTGGGCGTGCGTGTGCAGCACCAAGATCGGGACCAGCCCGGAGGCATGGATCCGCTCGAGGATCATCTCGGCCTCGTCGCCGGGGTCGATGACCGCCAGCTCGCCTCTGGCACGGTCGCCGATGAGGACGCAGTTGGCTTGAATGGCACCGGTCGGGAAGACATCGAGCAGCATGGGTTCGGTCGCTCCTCCGCTATCTCTCGGGGAATACCACGGCGGCCAGGCGACGGACGAGGTCCCGCAGGCGGTCCGCCGCCTCGTGGCCGGCGGCGAGCACTTCCTCGTGCGACAGCGGCTGCTCCGAGATCCCGGCAGCCGGATTGGACGCGAGGGACAGCACGAGGACGCGCATCCCCATATGGCGGGCGGCAATGACCTCCGGCACGGTAGACATGCCGACCACCGTTCCGCCCAGCTGCCGCAGCATGCGGACTTCGGCCGGCGTCTCGAACGAGGGGCCGAGGACGCCGGCGTAGACGCCCTCGTGAACGGTGAACCCGGCCGCCGCGGCCGCGCGGTGGGCCATCTCTCTCAGCTCGGGGTCGTAGGCATGGGTCATGTCGGGGAACTGCGGCCCGAACTTCGGGCCCCAGACGCCGGCCAGCGGGTTCGAGCCCTGAAGGTTGATGTGGTCGGAGATCACCACCAGCGAGCCGGCCTCGATCTGCGGGTCGAGCGCGCCGGTGGCGTTGGTCGCGATCAGTACCTCCGCACCGAGCAGGGCGGCCAGACGCACCGGAGCCACGACCTCTTCTTGGGCGTATCCCTGGTAGAGGTGAAAGCGTCCGTTCATGATCAGAAGGCTGTCCCCGCCTCGCCGCCATACGGTCAGGGTGTGGCTGTGACCGGCGAGGCTGCGCATCGGGAACGGCAACACCTCGCCCAGCGGAACAATCTCGTCGGCCTTCCATCCGGGCACCTCGAGGGTGAGGCCCGAGCCGGCGATGAGCAGCCCGCGCACCCGCCCGGGCGAGTACGAGTGGGCAAACTCGTCGGCGATCCGTCGCAGTTCTTCGGGGGTCAACCGCGTGGTCACGGTCGGGAGCGTACCACAGCGGTTTACCTTCTCCGGCGTGGTACCCTGCGACCGAGCGGCAATTGTGGATCGAGATCCTGCAGTCCACCCGGCCTCGAGCCGGAGGAGCCGTATCGGGCTTGCGGTAGCTCTTGTCATTGCTGGGCTGCTTCTTCTTGGGACCTCCGTACCGGGTGTATTCACGATTGACGAGGCGAACTGCCTGGTCACGGTGCTCGGCCTTCGTGACGGTGCCCTCACGGTCGCCGGCACCGCGGGACTTCCCCCGAGTGTGGAGCTGCTGTACTTCGATCCCGCTCCATCGGGCAGGGTCGTGCACGGCACGCCGGTGAGCTCGACTGCTCCGCCCCTGTACTCGTTCATCGCCTATCCCTTCTCGTTCGCCGGCTGGTCGGGCCTCATCGTCCTCAACATCCTCTCGTTTCTTGCCACGGCGGCACTCGTGTTCTTCTACTCCGCGAGGTTTTCCTGTTCACAGCGAGCGCCGTGGGTGGCGCTGACCGCGTTCGCGCTGTGCAATTTCACGATCGAGTACTCACAGGGGGTCTGGCCGCACATGCTGGCGGTCGCGCTGTGTACCGGCGCGTTCGTGGCGGCGAGTCGAGCTCGTGTGGGAGGGACCCCGGGGTGGGCCGGCGCTGCGGGCTGCCTCGCGGGGCTGGCGGCCGGCGTTCGATATCAGAACGTCGTCTTTGCGGGCCTCGTGGGCGTCGGTCTGCTGCTCTGGAGCCGGCGCCGTTGGATCCTGGGCCTTCTGTTCGCGGTCGGCGCGGCGCTTCCCGTGGCGGCGACGAGCCTCATCAATTATCACCGCCTCGGCTCATGGAACCCGCTCAGCAAGGGGCCCGGCTACCTGAGCCCGGGTGACGCTCCCGGTGAGGCGGGGAGCTACCTGTTGCGGGCTCTGCATCTGACCATGAACGGTCTCCAGTCGACCTGGGGGCGAGTCGTGGACCGTGCGGCATGGCCTGCCCTGGGCGCTCCTGGAAGCGAGCTCGGTCAGCTCCTGCCCAAAGACCCGCGCAGCGGAGCGTTTCTGGTGCTCGGGGTGGTGAAGAAGGCGTGGACCCAGTCCTGTCCCTGGGTCCTCCTGGTGCTTCTTGCGCTCGCGATGGTGTGGTTTGTCAAACCGCGATGGGCCGAGGGTCGGGAGAAGGAGGCGAAGGCGGCATCGGTGGTCGTTTTCGGTGTCCTCGGCATGTTCGCGCTGTTCGGCTTCCGCACCGAGGGTTGGGCGTTCAACCAGAGGTACCTGCTGGAGCTGACGCCGATCGTCAGCGTCATCCTGGCGTGGGTCATCGAGCGGCTGGAGCTCGGGCTCGCCTCGCTCGCGATCGGCGCAGTTGGGGCGACCGGCCTTGGCGTCGCGTTACTGCAGATGCCGATCCAATCGATGACACGACAGCAAATGATGCTCAAGCTGCCGGTTGTGCTGGGTTTCGGTCTGGCGGCAGCCGCTTTCCTGAGCTGGAGGGTACCGCACCTTCGCGTTCCCGTCTCCGTTCTGGTCGGCGGCTGTCTGGCGTGGTCGACAGTGGTGCACCTGGGCGCCGACGTTCAAGCTTCCCGAGGACATCGCAAGCTCCACTACCGCCAGCAGGAGATGCTGGCCCGGGTCCTGCCGTCCGCGCCGGTGGCCGTCTTCGCCTACTGGGGCGCCAAGGATGCGATTGCACCGCTCCAGATCGACCACGACCTCGTCGTGGCGGATCCGTGGATCGACCATGGAAGGGATGCCTCGGCGTTGACGGAGGCTTTCCGGGACGCCGGGAGGAGGGTGTTCGTGGTTGCCACCGGCATGCCGCCGGTGATTCTCCGACGGGTGACGATGGGGCACCGAGTCAGGGTCGCGGCGGGTCCGCCGTGGCCCATCCTCGAGCTGGATTGACGCGCTGAAGCCGCTAGGAGCCTGTAGTTCATAGGCGGATGGTGGATTTCGGAGCGTCGCGAGTGGCCCGTTGAGGCGCATTTGAGGAACAGTACTCCGAGTACGGTCCGAGAATGTAACGAAGACGGGACCTCGCGCCGCCCGAATAGCGCCGTTCGCTCTATGTGCTACAGGCTCCTAGATCAGGAACGCCTCGAGTCCGCCCACGCCTTGGCTGCGGTGGCGCCCAGGATGACGGCACCACCGAGGAGCGACCACGGGCCCGGGTGCTCGCCCTGAACGACCCAGGCCCAGATAGGGTTGAGGACCGGCTCGACGAGCAGCAGCAGCGAGACCTCGAGGGCCGGCACGCTGCGGACGCCGCGCGTGAGGAAGACGTACGCAACCCCGATCTGGACAATGCCGAGGAAGAGGATCAGTTCCCAGTCACGAGTGGTGGCACCGTGAACCGGGAGGGCAAACGGCAGGGTCGCCGCGCAGGCGATCAGGTTGCCGCAGGCGACGGCGGCGGCGGATGCCCCGTGGCTGCCGTCGCTGGCGCGACCGAGGCGACGCAGCCCCATGATCGTCAATGCCCAGCAGACGCCGGCGGCGACGGCGAGGATGTTCCCCCTTAGCGGGTCGGGGGCTGTGGCAAAGACTGGCGTAGAGCCGATGAAGAACAGCGCCATGCCGGTGGCCATGGTGGCCACGAACGCGAGGTCGCGGCGGCGCATGCGCTCGCCGAGCAGCCACGGGCTCAGCAGCAGGACGTACAGCGGCGCCGTGCCCTGGAGGAAGATCGTGTTGGCGGCGGTCGTGAGCTTGTTGGCAAGGACGTAGAGCACCAGCGTACCGGCGTAGGCGAAACCCACGGCGACCGTGCGGCGGCTCCAGCCCCGGCGCGCTGCGGGCACCATCGCCAGCACCGCCAGGAAAGCAATACCTGAGCGGAAGCTGGCCACCTGCCAGCCGCTGAGGGCGCAGCCCTTGATGACGGCACCGCCGGTGGAGAACAGGATCGCCGCCGCAACTACCAAGAGCGGTCCGAGCAGCGCTGAGTCGGAGTCCTTGCGTGTCACCGAGGCTATACTAGCCCGGACCACCGGCTCTCAGTCTACTGCGATCGGCGATCAGTCATCCATCGCCGTGCTCATCGCGTGTGGCTGGCTGCAGAACCACGGATTACGAAGAGAAACCACGGATTTCCACGGATTTCACCGATGAGTAGAAGAGGACCGACAGGGTGTTTGCGTCCCCGTGCGTGCAGCCTCATGTCGGTCGGCTCAGAGTGCCGCGGACCCAGCAGGAGCCTCTGCCGCTCTCTTAGAGAATCCGTGGAATCCGTGAAATCCGTGGTTGGGCTCCTCCCCCCGTGATGAAGAGGTGATAGGGGTACCCAGGGCCCGGACTACTCACGAGTGCTCGTGACGTGACGCCGAGCTCTACTGTCGCCAGTCCTCCAGCACCTGCATGTAGTTGGCGCGGCCGAGGGCGGCCGGGTTGGGAGTCCTGGCCAGGCTCATGCTGCCGCGCATCTGGCGCAGCGACTCGTACTCGTGCTCCTCGAGCCAGAACTCGAGCGCATGCAAGGTGCGGGTGATGTGCTCCGCGCCGTGGATGAGCAGTGCAGACACGATCTGGACGACATCGGCGCCGGCCATGACCGCCTTGATGACGTCCACGGCCGAGTGGACGCCGCCGGTGGCAGCGAGGGAGAGGTCGACACGTCCCGACAGCAGAGCGAGCTGCCTCAGCCGCAGGCGAAGCTCGTCGGAGGTGGAGAGGCGAAGGTTAGGCGTGATCGCCAGCTCCTCGATATCGATGTCGGGCTGGTAGAAACGGTTGAATAGGACGAGACCGTCCGCTCCAGCTTCCTTCAGGCGTCCGGCGAGATTGACGAACGAGGAGTAGAACGGCGACAGCTTGACCGCGACCGGAATGCTGACGGCGCCCTTGACCTCGCGCACGACGTCAACGGTCCGATCCTCCACCTGCTGGCCGGTCTCGGAAGGGTCGGTGGCCACGAAGAAGATGTTCAGCTCGAGCGCGTCCGCGCCCGCCTGCTCGATCTTCTTCGCGTAGCTCGTCCAACCGCCGGGCGTCGAGCCGTTGAGCGAGGCGATGACCGGGACCGCGACTGCCTCCTTGATACGCCCAACGAGCTCAAGGTACTGGCCCGGGCCGAGATGCTGGTGGAGGTCGGGGAGGTAGGTCAGCGCTTCGGCGAAGCTCTCGGTGTGCGCCTCCGCGGCGAGCTGTGCGCCGACCTCGCGCAGGATCTCCTCCTCGAACAGCGAGTGAAGAACCAGCGCTGCAGCGCCGGCGTCCTCCAGGCGGCGTGCAGCGTCCGCAGACTCGATCAGCGGCGAGGCGCCGGGGACGATCGGGTTCTTGAGCTCGAAACCAAGAAACGTGGTGCTGAGGTCCATCGTGTGTCTCCTCTCGTCCGTCGCTCAGTTGGCCGGTTCCGGCGTGCCGTCGATGTGCACCCTCAGCTGCGCGAGCTGCTCGTAGACGTCGAAACGTGCGCGGGCGGCGCGGTCGGCCTTCTGCAGCAGCTCTTGGGCGTGCTCGGGGTTGGTCTTCATCAGCATGCGGAAGCGGGTCTCGGTCATGGCGAACTGCTCGACTGCGAACTTGGGCGGGCGGGAGTCGAGCTTGAGCGGCGGTTCCCCAAGGGCCAGGCGGCGTGGGTCGAACCGGAAGAGCGGCCACATGCCGCAGTCCACGGCAGCCTGCTGATGGTCGAGGCCGCCTGCGAGGTCGAAGCCGTGTGCAATGCAGTGCGAGTAGGCAATGATGAGGGAGGCGCCGGGGTAGGACTCGGCCTCCTGGAAGGCGCGGACTGTTTGCGCATCCTTGGCGCCGAAGGCGACCTGCGCCACGTAGACCCGGCCGTAGCTCATTGCCATCAAGCCCAGGTCCTTGCGCTCGAACGGCTTGCCGGCGAACGCGAACTTGGCGGTAGCGGCGAGCGGCGTCGCTTTCGAGGCCTGGCCACCGGTGTTTGAGTACACGGCGGTGTCCAGGACCAGGACGTTGACGTCCCGGTCGAGCGCGAGCACGTGGTCGAGGCCGCCGTAGCCGATGTCGTACGCCCAGCCGTCGCCACCCACGATCCAAACGCTCTTCTTCACTAGGTAGTCGACGATGCTCGCGAGCGCCGCCGCCTCCGGGCTGTTCAGCGTACCGAGCTTTGCTCGCAGGGCGGCCACACGCTCGCGCTGTGCGCTGATTCCGGCGTCGTCCGTCTGGTCGGCGCTCAGGATCTCAGTCACCAGGTTGTCGCCGACCTGCGGCGCCAGCCGGGTCAGCAGGACGTTGGCGTACCGGCCGGCCTGGTCGATGGCGAGGCGGAAGCCGAGGCCGAACTCGGCGTTGTCCTCGAACAGCGAGTTCGACCACGCCGGGCCGCGGCCGTCCTTGTTGACCGAGTACGGCGTCGTCGGCAGGTTGCCGCCGTAGATCGACGAGCAGCCGGTGGCGTTCGCGATCAGCGCACGGTCGCCGAAGAGCTGGGTGAGCAGCTTGATGTACGGCGTTTCACCGCACCCGGCGCAGGCGCCTGAGTACTCGAACAGGGGCTGGAAGAACTGCGAGCCCTTGACGTCGATCTTGGCGACGCGGGTGCGCTCCGGCTCGGGAAGTTCGAGGAAGAATGCGTAGTTCTCACGCTCCGGCTCGCGCAGCGGCATCTGCGGGTGCATGTCGAGCGACTTGTGCTTGGGGTTGGACTTGTCCTTGGCAGGGCAGACCTGCACGCACAGGGTGCAGCCGGTGCAGTCCTCCGGCGCGACCTGGATCGTGTACTTCAGGCCCTTGAAGTCGGGGGCCTTGTAGTCGACCGACTTGAACGTGGCCGGCGCTTCGCCGAGCAGGTCCGGCTCGTAGACCTTGGCGCGGATGGCGGCGTGCGGGCAGACGAGCGCACACTTGTTGCACTGAATGCACAGCCCCTCGTCCCACACCGGGATCTCGAGCGCGATGTTGCGCTTCTCCCACTGGGTGGTGGCGGACGGCCAGGTGCCGTCAGGTGGGAACGCGCTGACGGGAAGCAGGTCGCCCTTGCCCGCGAGCATCAGGGAGGTCACCTTCTGGACGAAGTCCGGGGCTTCGCCGGACACGATCGGCGGGCGCCGGCGGGTGGCGGTCACAGCGCCCGGGACGGCGACCTTGTGCAGGTGGGCGAGGGCCGAGTCGACGGCCTGGAAGTTGAGCCGGATAATCTCGTCGCCCTTGTTGCCGTAGGTCTTCTGGATTGCGTCCTTGATCCTGGCGATTGCTTCATCCCGGGGCAGCACGCCGGAGATCGCAAAGAAGCAGGTCTGCATGATGGTGTTGATGCGCCCGCCCATGCCGGCTTCTTGCGCTACCTTGTAGGCGTCGATGGTATAGAACTTGAGGTCCCGCTCGATGATCTGCTCCTGGACCTCGACCGGCAGCCGATCCCACACCTCGTCGGTTCCGAACTGCGAGTTGACGAGGAACACTGCGCCCGGGACGGCGTACTCGAGCACATCGTACTTGTCGAGGAACACCCACTGGTGGCAGGCAACGAAGTTGGCCTTCTTGATGAGGTAGGTCGAGCGGATCGGCCGCGGGCCGAACCGCAGGTGAGAGATGGTGATGGCGCCGGCCTTCTTCGAGTCGTACACGAAGTAGCCCTGGGCGGCGTTCTCCGTCTCCTCGCCGATGATCTTGATCGAGTTCTTGTTGGCGCCGACCGTGCCGTCGGAGCCGAGACCGAAGAACACGCCTCGAGTGACGTCCTCTGGCTCGATGTCGAAGTCGGGGTTGATAGGCAGCGAGGTATGGGTGACGTCGTCGACGATACCGACCGTAAAGTGGTTCTTCGGACTCGCCTTGGCCAGCTCGTCGAAGATGCCCTTGATCATGCCGGCGTTGAACTCCTTGGACGACAGACCGTAGCGGCCGCCGATGACGCGTGGGCGGATGGCGGAGCTGGCGGATCCCTGTGCCTGCGCCTCGGCAAAGGCGGTGACGACGTCCAGGTACATCGGTTCGCCGATGGCCCCGGGTTCCTTCGTGCGGTCCAGGACGCCGACCGCGCGGGTTGTCATCGGTAGCGCGGCCAGCAGGTGCTCGGCCGAGAACGGCCGGTAGAGACGGACCTTGATCATGCCGACCTTTTCGCCGTGGGCGTTCGCCCAGTCGACGTACTCGTGCACGGCCTCCGCGCCCGAGCCCATGATGATGACCACGCGCTCCGCCTCCGGGTCGCCCAGGTAGTCGAAGAGGTGGTAGGCGCGACCGGTGAGGGCGGCGAAGCGGTCCATCGCCTCCTGGGTGGTCTCCGGGCATGCCTCGTAGTAGCCGTTGATCGCTTCGCGGGCCTGGAAGAAAGCGTCGGGGTTCTGGGCCGTGCCGCGGATAAACGGGTGATCCGGCGACAGCGCTCGCTCGCGGTGGGCCTGCACCATCTCGTCGTCGATCATGAACCTGAGATCATCGTCGCTCAGCTCCTCGATCTTCGCGACCTCGTGGGAGGTCCGGAAACCGTCGAAGAAGTGCAGAAAGGGGATCCGGCTCTTGAGCGTTGCCGCCTGAGCGATGCAGGCGAAGTCGTGGGCCTCCTGGACCGAGCCCGAGGCGACCATGGCAAAGCCCGTCTGACGACAGGCGTAGACGTCGGAGTGGTCGCCGAAGATCGACAGTGCGTGGGTCGCGACCGATCGTGCCGAGACATGAAAAACCGCCGACGTCAGCTCGCCCGCGATCTTGTACATGTTGGGGATCATCAGCAGCAGGCCCTGGGAGGCGGTGAAGGTTGTGGTCAGCGCCCCGCCCTGCAGGGAGCCATGAACGGCGCCCGACGCACCCCCCTCGGACTGCATTTCCACGACCTCAGGGATACTGCCCCAGATGTTTGTCTTGCCCGCCGCCGACCACTCATCGGCATGCTCCCCCATCGGTGACGACGGGGTGATGGGGTAGATTGCGCACACCTCGTTGAGGCGATGAGCCACCGAGGCCGTGGCCTCGTTACCGTCAATCGTAACCGTACGACGTGTTGCCATGGGAACCTCCGATTCCAGCCCGTGCGGGCGAAAAGGCAGATGTATCGGAAACGTGGCTCACGCCGTGCACGTGAACCAATTCACAATACCGGGCTAGCATACGCTTTGCGTCCCCGACTGGCAAGGCGCACCGCGGCACCTGGCCGGTCGCGCCGTGGCGAAATCGGCCTACTCGGAGCTCTTACCGCGTAGCTTCTTGCCGAGCCACACGTTGAGAGGGTGGTTGCGGCCAAGGAAGGTGATCACCGGCGGCTGGCGGCGGCCGATTTCGCGGAATATACGCTGAATCTGCGTGTGATTGGGCCGTAGGCGGAGGCCCGCGTTGAGAGTCTCCACCGCGCTCCGCCGGTCTCCGCGCTCGAGGAACACCATCGCCAGGTTGTAGCGGTGATCCGGCTCGAACATGTGGCTGTTGACGGAGATCTGGCAGGCCTGTATCGCATCACCGTACTTCCGGCGCACCATGGCGATACAGAGGCCGTAGTAGGACATGGCGGCGGCCGCTGCACGCTTGTCGGTGAGCGTTCCCGCGGTCAGGGATGGGAGGTGCGCCTCGAAGATCTCGATGGCTTCCTCGTACTTCTCCTCGCGGGTGAGCTCCACGGCATGCGAGACTCTGTTCTGAGCATCGGCGTTGGCCTGAGCGGTTTCCACCATTCTCATAGTATAGACGAATCGTCTGCTTCCGTGCGCCAGTTGCTCTGGTGGCTACCGACAACTTCGAGTATCTCCCGGTGGACTCCGGGTGTGCCACAGACTACATTTCCGCTGGCCAGGTAGGCCTCGCCACCGGTCATATCGGAGACCACTCCACCGGCTTCGAGGACCAGGAGGGCGCCGGCCGCGATGTCCCACGGAGAGAGTTGGAACTCGAAGAAACCGTCGAAGATGCCGGCTGCTACGTAAGCCAGGTCGAGCGCAGCGGCGCCCGGACGCCGGATCGCCTTCGAGCGCAGGAATACGTCGCGGAAGATCGCGAGGTACGGATCGAGCAGGTGACGGGCGCGGAATGGGAAACCCGTCGTCAACAGAGCGCCGGCAAGGCCGGGACGTTGGCTGACACGGCAGAGCGAACCATTCCACCGCGCTCCTTGGCCGCTCACGGCCGTGAACAGGTCTCCCTTGACCGGGTCGAGCACGACGCCTGCCATCGGTACGCCGTCGATCGTGACCGCTACCGATACTGCGAAGTGAGGCAGACCGTGAACGAAGTTGGTGGTTCCGTCGAGGGGATCGATGATCCATAGCGGCAGTCGTTCGCCGCCGCCTTCTGCCCGACCGGACTCCTCCGCCAGGTACCCGTGATCCGGGAAGGCGGAGCGGATGACGTCGAGGATCGCCGCTTCGGAAGCCCGGTCGGCCTCCGTGACGAGATCATTCTTGGTCTTCTCGTCGACCTGCGACGGCTTCAGGGACCGCCAGTACTCCATCACCGTCCGGGCACCGGTGTGAGCCGCGTTTTCAGCCGTGTCGAGCAGGCGATCGAGATCACGAAATACCATCGTCGTTCCTTCGGTTACGCGTTGCGGGAGGCAAGCACACGGTGGTAGCCGCGAGAAGAACGCAGGAGGACATGATCGATGCCCGCTGTCGGCTGATGCTCGATGTGGCACGCGACATCCTTGCCGAAGACAGCGAGCTGAGGCTGTGTGAGGGGCTGCGTCTGATCGAGGCGACGCGCCAGGCCGTGGCGCGGACCGATGCCGCCTCGCTGGACCATTTCGACACCAATGTCCGCCCCCTCCTGCGTCGCGTGCTGCTTGAGCGCTTCGGCGTGGCGGACGAAGCAAACGCGCGTATCAACTGAGCCAGCCTTCGGCCTCAGCCTGTGTTCACCACGTCGCGGTACTCCGGGAACGTCTTCAGAACCTGAGGCGGCAGGTTGGACTCCAGCTGCACCGTGACCTGGTCGTCGTCGCCGGCCTCGACGCCCGGCAGCTTGGCTGCAACTTGTATTCCGACACCCGGCGTTGCCGCGGTGAGGTCGAGTGTCACGCGCCTGCTGACCTTCTCGATGCCGTTCTTGTCGTGCACTTGGACCAGGACCGTGAGGTGCGGAAGTCGGTCAACCCCCTTGTTGGTGACCCGCAGGTCGACAACCAGCGTCGGATTGCCCTCGGTGTCGTGAACTGTGGTGGTGCCGACGGGGATGATGTCATGTGCGAGCCGCATCTTCTCGACCCGCTGCGCTGGCGTCAGGCGCGGACCGCAGCCGGCGAGCGCCATGACGAGGACCGGTATCACAACGCTTGCAATGGGCCGCTTGCTCATGGTTCCTGGCCTCCTCAACGGCCGAGTGTACCACCCGGCGCGGGCTCGGTCCGCGTCTCCGGCTCGGGGCAGAATATCGCCAGCACACGGGCAACGAAGGCCCGTGTTTCGAGGTACGGCGGCACACCACCCACTCTCTCCACGGTGGCGGCCCCGGAGTTGTAGGCCGCGAGCGCGAGCGGCAGCGAGTGAAACCGCTTCAGCAAGGCCCGCAGATGCTCGGCACCGCCGCGCAGGTTGTCGGCCGGGCTCCAGACGTCGCGCACCCTGTGGTCGGCAGCGGCGGCTGGCATGAGCTGAGTGAGGCCGCGGGCCCCGGCGCGCGACTCGGCGCGTGGATCGAAGCCGGACTCGACCTGGACCACCGCCGCCAGCAGCCACGGGTGAAGATCGGCGGCGCGCGCGGCGGCCGCGATCTGAGTGCGAAAAGGGATACCCGACGGCAGCGGCATGTTCGTCCAGCGGGAGCTGCAGTTGCTCCCGCTGACCACCGGCGGTGAGCCGGCGGGCGCCTCGGTCTCGTCGGCGATGACCCGATCCAGACTGGTGGCGGGCACCTCGAGCCTGCCGCCGCCGGGAAGCTCGAGAGCAATACGGTGGCCGCTGAGACGGGCGTCGGAGACCCTCAGCACCCGGCCGTCGACGAAGACGGCCAGCTTCGCGGCCGGCGCACTGGTGGCTGCGAGCTGAACCAGTGCTGCAAGGAGGAGAGGCGCCGCGCGCACCTCATGCCCTCGGGTGCTTCTCGTCGTACAGGCGGCGGAGGCGCTCGCGTGCGACGTGGGTGTAGATCTCGGTCGTCGTCAGCGAGCTGTGGCCGAGCATCATCTGGACGGCCCGCAGGTCGGCTCCGTGCTCGAGGAGGTGGGTGGCGAATGAGTGCCGCAGCACGTGAGGGCTCAGGTGAGTCCGGATGTCCGCTCGCAGGCCATGGCCACGCAGGATCTTGTAGAAACCCTGACGGGAGAGGTGGCCGCCACGGGCGTTAAGGAACAGCTCTGGCCGGCGGTCGCGGTCCAGACGGGGCCGCGCGGTGGCGAGATACCGCTCGAGCCACGACACGGCGGAGCTTCCGAGGGGTACGATGCGTTCCTTTCGGCCCTTGCCGAAGGCACGGACGAAGCCAGGGTCGAGACGGACCTGGGAGAGCTCGAGGCCGACCAGCTCCGAGACCCTGAGGCCGGTTGCATACAGGGTTTCGAGCATGGCGCGATCGCGTAACCCGATGGGTGACGTGGTGTCCGGGGCGGCCAGCAACGCCTCGACCTCCTCCTCGCTGAGCACGTTCGGCACCGTCCGCCACAGGGCGGGGGAGCGAAGGTCGGCCGTCGGGTCGTGGTCCAGGACCTCCTCGTGGACCAAGTAGAGGAAGAAGCCGCGAAGCGCAGACAGCAGCCTCGCGGCGGACCGCGCCGCCAGCCCCTGGTCGCGGCGGAGACCGATGTAGGAGCGAACCGTCGCCCGCTGAACCTGGTGCAGGCCGACGTTCTCGGTGGTCAGCCAGACGCCGAACTGACGCAGGTCGCGGGCGTAAGCGTCCAGGGTGCGAGCCGAGAGATTGCGTTCCACCATCAGGTGGGCCAGGTACTCCGCTACCTGGGAACCGATGCTGTCGGCGTCGGCGGTCGTGTTCACGGGCCCATGGTAGCCCGGATCGCCTGCGCACGGTGCAGGTATAAAGAAGCCCGGGCCTGGGGCCCGGGCAGGGGAAGGACAAGGAGGTCGGTCACTGCACCCGGTGCGCACCCTTCTGCACTTTCAGCAGATGGTCGCTGCGGACCGCTCGATGGGTGCCGGTCGCCCGCCGAGCCGTAGGCGCAGGTGGCAGCCGCGGCGCGAAGACCTGCTGCAGCTGCTGAGCTGCCTGCTGGGAGAACACCGCGTGCACCGCCTGGCTGTCGGCCGGGCCGGCGCAGTCACCGCCGGGGCACAGGATCTGGAACATGTTGACCTGCGGGATGCTGGTGCCGTAGCTCTGATTGACGAAGTCGATCAGGCTCATGGCGATCAGCCCGTAGCCGATCGCCTGCGGGTGGACGCCATCGTAGGAGAAGATCCCACCGGTGAGGAAGTCAGCGTTGAGGGTAATGCCTCCCAGGACCCCGAAGTCGCCCTGTACGATGCTGCTGAAGAGATCATTGATGTCGAAGACCTTGGCCCCGAGCGCCGCGGCCGTGTCGCGGATGATGTTGTTGAACGCCGCCGTGCGGTCACGGATGATCGCAACCTCGTCGGGGCGGAGGACTACACCGGGAATCGGCACGCCGCCGACGATCTGGATGTCCTCGGGCAGCGGCATTCCGTTGGCGCCGGGGATGCCGGGCGGCAGACCGTAGCCCTGGGCGAGCAGGCCTGCGGCGTTCAGCGTCACGTAGGCGTCCTCGGGCAGCGGGCCGTTGGAGCCGATGAGTGGCACATGCGAGCCGTCCGGGAGCGTGATGTACGGCTTGACCGTGGTCACGAAAGGAATTGCGGCCACATCGGGCAGGGTGATGACCACGATGTCAGCAGAGGTGTTGGTCGCCAGGGCGCCGAGTGCGGTCTGGTACATCTGCTGGAAGTCGGCCACCGGCGTCATCGTCACGCCCTCGACCGGCGTGCCGTACACCGCCGCGCCGAGAATGTCGTTATTGCCGATCCACATGGTGACGAAGGTCGGCTGCAAACCGATCGCCTGCTGGAGGGCCGTATGCTCACCGTCGCGCAGGATCAGATCGTGCATCACATTGTCCTGGTTACCCGCCAGCAGGTTCATGATGTCGCCGGTGGTGTAGAGCAGGTCGTAGAGCGTTGCACCCGGGACCCCGAGGTTGTTGTACGGGGCGGGGTATTCGGCGTTGATCGGCTGGCCCGGCGCGACGTCGGGGGCCATGATGACCGGGTTTGGAAGCAGCGCTTGCAGGCTCAGCAGCACCGGGATTCCCGGCTCTGAGACCAGTGGCTGCTCAAAGTCGGGTGTACCGGCCTGATGGGCGAGCAGCGCCGGGTAGGATCCCTGCTGGAAGGTTTGGACGAGGCCGCCAGAGGAGAAGCCGGCGGTCAGGCTGTCGCCAAGGGCCACATACCTGGTGAAGTCCGCGCTTTGCGCACCAGCGGACAGCCCCACCAAGAGCGCCGCCAGCGTGCAGATGAATAGTGCTCGTTTCATTCTTTTCGCCCCCCTCTCAGAACTTGACGCCGAAGGTGACGCCGAACAGGTTAGCCGAGGTGTCGTAGCTGCCCTCGTAGCCATCGAACGACATGCCCCCGGTGGAGCGCTTGTCGAACACCAGGTAGAGGTCGCCAACGTCGACCCACATGTTGCCGTGAGTCCAGCCGAGGCCTACCGAGTAGCCAGTGCGGTTGCCGTCGCCGAGCAGCGGCGACATCGACTCGCGTGGCTGCGGCGTTTCGTCGTAGAGCAGGCCGCCGCGCAGTGACCAGGTCGGGTTGACCCGGTACTCGACACCGAGGCGGTACTGTGTGGTGTCCTTGTAGCCCTCTTCGACGGTGGTGCTGAGCTCGGGGTGTTGGGGGAAGTTGATCGGCAGGTCCTGGAAGCTCGACCAGCCCATGAACCCGACCTGGCCGGAGACCGTCCAGGCGGCGTTCTGCCACGCGAGGCCGACCGACAGGAAGTCCGGGAACTTGATCTTCGTCTTCAGGGGTGTCTTTTGGCCGAACGGGATGATCGCGCCGACCGCCGCATCGTAGTCTGCGTAGCCGGTGGGGTACTGGGTGAACGAGCCGTCGCCGCTCAGGTCCATGTCGATCTGCGACCGGTACACCACGCCGGCGGTGAAGCCCGAGCCGAGCTTGGCGAAAATGCTCGCGTTCCAGCCGAACGCCGTGTTGCCCATGCCGTCGGTGAACATGTGGACCTGGCCGACGTCTGCGAGGCGCTGCGTGTAGGGGTTGATCAGGCCGATCCCCTTGGTGAGGTCGATCTGGCCGACGGCGTAGTCGATGCCGACCGATACCGCCACCTGGTCGCTGACCTTGATGGCGAGTGTGGGAGTGAAGTCGTAGAGCTTGAGGTCCACGCGCTTGGAGATGAACCGTCCGGCGAAGTTCTCTTCCCACCAGGTCCCGAGCCCGAAGGGCGTCAGGGTACCGAAGCCGAAAGTCAATGTGTCATTGATAGGGTAGACGATGTAAGCGTGGGGGGGGAAGAAGGTCTGGTCCTTTTGGGATGCGGTGTAGCCAGCGCCGGGGTATGGAGACTCCCCGGTGAAGTCTTGGCCGGCCATGATGAACGTCGCACCGGCCATGAGCTGGACGCCCTTGTCGTTCTGGAACGCAAGGCCGGCCGGGTTCCAGTAGACGGCCGACGGATCGTTCGCTACCGCAGTGAAGGCGCCGCCCATGGCCATCGCCTTATTCCCATGCTCGAAGAGCGCAAACCCCGCACCCCAGCTCAGGGTCGGCACCAGGAGCAGCACCGCCGCAGCGGACACAAGCTGCTTTCGATTCATGCCTGACACATCGAACCTCCTTCCTTTCCTCCTGATCGCATCACTGCGAACCATGCTAGCTGTAGCTTTTCAAATCGTCAACAGATTGTTGGAGTTCCTGGGCGGAATGCGAATGATCCGGGTTAGACTGCCGCCGTGCAGCTGGAGCTCGAGCTCGCGATTCGTTTCCTCCGCCGACGCAGCGGTGTGCTGCTGCGGGGTACGTCACTCGCCGCGCTGGCCGGCGTGGCCATCGCGACCGCAGCGCTCGTCATTACCCTAGCCCTGATGGACGGTTATCAGCAGGCGATCGCGACCGCTCTGCAGCGCGGAAGCGCGCAGATGGTGGCTTTCTCCCCGCGGCCCCTGGCACCGGCCAGGGCCGACCGGCTGGCGGCTGGAGTGGCCGCCACGCCCGGTGTGCGGTCGGCGAATACCGTCACCTACCTTGCCGGTTTGCTCCAGGATCCGCGCCAGCCGGCGGCCCCGCTGTCGGTTGTCGTCAAGGCCGCGGACCGACCCCCGGGCTTCGTCGGGCTCACGGCTTGGCCGCCGGCATCGAAGGCGATCCCGGCCGTGCTCGGCTACCGGCTGGCGGAGAAGATCGGCGCGCGGGTTGGCGATACGGTGCAGGTTCTGCTGCCGCCGCGGCAAGGGAGCTGGCTCCTTCCCGTACTCTCCCTGCAGGTCGTGGGGACCTTCCACGTTGCATTCGCGGAGTTCGACGAGCAGTGGATCGTCGCTCCCCTGGCGCCGGTGCTCGTCGCCCTACCCGGGCTCGGCGTGGCCGCCATCGAGCTGGAGGTTGCAGATCCGATGCATGTCGCTCGGCTGCACCGCGCCGTCGAGGCTGCCCTTCCCGGCTTCATGGTCACCGACTGGTTCGAGATGAACCCGGCGCTGTTTGCCGCGTTGCGCTGGCAGACCCTGTCTTTGTTCGTGGTCCTCAGCCTGGTGGCCGCGGTGGCGTCGTTCCAGGTCAGCTCGGCGTTGGTCGTGGTGTCGGTCGAGAAGCGGCGAACCTCGGGGATGTTGCAGGCCCTCGGTGCGACGCCGCAGAGGATCCGACGTCTCCTGATGGAGGTGGGGTGTCTTCTCGGACTGGCTGGCGTCGGAGCCGGCATCGGACTGGGCTGGCTGGTCAGCATTGTCATGACGCACTACCGTGTCATCCGCTTCCCACCGGGGCTGGCGCGGGTGTACTTGGTGGAGTCCATCCCGCTGTCGGTGACGCTGCCCCATTTGGCCGCCGTGGCGGCCGTCTGTACAGGAGTCGTTGTACTTGCCTCCCTCTGGCCGGCCCGCCGTGCGGCGCGCCTGGACCCCGTGAAGGCTCTCCGCTCGGTGTGAGAGGGTACTTGTGCAGCGCGAAAGATCTTGCAAGGTTAGAGGTTATGGGTGAGGGAAGCGCTTGGTGACGGTGAGTATTCACAGTCGGACCCGGCTGCCAAGTTGCCGGTTCCTCGAGCCTGAATCCCCGGTCCCTGAGTCCCAACCTCGGGTGCGAATGGAGCAAGCGACTCGGCCTCTGTCGGCGACCGGGATCACGAGGCGAGCCTGCTTCCTGCCGGCGGTGCCATCCCTGCGTGCTACAGTGAACCGCTGAGGGGCCATGTACGAGGTCCAGTTCCATCCCGCGGATATCCGCAAGCAGGTGCGGTATCTTTTCCTTTCGCGGCGCACCGCACGCTGGGTCATGGCGGTCGGGGCCGTTGTGGGTTTGGTGATCGTGACCGGCATGGCGCTGGCGCCGCTCGGCGTGCGGTCGCTGTTGGTGAGCACCGAGCTGCACGCGTTGCGGTATGAGAGCCAGATGCTCAACGACGTGTTGCTGCAACGGGCAACGACGTTGGAACGGCTCGAAAGGCGGATCGCTGCCGCCCGCAACCGCCAGCAGCAGATGACGATGATCCTCGGCGCGCCGCAGGAGTCGAGCGGGCTTGGGGGGTATCCAGAGCCGATGAGCCGGGAAATCCGCCTCCCGGAGGCCGCTGTCGCCGAACGACGCGCGAACCGGCTGCAGACCGAGAGCAAGGCACTGTTGGCGTTATCGGACGATCTCGCCAGGTTTGTTCAGGAGCATCACGAGCTGACCCGCACGGTACCCTCCATCTGCCCGCTCCCGATCGGGAGCTTCGTGCTCACGTCTCCGTTCGGGGACCGGATCTCCCCGTTCACCAACGAGCGTGACTTCCATGCCGGCATCGATCTCGCAGCTCGTGAGGGGACCAAGGTCGAGGCCCCCGGGGACGGCCGGGTCGTGTTCGCCGGGCGCTTCCCCCTCCGTCGGAATGTTCGCTGGTGGCGGTATGGCAACGTGGTCGTGCTGGCGCACGGTTCACGGTACCTGACGATCTTCGCCCACCTTGAAGACCTACTCGTGCGCCGCGGCCGGCGGGTGAAACGTGGTGAGGTCATCGGCACCGTCGGCAGTACGGGGTGGTCGACCTCCCCGCACCTCCACTACGAGGTGAGGGTGCGGGATAGGTCGGAGCAGGAGCCGGTGCCGGTCGATCCCCGTATCTACATCCTGAACTACGAATGGAAAGGACAGGAGGCTCTGCTGGCGGCCAGCCGTGGCGCGCCACGACCGGCCTTCGACCCTCTCCCTTCTCTGGTACGGACGAGGTGAACGATGGAAGACGAACGCAATTTTCCGACCATGATCATTCCCACCGGGACCGACATCTCGGTCAACGAGCACGGTCAGCTTTCGATCAGGACGCCCGGCAACCTGGTGATCCAAAACTCGGGCTCGTACAGCCTGATCGAGTCCGGCAACGGCTCGGTCCGCGTCGACCCCGGCGTCAAGGTAGAAGCGGTGTCGGTGCAGGCGGCCGACAGCTGCTACGTGGCCGGCGAGCTGACCGCCTGGCGCGTGAAGGCCAGGAAGATCACCCTCGAGAAGGGGGCGATGGCCTACATCATGCTGCAGGAGGCGGAGCAGCTGGAGCTCGATCGTACGGCACGGTTGGTAGGCAACTTTGCCTCGGACAAGGAGCTGTACCTGATGCTGGGGCGGTTCAGCCGCCAGCTGCGTCAGCTTCCGGAGGGCCTCAAACCGGGCGCAGAGGTTGCCGCCGAGCCATTCCTTTCCCCGGAGGCGCAGGCGGCCGACGAGCCGTTCGTAGCGCCCGACGGGGAGAGCGACCCATCCGGTGAGAGGATGCAGGAGCGGCAGGAGGTGCTGTCGCTGGTGCGCGTCATCATCGAGCGCGAGCTCGGCCGCAAGACCCTCGGCGAGCAGGGGCGGGCGGCGTTGGAGGATCTTCTCGAGCTCGTGCGCAGCGGTGAGCTGGAGCCGCTGGGGAAAGGCTATGCCTACCTTCTCTCACAGGTGGAGTCGGGATCCGGCGATCTCGAACACGCGCAGGAGATGCTGGCTCGCCTGTTTGCCTAGGAGCGCGTTCCGAGTAGCCCGTGTTTGACGCCCCGGAGAGTGGCTGGGGGGACCTTTTGGCGGGCTACACGGCACGCCCTCCTTTCTGCGTTCTGTATCTCCTCCCAATCCGTGAGCTCCGTGGCTTCTGCATTTCAGTACGATCGCCCCGAAAGACGGTGACCTCGGCTATGGGTAGAGCGCAACAGCCTCGCTCCATGCGCCCCTTTCCAGGCTGGAAGCGCGGTGATAGTCTGCACGAGATCGTGAGAGG
>CAZKGM010000039.1:0-11755 GCA_964552395.1 uncultured Thermoanaerobaculia bacterium | reverse complement strand
TGCGCCCCTTTCCAGGCTGGAAGCGCGGTGATAGTCTGCACGAGATCGTGAGAGGAGGAGGTGCCGCGTGACCGAGCCCCAGCTTCTCAAGCGCACTCCACTGTATGACGAGCATGTGGCGGCCGGCGGCAGGATTGTTCCCTTTGCTGGCTTCGAGATGCCTGTGCAGTACACGTCGATCGTCGAGGAGCACACCGCGGTGCGGACCCGTGCAGGGCTGTTCGACGTGTCTCACATGGGCGAGATTGCGATCAGGGGATCGCGCTCGCTCGAGTTCGTGCAGCGGATCTCCTGCAACAACCACGCGAAGATGACGATCGGCCGGGCCCAGTACACCGGCCTGATGTACCCCCAGGGGACGTTCGTGGACGATATGCTGGTGCACAGGATGGCCGACGAGGAGTACCTCCTCGTGGTCAACGCGGCCAACGTGGACAAGGACTTCGCCTACATCGAGGAGCTGGCCCAAGACGAGGACGGCGTCGAGGTCATCAACCGCTCGGATGAGACGGCGCAGATCGCGGTCCAGGGGCCGCTCGCGCTCGGGGTGGTGCAGGCGTTGACCGAAACGAACCTGTCGGAGATTCGCTACTACCGTTTCACGTGGGGTGATGTCCTGGGCCGGGCAGCCCTGATCGCCCGTACGGGGTACACCGGGGAGGACGGCTTCGAGCTCTATCTGGCGCCCGAGGACGCTCCTCCGGTGTGGCGCGCGCTGCTCGATGAGGGCGGACCGAAGGGTGTGATCCCGGCAGGCCTCGGCGCCCGCGACACGCTCCGTCTCGAGGCAGGTATGTCTTTGTACGGAAATGATATAGATGATACGACGACACCGATCGAGGCCGGGTTAGAGTGGATCGTGAAGGTCGACAAGGGAGACTTCATCGGCCGCGACGTGATCGAGCGGCAGCTGGAGGAAGGGGCCGAACGGCGGCTGGTCGGCTTCGAGATGGTGGACCGCGGCATCGCGCGCCACGGGTTCCCGGTGCTCGCGGAGGGGGACGCTGGCGAGGCAGTGGGTGAGGTGACGTCAGGCACCCATTCTCCGACTCTCGGCAAACCGATCGGGATGGCGTACGTTCCGACCGAGCTGAGCGCACCGGGCACCGAGCTGTGGATCTCGATTCGGGGCAGCGGACGGCGCGCGAGGGTGGTCGGACTCCCCTTCTACTCGGGCCGGAAGAAGAGCTGATGGATGATGTCGCGCGTCACGGCGACGGCCGCTGGCGCGTGCTGTCGGAGGGCTGAGAGCCGCACCCGGAGTGCGGCGGAAGACCTAAGGAGGGCTGGATGTCGGTACCGAATCATCTTCTGTTCACCAAGACCCACGAGTGGCTGCGACGTGATGGCGAGATCGTCGCCGTCGGGATCAGCCACTACGCGCAGGACCAGCTCGGCGAGGTGGTCTACGTGGAGCTCCCGGACACGGGGCTGACCGTCGACGCTGCCGAAGAGCTGGGTACCCTCGAGTCGGTCAAGGCGGTGTCTGAGTTCTTTGCCCCAGCAGCCGGCGAGATCGTCGAGGTCAACGAACGCCTCAACGACGAGCCGAACCTCATCAACGACGACCCTTATGGGGACGGATGGTTAGTGAAGATAAGGGTGTCGTCGATCGACGAGGACGCGATGCTCGACGGTGCGGGCTACGAGCGGTTCCTGGCGGAGGAGAGTCACTGATGCATCCTTGGATCGGTGCCGGCGCCGAGGACCGGGCGCGGATTCTTGCCGAGCTCGGCAAGGGATCTGTTGATGAGCTGTTTTCACAGCTTCCCGAGTCGGTTCGGGTCGACTCCGTCGGCGTGCCGACGGCGCTCGACGAGGCGTCGTTGCTCGCCGTCCTGGAAGGCATGGCCGGCCAGAACGTGACTCTCGACGACATGCCGTCGTTTCTCGGCGCCGGAGTCTACCGGCACGTCCAGCCGGCGGCCGTTGACGCCGTCCTCAGTCGCGCCGAGTTCTTCACGTCGTATACCCCGTACCAGCCCGAGATCTCCCAGGGCACGCTGCAGGCCATCTTCGAGTTCCAGACGATCATCTGCCAGCTGACCGGGCTCGCTGCAGCCAATGCCTCGCTCTACGACGGCGCGACCGCGGTTGTGGAGGCGGCCCTCATGGCGCACCGGATCCACAGGGGGCGGAGGAATCGCATCCTGGTGGCCGAGACCGTGCATCCGGTCTACCGCCGCGTGCTCGACACCTACGCCGGTGCCGTCGGTCTCGCTGTGGGAACCGTCGTGCCCTCTCCGGATGCCCGGGTTGATGTCGATGCGCTTGCAGCTGCCGTGAGCGAGGACGTCTGCGGCGTCATCGTGCAGTCTCCCAACTTCCTCGGCGTCGTCGAGGATCTGCCAGCGGTTGCCAAGGTGGCGCACGGTTGTGGCGCGATCGCTGTGCAGGTAGTGGCCGAGGCGGCTTCGTTCGGCGTCCTGCTGGGTGGCGGCGAGCTGGGGTTCGACATCGTATGTGGCGAGGCACAGTCGTTCGGCATTCCGCCGGGCTTCGGCGGTCCGCACCTTGGGTTCTTTGCGTCCCGCGGCGAGTACGTGCGGCAGATGCCCGGTCGCCTGGTCGGTGAGACCGTCGACAGTGAAGGGCGAAGAGCCTTCTGCCTGACCCTGTCGACCCGCGAGCAACATATCCGGCGCGCCAAGGCGACCTCCAACATCTGTACGAACCATGGCCTCATGGCCCTCGCGGCGACCGTCTGGCTTGAGCTCCTCGGAGGCAATGGGCTTACTGCCCTCGGCCGCTCCTGCCTCAGCCGCGCGGTCTGGTTGCGGGAGCGGATTGGCGCCGTAGGCGGGGGGTGGCGGCTGGCGTACCCGGACAGCCCGGTGTTCAACGAGATGCTCGTCCTCGGTCCGGGCACAGGCCCTGAGCTGGTGGAGCAGCTGGCCCGAGAAGGGGTGCTCGGGGGCGTGCCGTCGCGCCTGTGGGGTGGATCCTGGCCGGACGGCGTGCTCATCGCGGTGACCGAACGCAGCAGCGTGCGGGACTTGGAGGCGCTGGTCGCGGCGATGGGGAGGGTGAGATGAGACGCCGGATACTCCGGGACGAGCCCCTGATCTTCGAGCGCAACCCGGCCCGCCGGCCTCGCGCCGGTTTTCGGCTCCCTCCGGCGGACGTCGCGAGCGTAGACCCGGCGGCGTTCCTCCCGGCCGAGCTGGTGCGGGGGCCGCTCAGCGAGCTGCCGGATCTCGGGGAGCTCGATGTGGTGCAACACTTCCACCGGCTCAGCCAGCTCAACTTCGCAGTCGACGAGGGGCTTTACCCGCTCGGCTCGTGCACCATGAAGTACAACCCGCGGATCAACGAGCAGGCGGCGCGTCTCCCCGGCTTCAGCCGTACCCATCCCTTGCAACCGGTGTCGCAGGTTCAGGGCGCCCTGCGGTTGATGTGGGAGCTGGCGGAAGCCCTGCGCTCGATTACCGGCATGGCGGCGGTGACGCTGCAGCCGGCGGCCGGAGCGCACGGTGAGCTCACCGGGATGCTGATGATTCGCAAGGCGCTCGAGGCTCGCGGCGAGCACCGCGACCAGGTTCTGGTGCCGGACTCGGCACATGGCACGAACCCGGCTTCCGCGGCTTTCGCTGGCTTCTCAGCGGTCGAGATTGCCTCCGCCAAGGACGGCACCGTCGACCTGGAAGTGCTGGACAGCATGATGACCGACCGCGTTGCCGGCCTGATGCTGACGGTGCCCAACACACTCGGTGTTTTCGAGCACCGCATCGTCGAGATCGCCGATCTGGTTCACGACCGGGGCGGCCTGCTGTACCTGGACGGCGCCAACCTCAACGCGTTCGTCGGCAAGGCGCTGCCGGGCGCCATGGGCGCGGACGCCCTCCACATCAACCTCCACAAGACGTTCTCCACCCCGCATGGCGGCGGCGGACCCGGAGCTGGACCGGTGACAGTCTCCGAGACCTTGCGGCCATTCTTGCCGGTACCACGTGTCGTCAGGGACGGCTCCGGGTTCGGGATCCAGTGGGAGGACGAGCGCTCAATCGGGCCGATGCGCGGCTTCTACGCCAACTTCCTGGTCCTGGTGCGAGCCCTCGCTTTCATCCGCAGCCTCGGTCCGGACGGGCTGCGGGAGATGTCCGAGGTGGCGGTTCTCTACGCGAACCTGATCCGCCACAGATTGCGTGACGCCTACCACCTGAAGTACGACGCACCCTCGATGCATGAGGTCGTGTTTGACGACAGCCTGCAGGCCGAGCGAGGCGTTCACAACGTCGATATCGCCAAGCGGCTCCTCGACTACGGTTTTCACCCGCCGACGATGTCGTTTCCGTTGATCGTGCACGGCGCGCTGATGATCGAACCGACGGAGAGCGCCAGCCCCGAAGAGGTCGAGGCGTTCTGCGACGCCATGCTCGCTCTCGCACGAGAAGCGCAGGAGCAGCCGCAGCTCCTGCTCGAGGCTCCGCACGAGACGCCGGTCGGGCGACTTGACGAGGTCCGAGCGGCGCGCCACCCGGTGCTGCGCTGGCGCCTCGAGGATCGTTCCGAACCCTGATAGGGACGGAATGCAGCACGCCTCCTCGGTTGAGAGCGCCCCGAGGGCGGTAGGTCACCGTCTCGCCGTCACCGGGCGCGAGGGTGGTCTCACGTCTCGGATGTCGCTGAATGATCCGATTGCGATGTCATGACGATCTTGTGACATTTGTTGGCGTTTCGTCATGGCATAGTAAAACTCTCTAACGCATGCTTGACAGGGGCTTTTCTCACCTTCTACGCTCCCTCTCAAATTCCCTGAAACGCCCCAATCGCAGAGGTGGCTGGGGCCAAACTGAAGGAGGGTATGGTGGGACGAAGGCTGTTTTCTTTCGGCGTCGTTGTACTTCTGATCGCAGGCACGGCCGTGGCGATGCGGCCACTGGAGAGAAGGGGGCAGGCGGGGGTTGCGGTCGGCCAGGGGATGGAGGTCTTTCCCCAGGTGGATCGGGTGGCGTTCGAGGGCGTCACCAACGTTCCCAGCTACGTTCACGGCGACCTCGGCATGCTGCCGCGGGGCGATCGGCCGACGGCGGCCGTTGTGTTCATGGAACGGGTACGGCCGGCGTTCCGCCTTCGCGGTGACGACGACCTGCGACCGGCGAGGAGTGTAACCGACCGTCTTGGCATGACCCACATTCGCCTCCGTCAGTATCACGATGGGATTCCCGTGGATGGCGGCGATATTGCCGTCCACGCGGACGCCAGCGGGCGTGTCTTCGCCATCAACGGCCACCTCGGCGGCGGTATCGACACGCCGCCGGTGCCCTCCATCGACGGCGACCAGGCGCTGGGCTTCTTTCGGCAGCGGCTGCAGCTCGACGACCTTGAGGTGATGAGTGCGCCCGAGCTCGTGTACTACACCCGCGCCGACGAGGGCACGTTCCTGGCCTGGCGCTCTCAGGTCGAGTGGGTCGGCAAGGACGGGCTATTTCGCGAGCGCGTCTACGTCGATGCCCATGACGGCACGGTGCTGGATCGTCAGAGCCTGATCTGGGCGGCCAAGTACCGTAAGACGTACACCGCCAACCACGGAACCTCGCTGCCGGGGACGCTGCTGTTCAACGAAGGCGGCTCATCGTCCGACTCGACGGCCATGGACGCCTACAACAACGCCGGCCACACCTACGACTACTACAGCACGGTCTTCGGACGCGACTCCTACGACAACGCCGGTGCCACACTGATCTCGACGGTTCACTACTCCAGCAACTACAACAACGCGTACTGGGACGGCTCGCAAATGGTGTACGGCGACGGCGACGGGTCAACGTTCAGCCCGCTGGCTGGCGCGCTCGACGTGGTCGCGCACGAGCTCACGCACGCCGTCACCGAGCACACAGCCAACCTCAACTACTCCAACGAGTCGGGTGCTCTCAACGAGGCGATGTCCGACATCATGGGTGCCGCCGCCGAGGAGTGGGTGGACGGCGCGGTCAGCGCAAACACCTGGAAGATCGGTGAGGATATCTACACGCCGGGCACCGCCGGCGACGCTCTCCGCTACATGAACAACCCGACCGCCGACGGGCAGTCGTACGACTACTATCCCGAGCGCTACACCGGCTCGCAGGACTACGGCGGCGTTCACCTCAACTCCGGTATAGCCAACCTGGCGTTCTACCTGCTCTCTCAGGGCGGCACGCACCCCCGCAACAAGACCACGGTCAACGTGCCGGCGCAGGGCATCACCAAGGCGCGCGCCGTCTTCTACCGGGCGCTCACCGTGTATATGACTTCGTCGACCAACTTCGAAGGCGCCCGCAACGCGACCGCACAGGCGGCTCAGGACCTTTACGGCACCAGTACCTACAATGCGGTGCAGGACGCGTGGAGCGCGGTCGGCGTGCCGGGCGGCCCGGTGACGGTCTCGCCGCTCACCAACGGCCAGGCGGTGACCGGCCTGTCCGGCGGCTCGGGCAGTTGGGCGTACTACAAGATTGCGGTACCGTCGGGCCAGACCCAGCTCGAGATCAAGATCTGGGGCGGCTCGGGCGACTGCGACCTGTACGTCAAGCGCGGCGCGCAACCGACCAGCTCGTCGTACGACTACCGGCCGTACCTGAACGGCAACAACGAGACGGTCACGGTCTCGAACCCGGCCGCCGGCGACTGGTACGTCGGTCTCAACGGCTATGCCGCCTACTCCGGCATGAGCCTGCAGGCGACCTACACGGGAGGCGGCGGCGGTGGCGGCGGCGTCACCGTGCTGTCGAACGGCGTCGCAGTGACCGGTTTGTCCGGCGCGCAGGGTTCCGAGGCTTTCTACAAGATTGCGGTACCGTCGGGCCAGACTCAGCTCGAGATCAAGATCTGGGGCGGCTCGGGCGACTGCGACCTGTACGTCAAGTACGGCTCGCAGCCGTCGACGACGTCTTACGACTACCGCCCGTACCTGAGCGGCAACAACGAGACGGTCACGGTCTCGAATCCCGCCGGCGGCGACTGGTACGTCATGCTGCGCGGCTACGCCGCGTACTCGGGGATGAGCCTGCAGGCCACCTACACCGGCGGTGGCGGTGGCGGTGGCTCGATGACCGAGAGCGAGAGCAACAACACGATGTCGTCGGCCGATCTCATCTCCGGGACGCCGACTAACGTCACCGCCTACATCGGCACCAGCTCCGACGTCGACTACTTCCGCCTCACCCTTCCGGCCGGTCATACCGTGACCGTCGACATGGCGGTGCCGAGCGGCAAAGACTACGACATCAAGCTCTACAACAGCTCGGGGTCACAGCTCGCCTACGGCTACAACGGGACCGGCCAGCCAGAGCACGTGACCTACACCAATTCGGGTTCGTCCTCGATGTACGTCTACATCAGGGTCTACCCGTACAACGGCTACTCGTCCTCCATTCCGTACACGCTCGATGTGAGCTGGTAGGGAGCCTGAGCAGTCCACCTGGGCGCCCGCCGTTCGCGGCGGGCGCCTCCTTTTCTGCCCATCAGCCGCCTGAGCGTAAAATGGGGTGTGCGAATCATCACCACCCACCTGTCGGCGGACTTCGATGCCTTTGCGGCAGCGGTGTGTGCGGTGCGTTTGTATCCCGGTCACCGGGTTCTGTTCCCGGGCTCACTGGAGGTCACGGTACGGCGCTTTCTGGCCGAGACCGAGCTGCCGTTTCCGGAGCTCCGCCTGCGTGAGGCCCGCCGATCCAAGTGGGAGCATGCGGTGGTCGTCGACACCCGCAACCCCAAGCGACTCGGTGAGGTCTGGGAGCTCATTCAGCGCGACCGGTGTCCGGTTACCCTCATTGACCACCATGTCGGGGAGCCCGACGGCCTCGGTGCCGAGGAGATCATCTCCGAGCAGGTTGGCGCCACCTGCACCCTGGTTGCCAAGCTCATGGACGATCGTGGGGTGAGTCCGACCCAGGAGGAGGCCTCGCTGCTGCTGATGGGCATCTACGAGGATACCGGGGGCCTTTCCTACCGCGAGACCGCGCCCAGCGACTTTCGTTCGGCCGCCTGGCTGGTGGAGCAGGGTGGGTCACTGGAGTGGGTGAGACGGTGGCTGCTGCGCAGCCTCGAGCCGGAGCAGTTCGAGCTCCTCAGACTCCTCGTCGAGGGTACCGAAGAGATTACCGTCAACGGAGTGCCGGTGTCGTTCGCCGAGGTTGTGGTTGACAGCTACCATGAGGAGGCGGCGTTCGTTGTCCACCGCTGGATGGAGACCTTCGACCTCAAGGTCGGGATTGTCATGCTGATCCAGCCGCCGCACATCAATCTGATCATTCGCTCCCACCTTCCCGGCCTGTACGCCGGACGTCTGGTGCAGCCGTTCGGCGGCGGCGGACACGCGACCGCCGCTTCCGCGCGGCTGTCGGGACGGTTAGCGGTCGAGGTGCGCGAGGAGCTGCTGCGCCTTCTCGAACGAGAGATGCCGCCGCCGGTTGCGGCTCGCGACGCGGCAGTCAAACGCATCTTTACCGTCGTCGGCGCCGCGACCGTTGCCCAGGCCAAGGAGCGTGCTAACCAGCTGCGGGTGAATGCGTTGCCCGTCGAGGAGCAGCCGTCGGGCAAGCTGGTCGGGACCGTGACCCGGCAGATCCTCGACCAGGCCCTGGCGCATGGGCTGGCCGACCGGCCCGTCAGCACGGTCATGCTGCCACGAGTACCGACGGTGGAGGGTGGAACACCTCTGGAGGACCTTCGTGACCTTTTTCTCGAGCGCTCCTACCGGTTCGTGATTGTCGAGGAGGCAGGACGACCTGTCGGGCTGATCACCAGGATGGAGCTCTTTCGCCGGCTTTTCGAGCTGCAGCGCGAGGCCGGTACCTCTCTCGATAACCGCATTCGAGGAGCTCGTCTCGTCAGCCAGCCGGTCAACCGGCTGCTGCGGGAGGTCGCCCCGCGTTGGGTGCAGGAGCTGCTGGCAAGCGTACGGTGCATCGCTACCATCCGGAGAGAAGAGGTCTACCTGGTCGGCGGAGTTGTTCGCGACCTGCTCCTCGGGCGTTCCAACGAGGACGTCGACCTGGTGGTCGAGGGCGATGGGATCGGGTTCGCCGAGGCGCTTGCAGCGGAGACCGGCGGCCGCAGTCACCCCCATCGTCCGTTCCTGACTGCCGTAGTCACGCTCCCGTCGGGGCAGAAGGTGGATGTCGCGTCGGCCCGAACCGAGTTCTACCGGACGCCTGCGGCACTGCCGGAGGTCGAGACCTCGCTCATTCGGCAGGACCTCTATCGCCGCGACTTCACCATTAACGCGCTAGCCGTTCTGCTGTCGGAGGACCGCTTCGGAACACTGGTGGACTTCTTCGGCGGCCGCAAGGACCTGCACCGACGGGAGATTCGAGTTCTCAACTCGTTGTCGTTCATCGATGACCCGACCCGTGCGATACGTGCCGTACGGTACTCCCGCCGTCTCGGCTTCCAGATTGCGGCCGACACCCGCAACCTGATCGAAACCGCCGTGCGTGAAGGAGTGTTCGACCGTCTCTCGGGGCAGCGTCTCTGTCACGAGCTGGCCCTGCTGCTGACGGAGCCCCACCCGACCGAGGCCCTCTCACTGCTCGCCGACCTGGGGCTCCTCAAGGTCGTAGCTCCGGCGGTAACCTGGAACGACGAGCTACGGTTCTTTCTGCTCGAGCTCGAGGGCGTCGTCAAGTGGTACGAGGTCGAACATCGCGGCGATCCGGGCCCGCCCTGGCTCCTCTACCTGGGCGCTCTGACATTGTTCGGTGACCTAGAGACCGCAACGCACCTCGCTGAACGCTTGCAGCTGGCAGGAGAGAGACGCACCTGCCTGGCGGACTGTGCGGTGCGGGTGGCCGCCGTGCAGGCGGCGGTGGACGAGGCAGCAGCGCCCAGCGCCCTGGTTCGAGCCGTCGAGGAGGTCCCGGTTGGAGCGGTGCTGCTGGCGATGGCCGGCCTCGATCTGGAGCGCCGGAGACGTCTTGCCGATGCCGTTGAGGCGGCGGCGAGGGTACAGCCGGCCGTCAGCGGCAAGGACCTGCTCGCCCGAGGGCTGCCGCCTGGACCGCACATCGGGAGGGCCTTGCGCCAGACCAGGGATGCGCTGGTCGACGGCGTCATCGGCGCGGGGGAGAGCGGCGAGTTCGCGTTGACGCGTGCCCGCGCGCTGATGCGGGAGCGGCGGTCGAGGGGACGCGAGGAGAGGACACAGGGATGACGGCCGTCCTCCTCCTGGTTGTACTTCAGGCTGCCTCACCGTTGCCGTTGCCGACCCCGACGGCACTCGTGCCGTCACCAGTGGTGGAACGGGTGGTCACCATCGACAGCTCGACGACGCGGCTTTCCCTGTTTGACAACCGGGTCGCCGTGGTGTCGCTGGCCAAGGACGGTCTCCAGACCCTAGTCCGGCGTCGGACCTTGAGCGAGGAAGCCTACATCGGCTACCTCGCGGCGATGACGGAGGCCCTGCCGGGTCTCGACGTGCTCGAGCCGCAGCAGGATCTCCCTGTGGTCGGCGTCGGGGTCGTCACCCTGCATGTCGGAAAGGGCCCGGAGAGGATCTTGCGTTACGCTACCAGGCGCTCTCCCGAGCTGGCTCTCGGCAGGCTGCTGGCGATGCTCGACGATCTCCAGAAGGTGGTCTTGGATACCAAACCGGCCCATGACGCGCTGGCGAGCTGGACACCGCAGCGCGGGGATCGGGTGCGGATGGTTACCGGTCAGACGGCGGAGGTGATCGAGGTCCACGATGACGGCGGAGTCGTCGTCCGGTACGTCGACGTTGGAGTGATCGAGTTCGTGGCCAAGGTCGAGCGGGACGACCGCATCCTCGATCTTCTGGGGCCCGGGCGGTGAGGGTCACCGGAGGTCGCTGGCGCTCCCGCCGGCTGAAGGGCCCGTCCCGCGGGATGGCACTGCGCCCGACACCGGACGCGCTGCGGGAGCGGGCGTTCGCAGTTCTCGGTGACCTGGTGAAGGGCGCCCGTATTCTGGACCTGTTTGCGGGTACCGGCGCCGTCGGGCTCGAGGCGCTCTCGCGCGGCGCGCGCGCGGCGGTGTTCGTGGAGCGACATCGCAAGGCGGCCGCTCTGATCAACGCCAACATCGAGGCCCTTGAAGCAGATGAAGCGGCACGTGTGATCGTGGGTTCGGCACTGTCGACGGTGCGTGCCCTGGCGGCGCGAGGTGAGCGCTTCGGCCTGGTGTGGGCCGATCCGCCGTTCGAGCGTTGGGAAGAGGGAGCAACGGCCCTGGAGAAGGCTGCCGAGCTGCTCACCGAAGGCGGCCTGGCCTGCCTCGAGTGCCCAGCGGCAGCACAGTGGCGCGGCGAGGCGCTCCAGGTCGTTCGCGAGCTTGCCGGCGGTGCCTCGCGCCTTCTCATCCTGAGATCGCGGTAGGTCACGGTCTCGACCGGGCTCCGGCAGATCCGCGGCCTGCGGCCGCACCCCACGGGGACCGTCAGTCCGTCTTCGAGGCAAGCCTCGGTCCGTCCTGCCAGCCCCGAGGGGCCGCTGCGCTCGGATCTGCCTCCCACGTTCTCTGAGAGGTTGTGAGCCCCCCTCCCCTTTGATAGGGGAGGGATCGCGCAGGAGCGCCCTCTCGCACCCCGCCGCTGCGCTCGCTTCGTCGTCGCGACCACGAGGTCAGCGACTCCTCGCTCGCTGACGGCGAGGCGCGAGGAGAACGCCCTGCGCGATCCCGCTGGGAGGGTGGTGCGCGATCGCTTGTCCCATGCGGGCGTTGCCCGCAGCCCGCTGCGCGGGCCGGCGGGGCGGGAACGGACCGGCGCGTCGGCTCACGGCTGCACCCGTCGCAGACGCCGGGGAGGCCGTGCTCG
>CAZKGM010000038.1:5083-35773 GCA_964552395.1 uncultured Thermoanaerobaculia bacterium | reverse complement strand
CGTGCCGGTTGCCAACTACCCGGACGGCCGGCCGCCAACGAACGCTTCGTTCAACACGTCGAACGCCTGGACGCTGCCTCGGCAGGTGCGTTTCGGCGTTCGCATCAGCTTCTGATCAGATCTCTCTGATCGTTCGGGGGCGGCCTTCGGGCCGCCCCTTTTTTGAAATCCTGCCGCCGGAAGGCGGCAGGATTTCAGTGGTAGACTCCGCGGATGCGCAAGGTCGTGCTTCTGCTGCTTGCCGCGGCCGCCCTGGCGGCCGCCCTGTGGGTGACAATCGCCTGGGTCGGTGCCGATGGAGCGCTGCTCGGCTGGTCGTCCTCCGATGGCACGCTGGTGGTGCCCTCCCGCGGCCCGGCCTGGATGCCGCGCTGGCGGTACCACCGGGTCGAGGGCGGCGAGATCGGCGGCACCCTGGACGGCGCATCGCGGGAAGGTGTACGGGTCGGAGTCACCCTCGGAGTGCGCCCCGCCGTGGGCCGGTGGCGGCTGGCGCCGGCGGCGACCCCCCGTGAAGGGCTGCTGGCCGCGGCCCGCGAGCCCGTTCGGAAGTACCTGGCGACCGTCCCGCTCGGCTGCCTGATTGCGGGCGCGGCACCGGCCGAGTGCCCGCAGGATCCGACCGCGGGGCTGCGCGCCGCGGTCGGAGAGGCGGTGAGCGTTCCCCTCGGAGACATCTCGGTCAAGCTGGAGCCGGATGCGGAAGCCGTGCGCGGGTTCCTGCTCGGGAGAATCCGCGATCGGCTTCCCGACGTCCATCGCAAGCTGGTCGTGATCGGCCTCGATGGGGTCGGCTGGGACCACGTTCTGCCCTACGTCCGCGAGGGGCTGATGCCCAACCTGGCCCAGCTCATGCAGCGCGGGACCTGGGGTGAGATGAAGACCCTGGTCCCGATGCTGTCGCCCCTGATCTGGACCACCATGGCCACCGGCTACCCGCCCGAGGAGCACGGCATCCTCGACTTCGTGCAGCGCGACCCACAGAGCGGTCAGATCGTCCCGACAACCAGTCACCAGCGCAAGGTGCCGGCGGTCTGGAACCTCTCGTCCGCACTGGGCAAGACCAGCGACGTGATCGCCTGGTGGGCGACCTGGCCCGCCGAGCGGCTGGACGGCGTGATGGTCTCGGACCGCCTTTACTACAGCCTGACCCGGGGCATGGCGACCGAGGGGTTCACGACCGAGGAGAAGGAGCTGGTGTCCCCTGCCGACGACGAACAGCGGTTCGTCCACCTTCGCGACCGCGCGGAGAACGAGACCGACTGGAAGACGGTTCGTTACTTCCTCGACATTCCCCAGGAGTCCTACCAAGCCGCCGTCGACTCGGGGCAGGGCTGGGACGACCCGGTCGACGGCTTCCGCCGCACCCTGATCGCGACCCGCCTCTACTTCGGCTCGGCGCTCCTGCTGGCTGCGGATCGCCCGGACCTGCTGATGGTCTACATCGAGGGCACCGACGAGATCGGCCACATCATGGCGCCGTACATGCCGCCGCCAACCCTCAACGTCGATCCCGCCAAGGCGGCCGTCCTGGCCGCGTCGGTCCCGCGCTACTTCCAGATCATCGACCGCTGGATCGGCCGCGTCGTCGACGCCTGTCCCCTCGACGAGTACACGGTGATGATCCTCTCCGATCACGGCTTCAAGTGGGGCAAGGACCGTCCGCGGGGCCTGTCGGGGACGGCGGGGCCGACCGCTCCGCTGTGGCACAAGCAGCCCGCCGTCTACCTCCTGGCCGGCAAGGGCGTGGAGCGCCTGGGTCGCGTCAAGGAGTGGAAGTCGGTGTTCGATGTCGCGCCGACGATCGCGGCCATTATCGGGATCCCCGCCGACGAGCACTGGCGAGGGACGCCGCTGCCCGGCGCCCCCAAGACGGCCCTCAAGGCCATCGACTACGGCCCCTTGGTGCCGCCGTCGTCGTACCAGACCGGGGGCAACGAGCGGGCGCCGATGAGCCCGGAGTACATCGCCAAGCTGAAGTCGCTCGGCTACTTGAGCGGCGGCGGCGACCAGCCGCTGGTGTCGGCGGGCGAGGCGGCGCGGCTCACGCCCTCTCCGGCGTCGGCGGCGATACCGCCCGCGGCACCGACACCCACCCCGGCGACGCCCGTCGTCGATGCCACCGCCACCTACGGAGAGCTCAACAACCTTGCCGTAATCAAGCTCAACCAGAAGAAGTACGACGAGGCCAAGAAGCTCTTGGAGCGCGCGATGGCCCTCAACCCGGAGGGCTCGGGCCCGCACTACAACCTGCGCCGCATGTACATGGAGCAGAAGCGCTACGACGACGCAGACCGCGAGCTGTGGATCGCCGCCGACAAGGGCCTGCGCGACCGGGACCGGACGCTGGACCGGGCGGCTGCCGACTACGAGTCGATGGGCCTGGAAGGACGAGCCGAGGCGCTCCTGGAGAAGGCGGTCAAGAAGTACCCCGAGCACGAGCAGTTCTGGGGACACCTGATCGTGGCCAAGATCCGTCTCAAGCGCTGTCAGGAGGCCGCCGAGATCGGCCGTGAGGCGGCGGCGAAGTTCCCGAACAGCGGGCCGATTCATGCCTTCTACGGCACGGCTGCGGCCTGTGCGGGCGACGCCGCCACGGCCGCGGCCGAGATCAGGCGCTCGCTCGAAATCGACCCCAACCAGCCGATGCTCAAGCACATGCTGCAGCAGCTGACTCAGGGCGGGCAGTAGCCGCAGGCGGGGCGAAGAAACAGCGCTGGCGGAACCCACCAGGCACGAGGGGGCTCTGCCCTGCTAACGGCTACTTCTCCGGTGCAACGCTGGTGGCGGTGGTCTGGTACGAGGCCTGCTGCGTCACCTGGTCGAGGAGGCCGACGCCGACACGGTAGTGTCCCGTGGCCATCAGCATGCTGATGTCGATTCCGAAACGTTGCTTCTTGGCCTTGTCGTAGTCGGTGGCGGGTACCCGTACCTCGTGCTCCTGGCGCTGAATGTCGGACTGCTTGCCCTGCGGGTCGCGGGCAGCCACGAAGAGGATGACCCGCCCGACATAATCGCTCCCCTCGGGAAGCAGCGCCACCTTATCGAGGGGGAAGGAGACATGCAGCGGCACGGTCCACCACTCGTTGGTCGCCGGAGCCGGCGTTCCGGTCGTGATGTCGACATCCATCGGGTTATCATCGACCGGAGTGATGAGCCCCGCCATGACCCTGTCCTGGACCTGTGACTCGCGCGACTTCTCGACGAAGCGGCGTCGGTAGCGCAGCGTGTACTCCGGGTGGTTCTTCAGCTCTACCTTGACGCTGTGGATCCTGTCCTGCCCGGAGGATGTGAGGGTGTAGCCCAGCGAGTAGTAGTTGTAGAGGTCGTGGCCGATTCTCTCGAAGCCGGCCTCGAAGTTGTTGGTGTTGACGATGGCACGGCCGCCGGTCGCATCCGCCATGTAGTGCAGCGAGTCGTTGTACGAGCTCGTGCCGACGGTCGAGGACAACGAATCCTGGGCATAGCGGCTCTCCGCCGTGCCCGAGCCGACAACCTCCAGCCCCTGCGCGCCGACGGTGTAGAAGGCGACGCCCTGAGAGCTCGCCGAGGAAACGAGCGCCTTGAAGAGATCGGTCCGGTCGTACCGGGTCGTCAGAGTCAGAATGCTGGTGTCGTGGTAGATGCTCGAGTACTCGTAGAAAAGGTCGATGCCGGGGATCATCTGCAGCCCGTCTGAGATGTAGAGGATCGACTTGCGCCCCGGCAGCCCGGCCAGCATCGCGATCGCCTCGCGCAGCGAGCCGACGGTAAACGCGAGGTTGTTCGCCTCCTCGTTGGCGAACGACTTCATGAGCTGGTACGCATGGCCGTAGTTGCCCTGGGTCCCCGTGATGCCGGAGCCGGACACCCTCTCCTGCTCCTGGGACTTGCGCATCATGTCGAGGACCTCTTTGCGATCGTTGTCCCGGGCTTTCCTGCCGCCGGTCGACATGCGCATGCTGCGGAGGGAGTTGAGGACCTCGGCGGGATCGCTGGTGAACGGCTGCACGATCTTGAGCGATCTGTCGAACCGGACCACCATGATCTGCATCGGCGGCTGCAGGTTGCCGCGGACGAATTCGCGCACCTGCCGGAGGACGCGGTTGCGATCGAGCGGGCGGAGGTTGAGGTTGTCGACGTAGACCATCATGAAGATCGGCTTGACCTCGTCCCGGCTCAGCTCGCTGGCTGCCGGCGTCGGAGTCGGCCGCGGGACCTCCAGGCCGGGCGTCGGGGTCGCGAACAAGGTTCGGTAGACCTCGTGGGTGTACTCCGCGAAGTTGGTGATCTCCTTCTCGGTGCCGTCCTGGAAGATCCGGAAGTCATCCTTGGTCAGGCCGTCTACGGGGTTGCCCTTCTTGTCGGTCACGAAGGCATCGATGTTGACGACGGTGAGCTCGTAGCTGTCGGAAAACGTCAGCCCGCCGATCGGGCGCGGAGTCGGCGTCTTCTTCGCACCCGCCCCCGCGCCGGCGGGGATCGTCAGCAGCAATACGAGAGGCCAGACAAGCGTTCGAAGTCGCATATCGAAAACCCTCCGCGCGCAGTCTATCGGGAACGCGCCGGTGCCACAACAGGGTCCACCGGTGGCCCCGACCGCCCTGAAGGACCTTGCGGCGAGCTGAACCTCTTTGGGGGGGAGGCGGTTCAAGAACCGTGAAGACGCCAAGGACGCCAAGCACGCAAAGTGGAATCCCTTCTCTTGTTTTCGAGTTGTTCGCGCCTTCGCAGTTTCTGGGTAGTTGCAGCGGTCGCCGCTGTACCCCTAGATCCCTCCGCCCGTCGAGGATGCCTGTATGATGGCTCGGCCGTGACTGACTCGCGAGCCGCCCCTCCCGACGAGCTCCTCGTGAGCCTTGCCCTGGAAGGCGACCAGGAGGCTCTGGCCGCCCTAGTGGCTCGCTACCAACGACGGGTGACAGGCTTTCTGACACAGCTGATCGGAGACGTCGAGGTCGCCCGCGACCTGACCCAGGAGACCTTTCTCCGCGTCTGGGGGGCGCTCGATCGCTTCGACCCCAAGTACCGCTTTTCGACCTGGCTGTTTCGGATTGCACACAACCTCGGCGTCGACCACCTCCGCCGGCGCCGGCTCACCACGACCTCGCTGGAGGTGGAGGACAGGGAAGGGCAGCCGGTTGAGGTCGCGGTGGCGGACGGTAGCAAGGATCCTCTCGGCCATTTCGAGAACGTGGCGCTGGCCGGTGCGATCAGGACCGCCATCGAGAACCTGAGGTCGGAGTATCGGGAGCTGATCCTGTTGCGCCACTTCGCCGGGTTAAGCTATCAGGAGATTGCCGACCTCGAGTCGATGCCGTTGGGGACCGTCAAGAACAAACTTTTTCGGGCCCACACCGTATTACGGGGTGCGCTGGCCGACTTCTTGTAAGTCGCGTCCGAGAGTGGAAGGAGAGAAGCCGTGCAGGCAACCTGCGAAACCGTGCGCGAGGAGCTGGTCCGGAGGGGAGGTCGCGTCGAAGACCTGTCCCCGGCCTGCGGTTCGCACCTGGCAGGCTGTGTCGAGTGCCGGGAAATCGCTGCCGTCGAGCGGCGGCTTCACAGGCTTCTGTCCGAGGCACCACCGCAGGCGGATGTCAAGCTACAGAAATCCATCCTGGCGGCTATCGGATCGCGGCCGCGGCGCCGGTTCCTCACCTGGCTGCCGGTCTTTGCCTCGCTGCTGATCGCGGCCGCGGGAGCCGTCGCGATGGGCGGGGTCCCGGGGATCGGGCTGGCTCGGCTGGTCCCCGGCTGGGCGGGCCAGGCACCGATCGCCGTCATGCGGGCCGCCGCAGACTGGAGCGTCGCGCTGGTCGCGGTGGCGAAGGCAACCGCCTCCTCGGTACCCGCAGCCGTTCGTTTCCTCGCCGTGTTCCTTGCCCTGGGTGGAGCTGCCGGGGTGGCTTTCCTTGCCCGCCGTGCCCGTAGGAGTGCCGGGTGGAAGTGAGCCGCGTCTGGGGAGCGCTCGTGATGGGAGCCGTGCTGGCTCTCGTGACGGTGCCGGCTACGGCAGCCCCAGGTCGGGCGGGTTTGCTCGAGCCGATCACGGTGAACGGTACCGTGAATGGTGATGTCGTGTCGCTGGGCGGTGACATTCACCTTGGTCCAAGGGCCGATGTGCGAGGGCACGTTGTGGCCCTTTTCGGTACCGTCGAGCGGGACCCTGCAGCTCGGGTCGAGGGACGGGTCCTGGCCATACGATCTCTTGCTGGGGCTACTCTCAGTGAGGAGGGCGCGGCCATCCCGCTGCGGGTGCGGCTGGGCTTGGACGCGCTGTTGGCGAGTGTATGGCTGGTAGTGGCAACCGTGTTGGCCGCACTGCTGCCGGGCCGTGTCGTCTCCGGCGCGTGGACCATGGGTCGTCTCGGGCTCCGTGTGCTGGCGGTGGGCGTGATGGCCTACATTACGTTGATCATCGCGCTGATCGCAGCCGTTAGCCTGGGACCGGCGGCGGCAGTTCCACTGATGGCGATGTTGATGCTGGTGGCGGTGGCGGGGAAGGCATTCGGCCTGACGCTGCTCGGTGCCGTTGTCGGCAGTTGGGCGGTTTCGGCTGTGGCCGGCGTCCGTTTGCCGGTCACGGTCAACACGTTCATCGGCGTTGCCGTACTCGTCTGCCTACGGTTCGTGCCGGTGGTTGGCGGGCTCACCTGGGCCCTGGTCTCGGTTTGGGCGGTTGGCGCCGGCGTGTTGGGGGTTGCCCTCGGCCGCTCGGTGTTCCCGCTTCACGCCTCGGCGCGGCCGGTCGAGTAACCTTCCCCTCTCCCGCGTTCGTTGACTGTAACTGGCTCAGTGCTATACTGCCCGTCTTGTGATGGGGGGAGGTTTGAAGGTCCATCTTGCGCCAGTCGAGACTCAGGCTCGTGCCATCAGCGAGGAGCTTGAGGTCCCGGTTGTACGGCTCGACCCGGATATCGTGGCCGAGCCGGTGAAGGTGCGTCTCGACATCACCATCCGGCGCCGCGAAGAGGCCTTTGATCTGGACGGGGAGATGACCCTGTCGGGAAGCTTGCTGTGCTCTCGGTGCCTGGCACCGGTACCGTGGCAGGCACGGGAGGTTCTCCGGCTCACGCTGGCCGCGGAACAAGCGGGGGTTTTAGAGGACGATATGGAGCTCGCCGAGCAGGACCTCGAGGTCCGGTACCTCACGGACGATGAGCTCGACTTGGACGAGCTTGCGGCGGAGCAGATCCTGCTCGCTCTGCCGATGCGGGTGGCATGCAGAGACGAGTGCGCAGGGATCTGTCCCACGTGTGGCGGGAACCGGAACGTAGAGGATGCCTGCCGCTGCGAGCCCGAAGGCGATCCCCGATGGGAAGCCCTCCGTGGTTTCCAGAGCGCGGGCTCGTGACCACAGAAGAAGAACACCGAACGGAGTTGTGTCATGGCCAATCCCAAACGACGTCATTCTCGTGCCAGGCGTGATTCGAGGCGCGCTCACGATGCGCTGGTTCCTCCCGGTTGGAGCCTGTGCACAACGTGCTTCGAGCCGAAGCTGCCGCACCGCATTTGCCCTCATTGTGGGAGCTACAAGGGCCGGACCGTCGTCGAGGTCGAGGAGCTGGACTAGCCCGGCCGATGTCAGCGGACGAGCGACGGTTCATAGCCCTGGATGCCACCGGGGGCGACGACGCCCCGGCGGTAACCGTGAGCGGTGCGCTCGAGGCAGTCCAGTCGCTGGGCCTGTCGGTGTACCTGGTTGGGCCTGCACGGCGCATCCGCCGAGAGCTTGGTCGCTTCCGGTTCCTGCCTGACGGCCTGGAAATCGTCGATGCTCCCGATGTCGTCGAGATGGACGACTCCCCGCTCGTCGTGCTGCGGCAGAAGAAGCGATCATCCCTCAACGTCTGCGCGGAGCTGGTGCGAGACGGCCAGGCGACCGCCATGGTTACCGCCGGCAACACCGGTGCTGCCTGGGTTGCCGCGAGATCGGTCCTGGGAATGATCGAGGGGGTGGACCGACCTGCCCTGGCGGCCCTCCTGCCGCAGCGGAACGGCCACACGCTGGTGCTGGATGTCGGCGCCACCATGGAGTGCCGGCCGCGCCATCTGATGCAGTTCGCGATCATGGGTGCGCTGTATGCCGAACATGTTCTAGGCGTGACGGATCCCCGCGTCGGCCTGATGTCGGTCGGAGAGGAGGAGGGCAAGGGTGGGAAGCGCGGCCGTGAGCAGTTCCGGATCCTGTCCGGCGCCGGCGTTCGCTTCGTCGGTAACGTCGAGGGCCGAGACGTCTTCAGCGGGGAAGTGGACGTGATCGTGTGCGATGGCTTCACCGGCAACGTGATCCTCAAGGTGGCAGAGGGTCTTGGGGAGATGATTTTGACCACTCTGAAGGAGGAGGCCCGGCGGTCACCCATCTACGGTGCCGGGCTGCTGATGGCAAAGGGCGCGTTCCGCAGCCTCAAGCGTCGCGTCGACTACTCGGAGTACGGGGGAGCTCCCCTGTTGGGGGTTGGCGGCGCATGCCTCATCGGGCATGGCCGCTCGTCGAGCAAGGCGATCCGCAGTGCGCTGCGTTCGGCCCAGATGTATGCAGGCAGCCAGGTTCTGAAGAGGATTGAGGCGAAAATGCCGGCAACCCAGGAGGCTACCGAAGCAGGTGGGGGTTCCTAGATGCATGATTCCTTTCCGACCACCGCGCGGATCGCAGGTATAGGCTGCTACCTGCCTGAGCGCGTTCTCAGCAACCGAGATATTGAGAAGATGGTTGACACTTCAGACGAGTGGATCACCACCCGAACCGGGATCAAGGAGCGCCGTGTAGTGGCCGACGACGAGAGCCTCGTCGACCTGGTCGAACGTGCGGGACGTGCCGCGCTGGCGGATGCCGGGGTTGAGCCCGAAGACGTTGACCTGTTCATCCTTGCCACGGCTACCGTGGAGCAGCCGATTCCGGCATCCTCAGCGATCGTCCAGCCGCGGTTGGGGGTGACGAACGCGGCCTGCTTCGATCTGTCGGCGGCCTGCTCGGGTTTTGTCTACGCCCTCAACGTAGCGCGCCAGTTCATCGCCACCGGGGAGGCAAAGACCGTCTTGGTCGTTGGAGCCGAGTGCCTGACCCGCTATACGAACTGGAGCGACCGTTCGACCTGCGTCCTGTTCGGCGACGGCGCCGGCGCGGTCGTCCTCGAGCCGGCACGGGCCGGTGACGGGATCTTGCGAATCGACTGGGAGACTGACGGCAACTACGCCGACCTGATCTCTATGCCTGGAGGCGGCTGCCGCATTCCCCCCCACAGCAAGCAGGCAATTGACGACGGACTGCCGTTCATCCACATGCGTGGAAACGAGACCTTCAAGGTGGCGGTGCGAGCGATGGCCGATATCAGCCAGCGGGTTCTTGCGAGCGCCGGTTTGGCGGTGGATGACATCGACCTCTTCATTCCACACCAGGCCAACATTCGCATCATCAACGCGGTCGGCTCCCGTCTCGGTATCGACGGCGACAAGGTCTTCACCAACGTGCACCGGGTCGGTAATACGTCTGCGGCCTCGATTCCGCTGGCCATGTGCGACGCCATCGAGCAGGGGCGCTTGAAGCGCGGAGACCTCGTCTTGCTGACGGCCTTCGGCGGCGGTCTGACCTGGGGCTCCGCCCTGGTCCGCTACTAAGACCGCCGATGGGACGGATCGCGGCACTGTTCCCCGGCCAGGGAAGCCAGCATGTGGGCATGGGTCGGGATCTGGCCGCGCGATGGTCGATAGCCCGGCAGGTGTTCGAGGCCGCCGATACCGTTCTCCGAGCTCCACTGACATCTCTCTGCTGGGAGGGGCCGGAGGAGGAGCTGCGTCTGACGGAGAACACGCAGCCGGCGCTGCTCGCACATTCGATTGCTGCCTGGCGGGTTCTTGCGGCCGCCGGCCTCGAGGTTGGGGCGGTTGCTGGGCACAGCCTCGGTGAGTACTCTGCGGTCGTCGCCGGCGCCGGCCTCACGCTGAACGACGCCCTGACCACGGTCCGCCTGCGTGGAAGGCTGATGCAGGAGGCGGTGCCGGTGGGCGAGGGCGCGATGGCGGCGGTCATCGGTCTTGACGGTGCGGTCGTGGTCACCGTCTGTGCCGAGGTCTCGAGGTCGGCGGAAGACGTGGTCGTCGCCGCCAACTTCAACGCCCCCGGGCAGATCGTGATTGCCGGCTCGGTCGAGGCGGTCGAGCGGGCGGGCCTCCTGTGTCGTGAGCGAGGTGCGCGGAGGGTGCTGCCTCTTCCAGTGTCGGCACCGTTTCACTCGCCGCTGATGGCGCCGGCCCGCGAGGGGCTCGAGCCGGCCCTGCGCGCGCTGCCGTTTCACGACCTGGATGTTCCTCTCTACCGGAACGTCGATGCGTCGCCCGTACGAGCCGGGGAGGATATCCGCGACGGCCTCATCCGGCAGGTCGACTCCGCCGTGCTCTGGACCGACACCGTGCGCCGCTTGGTCGATGACGGTTTCGACACGTTCGTGGAGGTCGGGGCGGGCACGGTCCTCGGGGGTCTGGTGCGACGCGTAGAGCGAGACACGGTTTGCCTCGCGGCCGGGACGGCCGAGCAGATCGAGAAGGTCATCGAGATCCTCATCGCTCGGGGGCCCTCGGAGTGAACCGGGGAGCTCGGAAGCGGTCAGAACGAGACCACCGGGCTGAGGAAAGAGGGGACCAGCGCCGACCGATCGCTGACCATGGAAGACCGCGGGTGCGTGCGTAGGAGAGAGGAAACTGGAGGTACTCATGAGTGAGCTCAACGGCCAGGTTGCCCTGGTAACGGGCGCGGGCCGCGGAATCGGGCGCGCCATCGCACTGCGGATTGCCCGGGCGGGCGCGCTCGTTATCTGCACCGACGTGATGGACCCGAGCGAGACCGCCGACATCATCACGAAAGACGGCCACGCGGCCGAGGGGATGGTGTTCGACGTCACGAGCGCCAAGGTTGTCGACGAGGCTGTCAAGAGCGTCCACGCCAAGCACGGGCGGATCGACATCCTCGTCAACAACGCCGGCATTACCCGTGACCAACTCCTGGTGAGGATGAAGCCCGAGGAGTGGCGCCGCGTCCTCGACATCAACCTCGACGGAGTGTTCACGATGACCCAACCGGTGGCCAGGATCATGATGCGGCAACGGTCGGGTCGGATTGTCAGCATCTCCTCGGTGGTAGGCCTGATGGGCAACGCCGGCCAGTGCAACTACGCCGCTTCAAAGGCCGGCCTGATCGGGTTCACGAAGAGCTTGGCGCGCGAGCTCGGTAGTCGGGGAATCACCGTAAACGCCGTCGCACCGGGGTACATCCAGACGCCGATGACCGACAAGCTCACTGACGCGCAGCGCGAGGCGTTGCTGAAGAGCCTCGCCATCCCGCGGCTGGGCACAGCGGAAGATGTGGCCGAGGCCGTGGCCTTCCTGGTCGGGCCGGGCGGCTCCTACATCACCGGCACGGTCCTCAACGTCTCCGGCGGCCTCTACACCTAGCGGCCCACGACACCGTTACGAGTGTTCGAGTAGCGAGACGGGGCTTTAGGTTACACTGGGCGCGGGGAGGATCCCGATGCCGCGCCACATGAAGGTCAGGGAGCTCATGTCTACCGATCTCGTGACGCTGACCGAAGACGAGACGCTGGCAGACGCAGAGAGGTGCATGAGGCGTGGGCGAATTCGCCACCTGCCGGTTGTCCGCGACAGCAAGCTGGTGGGCCTTGTAACGCACCGGGATCTGTTGGCAGCCTCGTTCTCGGTGTTCGCGGAGATCGACCCGGACGAGCAGCGGCGGGTCTTCTCGACGATTCCGGTCAAGGACATCATGCACCGGCGTATCACGGTTGTGGCCCCGGACCGCCCGGTCTCGGAGGTGGCCCGCGTTCTCCTCAAGAACAAGTACGGCTGCCTGCCGGTCGTGGACGAGACCCGCCGGCTCCTGGGGCTCGTGACGGAGGCAGATTTTCTCCGCCTGACGGTGCGGCTGCTTCCATGAACCTGCTCGATTGGGCTCTGCTCTTGGTCTGGCTGGGCGTGGCGCTGAGCGGATTTTGGAAGGGTGCGGTTCGGATTGTCTTTGGGCTCGGGGGCTTTCTGACCGGCCTGTTCCTGGCGGTAGCTGCGGGAGCAGACTTGGCGGCACAGCTGCACCAGAGGCTCGGCTGGGGCTGGCCTGCCGACGTGCTGGGGAGGGTGCTGCCGGTACTCATCTGCGTCGGCCTCGGTCTGGCGGCCGGGTGGGGGCTGGAAAAGACGCTGCGCGCCCTTCACCTGAGCTGGCTCAACCGGCTTGGCGGAGCCGCGCTGGCTGCGGTACTGGCAGGCCTCCTGCTGGGGGTTGTGCTGGCCGCCGGGGCCCAGATGTCTCCCACTTGGGCGGAGCTTTGTGCACACTCCAAGCTCGCCACTGTTCTCATTCAGGTTCCCTCGCTGGTTCTACCGTCCACCCAGCCGCCAACGATCCCTTGATCAAGTAACTCAGTAATTGAATACCTAGGTGATTATCGTTCCCCACCCAGCCGAAGAACGGCGCTGCAGCGCGCTCCAGAGCATGGTGCGTACGGTGGCACGCAGGCGCAGTTTGTTGCCCGCTTCGGGCAGGCGACGACGGGCGTCTGCGTAGCAGACGTCCGGGTGCCGGATCCACAGAGAAGGCCGGGCTCCCAGGGCCCTTGGCGTTCAGAGAACGGCCAGACGATTGAAGGAGGCGGCTCGAGCAGGTTTCAGCGGTCGCTGCGGTACTGCTCGTTAGCTCGCGGCCGCCGGTGCTGCGAAACGGCTGGGGCGGCAGCCCCGGACGGCCGCCGGAGCAACACAGAAGCCCGCTCGGTGACCCCGGCGTCGCGGCAGGCCGATCCTCGTCGTTCAGAGCCTCGGGAGATCCGGGCTATCCCCCGGCAGCGAGGGGACGGTACAGCGTGTCGCGCAGGATCGGCCGGCGCCGGGCCTCGCGGATGAGGAGCTCCAGCCGTGTCCTGGACATGCCCGTGCCGGCCGTTCCACCCGCCGCGAGGGTGATTCGCTCGTCGACAATGGTGCCGTCGAGGTCATCGGCGCCGAAGTGAAGGGCTACCTGAGCAATCTTATCGCCGAGCATGATCCAGTAGGCCTTGATATGTGGAATGTTGTCGAGCAACAAACGGGAAAGGGCTACGGTCTGGAGGTCAAGGCGGCCCCCCGTGGGCGGCAGATGGGCAAGCACCGTGTTGTCGGGATGAAAAGCGAGGGGGATGAAGCACTGGAAGCCGCCGGTCTGGTCCTGGAGCTCGCGCAACGCGAGGAGATGATCAACGCGTTCCTCCGCCGTCTCGACGTGGCCGTACAGCATGGTGCAGTTCGAACGTAGCCCGCTCCGGTGCACGAGTGCGGCGATCTCGAGCCAACGGCCGGCGTCGGTCTTGTGGTCGCAGATGAGGTCGCGGACGCGAGGCGCGAAGATCTCGGCCCCGCCGCCAGGACAAGAATCGAGGCCGGCGGCCTTGAGCCGGCGGATGAGCTCTTCGACGCCGATTCGGCTAGCAGAGGCGATGAAGTCGAGCTCGACCATCGTCAACGCCTTGATGTGAACCCAGGGGAACCGTTCCTTGAGAGCGGAGAACAGGCTCTCGAAGTACTCGACGCGGAGCTTTGGGTGGAGCCCGCCAACGATGTGCAGCTCGCTCACGGAGGAATCGACATCACGCTCCGCTAGCTGCACTGCCTCATCGACCGAGTAGGTCCAGCCGTCGCTCGCATGCCTGAAGGGCACGTAGAACGCACACAGTGAACATGAGGCGACACAAACGTTGGTCGGGTTGAGATGGCGGTTGATGTTGTAGTACGCGCGGTCCCCGTGCAAGCGTTCACGAACCGAATTGGCGAGCCGGCCGACGCCGAGGAGATCGTCGCTGGTCGCGACAACAAGGCCGTCCTCGCGGCTCAGCCGCTGACCCTGCTCGATCTTGGCGGCGATCAAGGCCAGACGTTGATCGACTGGCATGCCTCACCGCCCCCCGTTTGCCAGGATGTCGGCTGGGATTGAGTCGAGATCCGTCCGGATCGTGATCAACGTGATGCCCCCCGCTCGAGGTCTTCCCCCACAAGATACATGAGACTACTTCGCAGATCTGCCGTCTACAGCGGCCCCATCAGCGGAGTTGCAGGGAAGCGAGAAACTGCTCGTTTGAGGGGAACTCCCGGACCTTTTGTAACAGCAGCTCCATCGCTTCGGCGGGCGGGAGGGCCGATAGCGCTCGCCGCATCAGATAGAGCTTCTCCACCTGCTCCGGTGGGTAGAGCTTCTCCTCCTTACGGGTTCCGGACTGTGGGATGTTGATGCAGGGGAAGATACGCTTGTCGAACAGCTTGCGGTCGAGCACGATCTCCATGTTCCCGGTTCCCTTGAACTCTTGGAAAATCACCTCGTCCATCCGGGAGCCGGTGTCGATAAGACAGGTGGCGACAATGGTGAGGCTGCCACCGCCCTCGACGTTGCGGGCCGAGCCGAAGAAGCGGCGAGGACGCTCCATGGTACGGGCGTCGATGCCGCCGGACAGGATACGGCCGGATCCCCTTTGAGCGCTGTTATAGGCGCGAGACATCCGCGTCAACGAGTCCATGAACACGACCACATCCTCACCCATCTCGACCAAGCGGCGAGCGCGCTCCATCACCACTTCGGAGAGCTGGATATGCGACTGCAGGGACTGGTCGGACGAGGACGCGAAGACCTCGCCACGCACGATCTTGCGACTCCAGTCGGTGACCTCCTCTGGGCGCTCGTCAACCAGCAGCACGAAGATCGTGGCGTCCGGGTGATTGGTGGCGATGGCGTGCGCCATCTGCTGAAGGAGGGTTGTTTTCCCGGCCTTCGGCGGCGAGACGATCAGGCACCGTTGACCCTTGCCGAGAGGCGCTACGAGCTCGGTGACCCGTGGTTCTACGAGCGCCGCCTCGGTCTCGAGCCGGAACCGCTCTTCTGGGTCGATGCTGATCAGCTCGGCGAACGGCAGAGCGCGGCTCCGATACTCCTCGACCGGCAGGCCCTCTACCGAGTTGATCTCGGTAACTCTGGGCCGACTCCCGTCCCGCGCCGAGGCCTCGAGCATGACGCCGTTCTCGAGGTGTTGCGGGCGGATCAGATCGCCGGGTACGACCGGGTCGTTTCGTTGGGGGACGAAGTTCTTTCCCCGAGATACGAGCACGCCGTCACCCTGGTCACGGCCCCAGAGCAGGCCCTGTACGGTGACGAGAGGTCCATTTGCGGAGGCCGGCTTGCGCCGGGAGCGACGTCTCCGTCGCCGTCCACCAGGTCGTCGTCCACCCGCCGGTGCTTGCTGCTTTTCGTTGTCGCTCATTCCTTGTCCTCGCCGTGTGCTTCCCAATCGCACAGGGGTCGCAACCGAGAGCCCGTGACTGGGGTCCCGTGCCCTGCGCTTCCTGCCGTTCTGCTCCTTGGCTCTGAACGCTACCGCAACTACGTGCTCCCCGCCCGTGGTCCCAACATCGACTGTGATCGCCACACCCGGGTTCGTCGCGGCCTCGGATCGAACGTCCACCACCGCCTGGGGCTGGAGATCGTGCCGGACGGCCACCAGCGCTGGCAGTGGGCAACCACCCTACCACGCTGACGGCTCGCGACCCTCGTGTCGGATTCTTCGGGCGGCCGCAGGCACCGGATCCCTCACCCGGCCAACCTTCCACCCCTCCCCGACAACAACACCATACGGTGTTTGCGCGTCATGTGCAACCTGATCTACAAGGCGGTCCGGCGACGCTCGGGCCTACCCCTGGCCTTGTGGCTCAGCGTGCCGGTGTCATCAGGGGGTGGTGTGGTTGCGGTCACGAGGCGAGTGGTCCTTGAAGAGCCGGACATGGTGGAGCCGATCGGGATCGAACCGACGACCTCATGAATGCCATTCATGCGCTCTCCCAACTGAGCTACGGCCCCACGCGGGAAGACGTTGTAGCAGAACGGGATTCCACTGTCAATCGAGACATTTCGGGGTGGTAGAATGGCGCTCGGGTGGGGAAGCGCACGGGGCCTGGTGGCTTCCGCGGACTTCAAATCCGTTGGGCCGGTCCGGTGAGGACCGGCCGGAGGGTTCGATTCCCTTGCGCTTCCGCCATATCCGATGTCCTCGCAGAGAGGGAGCTTGATGGCTGACGGAGAGTTCATCTACAGGGGTAACCTGTCGCAGACGCCCCTGCCCGAGATGCTGGCCACGATCCACCGGCACCGTGTGCCTGGTGTCATGGAGCTCCGTCGCCACGACGTTTCCAAGAACATCTACATCGTCGACGGGGACGTGATCTTCGCCACGTCGACCGATCGACGGGAGAGTCTGGGCGACCACCTGCTGGCGAAGGGGAAGATCAGCAAGGCCCAGCTCCGCGTGTCGGCGGGAGAGATGGCTCGTTCGCTGGGAAAGCGCCACGGCACGATCCTCGTCGAGCTCGGTTTTCTCGCACCGGAGGATCTCGGGCCGGCCGTGCGCGAGCAGGTGCAGGTGATGCTCTGGAGCATGTTTGATTGGGACGACGGGGAGGTGGCCTTCCGGGTCGGGAGGTTCCGCGACGACGAGGTGTACAAGATCAAGATCCCGACGCCGGCAGCGATCGTGGCCGGGTGCAGACGGATCACGGATGGCCGGAGCGTCACCGCGCGGTTGGGGGGACGAAGCACCTTGTACCTGCCCGTTGCCAGAGCGGATCATCTGTCCGGCCTTCGCCTTCAGCCGGAGGAGCAACGTCTCTTGGAAATGGTCGACGGGAAGGCGACGTTGCTCCAACTGTGTGAGGACGGACCCCTGTCGCCGGGTGTCAACGCCCGCCTGCTGTATGCCTTTTCGGTGCTCGGAATGGTCGAGAAGGACTCCTTGTCACACAGCAGTGGAATCAGGATTCAAGTGCGACGGACGGAGGGAGCAGAGGACTGAGCTGATAGGAAGTCTGTGGCTCATGGGAGGATATCGCGGTTCGGGCGTAGTGTGCTCTGCGGGTTGCGGACTTTCAAGGGTACCCGCGAAACGGGACGCAGTGGCGGGACATGGTTGAACGGCACACCGGCCTCCGCGCGGCGAGCCGCGGGAGAAGCGAGTCCGCCACCGGTGCGAGAAGGAGTCAGAGATGCCGTTGTATGAGTATCAGTGTCACAAATGTGGCAAGAGGTTTGAGCGAATCCAGAAGGTCAGCGCGGCGCCCGTGACCGAGTGTCCGTATTGCACCGGTGAGGTACATCGCCTGCTGGGTGTTCCGGCTCTGCAGTTCAAGGGAAGCGGTTGGTACGTCACCGACTACGGGAAAGGCAAGGGCCGCGACGATGCGCGTCACGAGGGGTCAGGAGATACGGCCAAGGACTCGCCGACCCCGGCTGCCGCAGGCGACGGTTCAACGCCCGAGGAATGACCTCGATCCCCGACCGCTCACCCGGCAAGCCAGCATAGACCGCCAAGGCGCAAAGAACGCAAAGGTGAGACGAAGAGAGTTCGCCTACCGTCTCAGCGGCTCACAGTGAGTCGCTGGATCGGTCGAGACACGTTTCAGCGGATGCGCACCGGAACCAATCGGGTACTCGGTACCGTTTGCTTGGCCCAGGACTGCTGTCGGCGGTCACTGGTCGGCTTGAGGCGCTCCGTCGGCGGGAGTCCTGGCGAGCTCTTCGACGCCGGTGAATCTGAGGTGTACTCCCCGGGAAACGCCGTGGGTCGTGGCGGTCCCGGCGGCAACCTCCAAGACGGCGGCGCAGGCACTGCGTGGACGGTACTGTGGGCATGGGTCGGCGCGGCACGGCTGAACGTCCTTGGCGACGTCGACGACGACGCCACCCTTGTCGACAAACACCATGTCGAGCGGAATCCACGTGTTCTTCATCCAGAAGCCTGGAATCATGGGCTTGTCGAAGAGGAACAGCATGCCGTGGTTGGGCGCCAAGTGCGGGCGGTACATGAGGCCTCGTTCGTGTTCCTCCGGAGAAACGGCCAGCTCGAGCGTAATCTGGGTACCATCTGGGAGATAAGCTGCTGGCGGTTGTCGGAGTTGTGATTGTGCTGGTGTCGAGCTGGCCTGAGCCGCCAGACCCAGGCCGGTCGTCGTGCCAACGCCGGCCGGCTTGGAGCAGGAAACCAGGACGACCGCTGCCGAGACGGCGAGTGTGAGCACCTGCCGGGACCTCATGACCTACTCCTCCTCGCTTGTGATTCCGAGCTTGGCGGCGTGGTATCGGAAGGCTCGGTAGGACATCCGCAACAGCTGTGCTGCACGCTTCTGCTGTCCCTCCGTGCGAGCCAGAGCCTGTCGCATCAGCATCCGTCTCACGCCGTTGAGATGCTCCTCGAGATCGATGCCCTCTTCGGGAAGTGTCCCCTGCTCCAGCACCTCGTCGTGGCGGCTGGTGCTGAGAGATTCCGGCAGGCTGCCCGAGGTGACCATCGTTGATGGTTCGAGGGCCAGCGTCCGCTCCATGATGTTCTCGAGCTCGCGGACATTGCCGGGCCACGGGTGGGCCTGAAGAACGCGCAGCGCGTCGGCGGTCAGTCGCTTGGGCGGTACGCCGAGCCGGTCGCAGATCCGCTTGGTAAAGAAGCGAGCGAGCTCGGGGATGTCTTCCTTGCGCTGGCGCAGAGGAGGCAAGTGGATGTGGAGGACGTTGAGCCGGTAGAAGAGATCTTCACGGAACCTCCCCGACGCGACATCGGCCTCGAGATCACGGTTGGTGGCTGCGATAACGCGGACGTCCACTGCGATCTCGGTTGTGCCGCCGACGTGCCTGACACGGTGCTCTTGGAGCACCCTCAGCAGCTTGACCTGAATCGATGGCGTCAGCTCGCCCACCTCGTCAAGGAAGACGGTTCCCCCCTGGGCCTGCGCGAAGAGCCCGGGGTGGTCGCGAACTGCGCCGGTGAAGGCGCCGCGGACGTGGCCGAACAGCTCCGACTCCAGCAAACCCTCAGGCAGCGCTCCGCAGTTGACGGTGAGAAACGGGCCGTTCACACGGGGAGAGCGGGTGTGGAGAGCCCGCGCCAGCAGCTCCTTACCGGTACCGCTTTCACCGGTGATCAGGACCGTCGACGGCGAACCGGCCAGCCGGGGGACCATGGCCAGGATCTTGTTGATCGTTGCACTGCTGCCGATGAACTCGGGGACCGCCTGCTCTTCCGAGGTCCCGGAGCCTGCTTGCAGCTGCTTGGCGACGATGGCCTTCAGGTCCTCGACGTCGAACGGCTTGGACAGATACTCCGCGGCTCCCGCGCGCAGCGCTTCCAGCGCATGCTGGGGCGTGGTGTGGGCAGTGATGATGATGAACCGGTCGGCGACCTCGAGACGTCTGCCCTCGCGAAGAACCTCCAGACCGCTTCCATCGGGGAGCTTGAGGTCGCAGATGACGAGCTCGAAGCGGGAAGCAGTCATCCTCTCGATGCCTTGGGCTACGGAGTCGGCCGTCTCGACATCATACCCCTCCTGCTCGAGCAGGATGCTGAGGAGCTCGCGGATTGACGGCTCGTCGTCGACGACGAGGACTCTCGCCTTGCTCATGAGCTGCCCCTCCCCAGAGGAAGGGTCACCCTCACCATCGTTCCGCGGTCCGGCACACTGTCAATGTCCACGGAACCGCCGTGTTCGTCAACCACTGCGTACACAATTGCCAGGCCGAGTCCCGTGCCCTTCTGGTGCGTGGTGACAAAAGGTTCGAAAGCCCGTCTCCGGATGTCATCGGGCATGCCGTGGCCAGTGTCGGTCCAGGTCAGGGAGGCGGACGAGCCCGAGCGGCGAGCTCTGATGGTGAGATTGCCACCGTCGGGCATTGCCTGGAGCGCGTTCAGCGACAGGTTCCAGAGAACCTGTCGGAGGAGGTGCTCATCCCCGTTCAGGTTCAACCGGTCGGGGATGTCGAGGACGATCTCGTGGCCCGGTCGTGTTTCGTCCGAGCTCTGCAGCAGTTCGACACATCTCCTCAGAAGGGGCACCAGATCGCAGCTCTTCATGGTTGTCGGTCTGGGTCGCGTGTAGTCGAGGAACCCATCGAGAATGTGCGACAGCCGCTGGGATTCATCGACAATGATGCCAAGGAGGCGGCGGCCTGCGATCTCCACACCTTCGTGAGCGGCCAACATCTGAGCTGATCCCGAGATCGAAGCCAGCGGGTTCTTGATCTCATGCGCGACGCGGGCCGCCATCTCGCCGACGGCTGCCATCCGTTCCTGGAGACGCTGTCTCTCGGTAGCCCGCTCGAGCTCTGAGACATCCTGGTAGTTGACGACGAATCCGACCCGTCTCCCCTGGTCGTCGCTTAACGGGCCGACGGTCAGGCCGAGCCGAATGTGGCCGCCTGAGAGTGGCGCCTCGAGGCGGACCGGCTGGCCGCTTCCAGCTCGGGCAAGGATGAGGCCCCACTCGATCCCCTCGAGGGGCATGAGCTCCGAAATCGGCCGGCCGGTGATCTCGTCCGGGTGGTCGACGTGCAGTATCAGCGACCCGGCGGGATTGAGGTGCAGTACTTGGCCGTCGAGATCGACGGCGACAATACCTGCGGTGACGGACCGCACCACATGATCGGTCAGAGCTGCAAACTGCGTGGATCGCCTCTGCTCCTCCTCGAGACGGCCATGGGCCCTGCGCAGTGACTCACTGAGGTAGGACACCAAGACGGCAATCAGGACGAACCCGACGACATGGATCAGGAGCTGGTAGAGAACGCGCGAGGATGGAAGGAGAACTCGCTGACCGACCAGGTTGGGAGGGAACGGCACCAGGCGGAACACGATCAGGTCGACCATCAGACCGTAGGCAACGGCGGATAGGCCGGCGAAGATCAGACCTCCACTGCGAAGCAGCAGGGCGGCGGTGGCGATCACGATCAGGTAGAGAAAGGAGAACGGTGAGTACAGCCCGCCGGTTACGTACACGAAGCCGGTGACGATGCCGATATCGCCGACGAGCTGCACCACGACCTGTACCGTCCATCCGGCCCGTCGGGCGAAAAGCGCGGCGTACAGCAGAGAGAGAGAGTAGGTACCCAGCACCAGCGCATAGAGCCCCCCGAGGGGGAGAATCGTGCGGGTGGCAACCTGGATGATGAGGGCACCGAACAAGAGTGTCGTGATCACGACCAGACGGATACCGATCAGCCACAACAGCTGACGACCGGGAAGGACGACAGCGGGCGGGGCCGAAACCCCGCCCGCTTGTGGCTCGTGGGGCCCAGTCCCCCGCTCGCTCATCCGATCTTGCTGATGAGGGTGAACAGCGGCAGGTACATGGCCACAACGATGGTGCCGATGACGATGCCGAGGAAGGCGATCATGATTGGCTCGATGAGCTTCATCATGCCCTCGACTGCGGCGTCCACCTCATCTTCATAGAAGTCCGCGATCTTCGAAAGCATGGTGTCCATCGCCCCGGTCTGCTCCCCGACGCCGATCATCTGGCAGACCATCGGAGGGAACTGTTCCGTTCGCGCGAGCGGGTCGGCCAGCGTTTTTCCCTCCTCGACCGCCTTCCGAACCTTGAGGATCGCTTCCTCGATCACCGCGTTTCCGGAGGTTCGAGCGGTAATCTCGAGGGACTCCAAGATCGCGACCCCCGAGCTCAGAAGCGTGCCCAGGGTCCGGCAGAACCTCGCGATGGCAATCTTGCGCAGAATGATCCCGAGGACAGGCGCCCGGAGGAGGAGCGCATCGATCTGGTAGCGTCCGGTCTCGGTCCGGTAGTACTGGCGAAGACCGATGATGGAGGCAGCGACGACGATCATGATGAGCCACCAGAAGCGGCCGATGAACTTGGACGCGGCCACCACCCACAGGGTCAGGAACGGCAAATCGGCGCCCAGGCCCTGGAACAGAGAAGCGAAGACCGGGATGACCTTCCAGAGGATGATGTAGACCACGATGATCGCGATCGAGATGACCGCGACCGGGTAGATCATCGCCGAGCGAACCTGGGTCCTGAGCTTGACTGCCTTTTCGATGTAGATCGCGAGGCGTTGCAGAATCGTGTCGAGGATACCGCCGGCCTCGCCGGCAGCGACCATGTTGACGTAGAGGTCGTCGAACGCCTGCGGATGCTTGCGCATGGACTCAGCCAGTGACGCCCCGGCCTCGACGTCCTGGCGCACCTGGAGGACGACCTTCTGGAATCCCTTGTTCTCCTGCTGCTGGCCGAGGATGTCGAGGCATTGGACGAGCGGAAGGCCGGCATCGATCATCACCGAAAACTGTCGAGTGAAGACGGCGATGTCCTTGCTCTTGATCCCACCCCCGAGTCGCGGAAGTGCGATCTCCTTGCCCTTCTCCTTGACCGTGGTAACCACGATCTGCTGGCGGCGGAGCGCGGCGATCACCGCGTCCTTGCTGTCCGCGATGAGGACACCAGATTGGGTGTTGCCGTTGCGGTCGCGTCCTTTCCATTCATAGCTCGGCATGGATCAGGACCTCCTTGTGGCTCGCGTCTCCTCTGTCGCCGACACGGTGCCGATGCCCCGGTTGATCATGTCCTGCAGCTCGTCGGGGTGCGAGCTGATCGAGATGGCCAGCTGGAGCGTGATCAGTCTTCGATGGTACAGGGTGGCCAGTGACTGGTTGAAGGTCTGCATCCCGTGGCGCAGCTGGCCGGCCTGCATCATCGAGTAGATCTGATGGATCTTGTCCTCCCGGATGAGGTTCCGGATCGCCGAGTTCGGAATCAGAATCTCGGTTGCCAGCGCCCGGCCCTTGCCCGACGCCCGCGGCAACAAGGTCTGACACATAATCCCCTCGAGCACGAAGCTCAGCTGAGCCCGGATCTGAGCCTGCTGGTGCTCCGGGAAGACGTCGATGATGCGGTTGATGGTCTGTGGGGCCGAGTTTGTGTGCAGCGTTGCGAAGGTGAGATGGCCCGTCTCGGCAATGCGCAAGGCCGACTCGATCGTCTCCAGGTCTCGCATCTCGCCGACCAGCACGACGTCGGGGTCCTCGCGAAGAACCGACCGCAGGGCGTTGGGGAACGAGTGCGTGTCGGAGTGGAGCTCGCGCTGATTGACGATAGCCTTCTTGTGGGAGTGCAAGTACTCGACCGGGTCCTCGATGGTGACGATGTGAACCGGCCGCTCCCGGTTGATCTTGTCGATCATTGCGGCCAGGGAGGTTGACTTGCCCGAGCCGGTCGGGCCGGTGACGAGGATGAGGCCGCGCGGCCTCTCGCATAGCGACTCCACGACCGGCGGCAGTCCCAGCTCACGGAAGCCGAGGATCTCGTAGGGGATCCGGCGGAAAGCGGCCGCCACGGCGCCCCTCTGCATGTAGATGTTGGCCCGGAACCTGGCGAGCCCCTTGATGCCGAACGAGATGTCCAGCTCGAGGGTTTCCTCGAAGCGGTGCTTGTGGGCGTCGGTCAAAATCGAGTAGGCGAGCTTCTTGGTGTCCACGGCAGTCAGCGGGGGGAGGTTCAGAGGCAGGAGGTTGCCGTCGATCCGGATCACCGGCGGGGAGTTGGTCGTGACGTGGAGATCCGTGCCGCCGCGCTCGACCATCGTCTTCAGAAGCTGGTGCAGGCTGGTCGCCATTTCGACTTTCTCTTTCTCCTCAGAGGACGGTCTCTCGGACAACCTCTTCGATCGTACTGACGCCGTCCCTGATCTTCTGCAGCCCCGACTGGCGCAAGGTAATCATACCTTCTTCAATCGCTTTCCGACGCAGCTCGCCGGTCGTGGACCCGGAAAGGATGAGCTCTCTGACGTCCTCGGTGACCTCCATCACCTCGAAAAGGCCGAGACGACCCTTGTACCCCGTGTTGTTGCAGATATCGCAACCTCGGCCGCGGTACAGCTGGATCTGCGGCGCCTCGGCCTCGGGGAAGCCGATGTTGAGCAGCGCCTGCACCGGCACGTCCTCCACCTCCTTGCACTTCTCACAGATCCTCCTGATCAGCCGCTGCGCGCAGATGAGCTGGACCGATGTCGAGACCAAGAACGGCTCGATGCCCATGTTCATGAGCCGGTTGATGGTCGACGGGGCGTCGTTGGTGTGCAGGGTCGAAAGGACGAGGTGCCCCGTTAGTGCGGCCTTAATCGCGATCTCGGCGGTCTCGAAGTCACGAATCTCACCCACGAGGACGATGTTGGGGTCCTGGCGCAGGAACGACCGTAGGGCGGCCGCGAAGTTGAGGCCGATACCTTCCTTCATCTGCACCTGGTTGATGCCGGGTAGCTGGAACTCGACCGGGTCCTCTGCGGTGAGGATGTTGACCTCGGGTGTGTTGATCCTCGACATCGCCGAGTAGAGCGTGTTGGTCTTGCCCGAACCGGTTGGGCCCGTGACGAGAACCATGCCGTACGGCTTGAAGATGGCCTCCTCAAACCTCTTCAGGCTGGCCTTCTCGAACCCGAGGCGAGTCATGTCGAGCTGCAGGTTCTCCTTGTCGAGGAGCCGCAGCACCACCTTCTCACCGTGCAGCGTCGGCACGGTCGAAACACGGAAGTCGAGCTCCCGGACCTTGCCCTGCATTTTGGTCTTGAGCCTGATCCGGCCGTCCTGAGGGAGGCGCTTCTCGGCGATGTCCAGCTTGGCGAGGATCTTGACGCGGGAGGTAATGGCCTCCTTGAGCTTGAGCGGCGGGTTCATGACTTCGTACAGAATGCCGTCGATCCTGAACCGCGTCCGGTACGAGCGCTCGTAGGGCTCGATGTGGATGTCGGAGGCCCCGCGCTTGATGGCGTCCGACAGGATCAGGTTGACGAGGCGGACGACCGGGGCTTCCTCTGCGCCGGCTTCCAGAGTTGCAACGTCGAGCTCCTCGTCCTCCTCAAGAACCTCGAGAGAGGCCGTTTCTTCGACGGTCGAGAGATCGTCCATCACCTTCTTGAGCTCGATGGCGTGGGTCGTTCCGTAGTACCTGTCGATGGACTCGCGCAGCGCCTCCTCCGAGGCAACGACCGGCTCGACGCGATAGCCCGTGATAAACGTGATGTCGTCCATCGCGAAGACGTTCGTCGGATCGCCCATGGCGACGGTCAGCGTCGCACCGCTCTTCGACACCGGGACGAACTCGTACTTGCGTGCAACGTCGGCGGGGATCAGCCTGATGATCGAGTCATCGATCTCGAAGTGTCGCAAGTTGATCGATGGCACGCCGTACTGCTGCGACAGACAGTCGAGGATGTCGTCCTCGGTGACCAAGCCGAGCCGCAGCAGGTGCTCCCCAAGCCGGCCCCCGAGCTGCTGTTGCTCGCCAAGGGCCTTGTCCAACTGTTCTGTCGTTAACAGCTTTGCCTTCAGTAGAAGCTCACCGAGTTTCAGCGCCATGAATCGTCACATCCGTTTCGAAAACATTGTCTGATCGATTGTAGCACCGGGCATGGCAGCGCCTCCGGCGACGGAATGTCCTGGTTGTGAACGGAGCTATGGCCTAGAACCGCGGCACCGGCCGGAGCTTGTCCCATCCGGTCCCGATGTCTTGGTCGGCGCGGCAGGATCGGTCCTGCCGCGGATACGAAGTCGGCCCGGCGAAGCACGCGCTTATCCTAGCAGACTGGCCCGCTCGCGGTGCGTTTCCCGATCCAGCAGGCGTACGGTGGCATCCACAATCGCAGATGGCTCGGGGGGCGGACCGGGTCTGACGCTTGCAGAGCCGGTGGCGGTCGGCGGCCGCGGTCGCGTGGTTGCGACCACGGACACGGCCTCACCCAGTGGGCGGTTTCTCGCTGGATCTGTCGCCATGAACACGGCAACGGTCGGCGTGCCGAGGCTGGCTGCGAGGTGGATAGGGCCGGTGTCGCCGCCGATGGCGACGGCGGCGCCGGCGAGGATCCGTACCAGCTCTGGGAGCCCTGTCGGTGGGCAGAGCTCGACGCCGGGGCCACCACCTGCAGCGACCTCGGCAGCTCGACTCTGCTCCCCGGGTCCCCATGCCACGACAACGGGGAGGCCCTCGGCGGCAAGGCGCCGTGCCACCTCGGCCAAGGCGACTGTAGGAATCAGCTTGAAGTGACGGCCGGCTCCGGGAAGGACGGCGGCGTACGGTCTCGGTGGTGCGGGAGCTGGCTCGTCGCGCAGGCTGCACCGTCTGACGAGCCAGCGGCCGTCGGGCGCAGGGGGGTCTTGCGGCGGCTCGCACCCGAACACGCGCAGGAACTCCAGGTTGGTACGGATCACGTGAGGAGCGGCGGGGCCGACGCGCAGGGTTCGCGTGTAGGCGACTCCGGCCAGCAGCTCGCGGCGCCAGGGGCGTGCGAGCCCGGCTCGCTCGGGCGCCCTCGACCACCAGCTGACCAGGGCGGACTTGGCAACGCCTTGGGGATCCAGGCAGTGGGTCGGTTCGAAGCTCCGCAGCCGTGCTCGAACGAGGCTCATCTCGCGGCGGCTGGAGGCCGCCAGGGGACGGCGGCGCCAGCGCTTGGTGGACACAGTCAGGACCTCGTCGACTGCGGGGTGGCCCTCCACCAGCGTTGCCAGCCGCTCCTCCACGACCCACATGAGTCGCTGTGCCGGCTGGTGGCGCTTGAGCTCCTCGGCGAGGGGCCAAGTGTGGACGATATCACCGAGTGCCGAGAGGCGGACGAGAACGGTGCGCACGGGTACACCGGGAGCCACCTCTTCACCGCCGGCCGAATCTCTCGAGGATTACCGCTATGGCGTCGGTTGTGGAGTGGTCCTTGGGGTCTCCGCAAATGGCAGTGCGTCCGCCATAGGCGGCCACCACGTCGCGCTCGGGCACCGTCTCCTCGCTGTAGTCGGTTCCTTTGGCGTGGATGTCTGGCCGCAGACTTTCGAGAACCGGCGCGACGGTGAGCGAACCGAAGAGAACGAGGCGGTCCACCATCCACAGGTGTGCCAGGAGCTCGAGTCTCTCCTCTTGCGGCACGATTGGCCGTCCTGGTCCCTTGGCGGAGCGGACCGAGGCGTCCGAGTTCACCGCAACCACGAGGCGGTTGCCGAGCCGCCGAGCCGCCTCCAGGTAGCGGACGTGTCCCACGTGCAGCATGTCGAACGCTCCGTTGGCGAGGACGATGACCTCTCCATCCGCATGCCAGCTCTCGCGCTCGACGAGCAGATCGTCCAGGGAGCGCAGCTTTCCCTGGGAGCTCACCGGGCAAGCTCCGCGACGGTGCGAGAGACGGCACGGCTCAGCTCGCCGCGGGAGACCGTCGCCGTACCCAGCTTCATAACCACGATACCGCCTGCGAGGTTCGCCAGGAGGGCCGCGTCGCCAGGTGAGGCGCCCGCCGCCAGCGCAGCTGTCAGCACGGCGAGCACGGTGTCGCCAGCGCCGGTCACGTCAGCGACCTCGTCGGTGCCGTACACCGGGATGTGAACCGGTGCCGAACCCTCCTCGACCAGGGTCATGCCGCGGTTTCCCCTGGTGGCGAGCACGAACCTGGCGGACAGGAGCTGTCTGAGAGACTCCGCGGCCTCTGCCACGTCGTCATCGCGCGACAGGCGGCGTCCCGAGATCGCCTCCAGCTCCTGCAGGTTCGGAGTCGCGCCGTCGATTCCGTCGAGGTCGCACAGCCGGTACCGTGAGTCGAGGCAGAGCCAGTGTGGTCGTGGGCGCAGCTCCCTCAGACTTTCGATCGCCTCGGCGGTCACCGTGCCGTATCCGTAGTCAGAGATCGCCACGGCTCCCGCGTCGGCGGCTGCTTCTCGGAGGGCCTGCCGCAGTCGGTCGACCCACGGTCCGCCGTCACTGAGCCGGTCCTCGACGTCGTAACGCGCCATCTGGTGCTTGAGTGACGAGGCGCCACCACCGAGGATTCGCACCTTCATCGGGGTGCGAAGCTCGGGTACGGTCAGCAGATGCGAGGTGTTCATCCCTCTCGCCTCCAGCTCCGCCCGCAGGGCGTGGCCGGGCTCGTCGTCACCGACGGCGGCCACGGGGAGAACCTGGACGTCGAGAGCGGCGAGGTTGGCGAGAGCATTGGCACCCCCACCGGGAATATCCCGCTGCCCCTCGTAACGAAGGATGATCACCGGCGCCTCGCGCGAGATCCGTTTCGGCGTGCCGAGAACGAACCGATCGAGCACCATGTCGCCGTAGAGGACGACCTTTGCCGAGGGCATCCTGTCGAGAATCGCGAGAAGGGTCTGGCCGCCGCTCATGCGGCGAGTGTACCTGCCCGCGCCGTCCGCTCGCAATTCCAGCGGCTGCCGGAGCCTGCTCGAGCTGCCTCATCCGATCGTGGGACGGATACTCTGGCCGCCAAGGGCCGAGAGTGCCCCCTTGAAGCTATTAGCGGCCGGTATGCGCCCGTGACGGCCCTTCAGAATAACTTCAAGGACCGCACGTCTGTTTGAGCGACACCTGCTTTGGAGCGCGCTCCAGCATCGCTCTCCGGGTCGGTCGGGGCTCGTCCAGCGTCTTCCGTCTTCAAGCTGCGCGGGGGTCGCTTTCCTTCTCACTCCTCACTTCTATCCCCTATACTCGATGTGTGATGACAACGGCTTCGGTGCCTCTGATCCGGTGGGATGGCGTGCACGTCGTGATTGACCTCCAGCACGTGGAGCGACTCGTACGGCAGTGGCTCGAGCATGCTCCACATCTGCGGGGGATTAGCCTGACCGGCGCCGGCGACGCGCTCGAGATCAAGACCAGCGTGGTGTGGAAGGGCGCGACGAGCCTGGTGCTGATACAGCTCGCCGAGATCCGCCTCCGCCACCGGCACCTCGGTTTCCGGATCCGGAAGGTCCGGGTCCTCGGCGGGCTTCCTCTGCCGCGGGCTGTGGTGGAGGCGCTGCTTGGGTCGATCAAGAGTGATCTCGTGACCGTGGTTCGCGGCCAGGGGATCGTCGTTGTCGACCTCGGGCGGTGGCTTCCCGAGGAGGCGAGCATGACCATCATCACCGTGCAGGCGACCCGTCTTCGGATGCATGTCTGGCTCGGGCCGGGCCACCTGGATAGCCTGCCGACGGTGCGTGTCAGACCACAGCTGGCGCGGGGTGAACAGGGAGCAGTTGTCGGGCCGGAAGGTGTCTCGGTTGACGGCGTGATCGACGTGCGCTCGACGGCTTGACAGTCGAGGGGCCGTCCGCTAAAGTCTTGCTCCCCTGCGTCCGTAGGGTGGCGTATAGCTGTATGAAGCGAGGGTGAGATGCGGACCTACATCCCGAAGCAAGACGAAATCGACCGCCAGTGGCTGGTTGTAGATGCCTCCAACCAGGTGCTCGGCCGGCTCGCCAGTGAGATCGCGCGCCTGCTGCGTGGCAAGCACAAGGCTACTTTCACTCCGTCTCTTGACACCGGAGACTTCGTGGTCGTGGTCAACGCGGAGCGCGTGGCGCTCACGGGTCAGAAGCTGGACGAGAAGAAGTACTACCGGCACTCGGGCTATCCGGGTGGCTTGCATGTCAAGACGGCACGGGAAATGCTGACCAAGCACCCGGAGCGTCTGATACGCGCAGCGGTCTGGGGCATGCTGCCCAAGAACCGCCTCGGCAGGCGTTTGCTGCGGAAGCTCAAGATCTACTCTGGCCCCGAGCATCCGCATACTGCCCAGCAGCCCAAGTCGCACACGCTGGCATCTTGAAAGAGGGGGACGTCGTGGCAGAGATCCAGTACTACGGAACCGGGCGCCGGAAAAGCTCCGTCGCTCGCGTGTACCTTCGTCCGGGGAACGGTCAGATCACCGTCAACCGGCGCGATTTCGAGGAGTACTTCCCGAACCAGGTTCTGAAGATGGTGATCCGGCAGCCTCTCCTTCTCACCGAGACCGCCGAGAAGTTCGACATCCTGGTCAACGTGCGCGGAGGCGGGTCCACCGGTCAGGCCGGTGCGATTCGCCACGGGATTGCGCGGGCCCTCCTCGAGTTCAACCCGGAGCTGCGTCCTCGCCTGAAGTCCGCCGGGCTTCTGACTCGGGACGCCAGGAAGGTCGAGCGCAAGAAGTACGGGCAACCGAAGGCGCGCAAGCGCTTCCAGTTCTCCAAGCGGTAAGGAGAGGGTTTGTGGCTACGATCCAGATGAAGGAGTTGCTCGAGGCAGGGGTTCACTTCGGTCACCAGACTCGCCGGTGGAACCCCAAGATGAAGCCGTACATCTTCGGCAAGCGCAACGGTATTCACATCATCGATCTGCAGAAGACGTTGCAGCACTTCCAGGAGGCCGGCGAGTTCGTGCGCGATCTCGCTACCGCCGGGCGCAACATCCTCTTCGTGGGCACCAAGCGGCAGGCCCAGGATGCAATCCGCGAGGAGGCCGCTCGGTGTGGGATGTTCTACGTGAACCACCGTTGGCTCGGTGGCACCATGACCAACTTCAAGACCATCCGCCGCTCGATCGATCGCTTCAAGGAGATCGAGGCGACCCTCGGCAACGAGGAGTCGTTGCTGACCAAGAAGGAGCGGATCCGTCTCGAGCGGCAGCGGCGGAAGATGGAGAGAGCGCTGGGCGGCATCAAGGAGATGGAGGAGCTGCCGGACGCCCTGTTCGTGATCGATACAACCCATGAGCACATCGCCGTCCGTGAGGCGAACCGGCTCGGCATCCCGGTGATCGCCGTTGTCGACACCAACTGTGACCCGGAAGAGGTCGACTACCCGATCCCTGGCAACGACGATGCGATTCGCGCCATTCGGCTCTTCTCCTCCCGGATCGCCGACAACGTGCTCGAGGGGCTGAACCTGGCCGACGAGCGGTACGTGGGAGCCGAAGGGGCGACCGAGGCCGTGCCCGCCGACGAGGTTGATGCGGCAGCTGAACCGGCCGACGGCGGCGACGTGGAGACCGAGGCTGAGGCGGAGGACGTGGAGACCGAGGCTGAGGCGGAGGACGTGGAGACCGAGGCTGAGGCGAAGGACGTGGAGACCAAGGCTGAGG
>CAZKGM010000038.1:0-4983 GCA_964552395.1 uncultured Thermoanaerobaculia bacterium | reverse complement strand
GCGGAGGACGTGGAGACCGAGGCTGAGGCGAAGGACGTGGAGACCAAGGCTGAGGCGAAGGACGTGGAGACCAAGGCTGAGGCGAAGGACGTGGAGACCAAGGCTGAGGCGAAGGACGTGGAGACCAAGGCTGAGGCGGAGAACGAGCCTGAAAACGAGGAAGCGGCCAAGGCTCAGGCTTGACGACCGGACATGGAAAACACGCCGGGGCCAGGAGCTGTTGCACCTGGCCCTTGCTCTAAGGAGACTGTGACATGACGATTACAGCATCTGCGGTGAAGGAGCTCAGGCAGCTGACAGGCGCTGGGATGATGGACTGCAAGAAGGCGCTCGTAGAGGCTAGCGGCAACATGGACGAAGCGATCAAGGTTCTTCGTACCAAGGGTCTGGCTGCAGCCGCGAAGAAGGCCCATCGGACCGCCAGCGACGGCCTCGTCATCGTTGCCGAGAAGGACCGCGGAGCGGCGCTGTTGGAGCTGAACTGCGAGACCGATTTCGTGGCTCGCAACGGTGAGTTTCAGGAGTTCGCTGCCGCGCTGGCGGCGCAAGCGCTGAGCGAACGCGTCGGCGATGCCGAGGCGTTGAAGGGTAGGCCGTTCTCCGGGGACCCGCAGCACACCGTCGAGGAGGCCATCTCGCAGAGGATCGCCACCATCGGGGAGAACATCGTGCTCAGCCGCCTGGCGCTGCTCGAGGCATCGCCACAAGCCCATCTTGCTTCGTACATCCACATGGGCGGAAAGATCGGCGTCGTAGTCGAGGGATCGGAGTCCATTCCCGGGGAAGCGCTCCGTGACGTGGCGATGCACGTGGCGGCCACGGATCCGCGGTTTGTGCGTCGCGAACAGGTGACGAAGGAGATCCTGCAGACGGAGCGAGAGATCGCTCTTCAGCAGGCCATCGACCAGGGGAAACCCGAGAACATCGCCGAGCGCATGGTCCAGGGTAAGATGGAGAAGTACTTCGAGCAGTTCGTGCTCCTCGAGCAGCCGTTCGCGAAGGACACGTTGAAGACGGTGGGCGACTTCGTGGTAGAAGCCGGTGGGAAGGATGCAACGGTCACGCGGTTCGTACGGTTCCGGCTTGGTGAAGCCGCGGGCGAGTAGGGCATGAGCGGCGAGCGCTCCTGCTACCGCCGGATTCTCGTCAAGCTCTCTGGTGAGGCCCTGATGGGCTCGCAGCCTTTCGGGATCGAGCCCGCAGTCGTCGGCACGATCGCCGAAGAGCTCGTGTCCGTGCACAAGCTTGGTGTACAGGTGGCCGTGGTGGTGGGTGGTGGCAATATCATCCGCGGCGTGTCGGCCCACGAGCAGGGTATCGACCGCATCACGGGCGACGCCATGGGGATGCTGGCGACGGTGATCAATGGGCTGGCGCTGTCTTCAGCCGTCGAGCGGCACGGCGTGCCAACCCGAGTTCAAACCGCGGTCGAGATGCACCAGGTGGCGGAGCCGTTCATCCGCCGGCGCGCGATCCGTCATCTCGAAAAGGGGCGGATGGTGGTGTTCGCGGGTGGTACGGGCAGCCCGTTCTTCACCACCGACTCGGCGGCGGCCCTCCGCGCCAACGAGATCGGCGCCGACATTCTCATGAAGGCGACCAAGGTGGATGGCGTCTACACGGCAGACCCTGTCACCGATCCCTCGGCCGTACTGATGACGAGGCTTACCTACCGCGAGGTCTTCCGCCGTGGTCTCAGGGTGATGGACGCTGCGGCCATCTCTCTCTGCATGGAAACTGGTACTCCTGTACAGATCTTCAATATCCAGACGCCGGGCGTGCTCAGGCGCGCGGTAATCGGAGAAGCTGTGGGCTCCCTGGTGGGGCCGGAGGAGGTGAAATGAGGGAGCTTCTGAAGGATCTCGAGAGGCGGATGGTGGGTGCTCTGGACGCGTTCAAGAGCGAACTGGCCGGGCTGCGGACGGGGCGGGCGTCGTTGGGCCTTCTGGATGGAGTATCGGTCGACTACTATGGCACACCGTCTCCCCTGCACCAGGTGGCGTCGCTTTCGGTGCCGGAGCCGACGGCCATCACGATTGCTCCGTGGGAACCAAAGATGGTCGCCGAGGTGGAACGCGCGATTCTGAGATCGAACCTTGGCCTGACGCCGAACAACGATGGCAAGGTGATCCGTCTCAACATCCCACCTCTGACCGAGGAGCGGCGCCGGGAGCTTGTCAAGGTTGCCCATGACTATGCCGAGGAGGCGCGCAACGAGATCCGTCAGGTTCGGCGTGACGGCAACGACCGGATCAAGAAGATGGAGAAGGACAAGGAGGTTTCGGAGGACGAGATGCGGCGGGGCCTCGACGAGGTGCAGAAGCTGACCGATGCCTACACCGGCAAGATCGGCGACATCGTCCAACACAAGGAAGAGGAAATCCTCGAGGTGTGAGCGAGCTCGGCCTTGTCTGCGTCGGTGGCGGGATGGGCAAGAGGTTCGGCGGCGACAAGCTCGCCGTTCGGGTTGCTGGTCGGACAATCTTGGAGCACTCACTGCACGCCCTCTGCGAAGGCTTTCCCGCTGCGCCGTTGATCGCCGTCTTGCCGGCCCAGCGACTGGACTGGTGGAGGTGCGAGCTCGCCGAACGGTGCACGGGGGCGACCCTGATCGCTGGCGGTCTGCGGCGGCAGGACTCGGCTCAGCTCGGGGCTCAGGCCGCCGCCGAGCTCGGGTGCACGGTGGTCGCCATCCACGATGCGGCACGACCGGTCGTACATCCGGAGGACGTTCGCCGGGTCGTGGACGGCCTGGCGGACGCCGACGGCGCGGTCCTCAGTATCCGCGTGGCCGACACGGTCAAGAACGTCGATCAGCGTGGAATGGTGGTCGCAACGGTTGATCGCGACGAGCTGCGGCTGGCGCTGACGCCGCAGGTCTTCCGGGTTGCCGCGCTGCAACGGGCCTGGAGCGAGCTCGGCAGCGAGGAGGCAGTGACCGACGAAAGCATCCTCTTGGAACGCATGGGGATGCGGGTGACGACGGTGGAGGCGATCCACCCCAATCCGAAGGTCACGGTGGCCGCCGATCTCCTCGTCGTGCGGGCACTGCTGGGCGCGAGGTGTGCATGAGCTACCGAGTCGGGCAGGGAGTCGACATCCACCGCTTCAGGGCCGGCAGGCCGCTGAGGCTATGCGGGGTGGAGCTCGCGGGCGAGATCGGGCTGGAAGGGCACTCGGACGCGGATGTCGCTCTCCACGCGGTCACCGATGCCATTCTGGGAGCCATCTCGGCGGGCGACATCGGTGAGCACTTCCCGCCCACGAGTGCGCGCTGGAAGGATGCAGACTCCACCGCGTTCCTGCGGCATGCGCTCGAGCTGGCAGAGGGGGAGGGCTTCGAAGTCGTCAACTGCGATCTCACGATCGTCGGCGAGCGTCCGCGGCTGGGCCCACACCGCGACCGCCTGCGTGCGGCGCTGGCCGCGACCCTCGGTCTGCCGGTGAAGAGGGTCAGCGTCAAGGCCACAACCAGCGAGGGGATGGGCTGGATCGGCCGCGGCGAGGGTCTGCTGGCGATGGCTGTGGTTCTGCTTGCCGCCGCCGAGTGCGACAGACCGCAATGACGGCGGAGTCGGGCTGGATCGTCGGCGTGCACGCGGTCAGGGCGGCTCTCGAGGCCGGTCGGCCGCTCGACCTCCTGTGGGTGCAGCGGAGCCGGCATGACCGTCGCGTGCAGGAGCTGGTCGATAAGGCGACGGCCAACGAGGTTCCGGTTCGGTTCGTGCCGCGCGCCAACATCGAGAGGATCGCCGGCGGAGCATCCCACAACGGCATCGCCGCGCGCACGGCGCCACACTCGTTCGCATCCCTGGAGACGATCGTGCGGCCGCAGGGAGTGGTGGGTCGGCTGCTGCTACTCGACGGGGTGACCGACCCCCACAACGTGGGTGCGATAATCCGCTCCGCCGCGGCGTTCGGTCTCGACGGTGTCATCGTCGCCGGACCCGGCGCTCCGCCGCTCGGCGGGGCGCTGGCCGCCGCCGCTGCCGGGCAGCTGGAGAGGTTGCCGGTGGCGCGGGCCAAGGTGGCTGGGGATGTCCTGCGTCGACTGCGCGACGCCGGGTACTGGTGTTTCGGCGCCGATGCAGCCGGAACCCCGGTGACGGCTGCCCGTCCCCCCGAGCGCTGGGTACTGGCGCTCGGATCCGAGGGCCATGGCCTGCGTGCGAAGACCCGCGCCTTCGTCGACGAGCTGCTGGCGATCCCGATTCGGCACGAGGTCGACTCACTCAACGTGTCGGTCGCCGCGGCCGTTTTGGTCTACGCTCTACTGTCGTCCAGCAGCGCGACATGATGGTGCGGAGAAGTCGTCGCGGTGAGGTGGAACGGGGGTTGCATCGTGCGGTCGGCTGTGTTACCTTCCCTCTCCCACCGCCGAGAGTGGTGGAGTGTGCTCTTTGCAACCGAGAGGGAACGAGGTTCGCCGTTGGCTGGCGTAGCTCAACTGGTAGAGCAGCTGATTTGTAATCAGCAGGTTACGGGTTCGAGTCCCATCGCCAGCTCCAGCTGGCCGACCCGGATTGGAAGCCGTGGCAGGGAGGCCGTACTCCCTGTCGATTCATCTCAGGAGAGGGCTGTGTGTGCAGGTGTGGCCGAGCGGTCAAAGGCAGCAGACTGTAAATCTGCCGGCGTAATGCCTACGGTGGTTCAAATCCATCCGCCTGCACCAGTTGGCTTGAGTGAGCGACGCGGGAGTAACTCAGGGGTAGAGTCACAGCCTTCCAAGCTGTTGGTCGCGGGTTCGAATCCCGTCTCCCGCTCCAGGAGCAATATGAGAAAGGGAGGCAGGCCCACGTAGCTCAGCCGGTAGAGCACGTCCTTGGTAAGGACGGGGTCACCAGTTCAAGTCTGGTCGTGGGCTCCATTCACCATCGGACAACCGGCGGGCTCGTCACCTCGCGGGCCGAGAAGACGCCAAGGCACGAGGGAGGCAGTAATGGCCAAGAAGAAGTTTGAGCGGACGAAGCCGCACGTGAACGT
>CAZKGM010000037.1:27277-36106 GCA_964552395.1 uncultured Thermoanaerobaculia bacterium | reverse complement strand
CTAGCCCTCGGCCAGGACATAGCCGAGGTAGCGGACGAAGCCCGGGATTGACGGGAAGGCGAGGTCAGCCTCACGGCCGAGGGCCTCTGCACGCTCGTGCAGGATGCAGGTCCGGGCGCAGCCGGCGTCGCGCGCCGCCTCCAGGTCGTACTCCGAGTCGCCGACCACCAGGCACTCCTCGGGCCGTACTCCGAGACGGCGGGCCGCCGCCGCCAGCGGCGCGCCGGAAGGCTTGTGGAGACCGGTGTCACGGGTGACGACCGCGTCCAGGCGCAGGCCGAACCGTTCGAGCAGCTCGGCGGCGTTCTTCGCGGTGTTGTTGGTCACCAGCGCGGTCCGCATCCCATGCTCCCGCAGCAGGTCGAGGAGCGCGGTCGCGCCCTCCGCAACGCTCGCTCCCCGCGTCGCCTGGTCCTCGATCTCTTCCAGCTCCCTCCACCTGGCGTCGCGCTCTGGGAGCGGGAGGCCGTTGAGCCCGTCGATGATCGAGGGGTGATCGATGCCGAGCTGGCGCCGGATCGCAGGCCAGTCATAGGTCGTGTGGACGAGGGTGCCGTCCATGTCGAAAAGGACAGCGCGGATCCCGTCGCAGGCCGAGAGCTTGAGGAGCTCATCGCGCGGGAAACGGGGCAGGGCCGTCCCCGGAGCCTCCTCCGCCTCGACCGCCTTCCCGATCCAGGTGATCGGCACATCGAGGGCCCAGAGGCGGCCGGCAAGCTCGCGCCTGGCGTGCTCCTCGCAGCCAACGAGCACGGCGCCCGAACCGATCAGACCGAGGGGATCGACGCCGAGATCGTCGCTGATCAGCCGAGTCGCTGGAAGAACCGGCACGGCGTCCTCATCGGCGCGGATGAAGGTCCCCGAAGCCACGGCGAGCTCGTACAGCGCCTCGCCGACACCCCCTTCGGTGACGTCGTGCAACGCGGTAACGCCCTCAACCCCCGCGGCGGCGAGCGCCTCCGGCACCACTGACAGCCAGTCGCCGGCGAGGATCCTCTCGGCCTCCCCGAGGCGGTCTGTCCCGAGCTCGGCGCGCAGGCGCTCCCCGAGCTGGGAGAGGATGATCGCCGTCCCCTCGAGGCCGGCCCATCGCGTCAGGCCGACGGCATCGCCGGCGCGCAGGCCGCCACTCGTGACGGCCCGCCCCCAGACGCGACCGAGCATGGTGCCCACTACCAGGCTGTGCTCGAGACCGGGCGTGATCTCGGTGTGCCCGCCGACCAGCGTGGCGCCGATCCCGGCGCAGGTGTCCGCAATTTGACCCAGCAGCTCGGCGGTCCTATCGGCGGATGCATCGTCCGGCGTCAGCAGTAGGACGGCGGTGAAGAACGCGGGCTTCGCACCGCGGACGGCGACGTCGTTGGCATTGACGATCACCGCCAAGCGGCCGGCATCTGCGGCGGTGTAGGTGATCGGGTCGGAAGCGACCGCCCACACCTCGCCACCGATCCGCAGCAGCGCCGCATCCTCGCCGCACGCCGGCCCGAGCAGCACCTCGTCGGGGAAGCTCTGCGGCATGTGGGGCGCCACGAGCTCCCACGGGACCTTGCCGGGACGGAGGCGGCGGCTCAAGACGGTTCCCTCACACGACCGCCACCGCGCCGCAACAGTCGTCGGTCACGGCCTCGTAGTCCTCGCGCAACGCCGCCACCGCCTCCGGCAGGTAGCCGAGAGCATCTCGCGCCGTGACGCCGTCCTCGCCAATCTCGTCGGCGGCGAGGTCGCCCGCGAGCCCGTGGACGAACACCCCGGCCTTGACCGCTTCCTCGAGCTCGAGGCCAAGGCCGTACATGGCGGCGATGGCGCCGGTCAGGACGTCGCCGGAGCCGGCGGTTGCCATCCCCGAGTTGCCGCTGGTGTTGATGAAGACGCGGCCGTCCGGCATCCCGATCAACGAGTGGGCCCCCTTGAGGACCACGATCGCACCGGTATCGGTCGCAAGCCGTTGCACGGACGCCACCGGATCGGCCGCGATGTCGTCGACCGTGCATCCCGCGAGACGGGCCGCCTCGCCGACGTGCGGGGTCAGGACCGTCGGCCGTGCGCGGCGGCGGATCACGTTGAGCTCGGCGGCCACCGCGGTCAGGCCGTCGCCGTCGACCAGCAGCGGCCTCTCAACCTCGGCCGCCAGCCGCCGCACCAGCTCCTGGGTCTCCTCCTGGAGGGACAGGCCGGGACCCACGACCACGAAGTCCACGTTGGCGGCGAGGTCGGCGATGGCGGCGAAGGCCGCCAGTCCGAGCGTGCCTTCCGCGGTCTCCGCCTGCGGGACATACACCACTTCGCCGGCCAACGGGGCGATATGCGGTACCGCCGAACGCGGCGCCGCGAGGCGGGAGTAGCCGCCGCCCGCCTTGAGCATCGAGAGCGCAGCGAACGCCGGCGCGCCGAAGTAGCCGGCGGCGCCGGCGACGAAAAGCGCGTCGCCGAAGCTCCCCTTGTGGCCGTCGGGCCGCCGCGGCGGCAGCGGTGCCGGCACGTTGATCTCGACCTGGATGTCAGAGTTCTCGTAGAGCTGCGGCGGAAACGAGATGTGGCTGACGTACAGTAGGCCGCCATTGGCGGCGCCCGGGTAGAGCAGGTTGCCCCGCTTGGGCAGGCCGAAGGTCACGGTGAGGTCCGCCTCGACGGCGGCGCCCCAGATCCGGCCCGTGTCGCCGTCCACGCCCGACGGTATGTCGAGGCTGACGACCTCAGCGCCGGAGTCGTTCACGGCCGCGATGACATCCCGGTACAGCCCGCCCACCTCGCGCGAGATACCGGTGCCGAGCATCGCGTCGACGACGACGTCGCACGCTGCCAGCGCCACCTCGATCTCGTCCGGCCCGGCGCCGGTGCGAATCGGGATCCCGGCCTTCTGCGCCATCTCGAGGTGAAGTCGCGGCGCACCGTCGAAGGCTTCCGGGTCGCTGAGCAGGAACACCTCCACGTCGCCGCCGCTCGAGCTCAGCTTGCGCGCCACGACGAGGCCATCGCCACCGTTATGGCCGCCCCCACACAGGATGACGAAGCTGGTGTCCCGCACCTCGAGCTCGGAGAGGATGACGAAGTACGCCGCCTCGCCGGCGTTCTCCATCAGCAGCTCGCCGGGAATCCCGTACCGCTCCATGGCGACACGGTCGAGATCGTGCATCTCCTGGACGGTGCTCACCTTCATGGCCTCACCTCCGTACCTCGATTCTCGCATTGGCGGGCGGTACAGCCAAGGGGGATGGAGGCAAGGAGGTGAGAAAGTGAGAAGGTGAGGAGGACCCCCACCCGCCCGGAGAACGCGGGCGGAGCGCGCTCCGGAGCAGGATGCGTTCGGCGCGACGCATCGCTGATCAGGTCCGCGCCGGCCGCCTCTCCGTTGTAGCGGCGGGCGTCCCGCCCGCCTGGGTGGGTGGGGAGCCAACGGCACTGGCGTGGTTGCAGCTGACGACCCCCACCCGGGCAGGCGGGACGCCTGCCCCTACAACGGAGCACAGAACAGGGACGCAGCGCGCCTCAGAGTAGGGGGCGTACGGCGGGGCGTGCCATGCTTCGATGGTCTTCCTGGAGCGCGCTCACGCTGCCGGTCTGTTGGGGGAAAACCTCGAGCTGGCAACCCTGCAGGAAAGCGGGCTCATGGCCGTGGCCATGGGGGTTGGAGGCCCGGCACTCAACGTCACCATGGCCTCACGGCACTTGCATTTGATCGGCTCCGCTCTACGACGAGGAGCTGAGTGCCAGGCCGGAAAGGAGGAAGGCTGGCCATACGGCCATCTCGCTTTCCAAAGGGTCACCGGCGCCGAAGGCGACGAGTAATTCACGGGAAGGGCGTTCGCCCGTGTGGCTCCAGCCTCGAGGCGGCTCGAGCAGGCTACGGCGGGAGCCCCGAGGTCGCGAATCCGACGTCGTGGCCGTGCTCCCGCCGGAGAACGCTCGGGCCGCCTCCATCAATCGTGGAGCCGATACTCTCATCGCCCAGGGCCGTGGGAGCCCGGCATCAGCCTTTCCCTGCTATCGCGATAGGTTGCCTTTCGCGCTCCAAAAAATGGCTGTGCTCGGCACGCCCGTTTGAGCGGACCCTGCTCCGGAGCGCCCTCCGTCCGCGTTTCTTGGGTGGGCGGGGGACTCCTCCTCACCTTCTCACTTCCTCACCTGCTCACCTCCTTGGCAGGTGGGCGGGGGAACCTAATCACTTGATCACTCAATCACTTAACTACTTTCCACGCAGCAACCCTCCCTCCACGACATACTCCTGCGCTACGATGGAGCTTGCCGTGACCGACCACATCCTCGCCATCGACAGCGGCACCCAGAGCGTGCGGGCGCTGCTGTTCGACCTCGCCGGCAACCTGGTGGCCGCCAGCCGCGTCGAGCTCGAGCCCTACGTTTCGCCGCATCCGGGGTGGGCCGAGCAGGACCCGGAGTACTACTGGCGCTCGCTGTGCGCCGCCTGCCGCGCGCTTTGGGAGAAGAGCCCGGTGCCGCCGGACGCGGTCGCCGGGGTCGCGCTCACCACGCAGCGCAACACCGTCGTCAGCCTGGACGCTGCAGGCAAGCCGCTCCGCCCGGCCATCGTGTGGCTCGACCAACGGCGCACGGAGGGCCTGGCCCCGGTCGGCGGTCTGTGGGGCCTCGCGTTCCGCCTCACCGGCATGAGTGAGACCGCCGCGTACTTCCAGGCCGAGGCTGAGGTGAGCTGGATCCGCAGCCACCAGCCCGAGGTCTGGCGGCAGACCGCGAAGCTCCTGTTCCTGTCCGGCTTCCTGACCCATCGCCTGGTCGGCGCCTTCGTCGACTCGACCGGCTGCCAGGTCGGCTACGTTCCGTTCGACTACAAGAAGCTGTGCTGGGCCTCGCCCCGTGACTGGAAGTGGGGCGCCGTGGGAATCGATCCCGCCATGCTGCCGGAGCTGGTCCCCCCGACCGAGCAGCTCGGCGCGATCACACCCGAGGCATCCGGGGCCACCGGAATCCCGGCCGGCCTGCCACTCATCGCCGCCGCCGCCGACAAGGCGTGCGAGGTGCTCGGCTCAGGGGCGCTGGAGCCGCACGTCGCCTGCCTCAGCTACGGCACCACCGCCACCATCAACACCACCCACCGCCGCTACGTCGAGCCGCTGCCCTTTATCCCACCCTACCCGGCCGCCGTACCTAACGCCTACGCCTTCGAGGTCCAGATCTACCGCGGCTTCTGGATGGTGTCGTGGTTCAAGCGCGAGTTCGGCGAGCGCGAGGCGCGCCTCGCGGTCGAGCGGGGGATCGCCCCCGAGACCCTCTTCGACGAGCTGGTCAACGCGGTCCCCCCCGGCTCGATGGGCCTGGTGCTGCAGCCGTACTGGTCGCCTGGAGTCAAGGTTCCCGGGCCCGAGGCCAAGGGCGCGATCATCGGCTTCGGCGATGTCCACACCCGTGCCCACATCTACCGCGCCATCCTCGAGGGGCTGGCCTACGCGCTGCGCGAGGGCCTCGAGCGCACCGAGCGCCGCGCCAAGGTCGAGATCACCGAGATCCGGGTCGCCGGCGGTGGCTCGCAGAGCGACGCCGCGATGCAGATCACCGCCGACATCTTCGGCCTGCCGGCGTGCCGCCCCCATGTCTACGAGGCGTCGGGCCTCGGCGCCGCGATCGACGCCGCCGTCGGCCTCGGCCTCCACCCCGACATGGAGACCGCGGTGCGCGAGATGACCCGCATCGGGCGCACCTTCGAGCCCGAGCCCGAGGCGCGCCGGATCTACGACGAGCTGTATCGCAACGTCTACCTCAAGATGTACCGCCGCCTGAGGCCGCTGTACGAGGAGATCCGCCGCATCACTGGCTACCCGCCACCCAGGATGTGACGGCGACCCCGAGCCCGATGTGAACCGCCAGGTCGCGAAGGACGCCAAGAGAGGTGTCATTTCTTATCTCCGCGTTCTTGGCGTCTTTGTGTTTCAAACATCTCTACCAGAAGTTCCTGCCAGCAGCGGGCAGTGTGAGAATGGGGCGTGACCGTTGCCGAGGCTTTGACCCTGGCCGAGCGCGTCCTGCCGCGGCGGGAGGGGATTCCCGATCCCCGCCGGGAGGGAGTGTGGCTGCTCGCCCGCGCCTGCGGCAGGAGCGAAACCTGGGTGCGCCTCAACCCGCGCGCGGAGCTCAGCTCTGGCGATGAGAGCCGCTACCGCGACTGGCTCGAGCGCCGGGCCGCCGGCGAGCCCGCCCACCACCTCACTGGCAGCTGCCCATTCTGGAACCGTGATTTCCTGGTTTCGCCGGCGGTCCTGTTGCCGCGGCCGGAAACCGAGCTGTTGGTCGACGCCGTGCTCGGCCGCGATCTTCCGCCGGTCGCGCGGGTGCTCGACGTCGGCACCGGCTCGGGCTGCATCGCCGCCACCCTGGCGCTCGAGCGCCCGCGTTGGCGCCTCATGGCCACCGAGCTGTCGGCGGCGGCGCTCGCGGTCGCGCGCGCCAACCTCCGCGCCCTCCGCGCCGCGGTCGGCCTCGTGCGTTGCGACCTCGCCGGTGCGCTGAGCGGGCCGTTCGAGCTCGTCACCGCCAACCTCCCCTACATCCCGACGCCGGCCCTTGCCGCCCTCCCGCTCGAGGTCCGCCGCGACCCCCGCGAGGCTCTCGACGGTGGGCCGGACGGCCTGGATCTGGTGCGCCGCCTCGTCGCCGATCTACCGCGCCTGCTCGCCCCCTGCGGCCTCGCCCTGCTCGAGCTCGGCGAGGGCCAGGCCGACGCCGTCACCGCCGCGGCGCGCAAGCAGGGCCTGGAGGTCGCGGGGCGGGTTGGAGATCTCGGCGGCTGCGACAGGGTCGTGATCCTGCAGGGGAGAAGAGGAGGGAACCACAGAGGCACAGAGGACACAGAGGTCTGATGAGAGAATCTCCAGAAGAGGACTCACCACGAAGACACAGATTGCACAAAGTACTACAAAAAAGATACTTATAGAGAACCAAGGAACGGGAGAGCACAAGGATACGAAGACAAAGTCCCTCTGAGGTCCATCTGCGTGCTCCTCTTCGTGTGCTTTGTGTCTTGGTGGTTCTGCTTTCTTTCCGGTCCGGCCCGCTGCGCTACCATGACTGGATGAGCAACGACCCTCGCAAAGTTGGCAGGTGGTTCTCGGCCCGGTTCCGGGTCCGCTACGCGGAGACCGACGCGGCCGGCATCGTCCACCACTCCACCTACCTGGTGTGGTTTGAAGAGGGGCGCTCGGAGCTGTCGCGGCAGATCGGCATGCCCTACGCCGAGCTCGACCGGCAGGGTGTGGTCCTGGTGCTGACCCGAGCCGAGGCGAACTACCGCAGCGCCGCGCGCTACGACGACGAGATCGAGGTCCAGACCCGGCTCGAGGAGGTCCGCTCGCGGACCGCGATTTTCGGCTACCGCGTCCTGCGGGCTGCCGACGGCAAGTTGCTCGCCGACGGCACCACCGAGCACCTGGCGGTGTCGCGCGCGAGCGGGCGCCCGGTGCGGCTGCCGGAGCCGTTCGCCAGCGCCTACCGGGCGGCTGCCGGCGGTTGACAGCCCAAGTTCAACAATTCACAATACCTTTTCCGCCGCGCTACGGCGGCCGGGAGGCACCATGACGGAGAATGCACAGCGCAAGCCGGTCGCAGTGATCGCGTTCGGCGGCAATGCGCTCCTGAGGCCGCAGGACCACGGCACCCAGGAGGAGCAGTTCACGCTCGCCTGGAAGGCCACCAGGTGGCTGGTCGAGATCGTCCACCGCGGCTACGAGCTCGCCATCGTCCACGGCAACGGCCCGCAGGTCGGCAACATCATGATCCAGGTCGAGGAGGCGGTAACCAAGATCCCGCCGCAGTCGCTCGACGTCTGCGTCGCGCAGACCCAGGGCTCGATGGGCTACATGCTCGCCAACCAGCTCCGCAACCGCCTCAACGAGGAGCAGCTCGACAAGCCGATCGCGGCCGTGCTCTCCGAGGTCGTCGTCGACCGGGATGACCCCGCCTTCGAGAACCCCTCCAAGCCGGTCGGCCCCTACTTCACCGCCTACCGCGCCAACCTGCTGATGCAGGAGCAGGGGTGGCAGATGGTCGAGGACGCCGGGCGCGGCTGGCGCAAGGTCGTGCCATCGCCGCGACCGAAGCGGATCCTCGGCAGCCGCGTCCTCAGGAGCCTGGTCCAGGACGGCACCATCCTCGTCGCCGGCGGCGGTGGCGGCATCCCGGTCTACCAGGACGTCGGCGGCTACTTTCGGGGCGTCGAGGCGGTCATCGACAAGGACTACGTGGCGTCGATCCTGGCTTGCGACCTCGAGGCCGACCTCTTCATCGTCCTCACCCAGGTACCGATGATCGCCGAGAACTTCGGCCGCGCCAACCAGCGCTGGTTGCGGACCCTGCCGGTCGCCAGGGCCAAGGAGATGCTGGAGTCGAACCAGTTTCCGCCCGGTTCCATGGGTCCCAAGGTGTCGGCGGCGATCGACTTCGTCGAGGCCACCGGCAAGGAGGTCCTGATCACCGACGCCGAGCACCTCAAGGACGCGCTCGAGCGCCAGAGCGGTACGTTCATCGTCGCCGACGGCGAGGTGGAGACGGCTGCGCTGGGTGATTGAGTCCCCCCCCCACCCGGGAAAACGGGAAACGGAAGACGCGCCCCCACCCTCCCGGGAAGAGGATAGAAGTTAGAAGTGAGAAGAAAGATCCCCCGCCCGCCCGGGGAACCCAGCCGCCCCGCGCTTCAGAGCATGGTGCGCCGGGCGGAACGTGCCATCTATGACATCTCCGCTGTAGGCGCTTCATGAGCCGATCGCGCTCGAGCGGAATGTCATAGGTGGCAATTCACGGGGAGGGCTATCGTCCGTGTGGCCACGGAGGCGATGGAGGCGGCTCGAGCAGGCTCCGGCGGTCGCC
>CAZKGM010000037.1:0-27177 GCA_964552395.1 uncultured Thermoanaerobaculia bacterium | reverse complement strand
GTCCGTGTGGCCACGGAGGCGATGGAGGCGGCTCGAGCAGGCTCCGGCGGTCGCCACGAGGCAGCCTGTCTCTACCTACCGCTTTGCGACCGCCGGAAACGCGAGGCGGGCGGTCGCAGCGCGGCCGCACGGGCGCCGGAGCTCCGGAGAAGATCACGCTGGGGTTCAACAAGTATGCGAAGCCGAGCCAGACGCCTCTTTCGAGGTCTTTCTGTTGTAGTGGCGGGCGTCCCGCCCGCCGGGTGGGTGGGAGGCCGACGCCACTGGTTCGGCCGCCCATAGGACCCCCCTCCCAGGCAGGCGAGACGCCTGCCCCTACAAAAGAAACGAAAGACGATGTTGGCGAGCACTCGGGAGCAGAAGACGCTTCGTTGTCAATCCTCGGTCCTGAGCTGCTCAGCCTTCCCCGCCCCTCACTGGCGCCTTCCCCCACGTGGCGCCGGGCTCCTCGACGCTGTAGTAGACGCGGATCTCCGGGGTCTCCTCGAAGATGCGCGGCACGACCTGGACCGGCATCCCGATCTTCACGTCGGCCGGGTCGAGGGTCTCCCCCGCCCACGCCAGCAGGCGCCCGCCCTCCTCGAGGTCGACGACGACGACCGTGTACGGCGCCATGTCCTCGAAGCCGGTCGGCGCCGCCGCGATGGTCGAGAAGGTGTGCACGGTCCCCCGGCCGCTGATCTCCCGGTACTCGAACGAGCCCGAGAGGCAGTCGGGACAGTCGGCGCGCGGCGGGAAGGCGAACCGCCCGCAGTCTGCGCACACCGAGCCCATCAGGCGTCCGTCCTTGAGGTGGACGGCGAAGTCGGAGACCTTGGTGTACGGAACGAAGCTGACCTTGCCGAACCAACCGAACATCCCCTACTCCTTCCGAAACAGATGCACGAACGTGTACTGGCCGATGCCGCCCACGTTGTGTGTGAGCCCGACATCCGCGTCCGGCACCTGGCGCTCGCCCGCCTCGCCCCTGAGCTGGGTCACGATCTCGTACGCCATCGAGACGCCGGTGGCGCCGATCGGGTGGCCCTTGGCCTTCAGCCCGCCGTCGACGTTGACCGCCACGTCGCCGCCGATATAGGAGCGCCGCTCCTCGATATAGGCGCCGCCCTCGCCCTTGGCGCAGAACCCCAGGTCCTCGTAGGCCATGATCTCGGCGATGGTGAAGCAGTCGTGGACGTCCGCCACCTTGACGTCCCCGGGCCCCACCCCGGCCATCTCGTACGCCTGCCGTGCCGCCTCCCGCGCCGACGGCAGCCCGACCAGGTCCGGCCGCCGCAGCACCGACATGCTGGCAGAGGCCGCGCCGACGCCGTCGAGCCACACCACCCGGTCGCCGTGCGCCCGCGCCACCTCCTCGTCGGCGAGGATCAGGCACGCAGCACCGTCGGCGTTGGCGCAGCAGTCGTAGACGCAAAAAGGCGACGCCACCGGGTCCGACGCGTACGCCTTCTCCAGCGTGATCTCCTTGCGGAACAGTGCATTCGGGTTCATGGCGCCGTAGTGGTGGTTCTTCACCGCCACCGCCAGCAGCTGGTCGCGCGTGGTCCCAAACTCGTGCATGTGGCGGTTCGCGAACATGGCGTAGTAGGCCGGGAAGGTGGTCCCGAACACCGACTCCCACTGCACCTCGCCGACCCGCCCCATCAGCGCCAGGATCTCGGCGGTCTCCATCTCGGTCATCTTCTGGCAGCCGATGACCGCGACCACCTTGTGCAGGCCGGAGCGGATCGCCATCCACGCGGTGCGGATCGCGGCGCTGCCCGAGGCGCACGCCACCTCCGTCAGCCAGGTGGGGCGCGGGTTGAGATTGAGGTATTCCTGGACCACGCCGGCCACCGAACGCTGCTTGTGGTACTCGGGCACCGCGGCGATCACAGAGGCGTCGATCGCGTCGCGCTCGATGGCGGCGTCCTCGAGCGCTGTCCGGAAGACCTCGAAGGCGAGCTCCTGCACGGTCGCGTCGCTGCGCCTGCCGAACCTGCCGTGCCCGATGCCGATGACTCCGACTCGTGGCATCTCAACCCTCCTAGATATATTGCCCACCATCGATCTTGATGACCTCGCCGGTGATGTGCCGCGACCGATCCGAGCACAGGAACGCCACCAGGTCGGCGACGTCGGCGGGATCCGCAAACCGCCCCAGCACCGTCTCCGCCAGCGCGGTGTTCTTGAACTCGGCCGGGATCTTCTCCATCATCTCGGTCAGCACCATCCCCGGGGCCACCACGTTGACGTTGACGTTGAACTTGCCGAGCTCCTTGGCGAGCGATTTCGAAAGCGCAATCTCGCCGCCCTTGGAGGCCGCGTAGTTGGTCTGCGCGAACTTCCCGCGCAGCCCGTTGATCGATGAGATGTTGACGATCTTGCCGGACTTCTGGTCCTTGAACAGGATCGCCGCGGCCCGGTTGTAGTTGAAGTAGCCCTTCAGGTTGACGCCGATCACGGCGTCCCACTGCTGCTCGCTCATCTTCCAGATCACGCCGTCCCAGGTAATGCCGGCGTTGCAGACCAGGATGTCGAGGCGGCCGAACGCCTCCTTGACCTGCTGCACCATCGCCTCGGCGTCGCCGAAGCTCGCGACGTCCGCCTTGACAGCGAGCCCGCGCCGGCCCAGCTTCTCGATCTCGGCCACGACCGCCTTCGCCTCCGCGTCGTGGCGCCGGTAGTTGACCGCCACGTCGACGCCCTCGCGGGCCAGGCCGATCGCAACCGCCCGGCCGATCCCCAGGCTGCCGCCGGTGACGATCGCCGCCTTGCCTTCAAGTCCGAGCTTCACGGTCTCCCCCTTCCTGCTTCCTGTGGTTGGAGGCTGTTCAGGTACTCGAGGATGACCCGGCCCAGCCCCTCCGGCTCCTCCATGGGCACGAAGTGGCCGGCGCCGGGGACCACCGCCACGCGCGCGGTCGGCAGCTCCCGGGCCACCCGCAGCCGGGCCGCGTCGACGAAGGTGTCCGAGCGCTCGCCCTGGACGAACAGCACCGGCACCGCGAGCTCGCGCAGTCGCGGCCACAGGTTGTGCGGCGAGACCTCGAAGATCCGCGCCTCCCAGCGCCTGGGAAAGCGCAGCCGCACACCCTCCCCATTGGCGTCCTCGAAGGCCGACTCGACGTAGTCGTCGAACACCTCCTGCCGCCAGCCGCGAAACATCTTCTTGCCCCAGTACGCCTCGCGTACCGCACCGCGGCTCGGCCACTTCCTGTGCCTCGCCAACGCCCCGCGCACCAGCGGATGCAGCGGCGCGAGGCCGAACCGCTTCATCACCCCCCACGCGACGGAGGTGGCGCCGGTGAGCACGATGGGGTCGACGGCGACCACCGCCGAGAACAGCCCCGGATCGTCGACCGCGGCCAGCAGCGAGGTCGCCGCGCCGAGGCTGTGGCCGACGCCGATGATGCCGCGCAGCCCGCGCGCCGTCAGCTCCTCCCGGAGGTCGTCGGCGAGCAGCGACCAGCCTCGGATTCGCGGCGCCCGGCTGCCGTTCCACAGCGGCCGCGCCGCCATCGACACGACATGAAAACGCTCCTTGAGGACCTCGGCCAGGCGCCTGTAGGTGCCGGGCGGGAAGCCGTTGCCGTGCGCCAGGTGCAGCGGCGGACCGTCCCCGCCCCAGTCGATCCAGGTGCCGGCGTCCGTCGAGGCCACCGCCGCCTAGCCCTTCGCCAGCCTGCCGCGAAGGGCCTCGAGAACGCGCTCGGGCGTGATCGGCAGCTCGGTGATGCGCACGCCGATGGCGTCGTAGATCGCGTTGGCAATCGACCCGAGGACCGGCACCATGGAGCCTTCGCCGACCTCCTTGGCGCCGAACGGCCCCCGCGGCTCGTAGCTCGGCACCGCGGTCGACACGATCTCGGGCGCGTCGGCGATGCTCGGGATCAGGTAGTCGTGGAGGTTGCCGTTGGCGACCCGGCCGCCCTCGTCGAACAGCACGTCCTCGGTCAGGACCTCGCCGACGCCCATCACGATCGAGCCCTCGACCTGGCCGTGGTAGGTCAGCGGGTTGATGACCGTGCCCGAGTCGTGGGCGTCGGTGAAGCGGACGATCTTGACCTTGCCGGTTTCGAGGTCGACCTCGACCTCGCACACCGAGGAGCCGAAGCTGAACGCCGGTGACGTGCCCACGGTGGCACCCTTGAAGTCGCCGCCCAGGTTCGGCGGCGGCTGGTAGTAGCCGGTGCCCACCAGCGGCCCGTTGGCCGAGAAGTACCGGCACGCCGCCTGTGCGAACTCCATCCCCAGGTGCGGCGCCTCCCGCACGTAGATCCGGCGGCCGCCCGAGGCCAGCGCCTCCGGCTCGCAGCCGAGCTCGCGGGCCACGATCGGGTACAGCTTGCGATTGACGTCGTCGGCCGCCATCTTGACCGCGTTGCCGCCCATCAGCGTCACCCGGCTCGAGTACGAGCCGAGGTCGATCGGCGCGATCGCCGAGTCGCAATCTCCCATCGTGATGTCGGTGAAGTCGAGGCCCAGCGCCTCGGCCGCCATCTGCAGCAGGATCGTCTCGCACCCCTGCCCGATCTCGGCCGCACCGATCAGCAGAGTCGCGCCCTCGCCGTCCTCCAGGATCCTCAGGATCGCGTTGGAGTGCGGGAAGCTGCTGCGGTAGATCGGGTAGCCGGCGCCGGACACGAAGCCGCCGCAACCGATGCCGATCCCTTTGCCGAGCGGCAGACGCCCGCGCTTGCCGTCCCACCCCGAGCGCTCGCGCACGTCGTCGAGCGTCGCCTTGAACTCGCACGACAGCACGTCGAGGTCGTTGACGGTGCGCGTGTTGGGGTCCATGGCGTTGACCATGCGGATGTCGATCGGGTCCATGCCGATCTGCTCCGCCAGCATGTCGAGCAGGCTCTCGAACGCGAACCGCGGTTGCGGCACGCCGTGGCCGCGCATCGCCCCGCACGGCGGCTTGTTGGTGTAGACGCGCCGGCCCACGTAGCGGTAGCTCGGGATGTGGTACAGGGTCGGGATCATGAAGCCGGCGTAGTACGCGGTGATCACGCCGAAGCTGGTGTAGGCGCCGCCGTCGAGGATGCTGGTGAAGTCGACGGCCGTGATCTTGCCGTCCTTGGTGACCCCGATCTTGAGGTCCATGTACTGCTTGTGGCGGCCGCGGCTGTGGAGGAACATCTCCTCGCGGGTGTAGACCATCTTCACCGGCCGGCCGGTGATCTTCGACAGGTAGACCGAGCAGAAGTCGAGCGCCGTCGCCTCGGCCTTGCCGCCGAAGCCGCCGCCGACGTATGGCCGGATGATGCGGATCTTCGCCATCGGCAGCTCGAGCACCCGCGACAGCTGCTTCTGCAGGTAGTGCGGGACCTGAGTTGACGACCACACGGTGACCGCGCCCTTGCTGTGGTCCCACTGCGCGATCGAACAGTGCGGCTCCATCGGCGACTGGTAGACGAAGTTGCCGACGAAGCGCTGCTCGAGCACTGCGTCCGCCTCCTCGAACCCCTTGTCGATGTCGCCGAAGTCGTGGTCGACCCGGGTGTTGATGTTGCTCGCGAAGCGCGGATGGTCGTGAACCAGCGGCGCCCCATCCGCCATCGCCTCGAAAGCATCGAGGACCGCCGGCAGCACCTCGTACTCGACCTCGATCAGCTCCAGCGCCCGCGACGCCGTCGCCTCGTCGACCGCCGCCACCGCCGCCACCTCGTCGCCCACGAAGCGGACCCGGTCCTTGGCGAGCACGTACTCGTCGTAGCGCGCCGGGCTGACCCCGTACAGCACGTCGGAGACGTCCTTGCCGGTGATGATGGCTTTCACCCCGGGCAGCGCCGCGGCCTTGGAGGTATCGATGCTCACCACCCGCGCGTGAGCGTGCGGGCTCGTCAGCAGGCGCCCGCACAGCATCTCCGGCAGCGCGATGTCCTCGGTGAAGACAGCGCTGCCGGTGACCTTGGCCGGCGCGTCGCTCCTCGGGCAGCTCTTGCCGACTACCTGGTACTCCCTGTCGCCCTCCTGAGTCTCCGGCTCGACCCCGGCCGCGCCCTCGCGCCAGTGCTGCACCGATGCGATGATGCGCTGGTAGCCGCCGCAGCGGCACAAGTTGCCGCCCAGCGCCTCCTTGACCTCGTCCGCGCTCGGGTCCGGGTTGCGGTCGATCAGCGCCTTGGCCGCCATCACCATCCCGGGCGTGCAGTAGCCGCACTGGATCGCGCCGCGTGCCACGAACGACGCCTGCAGCGGGTGCATCTGGCCATCGGCCGACAGGCCCTCGATCGTCTCCAACTTGGCGCCGTCGACAGCCGCGGCCAGCACCAGGCATGACTTGACCGGTTCGCCGTCGAGGATCACCGTGCATGAGCCGCAGTCGCCGAGGTCGCAGCCGCGTTTGGTGCCGGTGAGTCCCAGCTTCGAGCGCAGCACGTCGAGCAGGGTGTCGTTCGGCCGCACGGCCACGGTGCGCTCATCGCCGTTGACCGTCAGGTGGATCACGCGCTCCATCGGGCCGCCCATCACCTGCCTCCCGCCCGCTCGGCCGCCGTCGTCAGCACCCGCCGCGTCAACACGTCGACCAGCTCGAAGCGGAAGCCCTTGCTGCCGCGCATGTCGTCGATCGGCTTCGCCGCTGCGCGCGCCGCCGCGCCGGCCGCCGCCAGCACCTCCGGCATCAGCTCGCAGCCGGCCACGATGTCGTCGGCCTCGGGCACCAGCAGCGGCGTCGGTGCCACCGCCCCGAGCGCGATCCGGGCCTCGGCGCACACTCCGCCCTCGAGGCGCAGCCACGCCGCGGCCGAGGCCACCGGCAGCGACAACGAGGCGCGGCCGCCGTGGCGCAGGCTCGCCGAGCCCTCCGCCGGACCCGCTGGCGGAACCACGATCGCGACCACCACGTCGCCCGCCGCCAGCACCGTCTCGCGTGGCCCCACGAACAGCTCCCGCAGCGGCACCGTCCGCTCCCCGTGGGAGGAGGCGACGCGCAGCGCCGCATCGTGGACCAGCAGGATCGGCGCCATGTCCGCCGACGGCACCGCCATGCACAGGTTGCCGGCGACGGTGGCGAGGTTGCGGACCTGGTCCGCGGCCAGCGACATCGCCGCATCGACGATGCCCGGGTAGCTCTCCCGGATGCCGGCGTGGCGCGCCACCTGGTTGACGGTTGCCATCGCGCCGATCGTCAGGCCGGCCTCGCCGAGCTCGATCCGACGCAGGGCCTCGATCTTGCCGAGCGACACCAGCCGCCGGCAGTCGAGCGCGCGCTCCTTGAGCAGCACCAGGACATCGGTGCCGCCGGCCATCAGCACGCTGCCCTCAGGGTCGCCGGCCAGTAGCTCGCAGGCGTCGGCCACGCTCTCGGGCTCGAGAAGGTCGAAGTCAGGCAGCTTCACGGCGTCGCGTCGTCCTCTCTTCCGGCGGCCTTCACTCCTTGGGCGGCGCCAGCACCTCGGCAAACAGGGCGTCGTCCATCTCCGCGCCCTCGGACAGCAGCTGGCGGTACCTGATGAAGTCAATGGTGTCGGTACCGGTGATCTTGCGGGTGTTGAACGCCGTGAAGCCGAGGAACGCCTCGCCGCTCATGTTCGCCGCCAGCCAGTGGCGATTGGCGAGCTTGGTCTGGTCCCAAAAGAACTTCTTCTTGGCACGGATGCCGTCGATCGACTTCTGCAGGCAGCCCGGGAACAGGTTGGCGAGCCGCCAAACGGTCCGCTCGACCGCGCGGTCGAGCAGCTCGAAGTCGACCGCGGCCTTCTTGACCAGCTCCTTGCCGGCCCTGGCCGCGTCGCCGGTCTTGGGCTCGCCGTAGACGATTTCGCCGTCGTCCACATAGCGGTCGCTGACGACCAGCGGGTTGCGGATGAAGCTCCCGTCCATCTTGAGCACCGGCACCACCTCGCTGATGAGCCCCTTGAGCTTCATCTTGTACGCCGACCACATCTCGCAGGAGATGCAGTTCCACATCGCGTCCTCCATCGACAGGAACCAGGGCAGGAAGTCGGTGGAGCCGCCGTCGGGCGCCGAGCCGTGGCGCGGCCCGGCCTGCCCGAGCACCGCCATGTCCGAGGCGATCGCCAGGTCGCACGCCATCCCAATCTCCTGGCCGCCGGCCACTCGCATGCCGTTGATGCGGCAGATCGTCGGCTTCTTGCAGTTCAGGATCGCGTCGACCATGGCGTTGAACAGGTCCATGTACTCGCCGTACTCGCTCGGCCGGCGCGAGTAGTACTCCGCGTACTCCTTGGTGTTGCCGCCGGTGCAGAACGCGCGCTCGCCGGCGCCGGTGAACACCACCGCGACCACGCTGCGGTCGAGGCTGGCGTTGGTGAAGGCGGCGATCACGCCCTTCACCATCTCGGTCGTGTAGGAATTGAACTGGGCCGGGTTGTTGAGGGTGATCCAGGCCGTGTACAACCCCTCGGCCGCCACGCCCTCCGGGTCGACCAGCGGCCGCTTCTCGTAGACCGTGCACGGCGGCTGATCGTACGACCCCCAGAACTGCTCGCCGCCGACCCCGTGGTCCTTCAGCTCACTGTCTCTCGGCAACCATTCGAGACCCATGGTGAACCTCCCCCGCCGCGAGAATTCAGCGCCATTCTCCGCGATCCATCAACCGCCGTCAAACCGGTAGGGGAGACTGGGACCCGGCCGCAGAGGGGGCTTCTTTGTTGCCCCGGCGGCCGTCTGGGTGCTGACGCACCCAGCCGTCTCGCTTCCGCGGCGGTCGCAGAGCCAGGAGCACCGATTGACGGCCTGGCGGCGACCGCCGGAGCCCGCTCGAGCCACCCCCCTCTCCGGCCCGTCGGGCCTGCGAACCGGCGGGGGTGGGCGGGGTCAGCGGTGGGAGGGGGCCGCCCGTATGGGCGGGCGGAGGGGTGGAGCACCCCCTTGGCGACGGCCAGACGCTCGCTTTCCTGCAAGGGTACTCGTCGCCTTCGGCGACGGTGGACCTTTGGAGAGCGCCCTGCTCCGGAGTGCGGTCGGCTACAGCTCCGAGAGCTGCACCAGTTGCTTCCCTTGGTTCTTTCCCTGGAGCATTCCGATGAAGGCCTGCGGCGCGCCTTCGATGCCTTGGGCGATATCCTCTCGGTACTTCAGCTGGCCCTGCTTCAGCCAGCCGGCCAGCTGCGCGAGCCCCTCGGGGAACCGCTCGGTATAGCCGGAAACCAGGAATCCCTGCACCCTTGCCTGCTTGACGATCAACTGACCGAGCCAACGGGGACCGTCCTCGGGCTTCTCCAGGTTGTACTGCGACATCTGGCCGCAAACGGAGATCCGTGCCTTGACGTTGATCAGTCGCATGACCGCATCGGTGATCGTCCCGCCGACGTTGTCGAAGTAGACGTCGATGCCGGCGGGACAGAACTCTTTGAGCTTGTCGTAGCAGCTCGCCGCAGTTCTATAGTTAAACGCGGCGTCAAAACCGAGCTCGTCGAGCAACCACGAGATCTTGACGTCGGAGCCCGCCACTCCCACCACGCTGCACCCCTTGAGCTTCGCTATTTGGCCGACGACCATTCCGACCGCTCCTGCCGCCCCGGACACCACGACGGTCTCCCCTGGCTGCGGATCACAGGTATCCAGCAGGCCGAAGAACGCCGCAAGTCCCGGCATGCCCAGCACACCAAGAGCCGTCGAGATGGGAGCGAAGCCGGGGTCGATCTTGCGCAGGTCGTGTCCCGGGACGATGGCGTACTCCTGCCATCCCAACATCCCTTCGACGATTTCACCGGCCCGAAACTCCGGGTCTCTCGACTCCACCACGGCGGCGACCGCGCGGCCGGTCATGACCGCGCCGATGGCGACCGACCGGGAACCGGCCTCGCCATTGTTCATCAGCCCGCGCATGTAGGGATCGAGCGACAGATAGATCGACCGAACCAGCACCTCACCTGCCACAAGTGAAGGCAACGGAGAGTAGACCAGGTCGAAGTCCGACACCTTGGGATAGCCAACCGGTCGTGAGGCGAGCGTGACCTGCCGGTTCACAGCCGTCATCGGATGCGACCGCCGTCTCTCCTGAAGCCGGTTGGCCGGCCGGAACCCACCCTTCGGACCGCGCGTTCAGGCGCCATGCTGCAGCTACGCTTTCCTGCGCACGAAGAGCAGAGCCCCGCCGACCACGATTGCCCCGACGCCGGCCCACACCGGAATGTTGACCGTCTCCTTGTCCTTGATCGAGAGCTCGAACGGGCCGAGCTTGGCGTCATGACTCGTCTTGGTGTAGGTGATGCCGCCGTACACCAGCCCGATGATGCCCGCGGCGATCAACAGGATTGCTACGATCTTGAGTACGCTCACGTTGCCTCCTTTCTCCAGATTCCGATCGACGTCCGACCGGCTTCACAGGGCATGCGACTCGCGGCTGCCGAAACCCTGGGGTACCGGGGGCGATCGCCGTTCTGCCGGGCTCGGGCCCTCATCGCCGCTCGTCCTCACCTGGACGGCGACCGCGCCGCCCCAGGACTCCGTCACGAGATGACACGTCGTCCGGACAGGAGCCGAACGATTAGAATGATCACCGCCACCACCAGCAGGATATGGATGAGGCCGCCCATTGTGTGCGCGGTAACCAGGCCGATCAACCACAGCAGTAGAAGAATGACCAGGATCGTCCAGAACATTGCAGTCCTCCAGTTCCCCCGGGCCTAGCGCCCGTTCTGCCGGCCAGAAGCTCTTCTCTCGCATCGACCCTACCTCTTCTGGTGCCGACTCTGCTTCTTCCCTTTCTTCTTCTCTTGCTTCGGGTCGACAGCCTTGTTTGTACCTCGCGGAGCTGGTCGGACCGCCGATTTCGCCAGTGCGGCCCGGCGCGCGGTCTGCTGTCGCGCCTGGAGTTGCTGCGCGGCGTTCCGCTGCTCCTGCTGCATTGCCTCGAGCTCGGCCCGATGACGCCTTTCGACAAGGTTGCGGTCGGCTTGAGCGCGCGCCTTGACGAGTTCCTGTTGGTGGAGCTTCTCGAGCTTTTGTCTCTGTTTCGCCAAGTACTGCGCGAGCTGCTGCTGCTCGCGGCGGTTCCGCTGCTCGATCTGCCGAGCGTCGGGGTGCGGCGCCCGGTCAACCCGGGGGGCGACCTGGAACGCTGGTGCGTCGCGACGGTCCCCGCGGGGCTGGCCCTGCTGTCCGCCCGCAGGAGCCGCTTCGACGCGCAGCCCTGCGTTGGCGCGCGGACCGATGCGGACCGAATCGAGCTGCTGTCTCCCGGGCCGGTACATGCGGACCTGGTTCCCTGTGACGACCGTACGAACGTCCGCCCTCCCTTCAGTGACGCGGAACGGCTGCACGCGGCGGCCGGTCACCTGCTCGATGCGTCGAAGGTCGATGCCGCGGTTTACCACCCGGTTGTCGATGTAGGTGTAGTTGGTGATGTTGGTGGTGTGGTGGATGATCGTGACGTTGCGCGCCGCCGAGATCAGATGGCGCGACAGGCGGGGCTGGAGGAACGAACGCTCGGGCACGAAGCAGTAGGCGTCCGGCCGGATGCTACTGCTCAGGGTGAATCCGCCGAGTCTGATTCCGACGTTGATCTCGAAGCCGACCGAAGGCGGCAGAGGCGCCCAACCGACGTAGCCTCCACCATACTGCCAGGAGACCCAGGCGGGTCCCCAGATGGTTCCCGGGATCCAGAGCCAACCGAAATGTGGATACTGCGTCCAACGACCGTAGTGGTAGGTCGCCCAGCCGTACGGCTCGCGCGACACCCAGGTCCAGCCGTACGCCGTGTTCACCCAGCGGCCGTCGGTGTACGGGCGCCAGTAGGGAGACACATCGCGCGGGAACCAGGCCCAACCGTAGTCGGGCGTCCGCACCCAGTCGCCGTAGGGCGACAGGTCGTCATAGAAGAAGCCGACCTCGTCCCGCGGCGTGGGCGCCACGTTGTAGCCGCGGTCGTAGCCGTTGTACTGCGGCGAACCCGAGGATGTGTCGTAGACCGGAGCTTGGCCATAGGCCGTGCAACTGCTGACGGCCAACAAGGTCAGGACCATGGCGGCGGTGGAGATCGGTTTCATGAGATATCGTCCTTTCCCGTATACAACTCGAATCTAGCCCTGGGAAGCCTCTCTGAACACTGCATTTACTACTTGGATCGACGACCGTGGCGTGAGTAGAAACTACCCCGGCAACGCAATGTCGGGCACGCCCGTGCGCCCGACGGAACGACAACGCCGCCATCACCGGCGCCCGCCGTGCGTTGCTTCACGCGGCTTGCGCACCGCCGTGCGTCTTGTTCGCCTTCACTTCACGGGACGCCTGGCAAAATACTCGAGGACCAAGAGGAAGGCCCCGACGGTCATGAGGACGAGGAAGACACCCTGGTCGAGCCCGGCGGCGACGGAGTTGCTGCTCCAGTTGTGGGTCATGCCCACTTCGCCAATGCCTGCCACGAGCAGGAATGCCGCGGCTATCAGGAACATCAATGGCCTGGAGGATTCGCTGGAGAGGCTCCGCGCCTGCAATGCGGGAAGTCGAGCAGCACCCCAGGCGAGACCGAATGCCACCAAGACCAGGGCCAAGCTCAACAGGTAGTTCAGGGCGACCGCAAACATGATGGACCTCCTTACTCTGAACGCCGAACAGGTTCCTCTCCAGAGACGTCAGGCCGCTGGCGAGGCCAACCTGCGGGGTGCCCAACCCGGCGCCGAGTCCGAGACCGGCAACCCGGATCAGGCCGCTGTCCGTTACGGTCCCGGTTCTGCCGGCCATCCTGTGCCCTCGTCATGACCGGGAACCCCGCTCGCTCGTGATGCCTGTCGTCCGCCGTCCGCAACCGGAAGCGGCCCAACCAGCGAGGCCCGCACGATGAAACGGTTGGGCGCGTGTCCGACGTATCTGAATGGATAGCACGTCACGAGGCTGAGGACCGTGTCGCTGGTCTGGTTGAGGACCCACGTGTCTTGGGGCTTCACGATCTCGGTCGAGTCTACGGCGTACACGTAGGACCGTTGCGGCGTAACGATTCGAATCGTGTCCCGCCGCCGGATCCTCTGCAGCGCGCGGAAGAACGAGTCACGATGCCCGGCGAGCACCATGTTCCCGCCTTCGCCGGGCCGCGCCGTACCCAAGATGTGGCCGACCGCGATGGCCAGCGTGCTGTCGTCGTCCCCCTCTCGCACGATCGCCTTGACGCCGATGCGCGGTATCTCGATGCGACCGAGGACAAGCGGATCCGCCTCGGCTCTCGTGACGTTATCTCTTTCCGTTTCACTGATAACAGGAAAACAGGCGCGCTCCTGACGCGCCTGATAGACCCTGGCCTTCAAGGTCGCCGCGAGGGCCCAGCCGACGAGCGAGAAACCGATGACCCAGAGGGCTATCTCGCCCCGGCGGAGCCAGTTCGCGGTGCAGGAGAATCTCGTCATGCCCCCCGTCTCGCGAGCACGCCAAGACCGAGCGCGCCAATGAGTGAGAGGAGCCCGAGCCCTGCGTACAGCGGGACGTTGCTCGCCGTCTTGGGCAGCTCCTCGGGAACAGGAACAGGAACGGGGCTGGCCTCGGCGACCTTCATCGGCGGCTCCTCATACGGCTTCACTTCCTTCTCCGGCGTCACCACCACCAGCGGCGCGGTCTCGAGGTCCGCTTCCTTCACATCTTCCTCGGTTGCCACCACCGGCTCCGCGACCAGGGCAGCGAGCTCTGCGGCGCGCTGCTTCGGGTAGACGATGTCATGACCGCCGCTTCTCGGCGTCGTACCCGCGAACCAGGTTCTGAGAGCCGTGATGTGGCCGGCGCTCGCCGGGTAGTAGACGTAGCGACTCTCTGAAACCTGGACTCCAGCCGGCCCCTCGGGATGAGGAACCGTGAGGAGGGTGGCGAACAGTTTCGTGTCGTCTGCGTTCCATACCTGCAGCAGGTTGCGGTCCAACCGGCCTGCAACGATCTTGAGATGGTAGTCGCCGGGCTGCAGGATTCTGCCGCCAACGTCCAGCGGCTCCGTCAACCTGAGCATCGCCGCCTCGTCGGTGTTCCGTGCGTTCGCCTTGGCGGCGAAGGTGAAACCGATGAGCGCCGTGCACAGACCAACGGCAATCCAACTTGTTAGTCTTTTCATCTCAGTGCCTTTCCCTTTCTTCGTTTGCTTCGACCCGGAGTTGAGTATTCGAACACGAGTGCGCAGTCGACGGGTTGCTGATGACCGTCAGAGCACCTTCCTTCCAAGTCCTGAACGAGTCGCACCATCACGACGACCATGGCAATGGCGAGCGGGACATGAGCGAGGCCGCACGCCACGGCAGAGGAGACCGTGCCGACCACTGGCACGAGAAGTACGAACGGGATCGCCCAGGGCATCACGGCTCTCCAGGTCCCGCCGAGCCTAGTGCCCGATCTTCCCGACCAGAAGCTCGTTGTTCACATCTTTGACGCCCTTGGTGCCGCGCGCGATGCGCTCGGCTTCATCCTTGATCGTCGCGGATTTGACGCGACCGATCAGCGTCACCACACCCTGCGATGAGCTCACGTCGATGTCCCCGGCCTTGATCTCGGAGTTGGTGATGAGCTTCGTCTTGACCTTCGAGCTGATAATCACGTCGTCGAGCCAACTGCCGACCGTTCTTTCCCCGACCGTGAGATCGTCCACCACACTGCGCACACCTTCCGTGTGCCACGCAACCCGCACGACCTCGCGCCGGGCCTCCTCCGTATCCACCACTCCGGTCAGGTACACGATCCCCTCCCGGGTCTGAACGTCCACCTCCTGCCCCTTCACCGTGTCATTGGCACTGAGGGACGCCTCAATCACCGAGGTGATCCCCGAGTCCGTATGCCGCGTGTCCTTGGACACCATCGACGAAGCGCACCCTGCCAGGACCAGAACCGCAGCCCCGGCCAGAGAGCCTGCCACTACGACGTACCTTCTTTTCATGACTCACCGTCCCTTCGTAAACGTATCTCCAAGCTAGGTCCCGAATCTGTCACTGGGAAGCGCACTTACTACGCGAAGGCGGGGCTGCGAACCGGGTAGAAACTACCGTTCCCTGCGTTTGCGGTAGCGCCGGATCCAGAGGCTCTGGCCCAGCTCGTGGAGTCGTCGGGTCGTCTTCATCACTCCTCCTGGCGCAGTTCCTGATGCGGTTCTCGCGTGGGTCGAGGGTTGTGCCAGCAGCCGTCTGGTGCGATCAGCGCGTCCGCCGCGCGCGGCCCCCAACTGCCGCGCCGGTACGGGTGGACGGAGTCGTGGGCCTTGAGGACCGGGTCGACCACCGCCCAGGCGGCCTCGAGTGCGTCCTCGCGGGTGAAGAGCGCTCCGTCGCCGGCCATGGCATCGCTCAGGAGCCTCTCATAGGGCGCCCTCGCTCCCGGTTGCTCCTCGGAGAGGAAGAGCTCCCGCTGGTCGCCGACGAACTCCTTCCCCGCACGCTTGACGCGAGCCGCAAGGGCGACGGCCGAGCTCGGGGAGAGCCTGAAGCGCAGGTAATTGCCCAGGCCGGTCGCCGGCGCCGAGTCGGCGAAGAGCCTCTGCGGCGGCGGCTTCAGCTCCACCAGGACCTCGGCCGCAGTTGCCGCGAGACACTTGCCGGAGCGCAGGTACCATGGCACCCCCTGCCAGCGCCACGAGTCGATGAAGAGCCGCAGGGCACAGAAGGTCTCGACGTCGGAGCCCTTCGCCACGCCGGGCTCCTTGCGATAGCCTGCGTACTGGCCGCGCACCACGTCCTCGGGCTCGAGGGGGCGCATGCCCTGGAACACCTTGGCCTTCTCAGAGTGGACTGCGCCATAGCCCCTGTAGGCCGGCGGCTCCATGGCCAGCAGGGCGACGATCTGGAAGAGGTGGTTCTGGATCACGTCGCGCAGACAGCCGGCGCTTTCGTAGAACGCACCCCGCTTCTCCACGCCGAAGTCCTCGGCCAGGGTGATCTGGACGCTGGCCACTGTGTTGCGGTTCCAGATCGGCTCGAGGAACGAGTTGGCGAAGCGGAAGTAGAGGATGTTCATGATCGCTTCCTTCCCGAGGAAGTGATCGATGCGGAAGATCGACTCCTCCGGAAACACCGAGCGCGCGATGCGGTTGAGCTCCCGAGCCGACGCCAGGTCGCGTCCGAAGGGCTTTTCGACAATGACGCGCGCGTGCTCGGCCAGGTCCGCGGCGCCCAGCCCTCTGATCACCGTTTCGAAGAGCGAGGGCGGGATCGCGAGGTAGTGCGCCGGGCGCCGGGCACTGCCCAGCGCCGTCTTGAGCGCCGTGAACGTGCCCGGGTCGTTGTAGTCGCCGCCCACGTACCCGAGCAGCGACAGGAGATGGTCGAAGGCGCGTTGGCCGTCGATCCCTCCCGCCCGCTCGATGCTGTCCTTCACGCGCCTGTGCAGGTGCGCCAGACTCCACTTCGGCGAGGCGACGCCGATCACCGGGGCCTTGAGAGCGCCGCGCTTCGCCATCGCGTAGAGCGCCGGGAAGATCATCTTGTGGGCGAGATCGCCCGTCACGCCGAAGAGCACCAGAGCGTCCGAGCGGGGCGCGGCCATCAGGTGCCTCCCTCCGGGCCAGCGGGCTTCTCCTCGTGACCTCCGAACTGGTATCGCAGCGCCGACAGCACCTTGTCGGCGAAGTCGGCCTCGCCCCGCGAGGCGAAGCGTTCGTACAGCGCCGTGCTGAGCACCGGGGCCGGGACCGCCTCGTCGACGGCGGCCATGATCGTCCAGCGCCCCTCGCCCGAGTCCGAGACCCGGCCGGCGAACTTCGCCAGGTCCGGGCTGTCGAGGAGCGCGATGGCGGCCAGGTCCAGGAGCCAGGAGGCGATGACGCTGCCGCGGCGCCAGACCTCGGCGATGTCGGCCAGGTTCAGGTCGTACGGGTAGTGCTCGGGGTGGCGCAGCGGCGTCGTCTCGGCGTCGACGGTGCGCCGCTGGTTGCCGGCGTTGGCATGGCGAAGGATGTTCAACCCCTCCGCGTAGGCGGCCATGATGCCGTACTCGATGCCGTTGTGGACCATCTTGACGAAGTGACCAGCGCCACTCGGCCCGCAGTGCAGGTAACCGTGCTCGGCGGTGCCGCCCAGCTTTTCCCGGCCGGGTGTGCGGGGTGCCGCATCGACACTTGGGGCGAGGGCGGCGAAGACGGAGTCGAGGCGCCGGACGACGGCGTCTTCACCGCCGATCATCAGGCAGTAGCCGCGCTCCGAGCCCCAGACCCCGCCGCTGGTTCCGACGTCCACGTAGTGGATGGCCTTCGGTTGTAGCTCGGCCGCCCGGCGGATGTCGTCGTGGTAGTACGAATTGCCCCCGTCGATGATCACGTCGTCGGGCTCGAGGAGCGGGACGAGAGTCTGCAGCGTCGGGTCGACCGCCGCCGCCGGCACCATCATCCAGGCGGCGCGCGGCTTCTTCAACGTGTGCGCTAACTCTTCGAGCGACGCTACCCCGACCGCCCCCTCGTTGGCGAGCGTCCCCACGGCCTCCGGATGGAGGTCGTAGACGACGCACCGGTGGCCGGCCTTCATGAGGCGCCGCACCATGTTGGTACCCATCCGGCCCAGTCCGATCATGCCCAGCTCCATGTCATGCTCCTCTCTCGGCGACTGCGCCGTCCCCGCCGCGCCGTTCGCGGTTGTCTACCTGGGGGGTTCGTCCTTCCGAACCTCCCGCTCCGCCTGATTCCAGTCCTCGGCTGCTCGACCGTCCCTGCGGCCGCGTTGCTCGTACAGCTCATAGGCTCGCTCGGCGATCCGCGGCGTCAGGCTTGCCGGTTTCCCGGGTTTGGCGGGATCGAGAATCCGGTACGCGAGCAGCTTCAGGCGGTCGTTCACGAGGAACCACGCCAGCGCGTAGCCCCAGACGAACAGCGCCCAGCCCCAGCCGAGCGGCGTCATGAACAGCCCGTAGACTGCGATCAGTGTTGCCAGCGTCTGCGCGCCGAGCACGGCGACCCACAAAATCCGCGAGGGGCGTATGGACCAGAAGGGGCCGCGCGTGCGCGTCAGGAAGATCGTCAGTTGTCCGGCCACGGACAGCTTCAGGTACATCAGCGTCTGGATATGCCCGTGGTCGAGATGAAAGACACGCTCGCCAAGATAGAACATGCCGAAACTGGCGATAACACCGATGACGCCCAGCACCGTGGCGATCCCCAGCACCATCCGCATGTTCCAGGCCTCGGGCTGATCCTTGTAATGGACTTTGTCATAGGCAATGGACAGGATGGCGCCGTCGTTGAGCAACGCCAGCATCACGATCATCACCGCGGTCACCGGATAGAAGTTGAACACCAGGATCGCCAGCGTCATGAAGAACAGCACGCGCAGCGTCTCGGCGATCCGGTAGATCGCGTAGCTGTTCATCCGCTGGAAGATCTTCCGGCTCTCCTTGATCGCGTCAATGATCACCCCGAGGCCGGGCGTCATCAGCACGATCGCTGCCGCCGCGCGCGCCGCATCCGTCGCGTCCGAAACGGCGATGCCGCAGTCGGCTTTCTTCAGCGCGGGGGCATCGTTCACTCCGTCGCCCGTCATGCCGACCATATGGCCGCGCTTTTGCAGGACATCCACAATGTGGAACTTGTGCTCGGGGAACACCTGGGCGAAACCGTCGGCGTTCTCTATGGATTCGGCCGTCGCTATGGACTCCTCTTGCGTTGAGTCGCCCAGGCCGGACGCATCGAGAATATTCTCGCCCATGTCCAACTTCTTGGCGGTTTCCTGGGCAATAGCCAGTGCATCGCCCGTCACCATCTTGACCTTCACGCCCATCGCAAGCGCGGTCGCGATGGTTGCCTTGGCATCGTCCCGTGGAGGATCGAACAAGGGCAACACGCCAACGAACTGCCATTGCCCATCCCCCTCGGCGCGAGCCACGCCCAACGAACGGAAGCCGCGCGCCGCGAACTCGTTGACCGCCTTGTCGACGGCAGGCTTCACCTGTCCTACATTGTCCGACAAAGCCAAGATCACCTGCGGCGCGCCCTTCGTCACCTTGAACGTCTTCCCGTCTTTGGTCTTGACGGTCGCCTCGGTACGTTTGTGCACGGGGTCGAACGGCTGGAAATGAACCACTTCGTAAGCTCTTAACGAATCCTCGTCTTTCAGGCCGCCCAGGACGGCCAGGTCGATGGTGTCGCTATTGTCCGCCCGCGACGCCAGCGCAGCGTTGAGGATGACTTGCACCGCGGGGACATCGTTCACGCTGAACGGGTCACCCAGCGTCAGCTTGTTCTGGGTCAGGGTGCCGGTCTTGTCGGCGCACAGGACGTCCACACCCGCCAGCTCCTCGATGGCCACCAGCTTGCTCACCACCGCCTGTTTCCTGGCGAGCAGGCGCGCGCCGACCGCCATCGTCACGGACAACACCGTCGGCATCGCCACGGGAATCGCGGCCACGGTCAGCACCAGGGCGAACTGCAACGTGGTGAGGATCGGGTCGCCGCGGAGAATCGCGACCGCAATGATCACCGCCACCAGGGCCACCGCAAGGATGATCAGGTAGTTGCCAATCTTCAGCACCGCGCGTTGAAAATGGCTGACGGTGTGCGCTTCCTGCACCAGTTGCGCCGTCTTGCCAAAGTAGGTTCTCGCACCCGTGGCATAGACCAGTGCGCCGATTTCACCCTGACGGATGATCGATCCCGAAAACACTGCTTCGCCTGGTTTCCGCGTGGCGGGCAACGATTCGCCTGTCAACGCGGACTGATCCACCTCCACGGGGTCACCGTCCAACAGGCGCGCATCCGCCGGCACGATGTCGCCCAGACGCACGCGGATGACATCGCCCGGCACCAGCTCACGCGCCGCCGCGGTGGCCCACTTCCCATCACGTTTCACCCGGGCCTTGATCGCCAGCTTGGCCTTCAGCGCGGCGATGGCGTTGCCCGCCTGGCGTTCTTCCCAGAATCCGACGACGCCGTTGGCCAGGAGCAACAGGAGGATGATGCCAAAGTCCGGCCAATGCCGGGCTACCGCCGAGAGGATCACGGCCGCCTCGATCATCCACGGGATGGGACCCCAAAAGTAGGTGAGGAATTTCAGGAACGAATTGGTCTTCTTCTCTTCAATCTCGTTCGGCCCGTATTGGGCTAGCCGTTTCTCCGCCTCGGCTTGACTCAGGCCGTCCGGCGACGAACCCAACCGTTTCTCCACCTCCGCCAGCGGCAGGGTTTTCAGATCGTCCTTCGCATCGGGTTTGGCATCGGGCTTCGCTGCCGGCTTCGATTCGGGAGCTTTGGGCTGGTCGGTTTTGGGTTTCATAATGGGCATCCTTTCGGCCCTTGCTGTGCCGCAGCTTTCGTGGGCTGCGCGACGCTTCTTGTCATGCTGATGACCTCTCCATCGCGGCGGTGTACTTGCCACGGCGCGCAGCCCGGTCGCACCAGGCACGGTGATACAAAGCGTGCTGGGCCGCCGACACGTTGGCCTCATCACCGTGCCAGATGTCCAACGCCGGTTCCTGGATGGCGCGGGCGAACGAGAACGCCAACGCCCAGGGCAGTCGCGACTTGAAGTTGACGTTCATGGCATTCAAACGCGCCGAGGCCAGCTCACCGGATTGGCCGCCCGACAAGAACGCGATCGCCGGAACGGCCGCGGGGACAGCCCGCAAGAGACACCTGACCGTGGCGTTGGCCACCTCGTCCGCCGGTTCTTGTGTGGGGCAGGTCAGTCCCGGAAGCACCATGTTGGTTTTCAGGATCAACCCCTCCAGCATCACCCGCTGTCCGTAGAGCTGGCTGAACACCGTGCGCAGGACTTCCTCCGTCACCTCGCGGCACCGCTCCAGGGTGTGGTTGCCATCCATGAGCACTTCCGGCTCAACGACGGGGACCAGTCCCGCTTCCTGGCACGACGCGGCATAGCGAGCCAGCGCCTGCGCGTTGGCCTCGATGCAACCGCGGCTGGGAAGGTCATCGCCCACGGCAATCGCCGCGCGCCACTTGGCGAAGCGGGCGCCCATGCGAGAGTACTCGGCCAGACGGTCGCGTAGTCCGTCCAGGCCTTCGGTCACTTTCTCTCCTGGATGACCCGCCATGTCTTCTTCGCCGATGTCAACCTTGATGCCGGGGATGATGCCCGCGTGGGTGAGGACTTCGACAAAGGAAGTTCCGTCCCTCCTGTGCTGGCGGATCGTCTCGTCGTAGAGGATTGCTCCACTGATGCACTCACCGAGGCCGGGCGTGGTCACGATCAACTCCCGATAGGCGCGCCGGGCCTCCTCGGTCTGAGGGATCCCCACCCTGGCGAATCGTTCGTTGCAGGTTGGCGTACTTTCATCCATCGCCAACAGCCCCCTGTCGCCGGCGACCAGTGCCCTCGCGGTGTCGATCAGCTCTTGCCCATTCATGTTCATTACCCTTGAAGCAACAGGATCATGCCGCCCAAGCCGGCGAGCAGTGTGACCCAAAGCCCAATGGCGATGCGCGTGGCTTTCGCGGCCTGGCCTTTCTCCCACCAGGTCGCTGGGCGAATGCCCTGCACCAGGAAGGTCGTCACACCCGCGAGGTTCACGCAGATCAGGTTCATCAGAAAGAGCGACAACGCGCCCACCGCCAGCGTCGCCTGCCCACCGCCCAGCAGCAGCCCGCATGCCACCAGCGGCGGCAACATCGCCACCGCCACCATCACGCCGATCAACGCCGCAGACACACCTGTCGTGAACGCCAGCGCGCCTGCGCAGCCCGAGGCCAATGCGACCGCGATGTCGCCCAGCCCAACCCCTGTGCGCGACGCCACCTCGGGGGTTGCCGGGTTGACGTGCAGCAGCACGCCGATGATCACCGACAAGACCATCGTCGCTGCAATCCCGGCCAGGGCTGTCAGGAGCGCGCGCCGAAGCAGCGACACGTCACCCAAGGTCGTGCCGAGCGACACCGCCACGTTCGGCCCGAGCAGCGGCGCAATCACCATCGCTCCGATGATGATGGCCACGCTGTTGTAGTACAGACCGACGGCCGCAACGATGGTAGACAAGGTCACCATCGCCAGGTAGACGCGCGAGCACCGCGCAGCATCTTTGATGTCCTCGTAGAGTTCCTCCCGACTGACTCGCTGTGGCGTTTCCTTCTCGGCCTGTGCTTGCTCTGGTGTGGTGACCGGTTCCGGATCGGCGCGTGGCAATGTCGCTTCGACGGGAAGAACCACTACCCGCCAACCTTCCTCACCGCCGTACCGTTTCTCCAGCACGTCCAGCACCGCCTCACTTTGCTCGGCGTCCAACAGAACCCGCATCAGGACTTCCCCGTCCGCCAGCCGGAGCTGTAGGTGTTCGAGCACCTTGAGCTCCTTGAGCAGCGTGCGGGCCTCTTCACAGTCCTTCTCCGTCAGCACCATCTCGATCAGGCGCAGCGCCATCGTTGGTTCATCCTTTCCACTTCCAGTTCCGAATCTCCGGCATGTCCTGGCCGTGCGTGTCGATGTACTGCTTGTGCTCGATCAGCTTGTCCTTGAGCTGCTGCTTCAGGTAGACGCCTTTGTCACCGGTTTGCGGCAGACGGTCGATGACGTCCATCACGAGGTGGAAGCGGTCCAGATCGTTCAGCACTGTCATGTCGAAGGGCGTGGTGATCGTGCCCTCCTCCTTGTAGCCTCGGACGTGGATGTTGTCGTGGTTGGTGCGGCGGTAGGTCAGTCGGTGGATCAACCACGGGTAGGCATGGAAGGCGAAGATGACCGGCTTGTCCTTGGTGAAGAGCTCGTCGAAGTCCATGTCGGAAAGCCCGTGCGGGTGTTCGGTCCGTGGTTGCAGCTTCATGAGGTCGACGACGTTGACCACCCTGATCTTCAGGTCGGGCAGATGCTCGCGCATGATAGAGACGGCGGCGAGCGTTTCCAGCGTGGGCACGTCGCCACAGCAGGCCATGACCACGTCGGCGGCAACGCCCTGGTCGTTGCTGGCCCACTGCCAGATGCCGATGCCTTCGGTGCAGTGCTTGACGGCAGCGTCCATCGTCAGCCACTGCGGCGCCGGGTGCTTGCCCGCGACCACAACGTTGACGTACTGGCGGCTCTTCAGGCAGTGGTCGATCACCGACAACAGGCAGTTGGCGTCCGGCGGAAAGTACGCCCGCACGACCTCGGCCTTCTTGGTCATGACATGGTCGATGAACCCGGGATCCTGGTGGGTGAAGCCGTTGTGATCCTGGCGCCAGACGTGCGAGGCCAGCAGGTAGTTCAGCGAGGCGATGTTCCGCCGCCACGGCAGGTGCGACGTGACCTCCAGCCACTTGGCGTGCTGGTTGAACATCGAATCGATGATGTGGATGAACGCCTCGTAGCAGTTGAAGAGCCCGTGCCGACCGGTGAGCAGGTAGCCCTCGAGCCAGCCCTCACACTGGTGCTCGCTGAGCATCGAGTCCAGCACGCGTCCCGCGGGCGCGAGCCACTCGTCGTTCGGCTGTGTCGCGGCATCCCATTGGCGGTTGGTCACCTCAAAGAGGGCTTCCAGACCGTTGGAGAGCGTCTCGTCGGGACCGAAGACCCGGAAGTTCCGCTGCTCCTGGTTCAGCTTGGCCACGTCGCGCAGGAAACGCCCGAGAACGTGCGTGTCGCCGATGCCGCTCACCCCCGGCGAGGGCACGTCGGCCGCGTAGTCGCGGAAATCCGGCATCCGCAGGTCGCGGAGCAGCGTGCCGCCGTTGGCGTGGGGGTTTGCGCCCATGCGTCGGTCGCCCCTGGGCGCCAGCTCGGCCAGCTCCGGCTTCAGGCGGCCCTGCTCGTCGAAGAGCTCCTCCGGCCGGTAACTCCTCAGCCAGTCTTCCAACAACGTGAGGTGCTCTGGATGGGTGGCCGGGTCGGAGAGTGGCACCTGGTGCGCCCGGAAAGTCCCCTCAATCTGCAGGCCATCCACCACCTTCGGCCCGGTCCAGCCCTTGGGTGACGCGAGGACGATCATCGGCCAGCGCGGGCGCGTGAGATTGCCGTGGACGCGGGCGTCCTGCTGGATCTTCTTGATCTCCTCCACCGCCGTGTCGAGCGCGGCGGCCATGGCTTCGTGCATCGGCTCGGGGTCGTGTCCCTCGACGAAGTAGGGCGTCCACCCATAGCCGCGGAGCAACTGGTCCAGCTCCTCGCGCGTGATGCGCGCGAGGACGGTCGGGTTGGAGATCTTGTAGCCGTTGAGGTGCAGGATTGGCAGCACCGCACCGTCGGTGGCCGGATCGAGGAACTTGTTGGAATGCCATGCCGTGGCCAGCGGACCCGTCTCCGCCTCGCCGTCGCCGACGACGCAGGCAACGATGAGATCGGGGTTGTCGAACACCGCCCCGAACGAATGGCTGAGCGAGTAGCCCAGCTCGCCGCCCTCGTGGATCGAGCCAGGACACTCCGGCGAGGCGTGGCTCGGAATGCCTCCGGGAAACGAAAACTGAACAAAGAGCTTCCGCAGCCCGGCCTCGTCCTGGCTGATATCGGGATAGACCTCGCTGTACGTGCCCTCGAGGTACGTGTTGCCCACGACGGCCGGGCCGCCGTGCCCGGGACCGGAGACATAGAGCATGTCGAGGTCGTACTTCTTGATGACCCGGTTCAGGTGCACGTAGATGAAGTTCTGGCCTGGCGTCGTGCCCCAGTGTCCCAGGAGCATGTGCTTCACATCCGAAAGCGCCAGCGGCCGCTTCAACAGCGGATTGTCGAAGAGATAGATCTGACCAACCGACAGATAGTTGGCGGCGCGCCAGTAGGCGTCCATCCGGTGGAGCAGCTCCGGGGAAAGGGCTTTGGTCTTCATGGTTCAACTCTCTTTCATTCCGCCGAGGCCGAGAACGCGGCACACGGCCTCGGCAATCATCTGTTCTTCGTCCGTGCGAATGACGCGGACCGCAACCGGACTGTCCGCTGCGGAGATCACGCCCTCATTCGCCGCGTTTCGCTCTTCCTCGAGCTCGATCCCGAGGAACCCCAGCCCATCGCAGATCCGGGCGCGGACCGTGGGCGCGTGCTCCCCGATACCACCTGCGAACACCAGCGTGTCGAGCCCACCCAACGCCGCGGCGAACGCGCCGATCCACTTCTTGACCTGGTAGCAGAACAGCGCGACGGCTTCGGCCGCCCGCACGTCATGCGCTTCGCGGTCGAGCAGGTCACGCATGTCGGAGCTGGTCTCGGAGATGCCGAGCAACCCGGACTGCGAGTTCACCATCTCGTTGAACTGTTTCGCGCTCATCTTCTCAGTGCGCGCCAGATACCAGACCAGCCCGGGATCGAGGTCGCCGGAGCGGGTGCTCATCGGCACGCCGGCTGCCGGCGTGAAGCTCATGCTCGTGTCCACGGATTTGCCGTCGCGCACCGCCGCCAGGCTGGCGCCGCTGCCGAGGTGGGCGAGGATCACCCGGCCTCGGGCCGCTTCGGGGTCGGCCAGACGCGCCAGCTCTTCCATCAGGAACGCGTACGACAACCCGTGAAACCCGTACCGCCGCACGCCCTGTGCTTCGTAGCGTCGCGGGATCGGCAACAACCTGGCCACGCGCGGCAGGTCGTGGTGAAAGGCCGTGTCGAAACACGCCACCTGCGGCAGCTCGGAAAACCGGCGGTGAAACGCCTCGACGAGGAGGATCTCCTCGGGCAGGTGGTCGGGATCGAATGGACTGAGCCGCTGCAGCTCCTCAACCACCTGCGCAGTGATGCGCTGCGGCTCGCTGTACTTCGGCCCGCCATCCACCACGCGGTGCCCGATCGCAGTCAATGGGTTACGCCCGCCGCGTTCCTCGATCCAATCCATCAGCGAGCCCACAGCAGCCTTGTGGTCCGCCGCCGGCACCGGCCGCGAAAAGGTGTCCTCCTCGCTGATGCCTTTCACTCGAAGGACGGCCTCCGGCCGGCCAATCCGCTCGATCCCGCCCCCCAGGATCCGCCGGAGCGAGTCACCGGCCTCGAACAGCGCGAACTTGATGCTCGACGACCCGCCGTTGATCGCCAGGATCAGCGAGTGATGGCCTCCCCCGACGTCCTCAACTCCGGCCAGGGGCAAAGATCGGGTGGTCGCGTTCATCGTTTCAGTCCTAGAGCCTCCAGTGCGGCGCGGGTCGTCTCCACATCCTGGTGATGGATGCCGTGGATGCGGAGGCCTCGGGCGACTTCGACGAACATGGCGACGTTGTCGACGTACACCACCCGCTCTGGTTTCGCCTGGGTGATGTCCAGCGCAAGCCGGAAGATGTCTGCGTCGGGCTTGCGGACATGCACGAAACAGGAGGAAACGAAGGAATCCACGAAGGCGTCCAGCTTGAACTTCCGAATCCGATAGGCATTCAGCTCGCGTCCTTCGTTGCTGACCACGGCGATCTTCAATCCATACCTTGCCTTGAGATCGCGGACCAGCTCGATCATCTCGGAGTGAGGTTCGGACTGCGCAAACATGAAGCGCCGAAACTGCGCCCTGGTGAACGGTCGCTCCCGGTAGAAGACAACGCGCCCCAGGTACTCCTCCAGAGTGAGCTTGCCCTCCTCGTGGGTCTCGAATACCAGGTGATGCCGCTCCTCCATCTCGGCCAGCTCCAGCTTGAACATCTCCGCCGCCCGTCTGCGCGCATGATGATCCCAACCGTCGGTGAGCAGCACGCCGCCGACGTCCACGAACATGCAGGTGATTCCAGTTGCTTTCTTCTTCATCGTCTCTTCTTTCGTCGAGCGCATCATCGCTGCCACAGGATTCGACCGTCTTCCAGTGGGATCGCGACGCCATCGGAGTGCGGGATCACCCGTGCCGTGTAGTGCGCTGGCGGGCGGGCCGCAGACACGACCGCGCGGTAGACGTGGCAGCCCGACGCCTCGGCGAGCTGGCGAACGTGCTCCATCTCCTGCCGCACCGGACTACCGTCGTCGATGCCGTCGGCGTAGAGCTCGACCCGCACCACCTTGGGGTCGAGGTCACCAAGATAGACCTCGGCTTCAAACACGTGCTCCTCGCGGTGAGTCTCAACACTGACTTCGCCAAAGCGCAGCGTGGCCCATTTCTGCTCCAGGCTGTGCTGCCAATCGACCATCTGCCTGCCGGCTGCACCGTTGTTGGCAGCGCGCTCACGGTAGGCCAACGCTGCCGGGAGGTAGTGCTGGTCGGTATACTCACGCACCGTGCGGCTGGCCGAGAACCGCGGTGTCAACCGCGCCATGCTCTCCCGCATCCGCTCGATCCACGCGGCGGGAATCCCGCTCGCGTCTCGCGCGTAGAACTCCGGGATCACCTTCCGCTCGAGCAGGTCGTAAAGCGCGTCGGCCTCGACAGCGTCCCAGGCGGGATCGTCGCCATGCTCCTGGCCGTCCCCCAACGCCCACCCAACCTCGGGCGTGTAGGCTTCCGCCCACCAGCCGTCCAACTCCGAGAGATTGAGGC
>CAZKGM010000036.1:0-36731 GCA_964552395.1 uncultured Thermoanaerobaculia bacterium | reverse complement strand
AGCGCACCCCCATCCGCCGCAGGCGGATTGAGTTCAACAACCGCATGCAGCGGATGGCAGGGCGCGGCCGCTGCTTGGCTCGAGGACGCCAGGTACCGCTATCCTGGTGTCATGATGAAGCGGATCAAGCCGAAACGAGGTTTCCGGAAGCTGGCGGCACGCGGGTTCCGGGGCTATCCCATCGCGACCGTGGCCTTCTACGGGCCCGACAACACCCGCGCGTCAAAGGCCGCAGTCGGCGTCGTCATGGCTGAGAACAAGGAGCCTGCGGTCATGCAGCGGTGGTTCTCGGATGACACAGACGTCCGGCATGACCCCGCGATCGGTGCCGAGATCGTCGAGTTCCTGCGGCCGTATAAGGTCAAGTCGGTAGTCGCCACCGACCGGATCATCGGGTGCCCGCACGAGGAAGGCGAGGACTATCCCGTTGGGGAGTCGTGCCCAACGTGTCCCTTCTGGGAAGGCCGGGACAGGTTCACTCACGAGCTCGTGTAGCAAACCGCGGCCCTTGGCGTTGGGAGTGTTGGCTTCACGATCGAAGGAGGCGGCTCGAGCAGGCCCCGGCGGTCGCCGTGAAAGCGCTGATTCTTCCTCGTGGCCGTGCGACCGCCCAAGACCTAGAGAAGGGGACGTCCCCTCGGTCTTTGACGCAAGGAGAATCTGCACCGGCAACTTCATACACCGCGCTGCACTCTCCTCATGACGCGCACAAACAAGCTCTTCACTCTCTACATCGAGTTCGACGGTGGGTCGTACCTCGCCCAGGCCGCTGGACGGAGCCCACGCGATGCGGTCATCCGGTGGGCCGGCTCCACGGATGATCTGGTTCTTGTCGGGTTGGACGAGGCGTTTCGATTTACGGTCAGTACTCAGCTCGCCGACGTCAATCGCCTTCACGCAGTCTACGGTCTCCGGAATGTGTGGGCCCATGACTTCGACTTTGGCGACCAGCTGGCGGTCTTCCACGTCATCGAGACGACAACATGAGCTGAAGCTGGTTACGCCTCCGCTGCATGGTGCGCGTGTGCCCGGAGTGGCTCAGGGGCCCATGTCCTCGCAGCGGTGTACGTCCACCGAGTTCGACCCCTACGCTCAAAGAAGGAGCAGCCACCCTTGACTCCCGCCCCGGTATGACCGATAGTAGTACTGGAGGTCTTCAATGAGCGTTGCGAAAGTCGCCGTCAGCCTTGATGAGCAGGCACTTGCCAAGGTGGACCAGCTGGTCAAGGAGGGTAAGTTCCCGAGCCGGAGCCGTCTGATCCAGGATGCAGTAGCCGAGAAGCTCGAACGCATGCGGAAGACCCGGCTTGCCGCCGAGTGCGCCAAGCTCGACCCTTCGTTTGAGCGGGACATGGCGGAAGAGGGTCTGTCGGAGGAGGTCGGCTCGTGGCCCGAGTACTGAGGGGCGATATCTTCTGGGCGAACCTCAACCCAACCAGGGGACATGAACAAGGTGGACACCGGCCCGTACTCATCCTGAGTCACGAGGTCTTCAACCAGCGGTCCGGTACCGTGATTGCGGTCGCGATCACCAGCCAGCCGCAGCAGGCGGGCTTCCCTCTGTCGCTCGAGCTCGAAGCATCCGGTTTGCCAAAACGGTCCTGGGTGAAGATCAGCCAGATCCGTACGCTCGCGATCCAGCGCCTCGGCGCCAAGGCCGGCCAGGTCTCAGTCGAGGAGCTCGAACAGGTCGTGTTGGGCCTCAACGAGATCATCGGGGCGTGATCAGCGCTCAAACTACGCGCTCCTCCGGCACGCGAGACGTTCCCTCGCCCTCCCGGGAGGACGGGAAACGGGAAACGAAAGGCGACCCCCACCCACCCAGGCCAGTGACGGAGTGACGGAGGCCCCCACCCGTCCGGAGAACACAGGCAAAGCGTATTTCAGAGCATGTGACGTTCGACGGGACGTGCCATGCTTTGATGGTTTTTCTGTACAGCCGCCTCCATGTCGGCACGATCGGGGAAAACCTCAAGCTTGGCAATCCACGGGAACGGCGTTCGCCCGTGTGGCCTCAGCATCGATGAGGCGCCTCGTTGCCAGCCCGGAGCGGGCCTTGAAATCAGTTCAGGGGCTGAGTCCGTTGCCCGCTTCGAGGCAGGTGACGACGGGCATCTGCAGAGCAGACGTCCGGGCGGAGGATCCGCAGAGAAGCCCCCCTACCCGCCCACCAGCACCATCGTGATGTCACATACATTGGTTCCGGTCGGACCGGTGACGAGGGCGTCGTCGACGGCCTCGAGGGCGGTCGCCGAGTCGTTGCCGGCAAGAGCCGCAAGGGGATCGACGCCAGCGCGGTCCATGCGGTCGACGGTGCCGGGGTCGACGATGGCACCGGCATTGTCGCTGAAACCGTCGATACCGTCGGTGCCGGCGGCGAGGAGCACGGCCGGCCCGGCACCGGCCAGCTGGAGCGCCGCGGCGACGGCGAGCTCCTGATTGCGGCCGCCGCGGCCGGAGCCGCGGACCGTGACAGTGGTCTCGCCGCCCAGCACCAGCGCCGTCGGCCGGCGAGGGGCGAGGGCCGCCGCCAGCCCACCCAGCTGGCGGCCGCGGGCCGACGCCTCGCCCGCGAGCGGTTGCGACGGGGACAGCACATCGTAGCCGGCTGCGATCAGGGCGCCGGCGGCGGCGTCAACGGCGGTGCGGTTGTTGGCGAGCAGCACGACGCGGCTCGCCACCGTCCACGTTGTGTTGGCACTGGTCGGATCGCCGGCGCGGGCGCGCAGATGAGCCGTCACCGGTGGTGGCACGCGGGTAGCGACGCCGAAGCGCTCGAGCACGGCGAGGGCATCGGCGGCGGTGGTCGGCGACGCCACGGTGGGTCCGGAGGCGATGTCGGGGAGGGGGTCGCCGAGGACGTCGGAAAGGACGGCCGTGAAGACCCGCGCAGGGTGGGCGGCGCTCGCCAGACCGCCGCCACCGGCAGCCAGGATCTGACGCCGGACCGCGTTGACAGCGGTGATCGGCGCCCCGGCCGAGAGCAGAGCGCGGGTAGTGGCGATGACATCGGCGAGGGTGAGGCCGTTCTCGGGCGCCGCGAGCAGTGCGGAACCGCCGCCGGAGAGCAGCACCAGCAGGAGGTCGTCGGTACCGAGGGTGCCGGCCAACGCCAGCAGCTCGCGGGCCGCGGCCTCGCCGGCGGCGTCCGGGTACGGGTGGGCGCCGTGGCGGACGGTGGCCGCGCTGCGCACCGCGTCGGGGACCGGGACCCCGTGCGGGGTGAGGACGAAGACGGAGTCGGCCCACCCAGGCAAGAGGTCCAACCAGGCGGCGGCGAGACCCGGCGCGGCCTTGCCGATTGCGGCGACCACCCGGCGGCCGGGCGCGGCGCCGACTTGGACACCGGCCACGGAGAGCCACTGCCCTTGGCCCTGGACCGCGGTCGGGATCAGGTTGTGGGGGCGGACCCGGTCGACAGCCGCGGCGAACGCGGCCGCGGCATCGGCACGCAGCTCCGGAATACCTCGCCCCACGACCCCAGTGTACCCGCACAGTCGACTGGGCCCGGGGACGCGCGGAGACTCGGGAGGTCTTCCATTATGGTGGTTCACAGTTGGCTGCAGGCCGGGGAAGCCGATAGAACGCAGAGACGCCAAGGTGCAAAGGCGCAAATAGAGGCCAACAGAGAATTCTCCAAGCCCGGGTTATCCGAGCGCGATCGTGGCGAGAGCGGCGAGACGTCTGTCAGCGCTGGGTTCTGAGCGTCGAGGTGCCGGAGGCATACTCCCTGTATGTTGAGGACAGCGAGACGCGAAGAGCACAGCGATGGCTGGCGTATCGCCGATCGGAGTAGATCGCGAACGGATGACCCGGGCCTCTATATCTGGCGGATCTTGTTGCGCAGGATGTAGGTCTCGAAGGCGAGGGCGGCCTTGGCGACCAGCCGCCGCAGCTGAACCAGCGGTACCTGGCCGACACCGTCTGCAAGGTTGTCGCCATAGAGGAAGCAGACGACCCGCGACCGCATCCGCACCGGCAGCAGCAGGCACTCGGTGGGGGTCGGTCCGCCCAGGCCCATGGTGAGCTCGGTGTTGCGCGGCATCGGCGGCAGCGGCCCGAGCGAGAACTCGGCCCCATGCAGGACCGGGTGGAAGATTGAGACCTCGCCGGTGGGTATGTTGATGGCTCGCAGCAGCTCGGAATCGATCCCTTCGCCCTCGCCGCGCCAGCCGACGACGGACGTCTTGCGGACGATGAACAGAGCTCGCCGGCGGAGGTACGGCCTGCAGAACTCGAGCAGCACGTCACCGATGTCGTCGCGCATCTCCACCTGCTGCAGCGCGATTGCAGCGAAGTCGAGACGCTCCTCCGGCGTCGCCGGTCGCGCCTGCTCACCGGTAGCCACGGGCTCGGCATGCGGCGAGGCGGGCGCCGGCGGCGGCGGTGCCGAGGATGCCCTGCCGCCGGCAACGAGCTCTCCCTCGGCGTGAGCCAGCGTCGGGAACATCCCGATCTCTTCCGGAGAGAGCTCGAGCGGCTCCTCGGTAGCGGCTGGCTCTTTCGGCGCCTCGCCGCCGCCGGCCACCTCCGGCGCGGGAGCGGGGGTGGCAGCGGCCGCCTGCTCGGGGGGTGGTGGGGCGGCGGCCGCCGCCGTTGCCGCCCCTGAGGCCGCGGTCGGCCTCCGCAGCGCCCGCAGTAGCCCCTTCAGCACCGGCGGCATCGGGCTGCCGTAGGCACGGGCAAGGGCCTCGAAGAGGCGAACCTCAAGGGCCGCAAAGCTGCTCACGGTGCAGGCGGTGAGCAGACGGATCTCGTCCTCGACCAGGAGGTCGCTGGGATCGAGGGCGGCAACCGACAGCGTGCGACCTTCGAGGCGGAACGGCACGACGCCGAAGCGTTCGGCGACCCGTCGCGGGATCAGGCGTGTGACCGACTGCGGCAGGTGCCGGAGCTCGCCCGGGGACACGGTGCGGCTGTTGGTGAACTGGCCGATCGCGTCGAGCAGCCGCTCCTCGTTCGCGAGAGCGCCGAGCAGGACCATCGAGTCGATGCGGCAGCCGGCGGTGGGGAGCTCACGCAGCAGCCTGTCGGCCGCGGCACGGCCGACGAGGCCCTCGTGTACGAGAAGCTCGGCAAACGCCCCTTCATCCACCCGATGACCTCCAAACGTGTGACCCGGCCCGACGGAGGTTCCCAGCCGCTCATCAAGACGCCGGCGGCGCCTCGTCTGGCCCGCAGCATGCGCTCACGATCTGCAGTGACCGGTGAGACGCCTGCCGACTCGAAGCTCTTCGCGGCTCGTTGACATCGCGGCAATCGGTCGCAGAACGTCAGGGCCGGCCCGCCACGATCACACATGAACGATACCGACTCCACAGCTTAGCACCCGCCAGGGCCAGCAGAAAGAACGCCGCCCCCGCCAGTTGGCTCGTGCCCGTACCGGCGGCTCTGCAACGGCTCACCGTTGCGGACGCAGCACAATCCGGTCGCTCTCGGCCTCGATGTGCACGGTATCACCGTCCAGGATATCGCCGGCCAGGACCATCGCCGACAGCGGGTCCTGAACCCGGCGCTGAATCTCCCGCTTAAGCGGTCGGGCGCCGAAGTCGACGTCGTAGCCGTCGCGGGCGAGCAGGCGGACGGCCTCGTCGGTCGCCGCCAGGTGGATGCGACGCTCAGCGAGGAGGGCGTTGATGCGCTCCAGCTGGAGGCGGACGATCGCCTCGACGTGCTCCATGCCGAGGCGATGGAAGACCAGCACCTCGTCGACGCGGTTCAGGAACTCCGGTCTGAAGTGGCGCCTGAGCTCGGTCTGGACCAGCTCGAGCATCCGCTCTCGCTCGTCCTCGCCGTGCTCGTGGATGACCGCCGAGGCAATATTCGAGGTCATGATGAGCACAGTGTTGCGGAAGTCCACCGTGCGGCCCTTGCCATCGGTGAGACGTCCATCGTCGAGGATCTGGAGCAGCACGTGGAAGACGTCCGGATGCGCCTTCTCGATCTCGTCGAGGAGGACCACCGAGTACGGCCTCCTCCGGACCGCCTCGGTCAGCTGACCGCCTTCCTCGTAGCCAACGTAGCCGGGAGGGGCACCAATCATCCGCGCCACCGAGTGCTTTTCCATGTACTCGGACATGTCGAGACGAATCATCGCCTTGTCGCTGTCGAACAGGAACGCCGCCAGGGCTCGTGCGAGCTCGGTCTTGCCGACGCCGGTGGGACCAAGAAACAGGAACGAGCCGATCGGCCGCTCCGGGTCCTTGAGGCCGGCGCGGGCGCGCCGCACCGCGGCAGCGACGGCGGCGATCGCGTCGTCCTGGCCGACGACACGGCGTCGCAGGCCATCCTCCATTTCCAGGAGCTTCGCCCGCTCGCCCTCCAACAGCTTGTCCACCGGGACCCCGGTCCAGCGCGAAACGACGGCCGCTATGTCCTGCTCGGTCACCTCCTCCGAGAGCATCGACCCGTGCGCCTCCTGGTGCCGCTTGAGCTCCTCGCTGGCCTCCTCCAGCTCCTTGTTGAGCCGCACAAGGTCGCCGTAGCGCAGCTTGGCGGCCAGCTCGAGGTCTCCGTCCCGCTCGGCGCGCTCGGCGGCGTCGCGGGTCTCGTCGATCTGCCGCTTGAGGTCGCGGATACGGGCGATAAGCTCCTTCTCACTCTGCCACTGCGCCTTCATCGCTGTGGTGCCCTCGGACAGCTCGGCGAGCTCGCCCTCGATCGCGGCCAGGCGGTCGCGGGACGCGGCGTCCTTCTCTTTGGCCAGCGCCCGTCGCTCGATCTCGAGCTGCAGGGCGCGACGCTCGAGGACATCGATCTCGGTCGGCATGGAGTCGATCTCGAGCCGCAGCCGCGATGCCGCCTCGTCGACCAGGTCGATGGCCTTGTCCGGCAGATGGCGGTCGCTGATGTAGCGGTGAGAGAGGGCCGCGGCAGCGACCAGAGCGCCGTCGGTTATGCGCACGCCATGATGGACCTCGTACTTCTCCTTGAGGCCGCGCAGAATGGCGACTGTCTCCTCGGTCGAGGGCTCGTCAACGGGTACCGGCTGGAACCGCCGCTCGAGGGCGGCGTCCTTCTCGACGTACTTGCGGTACTCGGTCAGCGTCGTCGCGCCAATGCATCGGAGCTCACCGCGCGCAAGCGCCGGCTTGAGGAGGTTGGCGGCGTCCATGGCGCCTTCGGCAGCTCCGGCGCCGACCAGGGTGTGCAGCTCGTCGATGAACAGGATCACCTCGCCGGCGGAGTCAACAACCTCCTTGAGGACCGCTTTGAGACGGTCCTCGAACTCGCCACGGTACTTGGCGCCGGCGATCAGGGCGCCCATGTCGAGGGCCACCAGCCGCCGGCGCTTGAGGATCTCCGGCACGTCGCCGGCCGCAATCCGCTGGGCCAGACCCTCGGCGACCGCCGTCTTGCCGACGCCGGGGTCGCCGATCAGCACCGGGTTGTTCTTGGTACGCCGGGTCAGCACCTGCATGACGCGGCGGATCTCGTCATCACGTCCGATCACGGGGTCGAGCTTGCCGGCGTGGGCGAGCTCGGTGAGGTCACGGCCGTAGCGCTTGAGGGCCTCATACCTGCCCTCCGGGTTGTCGTCCGTGGCCTGATGCGACCCCCGCAGTCCCTGGATCGCCTGCAGCAGGGTGGTCTTGTCGACGCCGTGGCTGGCGAGCACGCGTGCGGCCGAGCTCGACGGCACCGTCACCAACGCCATCAGTAGATGCTCCACCGAGACGTACAGATCCTGGAACTGGGGCGCCAGGGCGGTCGCCTGGTCGAGCACCTGGCGCAGATCTCGGGATGGGCCCGGCTCGGCCGCCCCCTGGGCCGTCGGCAGCCGCTCGAGGTCGTCCAGCACCTCGCGCTCAAGGTCTGCGGGCGGTGCGCCGAGACGCTCCAGCAGGCGCGGGGCAAGACCCCCGTCCTGCTGCAGCAAGGCCAGCAACAGGTGCGACGGCAGTGTCTCGGGGTTGCCGCGATCGGCGGCGAGCTTGAACGCTCCCTGGATCGCCTCCGTCGCTTTGATCGTGTAGTTGGCCTTGGACATTACGTTTTCCTCCGTCGAGCGGCGGCAGCCGCTCCTCCAATATGGAATATGAGCGCATTCTTGTCAAGTCCTCACCTTTACACATTTGATATGATAGTCATCAGATCAAGAGAAGCTCTCCAGGTACGCATGGGGAGTACAATGTGGCGCGCGTACCACGCGGGATGAAGGGGAAAGGTCGAATGGGAGAGCACGACGTTCGTCAAAGGTCCGAGGTCGAGGAGCTGCGTGTCTTCCTCAAGCACCTCTTGAACGACGTCCGCGCCATGGAGCAGATGCTCGACACGGGAGTCATCGAATCGGGAGTACGGCGAATCGGCGCCGAGCAGGAGATGTTCCTGGTCGACGACACCTGGAGGGCTGCACCGATCGCGCTCGAAGTCCTCGAGCAGGTCGGCGACCCCCACTTCACCCCCGAGCTCGCCCTTTTCAACCTGGAGTTCAACGTCGATCCGCTCGAGTTCGGCGGTCACTGCCTCGGCGATCTCGAGCGCCAGATGCAGGAGCTACTGGCCAAGGCTCGGGACGCGGCGCGCGCCTGCGGCGGCGAGGCGGTGCTGGCCGGCATCCTTCCCAGCCTCAACAAGTCCGACCTCGAGCTCGCAAACATGACACCGAACCCCCGTTACCTTGCCCTCAATGATGCGCTCACACGGCTGCGCGGCGGTGACTACCAGTTCTTCATCAAGGGCGTGGACGAGCTCAACTTCCACCACGACAACATCATGGTCGAGGCGTGCAACACCAGCTTCCAGGTCCACTTTCAGGTCGGTCCGGAGGAGTTTGCGCGCATGTACAACATTGCCCAGGCGGTGGCCGGACCGGTTCTCGCGGCGGCCAGCAACTCGCCGCTGCTGTTCGGCAAGCGCCTGTGGTGGGAAACCCGCGTGGCGCTGTTCCAGCAATCGATCGATACCCGGCGGGCTGGCCGGCACCTGCGCGAACAGGCGCCGCGGGTCAGCTTCGGCCGCCAGTGGGTGCGAGCGTCGGCGCTGGAGATCTTCCGCGAGGACATCGCCCGCTTTCGCGCCATCCTCTCGACCGACATGGATGAGGACCCGTTCGCCGCCCTCGCTGCCGGACGTGCACCCGAGCTCAAGGCACTGCGGCTGCACAACAGCACTGTCTACCGGTGGAACCGGGTCTGCTACGGGATCTCCAACGGCACGGCCCACCTCAGGATCGAGAACCGCGCCCTGCCGTCGGGGCCGACTGTGCGCGACGAGGTGGCGAATGCGGCGTTCTGGTTCGGGCTCGTCAGCGGCCTCCTCGAACGCTACGGCGATATCACCCGCCACATGCAATTCGAGGATGCGCATCGCAACTTCTTCGCCGCCGCCCAGCACGGGCTGAGCGCCCAGCTGGCGTGGGTGGACAGCGGCCTGCGGCCGGCGCGCGACCTCATTCTGGACACCCTGCTGCCGCTGGCGAAGGAGGGGCTCGCCAGCTCTCACATCGACGCCGGTGAAGCCGAGACGTACCTCGGCATCGTCGAGGAGCGGGTGCGCGCGGGGAGGACGGGCGCCCAGTGGCTGCTGTCCTCGTTTGCTGATATGGGCGGCAAGGGACCCCTTGCCGAGCGCCTCAGCGCCCTCACGGCAGCCACCGTCAACCGTCAGCGGGAGGGCGCTCCGGTGCACCTGTGGCCGCTGGCCCGGCTGGAGGAGAGCGGCGGCTGGAAGCAAAACTACCTGCGGGTCGAGCAGTACATGCAGACCGACCTCATCACGGTCAGCCAGGACGAGCCGGTCGACCTGGTTGCGCAGCTCATGGACTGGAACCGTTCCCGTCACGTGCTGGTCGAGGACGAGGCAAACCGCCTGGTTGGCCTGGTCTCCCAACGCGCCTTGCTGCGTCTCATCGGCACCTACCACCCGGAGCAGATGGACGGCCCGCTCGCGGTCAGCGAGGTGATGCAGCCGAATCCGGTCACCGTGGCGCCGGAGACGACCACTCTCGAGGCGATCGGGCTGATGCGGCGCCATCGGGTGAGCTGTCTGCCGGTGGTCAAGAACGGCCACCTCATCGGCATCGTGACCGAGGACCAGTACATGGAGATCGCCGGCCGCCTGCTGGAGCAGAAGCTCCGGGAGTGATTGCGGTGGCAGGCTCATCACTGCTGCCAGCCGCGATCCGACACCATCGTCCGGCCTCCTGAATCCTGTACAATGCCCCGCAGTTTCATGCGCCGCCCGCGGGGACCGGCCGGTCGCCGCGGCGATCTTTGCGAGGAGGAGGTCGATCCATGAGCCAGCAACCCTTCCGACCGGTTGTCGCCCCCGAGACCGACATGCGAGAGTTCACCGTCAGGGCGTTGATCCTGGGGCTCTTCATGTGCGTCATCCTGGGAGCGGCAAACGCCTACCTGGGACTCAAGGCGGGGATGACGATCGCCGCCACCTACCCCGCGGCCGTCATCGGCATGGCGGTCCTCAAGCTCTTCGGGGGCAGCCTGCTCGAGGAGAACTTCGCACGGACCGTCGGCTCGATCGGTGAGTCGGTCGCCGCCGGTGCGATCTTCACCATCCCGGCTTTCGCCATTCTCCACCTGTGGGAGTTCCGCGGCCTCAACGACTACTTGAAGGCCACCGCCCTGATGGTGGTGGGCGGTGTGCTGGGCATCCTCTTTGTCACCATGCTGCGACGGGTGATGGTGGAGGACCCGGAGCTGCCGTTCCCGGAGTCGGTAGCAGCATCGGAGATCCACAAGGCCGGCCAGCGAGGGTCGGACGCAGCCAAGCAGTTGTTCGAGGCCATGGGCATAGGCGCCCTCATCAACCTGCTCGGCCAGATGGGAATCTTCACTGCGGTTTACGATCACGTGGTGCACGTGGGCGAGATCGGCCGCAGCCTGGTGCGCCTGGGCTTCCGTCGCGACGCCTATGCGGTGTCCGCAGGTGGCGTCTCGACGATCACGGCACCGGCGGTGAGCCCAGCCTACCTCGGCGTCGGCTACATCATCGGCCCCGAGTTGGCTGCCCTCAACTTCGCCGGCGGTCTGCTGGCGTGGGGGCTCTTCGTGCCGCTGCTGGTGTTCTTCATCGGCCCCCACATGATTGCTGATTTCGCCGCCTCCACCGGCGCCAACCCGGCGGCCGAGGCAACCTGGGTGGCGATGGCCAACCAGATGTGGCTCTTCATCGTTCGTCCCATCGCCGTCGGCGGGATGCTGGTCGGTGCGGTCTACACCCTGTACAAGATGCGAAAGAACTTGTGGCTGGGGATCAAGCGCGGTATCTCCGACCTGCGCAAGTCCGCCGAGGCGCACGAGACGACGAGCCGCACCGACCGCGACATCAACTTCAAGCTCGTGCTGTTCGGCGTGCTCGTAACCTTCGTGCTGATGGTGCTCCTGTACTGGTACTTCACCGGCGTCATCGGCGGTGCGGTGATGGCCGCCCTCGTCATGCTCATCACCGGCTTCTTCTTTGCTGCGGTGTCGGGCAACCTGGTTGGCCTCATCGGGTCCTCGAATAACCCGGTGTCGGGGCTGACCCTAGCTACCCTGATCGTGGCCGCACTGGTCATGGTGCTGATCGGCGTCTCAGGCACCCACGGCGTGGCCGCGGTGCTCGGCGTCGCCTCGGTGGTGTGCGTCTCCTCCGCTGTGGCCGGCGAAATGCTGCAGGACCTCAAGGTCGGGCACATCCTCGGTGGTACGCCCTGGAAGATGCAGGTGGGCGACCTGATCGGCGTGCTGTTCGCCGGCGCCTTCATGTTCATTCCCCTGTTCGTGCTCAACGCCTCCAACATCAAGCAGGGTGGCATCGGCTTCGGCGATCGCGCCCTGGCTGCACCACAGGCTGGCCTGATGGCCACCTTGTCGCAGGGGATCGTGGGCGGCGAGATGGCGTGGCCGCTGGTGATCGTCGGGATCGTCATGGGGCTGGCGCTGATCATGGTCAAGGTCAAGAGCCCGATGCTGTTCGCGGTCGGGATGTACCTGCCGCTGGAGACCACGTTCGCGATCTTCGTGGGCGGCATCATCCGTTGGGCGGTCGACTCGCTGGTCAAGAAGCGCAACTACAACGCCGGTCAGGGGGCACGGGTCGAGAACGCCGGAGTGCTCGCCGCCTCCGGACTGATCGCCGGTGAGGCGCTCATGGGCCTGGCCATCGCCGCTGTCGTGTTCTTCAACCAGCCGGGCTGGGAACACCTGATCGAGACGACCGCACTTCCAAAGACGTTCGCCAACGGCCTCTCAGTGGTGTTCATGGCGATCATCGCGCTGTACCTGATCCTACGACCGATGGGAAGGGCCGGATCTCCCGACGAAGCCGCCCCGCCGCCAATCACCATGTGAGCTCCCCTACCGCAGAACCTCGGACCGCCGCCTTCGGGCGGCGGTCCTTGTTTCTCCCGGCCCGTCAGCCCATGGATGCGCGCTGCCGCAGCACGCGCCGCATCACCTTGTTGGAAGCGGTGCGCGGCAGCTCGTCCACAGCCACGACCTCGGAAACCCTGAACAGCGGGTTGAGGCGCTGACCGACCAGCGCTCCCAGCTCCCTCCGCAGCCGTTCACCGTCGCGATCGCCGGTAACGACGGCGAACACGACCAGACGCTCGGCCCCCTCGCCCGCCGTCGGGACGCCGACCGCGGCGCACTCCACCACCCGCGGGTGGGACTCGAGCACCCGCTCGAGCTCGGTCGAGGCAACCTTGATGCCGCCGAGGTTCATGGTGTCGTCGGCGCGCCCGGCGGCTTTGAAAAAGCCCCCCCCGAGGGGCACGATCAGGTCCCCGTGGCGGCGTAACATCGATCCGTCGGGGCCCGCCGGACAGCCCGCGTAGTAGACCTCATGGTGGTCGCGGTTGAGCAGCCGTTCCGAGAGACCGATGGAGGGCGGGACCAGGAACACCTCCCCCGCCTCGCCCTCACCCACCGCCCCTCCCGCCTCGTCGAGCACGACCAGGTCGAGGCCCAAGGCTGGGGTGGTGAAGGTGGCCGGTGAGGCCGGCTGGACAACGGTACCGGTAATGTAGCCACCGCCGATCTCGGTGCCGCCGCAGTACTCGATCACCGGCGCCCGGTAGCCGGTTCGGCTCATCAGCCACAGGTAGTCCTCGCGACTCGAGGGCTCGCCGGTCGACGTCAGCACGCGCACCCGGCTCCAGTCGGCGGCCTCGCAGGCTCCGGAGGCACGCCACGCACGCACCAGCGATGGCACGACACCGAGTACCGTGACGCCAGCACGCTCGACGAAACGAGCGAAGCCGACGCCGCCCGGCGTCCCCTGGAAGAGCGCCATGGTGGCGCCGTTGACAAGGCTGGCGTAGATCAGCCACGGCCCCATCATCCAACCGATATTGGTCGGCCACGCGACCACGTCGCCAGGCCGGATGTCCTGGTGGAAGTGACCGTCCGCGGCGCACTTGATTGGTGTCAGCTGGGTCCATGGGATGGCCTTGGGGGTGCCTGTGGTGCCGGAGGAAAAGAGGATGTTAGTAAGCCGGTCGGGAGCTCCGGTAAGGCCTTCGAACGGCTCGGCGTGCTGTGCCACGTCAAACCACCCGATGTCGCCGTTGCGAAGCTCAGACCCGCTGCCGTTGGTGATGACGACGGCCGGCGGGGCCCCGGCCTCGACGGCCTTGGCGTAGAGGTCGATCTCCTTGCCACCCCGGCGGAACCGTTGGACGGTGACGATGGCGTCGGCGCCGGCGATCTGTAGCCGCTTCTCCACCTCGGGCGGGGGAAAGCTGTCGGCGATCGAGACCACGACGCCCCCCGCGCTCACCACTCCGAGATAGGCCACCACACACTCCAGCGTCATCGGCATGTAGAGCGCGACTCTCGAGCCCGCGCCGAGGCCGCGCCGCCGCAGGCCGCCGGCGAATCGCTTCACGTGGGCCTCGAGCTCGCCGTAGGTGACCCTCCGCAGCTCGTTCGAGCCTTCGCGGCCGGTGATCACGGCGACGCGCGACGGTTCGGCCGTGAAGCAGCTGTCAACGCAGGATATCCGCGCGCCGGGAAGCCATCGCGCCCGCTCCGGACCGTCGCTGGAATCGAGCACCGTGGCCGCGGGATCACGGAAGACGATGCCGAGGCGTCGGATCGTGCGCTCCCAGAACTCCGCCCGCTTGCCGACCGACCAGGCGTGCAGCTCGCGGTAGTCCGAAAGACCGAGGTCGCTCATCAGCCCGGCAAGGTTGGAGCCTCCCAGGTTCTCCCGCCCAGGGACCCAGGCAGGAGCCGGACCCGCCTCGGCCGGTCGGCCGGCAAACACGTCGTTGAAGAAGGCCCACTGCTGCGAGAACGGGTGCCGGGAGCCGTCGCGGGCTGCCGCCGCGAAGGCAAGCCACCGCCGCAGGCCATCGTCGGCCTCCGCCCCGAGTCCTTTCTCTGGCGTCATCCTCTTCCTCCCTACGCTCCTGAGGCTCTCTCGACATCAGACAACCCTCGCGGCTGCGCGATCGTTCCACTGCTGAGAAGATGCCAACCTCCCCCGCCAATGGCTGTCAAGCGGGGCAATGTTGGGTTCGCCTCAGTCTCGAAACGTCGTACAATTGATAATCGCAGGATGTGACGGTGGTGTGGAACCGCGGGAGGTGGATCATGGCGCAACGAACCCGGTGGCTGGTCGGAGGGTTGATAGCTGCTCTCCTCCCTCTGAGCGCGTGCTCCAAGGCCCCGGTGCTGGGCATCCTCCTTCCGATCTCTGGTGACGCGGCTACCTACGGCAAGAGCATGTCCGACGCCATCCACCTCGCCCTCGAGGAGGCCAAGGCCGACGGTTCGCTGCCGCAAGGGTTCCAGGCGGTGTGGGCCGACTCGGGCTCCGAGCCCGAGCAGGGTGTCGCTGAGTTCAAGCAGCTGGTCGAGCGGAGCGGCGCGCAGCTCGTGATCGGGGGCTGCAAGAGCGACGTAGCGGCCGCCTTGGTCCCGGTCCTCGAGAAGGAAGACACCATCTGCATCTCACCGTCCGCATCGGCTCCGAGCCTGATCAAGAAGAGCAAGCTCCTGTTCCGCTTGTTCCCCTCCGACGACCTCGAGGGGACCCGGGCGGGGGACTTTCTGTACAAGGAACAGGGACGGCGCAAGGTACTGATCTTCAGCTCCGGCAACGAGCACGCGCGCGGCGTCGAGCCGGAGTTCCGTCACGAGTTCGAACAGAATCTCGGCGGTAAGATCGTGGCCCGGATACTCCTAGACGACCCGGGCTGGAAGCGCCAGGCGACCGACGCCCTAACCAGCGGCCAGCCGGACGCCGTGTACATCATCGCCTATGCACAGCCAACGGCGGACGTTCTGCAGTTCCTCCAGAAGAAGCACTTCACCGGCACTCGCTGCGTGACCTCGGCGTTCTACAACCGCGCAGTTTTGGACGCCAACCGGGCGCTCGTCGAGGGCGTGTTCTTCCCCCTGCCCTCATTCGATGCGGACTCCGACGTCAAGATCGTCAAGGATTTCGTCGGCACCTACCGAGAGCGCTACGGCGTGGCGCCGGACATCTTCGCCGCACATGCCTATGACGCGGCCCGCGTCGCTATCTTCATCATGAAGAAGAGCAAGTACTTACAGACCGACGAGATCCGCAAGACGATCCAGTTCGAGCTCACCGACTTCACCGGCGTCACCGGCGCCATCCGCTTCGATGACTACGGCGGCGTACGGCACAACCCGATCATGTACATCATCATGGACGGCAAGGTGCAGAACTTCGAGCGTTACCGCAAGCGCCGGCTGGATGCCATTAGGCAGCAGCTGTTCAAGGAGCTCGCACCAGCCTCGAAATAGAGGACTACCCGGCCTTCCCGGCCGGTCCTCCGCCGTCTGGCTCCTCATCCCAGCCCGGGTAGGCGAGAAAGCCCTGGTAGCGAAGGGTGCGAACGAACGTGCCGATCCGTTCCTCGGCTGGCTCCACGGCGTCGCCGAACCGTTCCCGCACCAGCTCCGCGACCTCGTCAACCGTGCGGCGGCCGTCGAGGAGGAGCCAGGTGGCGCTGCCGACCTCGTCGAGGCGGATCCGCGGCACCGACAGCCAGTATGAGATGAGGTCGGCGAAACCGCGCAGACCGCGGCTGGTCGGCCGCGGCCGGCTCACCACTACCCGCCCATCCTGCTCTTGCCACTCGGCCAGCCGCACCGGGCTGAGCTCCAGGAGATTGACAGCGGCAAGGCTCGAAGGTGCCACACGGCCTTATATCATGGAAACCCGGGCCTTCCGTCCGGCATAGTAGGTGGAGACTGAGCAAAGGAGGCAAACAGTGGCCACCGAGTCGAGACCTCCCGAGGAAGGCGAGCGAGTCGCGGGCAACGCCGTCGCGGCGCGTCTGAAGCTGGAGCCTGACGACGAGCTCAACCGCAACCTGGTGGAGAACGTCCATCCTCCGGGCTGGGTCAACCCGACGCCCGTTGGGCGCTACAACCTGGTCGTGATCGGCGCCGGCACAGCCGGGCTGGTGGCTGCGGCGGGCGCGGCGGGCCTGGGTGCCAGGGTCGCCCTCATCGAACGCCATCTGATGGGTGGAGACTGTCTCAATGTCGGCTGCGTTCCGTCCAAGGCCGTGATCCGGCCGGGGCGCGCGGCCGCCGACATGCGCGACAGCAGCCGCTTCGGTATCAGGCCTTCGGGGCCAGTGGAGGTGGACTTCCCGGCCGTCATGCGACGGATGCGCCGCATCCGCGCGGCGATCAGTCCGCACGACTCCGCCCGCCGCTTCGCAGATGTGTACGGGATCGACGTCTTCCTCGGCGAGGCCCGTTTCACCGGCCGCGCCACTGTCGAGGTCGGGGGAGCCGAGCTGCGCTTCGGCCGTGCCGTGATCGCCAGCGGTGCGCGCGCGGTGGTGCCGGCCATTCCGGGGCTCGCCGAGGCCGGCTTCCTGACCAATGAGAACGTCTTCAACCTCACCGAGCTGCCGGCTCGGCTGGCGGTCGTGGGCGGTGGTCCGATTGGCTGCGAGCTTGCGCAGGCGTTCGCGCGCCTCGGCAGCGAGGTCTCGATCGTCGAGCGCGGCGACCAGTTCCTGGCGCGAGAGGACCGCGACGCGGCCACCCTGCTGTGCGCGGCCATGAAGCGTGACGGCGTGCAGGTGAGGCTGTCGACCAACCTCGCGCGGGTCGAGGCCCGAGGGTCCGAGAAGGTCCTGTTCCTGAGCGGCGGGGACGGGGGCGAAACGCTCGTCGCCGACGCGGTTCTGGTCGGTGCCGGGCGCGCGCCAAACGTCGAAGGGCTCGAGCTCGAAGCCGCGGGCGTCCGCTACGGCCGCGACGGCATCGAGGTGGACGACTTCCTTCAGACCTCGAACCCGCGGGTGTTCGCCGCCGGCGACATCTGTTTGCCCTACAAGTTCACCCACACCGCGGACGCCGCAGCGCGCGCCGTGATCCAGAACGCTTTCTTCCGGCTCGCCGGCCGCAAGCGGGTGAGCCGCCTCGCGATTCCGTGGTGCACCTACACCGACCCGGAGGTAGCTCACGTCGGCCTCAACGAAGGGATGGCCGCGGCGCGCGGCATCGAGATCGACACCTACACCGTTCCAACGAGCGAGGTCGACCGCGCCATCACCGACGGCGAGACGGAGGGCTTCCTCAAGGTTCACACCAGCAAGGGCGGCGACGCGATCCTCGGCGCGACGCTGGTCTCCCGGCACGCCGGCGAGACCATCAGCGAGCTGACCCTGGCAATGGTGGCCAAGGTCGGCCTCGGCAAGCTCGCGAGCGTCATCCATCCCTACCCGACCCAGGCAGAGGCAATCCGCAAGGCGGCCGATGCCTACAACCGCACCCGCCTGACACCGCGAGCCGCCCGCCTCATGAAAGCCTACTTCGCCTTCAGGCGCTAACCCGGCCCTGCGCATCCCCTTGAGTCAGGTTGTCTCCACGCACGCATGATCCCGGTGGGGCAACAACTGAACCGCGAAGGCGCGAAGAACGCAAAGTTAAGAAAGGGAATATCTTCTTAGCGATGGGCCATCGCGCTCCAGGAAGAAGCTGTGCCCGGCACGCCCGTTCGAACGCACCCTGCTCCGCGGCGTGCTGCGCTCGGATCTGCCCCCCGTGTGCTCCGACAGGTCAGTGAGCCGCTCTGTTCAAAGTCTCGGGAGGTCCGGGCGGAGAGCCCGTTCGCAGCGAGATTCGCGAGACGGGCGTCAGATGTGCGTTTTTTCGCGCCGGAGCACGTCGCAGGCGTACCTGCAGGTACGTTGGAGACGTGCGACAAGCGAAGAGCGCACAGGTGGCCCCGTATCGCGGATTGCAGCCGAACGGGCTCTCCGCCCGGACCTCTAGGAGGCTCCGCGCGTAGTAAACACAGCGGGGATTGTCTTGGCAAGGATCTTGAGGTCGAGCCACAACGACCAGTTGTCGATGTACGTGAGGTCGAGGCGGGTCCAGGCGTCGAAGTCGTCGAGGGAAGCGCGGCCCGAGACCTGCCACAGGCCGGTGATCCCTGGCTTCATCGACAACCGGCGACGTTGCCATCGCTGGTAGCGGGCCACCTCGTCGGGCAACGGCGGCCGGGGTCCGACCAGCGACATATGGCCGCGCAGCACGTTGACCAGCTGCGGCAGCTCGTCGAGCGAGAGACGGCGGAGCACGCGCCCGACGGCGGTAACGCGCGGGTCCCGGCGCGCCTTGAACGCCGGTCCGGCGAGCTCGTTGAGGTGCGCTACCTCGTCCAGCTGGCGGTCGGCGCCCTCGACCATCGTGCGGAACTTGTAGAGCGTGAAGCGGCGGCCGTTGAGCCCGCAGCGGGTCTGGCGGAAAAGCACGGGACCGCTCGACGAGCCCTTGATGACGGCGGCGATGACCGCCATCAGGGGCCACAGGAGAAGGATGCCGAGGGCGGCGGTGGCCAGGTCGAGAGCTCGCTTGACGAACATCGGGAACGGAGCCGCCGGGGTGGTCGTGAAGGTCAGGAGCGGGATGCCCTCGAGCTCCTCGAGCAGGACACGGGCCTTGAGGTGGGGAAAGAAGAGGGCCACACGAGCCCGGATTCCCAGCTCCGAGCACAGCAGGAGAGCGTCCTCGAACTCCTCCAGCTCACGCCGGGACAGCACGAACAGCACCTCGTCCACGACCTCGTCCTGGAGCAGACGGGGAAGGTCCGCCGCGCCGCCCAGCACTGGAAACCCTGAAACCTCGACAGGAGCGTCACCGTCGGGCGCGACAAAGCCGATGAGCCGCAGGCCCCAGTGCGGGTGCTCCGCCAGGATCGTCGCCAGCTCCTCTGCTCTCGGGTTGATACCGACGATCAGCAGGCTCCGGTAGTTGAGGCCCCAGCGCCGGACCCGCCGCGCCAGCAGACGGAGCGCCAGCTTCTCAAGCAGCAGAAAGACCAGGTCGAGGGCTGCGAACAGGGCCAGGAAGGGTCGCGACAGGAAGTCGAGCCGCAGCATCCAACCTGCGGCGGCGAGGGTAAGGGTGCCGAGAACGACAACTTGGGCCACCTGCCACGCCTCGCGGCGGAGGCTGACGGTGCGCCGGGAAGTGTAGGCCTCGCGGGTCACCAGCAGGAGGGTCCAGATGACGAGGACCAGCGGCAGTAGGCCGAGGTAGCGCGCCAGGGGGTACAGCTCGGTGGGGAACAGGCGGGGGAGGAGCTGCGGCGCCAGGCTGGAGCGCACCCACCAGGCGAGCAGGAAGGCGACCGAGGTGACCGCGAGATCCGCGGTCCACACCCAGTAGGCGATCAGCTTCGCGCGCTCCTTCAGCACAGCGACTCCAGAAGGCTCTCGTAGCGGCAGGCCACCTCGTCCCAACGGTACCGCTGGGCCACCCGCTGCCGGGCGCTGGCGCCCAGCTCGTCGAGGGCGACCCGGTCGACGATCAGCGCCGCGAGGAGGTGATCCAGGCTGTCGGCGCCCTCGAACCGGAACGGCCGTCCGGCGGCCCGAACCACCTCGCGGTTCTCCGGGGTGTCATAGTACAGCACCGGTCGCCCGGCCCCCATCGCCTCGACCAACGCGGGATGGGTGCCTCCGACTTCGGTGGCGTGAATGTAGGCCCGGCAGTTGAAGAGCAGCTGCCGGTAGCGCTCACCGTAGATCGGACCCGGGAAGAGGATGCGAGGGTCGTCGATCGCGGCGAGCCGGCGACCCAGATCAGGGGCGTAGGGCGCGCCGCCGACCATCACCAGCGGCCTCGTACCGGGTACGCTGGTGTAGGCGTGTGCAACGCGATCGGGGTTGTTCTCCGGCTCGAAGCGGGAGACGTACAGCACGTACTCGTCGGGTTGGAGGCCGAGCTCGGACAGGGCGGCCGTCCCCTCCGGAGGCCTCAGGTCGCCGCCGTAGGCGATCATCCACGACTGCGCGCGGTAGCGGCGCCGATAGTAGCGGCGGATGACCTCGGCATCGGTGACGAGGGCGTCGGGCATCAGGGCTGCCAGGCGCTCGCAGATGCGGTAGTAGGTGCGCCCGGCCCAGCCCCACTTGCGCCGCTTGCGTTCGAGACCGTCGACATTGAGGGCGACAGGTATCCCGGCGAGCTGGAGGATCCGCGTCCAGGGGGCGTTGGCGGCGTTCAAGAGGAGGACGGCATCGTAACCTTCCCGCGCGGCGTGGAGAGCCGCGAGCAGGGTGTGGACGACTGTCTCCAGGTGCTTGCGGCGGGGCGCCGGCAGGATGACAAGCCGCATGCCCCGGTACGACGTCAGCCCGCGGTCGATGAAGTTGGATCTGCCGTAGACACAGACCTCGTGTCCGCGCGCAGCGAGGCGACAGCCGAGCTCCTCGGCCAGGGTCTCGAAGCCGCCGTAGCATGCGGGGGCTCCACGCGATCCGATGATGGCCAACTTCACGGTGTTTCCACTGGCTCGACCCAACCCCGTTTACGAAACCAGCGCCGTACCTGTCGCGAGGGGACTGTCCGTCGCTCGAGGATGAAGCGCCGGCGGGAGAGCGCATCACGCCGCAGGCGCCACACCTCGCGCAGCGCCGGCAGGGAGCTCCTCTCGACGGCGAGGCACGCGGCGATGACGACGAGATCGCGTCCCAGCCACCACGGGAAGCCGAACAGGTGCCAAGACAGGTCGGCGCAGTGCAGGCGCAGGAGGAACCGGTTCTTCACCGAGTGGGCGTTGATTGCAGCGGCCTGGCGGCGGCCGCGCTCCGGCTGCAGGCCGCGCTCGTGGGCGGCGACCGCGGTCGGCACATACAGGCAACGCCAGCCGCGCCACTGCAGGCGCCATGCAAGCTCGGCATCCTCCCGGTAGGCGAAGAAGCTCTCTGCCAGCACCTGGCCGTCCGGGAAGGCCACATCCTCCAGGGCCCGACGCCGGTACAACGTCGCCGCGGCGGTACCGCCGAAGACCCAGGCGCCACGATCGTACGATCCATCGTCCTGGCGCCCAGCGCCGCGGTCGAAGTGGCGGCCCGAAGGCGTCACCACCATGCCGGCGGCGTCAATGACCGCCGTGGCTGCCAGCTCCGGCCCGCGGGCACGCAGCAGCTTGCCGGTGGCGGAGCCGATGCGGTCGCCGTCGGGCCGTTCTCCGACGGCTGCGAGAAGTCGCGCCACGCACGGCCGCTGCAGCGCGCAGTCCGGGTTGAGAAGCAGCACCCAGGGCGAAGAGCAGGCTCGCAGGGCGCGGTTGACTGCCGCCGAGAAGCCGATGTTGCCGGTGCTTCGAAGAAGCTCGAGATCGAGCCGCTTGGACCAGCTCGCGGCCACGCCCGCCGAGCCGTCCGTAGAGGCGTTATCGACCACGACCACCGCCATGGGCGGGGCCTCCTGTGCGGCCACGGAGGCGAGGCAGGCATCGAGGACGTCGCCGTGGTTGTGGGTAACGACGACTACATCGTACGGCTCGCAGCCCGCTGAGAGGTCCTCCATGTGGGCATCTTGGCACACCCGGCTGCAAGGCAGGAAGGAACGAGGTAAGGAGGTGAGAAAGTAAGGAGGTGAGAAAGCCCCCCCGCCCACCGGAAAGACGCTAGACGCGAGAAGCGAGAGCCGTGTTCCCGCCGGAGCTGCGAGACGAGCGGGTCCGCATGGTACCCGCACGACCGCCGGAGCGACAGAGAACCACCCCCGGGTCTCCCCACTGCCTGGCTCCCCGTCACGAGTGAAGCGCCACCCACCCAGGCTACCGACAACCCAGGCCCCCCCTAACTCCCGCTCGTGTCCTCCGGCTCACTCGGCAGTGCGCCGCGAGCCCGCCACCAGGTGAGGCGGAGAAGGTCACGCAGCATCTGCAGCGAGTGCCGCAGCGGCGCGACGCGTGAGGCCTCGACGTGGTGCCAGCGGACACCGACCTCGCGGACCCGGTAGCCCCAGCGGCGGGCAAGGACCAGCATCTCGACGTCGTAGGCGAACCCGTCGAGGCGCTGTACCGATGCAATACCTGTTGCCAGACGGCCCGGCAGGAGCTTGAAGCCGCACTGGGTGTCGTGCACCCCGGGGACCAGAAGGGCACGGACGAGAAGATTGAACGTGCGGCCCATGAGATCGCGATAGACCGGCTGGCGAACGAAGATGAGGTCGCGTCGCACCGCCCGTGAGCCGATCACGAACGAGTCCCGCGTAGCCTCGGCGGCCAGCTGGTCGAGCTCCTCGATCGGTGCGGCCAGATCGGCATCGCTGATCAGGACCATGGTGGCGGTCGTCGCCGCCATCCCTGTACGAACCGCCGCGCCCTTGCCTCGGTTGCGGTCATGGGCAAGCACCAGGAGCGTGACGCCCGCCGGCAGCTCAACCTCCCGGGCCGCCGCTGCCGTGCCGTCGGTGGAGCCGTCGTCGACCACGATCAGGCCTGCCGGGAGCCACTGCGGGCTGCGAGCCAGATGCTTGGCAATCCGTCGCAGCGACGTGGGGAGGCGTCCGGCCTCGTTGAACGCGGGAATGACGATGTCCAGGGAGACCTCTTGGGCTCCAGCTGCTTCAACCGAGAGCGAGCCGGATGGGGTCATGCCATGGTTCATCGGAGGGTCCTCGCGGCCGCTGCTGTCATGCTCGCGATGGTACAATGCCCCCGTCCTGATTGGCGATCCGGGAGGGAGGTCGGCATGGAGCACACGCGGTGGGAGTACAAGATCATCAACATCCGCTCTGAGAACTACCGCCTCGATCCCGCCTATGACGTCGAGCTCAACGAGTTGGGCGAGGACGGGTGGGAGCTCGTCTCCATCACCGCTATCAACTTCAAGACCGGCGCCACCGACCACATCGGGATGGTCTTCAAGCGCGCCAAGGGCTAGAGGTCCGGCCGCAAACCCCATTCGGCTGCGACCGACGACGAGAGAGCGAGCCCATTCGGCCAAATAGGAGACCTATCACAACCGTCTTGCCCTCAACCGCGACCAGGCGAGGGTGAAGCGCCGCGCAAGACGCCAAGGCGTCTCCCGAGTTCAGTCTTCATCCGCCAGCTCGTCAGCTGCCAGGCTCGTGCCGGCGACCGTGGCCGGAAACCAGTTGCGCCCGCCGAGTAGAGCCAGCAGACCGGCCGAGGCAGCGAGAACGAGGATCGTGATGAGGAGCAACGGCATCCGTACCCGCGGGACCTCGTCGGTGAACGTCAGGCCGGCCAGCAGCATCCCGGGCGTCCCACGGCGAACCACCACCAGCACGGTCGCTGTGGTCAGCCACCAGGCTCCGGCGAGCAGTGCCGCCCATGGCAAGGCCGGAGCACCGGTCCGGTAGCCGAGCACGCGGACCACAGCGAGGGCCGCGGCGCAGGGCACCAACACGACCACCAGCTCGGCCCACGAGGCAGCCAGGAATGACACGAAGGAGGGTCGGGGGTCACCGGGATCATCCGGCGGCTCCGGCTCGGAATCGACCTGGACTTCCTCGATCAGCCGATCCCAGTTGGCAGGAAAGGCAAGCTCCTCCGGCGACGTCTGGGGCGGCTTCTTCATCGCTCCCTCAGGCTCGCGATGAAGATCTTCAGCTGCATGTCCACGGGACGGGTCTTGTAGCTGGAGACGAACTCGAGAATCCTCTTGGTCTCCGCGTCATCGGGCGTAAGCCGCTCCAACTGGCGCAGATGGCCCTCCGCTCCCGTGAGGTTGTAGTTGCGGAGCTCGCTGATGGCGAGGTCGAAGAGGTCGCGCTCGAGCTCCTTGTGGAGCTCGTCGAGGCCCGGGTAGGTGTTGAGGAGCTCACGGGCGAGGTTGGAGGCGGTTTCGTAGTCGTGCTGTTGACGCGCGTGCACGAGCGCTGGGATGCGTTTCTCCTGGGCGGCAATCCGCTCCCTGAGCTCGACGAGGCCACCGTCGTGGGGATGTGCCGCGATTCCGGCTTCGACCAGCTCGTACGCCTCCAACCAACGTCCGCCGTCGTAGGCCGCCTGCGCAGCGGTGGCCTGCTCCGGCACGGGTGTCGGCGTCGGCGGTACCAACGCCCGGCGATAACGGACGAGACGCTGCGCGATGCGGCCGCGGTCGAGCTCCGAGGCCGGGTACCGCTGCAGCAGGTTGATCGCCTCCTCGGCGTGGCCGCCCCGGAACAGCTGCTCGGCGCGGGCCATGGTTCTCTCGAGCTCTTGATGGGCCTCGGCCTCTTTGTGTCCGGACAGCATGCGGGAGCCAAACCACACGCCGACAGCCACGATCAGCACCGCGAGAGCTCCGAACGCCACCTGGAGAATGGGCAGTCTGCGACGCCCGGCGCCCTTCAGCCCGGGCCCGGCCGGGGGCGCGTAGTCGGCTTCCGAGAACAGGTCGCCGGCGGAGGCTTCGACCGCCGGCTGCCCCTCATCGAAGAGGTCGATGTCGAGGCCGTCCAGCGACACCTCGCCTGCCGACGGCAGCGGCGGGACCGGAGGCGGAGAAGCGTCCCCCGGCTTCTCCTTGCCGGCGTCCAGCTGCTCCTTGAGATCGAGGGCTTCGATGTGCTCGGGACGCAGCGATAGAACATCGTGGACATGGCGGCGGGCAACGTCCAGCCGGCCGGCACGTTGGGCCTCCTTGGCCTCCTCCATCAGGTGATCGACCCGCTCCTGGGTCTCCTCGTCTCGGCGGCGGGCCTCCGCGATCGCCTGCCGAGCCTCGGTGTGGCCCGGATCGATCAGGAAGATCCGCGACCAGGTATCGATCGCCTCCTGATAGTCGCCGGTGTCGAAGGCGTTCTGACCGGATCTCAGCAGCTGCTCGATGTTCCGCTCGTCCTGATCGTCCTCCCCGGCCTCCGGCTCGACGTGGGCGATGGAGGGCTGCGCCTCCTCCTCCTCGCTCTGGAAGAGATCCGCGATATCCGGTTGTGCGGCGTCATCTGCCGAGCCTTCCGCTCCAGAGTCGGGGGCTGCAAAGTCGAAGTCCGGCGCCCCCGTCGCCGAGTCCACTGGTCCGAAGCCGCCGGTCCGCTTGCTTGCGTCGGCATACGGATCGCTCCCGGTGTCAAAGCTCGGCGCGGCCTCCCTACCAATCGCCCCGAACGAGATCTGCGCCGGTCCGGCGGCGCCACCGGAGGACTCGACGTGATCGATCGCCGGCGCTCCGATTCCGCTTTCCTGGATGTCCTTGAGGGTCGCGCTGATACCGGGATGATGAGGATCGACCGCCTGCGCCATCATCACGAAGTTGGCGGCTTCCTCACCGTCGCCGCGGTCAAGGGCCTCGCGCGCCTGGGTCAGGTACTGGGCGACCTGAACCTCGCTCTTGAGGGCGTCGCTGATCTGCTTGAGAAGCTGCCGCGCCTCCTGGTGCGCCGGCAGGTCGAGAAGGACCTTCTCCACCTTCTCCTTGGCCTCGAGGAAGCGCCGCTCGTTGAAGTCTTCGACCGCCGATACGAGGAGCAGGTCGGTCTCCTCGGTGGCCGGCGCCTGCAGCTGAGAGATGATGCCGGAGAGATCTATCTCCGACGAACCTGACTCGAGCTGACGCTGGAGATTCCGAGCGGGTTCGAACGACGGGTCGAGGCGGAGAACGAACTCGAGTGCAATGATCGCCTCTTCCCGTCCCCCCTCCTGCAGCTTGCGGACGGCCTGACGGAACGCCGTCAGGACGCGCTCCTGAGCCTGGGCGGAAAGCTCGCGGTTACCAGGGTATGCCATGACGACTCGATGGTAGCAGGAGCGGCGATCCGGCGTCTAGCAGACGCTTCATTCCCCGTCATCTGCGCAGCGACGACCGGCCGGCCGACGCCTCCCGAGCCGGTCGGGGACGGCTACAGGCCGAGCTGGCGCATCTTGCGGTGGAGATGAGAGCGCTCGACCTCGAGGACCCTGGCGGCGGCGGTCACGTTGCCGTCACACTCCTCGAGCACCCGTGAAATGTACTCCCTCTCGAACCGTCGGCGCGCCGCACGCAGGGAAAGAGCCGGGCCACCGACCAGCAGCGAGCGACCCTCCGACGAGTGGTCGGCGAGGAAGCCCAGGTGTTGGGCACGAATCTCGTCGCCGGACACCATGATCATCAGGCGTTCGACGACGTTCTTCAGCTCGCGGACGTTCCCCGGCCACGGGTAGCGGCTGAGGCGGGACATAGCCTCCTCGGTGAAGCTCTTCGGGCGGGCTGCCGTGGAGCGAACAACCGCACTCATGAACTCGTCAACGAGACGAGGGATGTCCTCGGAACGCTCGGCCAGCGTCGGCACCCGGATTGGAATTACGTTCAGCCTATAGTACAGATCACGGCGGAAGCGTCCGGTCTCGATCTCCTCCTCGAGGTCCTTGTTGGTCGCAGCGATCACCCTGACATCGACCGTAACCTCCCGACTCCCGCCGAGTCGGGTGAACCGCTGCTCCTGCAGGACTCGCAGCACCTTGGCCTGGGTGAGCAGGCTCATGTCGCCGATCTCGTCCAGGAACAGGGTACCGCCGTCGGCGATCTCGAACTTGCCCCGCTTGGCCTCGACCGCGCCGGTGAAGGCGCCCTTGAGATGCCCGAAGAGCTCGCTCTCGATCAACTCGGCTGGGATGGCGGCACAGTTGAGAGCGATGAACGGGCTTGCGGCTCGCCTCGAGTGACGGTGGACCAGTCGCGCGACGACCTCCTTGCCGGTACCGTTCGGGCCGGTGATGAGCAGGCGGCCGTCGGTGGGGGCGGCGGTCATGACCTGGCGCCGCAGCTCACGAACAGCGGGCGAGATACCGGTGAGGTTCGGAGCGAGGTCGTCTGTGAGTGTCTCGCGGACACGTCGCTCCAGCTGGGATCGCCGCAGCGCATTGCCGACGCTGACGACGACCCGATCGTAGCTCAGGGGTTTCTCCAGGAAGTCCTGGGCACCTTCCCGGATGGCAGCGACGGCCTGCTCCCCGGAAGCATGCCCGGAGATCACGATAACGGGGACCGGAGGCCCCTGCTCGTGGAGTCGGCGCAGGACCTCGATGCCGTCGATCCCAGGCAGCCAGATGTCGAGCAGAACCAGGTCGACGAGCTCGCGATCGAGGACCTCCAGCCCCTCCTCACCGCTCGCCACCGCCGTGGTGTCGTAACCCTCATCACCGAGGATCTGTCCCAGAAGCTCTCGGATGCCCGGCTCGTCGTCGATGATCAGGACGACGGATCTGCTCATGCCTGCCCCCCGGGTGGCCCATTGGGCTTCGACCGGGCCGCCTCTTCCAGGGCGCCGGCAGCCGCGACCGCGCCGGGAAGCGTGATCGTCACCCGGGCGCCGTGCGGGCGGATGTTGGCGAGGTCGAGCCTGCCGCCGTGGTCGGTGACGACCCGGTGCACGAGGGCGAGGCCCATGCCGGAGCCGCGTCCCTTCGTCGAGTAGAACGGCTGCATCAGCAACGCGGTGTCCTCGGTCGGGAAGCCCGGTCCAGTGTCGGTGACCTCGATCACGAGGTTGGGGTCGGAGGCAGTTGCCCGCACCTGGATCTCACCCTGCTCCCCTACCGCGTCCATCGCGTTGTCGAGAAGGTTGACGAGCGCCTGGCGAAGGAGCGCCGGATCGGCGAGGCAGCGGACTTCATCGGTCGGCAGGTCAACGTGGACCAGTACGTCCTCACGCAGACCCTCGTAAAGGGAGATTGTCTCTGTCAGCAGGCGGTTGAGGTCGGTCGGCCGCGGGTTGACAGCCGGCATGCGGGCATAGCTGTGGAAGGCGTCCACCAGCTCCTTCAGCCCCGAGACGTGGGCAATGATGGCGTCGCATCCGGTGGTCACGACCTGCTGCATTTTGCTTTCGAGACCGGCGGCGTGGCGCTGGATCCGCTCCGCTGCAAGGCGGATCGGAGTCAGCGGGTTCTTGATCTCGTGGGCGATCCGGCGCGCGACCTCGCTCCAAGCCGCCTGCCGCTGGGCACGTACGAGCTGCGTGAGGTCCTCGAGCGCGACCACCCAGCCGCCGCCGTGAAGAGGCTCAGCCGTGACCTCGAGATGACGGACGATGCCCTGCACCTCGATGTCGATCTCACGCGTGGAGTGGGCCCGCGGACGAGTGAGCACCTGGTGCAGTGGCGCGAGCCCTGGTTGGTCCAGGTCGTCGACCGGTCGCCATGTTCCATCGCGCAGCGTCCAACCGAGGAGGCGATCGGCGGCGGGGTTGGCGCGCACCAGCCGCCGTTCGGCATCGACCGTGAGAACGCCGGTAGGGACCGTGGCGAGGAGGGTGGCCAGCTCCTGGTTGGAGGCCAGGATCTCGTCTTCCTTGGCCCGCAGCCGCCGGACCATGGCGTTGAAGGAGTGGACCAGCACGGCGACCTCGTCCGTGGCTGGCACCGACACCTCTTCGAGCTGGTCGCCCTCGGCGACCCGTTGCGTTGCAGCGGCCACCGCCAGCAGCGGCTCGGTAAAGCGCCGGGAGAGGTAGAGACCAACCCACACCGTGGCGAACAGGAGCAACAGCGTGATCGCGAGCAGCACCAGCAGGGTGGTCGAGGTGACCGAGCCCCGCTGCAGCTTCATCTCCTGGAAGGTCGCGTAGGCCGCGGTGGCGCGCTCGAGGTGCAGCAGGACCTCACGCGGCAGCATGTCTCCGACCATGACCACGGTGCCGTCGCGGTTGATTGGCGTCCAGGCTCGGATCAGTAGGCCTCCGCGCCAACGGTCAGCGCGGCGACCGGCTCGGCGGAGCTCGCCGGCTTGGATGGGTGGGAGCGAGCGGGGAATTCTCTGCGGCTCGGTCACAGCCTGGACCAGGTACGGACCGCGGTAGATGGCGATGAGATCGACACCGAGGAGATCGTGCAGCTGGTCGAGGCGCGCTGGGTTGGGGTCGTTTCGCAGCTGAGCCGCCGCCGCCTGAGCCTGGCGGGTAAGACGGTCCTCGACCAGGGCTCGTGCCTCCTCTGTCACGGCGGCCCCGCCGCGCAGGACCTCCTCGACCGGGGCCGAGAACCAGCGGTCAATGGAACGTTGCAGGAAGTTGGTCGCGATCAAGAAGATGAATATCACCGGGATGAACGTCAGCGCAACGTAGGTCAGCACCAGCTTGGTACGGAAGCGGCTGCCGAGGATCCCGCTCCGGCGCTCCAAGGCGAGGCGAATCACGCTCCTGAGAAGGACGAAGAGAAGGACGACGATGAGCGAGATGTCCCAGTACCAGAGGACGAACAAGAGCAGACGGTTGGTGAGGTCGCGAGGGGATGCTTCCTGCGTGCGCTGCACCAGGTAGGCGGCGGCCGCCGCCAACGCCATCAGGGCGAGGAAGGCGACTACCAGGAAACGGTTCTGCCGCCGGTACCGGTGCCAAGCCCGCGCTCGCCGGCTCACTGCTCCTCCCGCACCGGGACCACGGTCCATGAGATGCCTTCCGTCTGCGGCACCACGAGCCAGGTCGTCGTCGACGAGTAGACAGCACGCGCCCGCAGGTAGAGAGCGTGGCGGGTGGGCGGCAGGATGACTCGGAACGGGGGCGGGGCGCGTAGCCAGTCGAGGGCGGCATCGGGTGATGTGGTCTCACGGCTGGCGACGATCACGTCGTTGAGCAGCAGCTCGCACCGGTACCTTCCGGTTACGGGATCGAAGGCTACGGTGGACACCAGCTCGCCCCTCCACACGCGCCGGTCCCACAGCAGGGCCCGCCGGCTACGGACCTGAATCGGGTACACGACGCGGACCTGTGCGCCGGAGGGGAGCGCCTCGTGTAGCGACGCGGGAAGAGGCGAGTTGAGGGTCAGCTGCACCTCGAGGGCGGCTCCGGAACGGTGCAGCTGCACCTCGAGGGGCGGCGACGAGCCCACCGCCAGCGCGACGGTCAGCAGCGTCGCAGCAATGCCCCGCATGGTGTTGCAACTTTACCACACGGTGCTGTAGCCCGCTCGGAGTTCATTGCGAGAGGCTCGGGTGGAGAGCCCGTTCGCAGCGAAATCCGCGAGGCGGGCGTCAGATGTGCGTTTTCTCGCGCCGGAGCACGCCGCAGGCGTACCCGCAGGTACGTTGGAGGCGTGCGACAAGCGAAAAACGCGCAGGTGACCCCGTATCGCGGATTGCAGCCGAACGAGTTTCTCCGTCCGGGCCTCGAAAAGAGGAGGGCACGGACGGCCGTGCCCAGGGAACCGCCGCAGCGGATGCGTGGTCGAGGTCAGACCGCGAGTGCGGGGCGCACTCCCAGATCCATCGGGTACGGAGCAACGAACGCCGTTCGGCTGTCGAAGCCGACCAGCTCCCAGCGCTCGGGGTTGGACAGAATGGCGCGGACGAGGTCCGCGTGCAGGGCGTGGCCCGCCTTATACCCGGTCACCGCGCCTTCCAGCGGGTACTCGAGGAGCGCGAGATCGCCGATGAGGTCGAGCACCTTGTGGCGCACGAACTCGTCGGGAAACCGCAGCTCTCCTGAGACAATCCGTTCCTCGTCGACGACGACGCAGTTGCTCAGCGATCCTCCCCTGGCAAGGCCGCGACTCTTCAGGTAGCGGACGTCCTTGAGGAAACCGAAGGTGCGTGCCGGGGCGATCGCCTGCCGATAGGTCTCGGGCGTGATGACGCCGACGTAACGCTGGAAACCCACGAGAGGGTTGTCGAACGAGATGCGGTAGTCGACCGAGAACGTCTCCGCGGGCTCGATCCGGAGCCACTTTTCGCCTTCCCGGACCTCGATAGTCCTGGAGATGCGCAGGGCGGTTGCCGGGCGGTCCTGGGAGATCACGCCGGCACGGTCGATCAGCTCCACGAACGGCGCGGCCGAGCCGTCGAGGATCGGAACTTCGTTGCCGTCGATCTCGACGATGACATTGTCGATCCGAAGCCCACGCAGCGCGGACAGCAGGTGCTCGACAGTGGAGATGGTGGCATCGGCAAGCCCGAGTCGGGTCGCGTATGACAGCTCATGGGCGTGGTCGACCTGGGCCGGAATGCGTTGCCCGCTCTGGCGGTGGTGAAATACAATCCCCGTCCCCGCGGGCGCCGGGCGCAGCCACAGTCGGCTCGGCTCGCCAGAGTGGAGCCCCACCCCATCCGAGCTGATCGAGCTAGCGATTGTGGTCTGCAAGCGCATGGCACTCCTCCTCCTACACGTTCTCTGTGCAGGGCGCGTGCCAACTCTCTGACAAGACACCAAGACCATTAATAACAATGATTTAGACAGTATAGAATCGATCGCTAAGGGGTCGTGGAGTTGTGTGTTCGCCACATGTGTGGGGTAAATACAACAGTCGGGCGGAGGTGACAGCGCGCGCTGCCGGCGCTCCCGAGGAAAGCCCGATGGGTGGTAAGGTAGCGGATGATGCTGAGGCAGGGGGAAGACGTGAGCACGCCGGTGCGAGGTGCAGGGTGACGGCTGATGTGCCGGGCTGGTCGCCAGAGGTGGAGCGCAGCTTCAAGGAGGTGCTGTTCCGCTTTCTGGAAGAGGTCAACGCGACCAAGGCGGCGCTGTACCTGTCGACCGAGCGGGACGCCTACGGGCTGGCCAGCCAGTACGGTTTCGGCCGTCGCGACCTGCTCGCGGCGGAGCACCGCACCGGCGACCCCTTCCTGCCCCTGGTAGCCGGACTTCGGGGCAAGCCGCGGGCATTCGACCGGGGAGAGGAGCTCCGACAGCTCGTTCCGTACCTCGACGGTGCCTCTACGTCGCGGCTGCTGCTGGTGCCGCTGAGCTTCGGCGATAGAGTTCTCGGCTTCGTCGACGCGCGTGACAAGGGCCGCGGCGCTCCTTTCACCGACAGCGATGTCAAGAAGTCGGCCAAGATCGCAGAGGCGCTCGTTGGCCTGCTGCGTGAGCTCCAGATCTACCCAGGGCTCGAGCTTCCGGAGGCCGCGGAGTCGGGTCCGGAGGCGGCGTCGGCGACCGTCAGCCTGAGGGTCGGGGGCGTCGCTCTCGACGCCGAGGGCTTGCAGGAGCTGGCGGAGGTCGCCCGGTCGCAGCTGGCGGACAACGGCGCCGAGACCGTCGCCGTGACGCTGGTCGAGGCAAGCGGTGCGACCTGTCTCGCCCTCACCAGCGGCCGTTTCGGTGACGAGGAGCGTACGGCCCTGGTGCGGCATCAGACGCGCGCATTGGAGGAGCACGGACTGCCGGCTCCGGAGGAGGCCGCGTGGTCGGTCATCCCCCGCCGGCTTCCGATTGAAACACGCCGGCCGGGCGCACGTTCGATCGGGAGCGCCGTCCTCCTGGGAGGCGACAACTGGGCAGTAGTCGGCTCGGTGGTGTCGCCGCAGGCGTCGGTACGGCCGCAGGCACTGCTCGGGCGCCTGCGCGAGACGGCAACAGTCGAGCGCACGGGAACCCAGCTGCGGTTCGCGCGACGCCGGTTCGTATTGAGCCTGGCCGAGGAGCTGGGCAAGTCCTCACCCGAGCTGTTCGAGCATCTGATGGCGGTGTCGCGGCTCAGCTGGAGTCTCGCTCACACGCTCGGGCTCGGCCCGGCCACCGCCGAGGAGGCCGCGCTGGCAGGCCTCATCCACGACATCGGCCTCGCCGAGCTTTTGCGCCAGTCGGGATACCGCGGGATGCAGGCCGGGCCGGAGAACGGCCGCCAGGTGCAGCGCCACGCGGAGCTCGGTCAGGCGCGGCTCGAGGCCTGTGGGCTCGACAAGCTGGCGCGGATTGTCCGCCACCATCACGAACGATGGGATGGCGGCGGCTACCCGGATCGGCTGGCGGGTGAGGCAATCCCGAGGCTGGCGCGAATCGTTCACGTGGCCGAGGTTTACGACGTCCTGGTGGGAGCCCACTCGTACCGTACGACCGTGTCGCAGAACCGAGCTCTCGGGATCCTGCGCGCCGCCGCCGCGCACCAGTTCGACCCCACCGTCGTCTCGGCCCTCGGGGAGGTCCTGGCGTGCGAGACGTGAAGGGCGAGCGCACGGTGCTGGCGACCAACCGGGCTGCACGCCACCTCTACCACATCCTCGACACCTTCGAGGCCGGGCTCGAGCTCGTCGGCACCGAGGTCAAGGCCATCCGAGCCGGCCGCGTGAACCTGAAGGAGGGGCACGTTCGGTTCGAGAACGGCGAGGCGTTTCTCGTCGGCTGTCACGTCAGTCCGTACGAGCATGCCGGCTATGCCGGCCACGACCCACTGCGGCCACGCCGGCTGCTCTTGCACAAGCACCAAATCCTGCGGCTGGCCGCCAAGGTCCAGGAGAAGGGGCTGACGGTGGTTCCACTGGCGGTGTTCCTGGACCGCAACTGGATCAAGGTGGAGCTGGGCCTGGTTCGCGGCAAGCAGCTGCACGACAAACGGGAGACCCTGCGACGCCGGACTTTGGACCGCGAGGCAGAGCAGGCAATGAAAGAGGACCGCTGAGGGCGGCCGGCGCGGCGGGCCCACGGCCCCGGAGTCCGGGAAGGCTACGGCCCCTCGCGTCTGTTGATGAGAGGCGATGCGAGAGACGATTTCGATCCGAGGTGCCCGCGAGCACAACCTGGACAACATCGACGTCGAGATTCCCCGCGACCGACTGGTGGTGATCACGGGGGTTTCCGGCTCCGGGAAGTCCTCGTTGGCGTTCGATACCCTGTTCGCGGAGGGACAGCGAAGGTATGTCGAGTCGCTGTCTGCCTACGCCCGCCAGTTCCTGGAGCAGCTGGAGAAGCCGGACGTGGACACCATCGAGGGTCTATCGCCCGCCATCTCCATCGAGCAGAAGACGACCTCCAGAAACCCGCGCTCCACGGTCGGAACGGTCACGGAGATCTACGACTACCTCCGTCTCCTCTGGTCCTCGATTGGAATCCCCCATTGCCCCGACTGCGGGGTGCCAATCCGTCCGCAAACCCTCGCGCAGATGGTGGACCGTCTCCTCCTCCTCGAGCCGGGAACGCGATTCCAGCTGCTGGCCCCGGTCGTTACCGCCCGCAAGGGCGAGTACCGCGGCCTGTTCGCGCAGATGGTCCGCGAGGGCTTCGTCCGCGCGCGCGTCGATGGCGAGGTGATCGACGCCGCCGAACCGCCTCAGCTGGACAAGAACCGCAAGCACTCGGTCGAGGTAGTCGTCGACCGCCTGTCCGTGCGCGACGGAGTTGCCGGACGCCTCGCCGACTCGCTCGAAACCGCCCTGCGGGTCGGCGAGGGTCTGGTGCGGGTGGCCGTCGATGGCGGCGACGAGATCGTGCTTTCGGAGCGTCACGCCTGCCCGCAGTGTGGCTTCTCGATCGCCGAGGTGTCGCCGCGGCTATTCTCGTTCAACTCGCCGCAGGGGGCCTGTCCCGAGTGCTCCGGCCTGGGGTTCCTGCGCGAGGTGGACCCCGAGAAGCTGGTCGTGGACCCCGAGCGGTCGCTCACCTCCGGATGCCTGGCGGTGCTCCAGCAGGGCGCGAGCTCGTGGCGCCGCCGACAGCTCGAGCAGCTTGCAGAGCACCTGGGCTTCGACCTCCACACCCCGTGGCGCCGGCTGCCGGAGGAGGTCCACAGGCTGATCATGTACGGCACGGAAGGCGAACTCGACTTCGTGTGGCAGGGACGAAAGGGAGCGTACCGGTACCGCGACCGCTTTGAGGGCTTCGTCCACAACCTCGAGCGCCGCTACCGGGAAACGGGTTCCGAGGAGGTCCGCCGCGAGCTCGAGCGCTTCATGTCGTTCGCCCGCTGCACTGCCTGCGGGGGTGCCCGCCTGCGGCCGGAAGCGCTGGCGGTGCGAATCGCCGGCCACAGCCTCGCTGAGGTGACAGCGCTGCCGGTTCGCGGCGCCCTCGATTGGTTCTCGGGGCTGCAGCTCGACGACCGCGAGCAGCAGATCGCACGCAAGATCCTGCGCGAGGTCTACGACCGCCTCGGCTTCCTGGTCGCGGTCGGCCTCGACTACCTGACGCTCGACCGCATGGCCGGCACCCTGTCGGGGGGTGAGAGCCAGCGCATCCGCCTCGCCACCCAGGTCGGCTCCAAGCTGATGGGGGTGATGTACGTTCTCGACGAGCCTTCGATCGGCCTTCACCAGCGCGACAACCGGCGCTTGCTGAACACCCTCAAGGGGATGCGCGACCTCGGCAACACGGTCATCGTCGTCGAGCACGACGAGGAGACGATCAGGGAGGCCGACTGGGTGATCGACCTTGGCCCCGGCGCCGGCAGCCGGGGCGGCCGCGTGGTGGCGGCGTGCCCTCCGCAAGACCTGCCCCTGGCGGCGCAGTCCCTCACCGGCAAGTACCTTGCCGGTGAGCTGACCATCGAGCTGCCCGGCGCGCGGCGGAACGGCAGCGGCTCCAGCATCGTTGTACGCGGCGCCGCGGAGCACAACCTCAAGCACATCGACGTCACCTTCCCGCTCGGCCGCTTCGTCTGCGTGACGGGCGTGTCGGGTTCCGGCAAGTCGACGCTCGTCAACGAGATCCTCCACAAGGGCGTGGCCAGACAGCTGTACGGTTCGCTGGCGAGGCCGGGCAGCTACAGCGGCCTGGAGGGCGTCCAGCACCTGGACAAGGTCATCGCCATCGACCAGAGCCCAATCGGCCGCACCCCGCGCTCGAACCCCGCCACCTACACCAAGGTCTTCGATCCCATCCGCCAGCTGTTCGCCGCAACGACCGAAGCGCGCGCGCGCGGCTACCGTCCCGGGAGGTTCAGCTTCAACGTCAAGGGTGGCCGTTGCGAAGCTTGCCAGGGCGCCGGCCGAATCCGGATCGAGATGCACTTCCTGCCGGACGTCTTCGTCACCTGCGATGTGTGCAACGGACGCCGTTACAGCCGCGAGACGCTCGAGGTCCGCTACAAGGGGCTGAACATCGCCGAGGTCCTCGACCTCACGATCAGCCAGGCCGCCGACCTGTTCGCGGCCGTGCCCAGGATCGTCCGTATCCTCGACACGCTGACCGCGGTCGGCCTCGGCTACCTGCGTCTCGGACAGCCCGCAACCACGCTGTCTGGCGGTGAGGCGCAGCGGGTCAAGCTGTCGCGTGAGCTGGCGAAGCGCGCAACCGGTCGCACTCTCTACCTGCTCGACGAGCCGACCACCGGCCTCCACTTCGACGACGTCCGCAAGCTGCTCGTGGTTCTGCACGCCCTCGTGGACCGCGGCAATACCGTCCTCGTCATCGAGCACAACCTGGACGTCATCAAGACCGCCGACTGGGTCATCGACCTCGGCCCGGAGGGCGGCGACGAGGGCGGCCGGTTGGTCGTCTCCGGCACGCCGGAGGACGTCGCGGCCTGCGACGGCTCCTACACCGGACGGTACCTGAAGCCGTTGCTGAAGGGGCAGAGGGCGGCTCAGAAGGCCGGGTAAGTGATTAAGTGACTGAGTAATTAAGTGACTAGGTCCCACCCACCCAAGAGGGTGAGGCGTGAGGAGTAAGGGGTGAGGGGACCGCCGCCCACCCGCGGGGATCGCTAGACGCTAGAGGAAAGACGCGAGACGACCCCCACCCACGCGGGAAGAGAGAAGAAAGAGGAGAGAAGAGAAACCCCTGCCCTCCCGCAGAACGCGGGCGCAGCGCGCTCCAGAGAATGGTGTGCTCAAACGGGCGTACCGTCCTTGATGTTTCTCTGAAGAGCGTTCACGGGCCGTAGGCGCTGGCGAGAAACGTCAAGGGGGG
>CAZKGM010000035.1:0-36991 GCA_964552395.1 uncultured Thermoanaerobaculia bacterium | reverse complement strand
CTCGAGGACGGGCTCCCCGTTCCCGAGGGGTGCGGCCGAAGGCCGCGGATCTGCCGAAGCCCAAACAGGAGAATCTCCTCTTTCTCTTGTCTTCTATCTTCTCTTGGCGCCGTCAGCGTCCCCCCGGCGGGGAGGTGGCCGGGGCGTCCGGCTGCCAGGCGAGTAGGGAGGTGCCGGGGTAGTAGGTGGTGAGGATCTGGTCGTAGGTGCGTCCCGCACGGGCGAGGCCGTAGGCTCCGTTCTGGCACAGGCCGACGCCGTGCCCCCAGCCGCGGCCGAGGAAGCGGACAACGTCCTCCCCGTCCGGCCGTGTCAGGCGCTGCATGGAGAACAGTGTTTCCGGCAGCCCGAGCGCCTGGCGGACGTCGAACCCGGACCACTCCTTGCGCCGGCCCGAGCGGCCCACCGCGGTCAGGCCGACCACCCTTCCGCTCGGCGAGCGGCGCGTGATCTCGAGCTTTGCCAGGTCCGAAAACCCCAACCGCCGCTCCAGCTCGGACCACGACAGCTCCCGCACCCAGCTGCGCCACGCCGACCGGCGGTCGGCCTCGCCGTCGCCGCCGGAGCGCCTGATCACCAGCGCCACCACCCGGTCGCCGGCGCGGTACCGTTCGAGGGTCGTGCCGGGCAGCACCGTTGCGCGTTGCACCCGCCGGAGGTCGCGGTCCCACCGCTCGTACAGTGGCACCGGCGACGGCAACACCTCCGACGCATCGGCGCGCCGCGGGTAGATGCCGACCCCGTCGGGACGCGGCACCGCCTCGCCGCGGTCGTGTTTCACCACCCCCTGCATCTGGAGCACGGCAAAGGCCGCATCGAGCTGCCAACCCCCGTCCCAGCGTGCCGGCGGCGGCTCGAGGCGCGCGCCGTAAAGGTCGGCCAGCCGCAGCAGGCGTTGTACCGAGGTGCCGGCGCCGCCGTGCACGGCTGCAGCACCATCGAGCCCGCCCGCCGCAAGCAGACGACGGGCGTACCCTTCCGCGTCGCGGGGCGCGGTGCCGAGCGCAGCGCCGCCGGAGCAGGCGGCTCGCACCTGCGCCAGCACCTGTGTGGGACGGGCGTCCGGTGCCACCCCGAGGACCCGCGCCGCGACCTCGGACGCGAACCGCCATCCCTCGAACCAAACCGAGTCGGGCGCGGTGCCGGCAAGCCCGAGCGGCCGCTCCCAGGCGCACACCACGCCTTTGAGGTACGGCTGGGCGCGGTCGGGGAACAGCTCGGCCGCGTCCTCCGTGTGGCCGCCGCAGGTCGAGGTGTACATGGCATCGATAGGCTTGCCCCCGTAGGTAGCAATGATCCCCGCGGTCTCCTCCACCGCACGGTTGGTGAGCCGGTGCTCGACCGCGACCCCCCGGTACACTTGGCAGGCCGGGGTGTCGCAGAGGTCGTATCCCTCGTCCTCGTGATCACCGAGGTGCGCCACCGTATAGGTCCGCGCGGCGACCGCCTGGGCCTTGAGAGCCTCCAGCTCCGGGAACGCCGCCGGCCCCATCTCCGCCGGCACCACGCCCTTGAGGTAGGCCTCCAGATTGAGGTGGTTGACCACCAGCACGTCGTGTCCAGACGCCCTGAGCTCGAACCGGCCGTGGTAGCGGCCACCGGCGACCGCGGTCGGCCACTCGCCCACCGGCTCGAGACCAATGCGGGTCGCCGTGACCGGTGTTCCATGGCCGTCGGTGACTCGCACGTAGGCCGCCCCAGCGACCGCGAAAGCCTGCTCGAAGCCGAGCGACGCGAGTCGGGCCGCGGCGTCGTCCGGCGCTCCCGCCGGCCACTGCACCTGAACCCGCACCAACCCTTTCTCAGTGGTCTCGCGGGTGACGACGGCCGTACCGCCGAGCGCGCCGGCGAGTCGCCCCGCCGCCTCGGCCGCCGTCGCCGCGTCCCGCCAGGCCCCGACCTGCCACAGGGTGTTCGTCCCGGCGGCGGCGCGCAACGGTCCCCACAGCCAGGTCGAGCCCTGGTCCCAGGTCGCCCGGTAGGGGCGTCCGGGCTGCGGGAAGACGACCTCGCCGTCGTCGCGGGTCAGGAGCACCCGCACCAGCGGCGGCGACACCGCGGACGGCGGCGCCGGCAGCGGTGTCGGCGGGGGCGGCGGTGTCGGCGCCGGGGTCGGCGTCGGCGTAGCCGTTGGCACGGCCGGCACCGGTGTCGCTGTGGGGGACCGTGTCGGCCCGGGCGGCGCTTGATAGGCGGCGGTCGCGCACCCGCTCAGCAGGGCCGCAAAGAGGAGCCAGGCGGCCCGCCTCACCGTCCGCCGCGCTCCAGCTGGTGGGCCAGCCGCTCCCTCCGGTAGTCGCCGCCCCGCAGCTCCACCCGGCGGCACATCTCGAACAGGCGAGACCGGATGCGCGCGGAGACCCTGTCGCCGAGCGCCTCCTCCCCTCCCTTGGGGGTGTCGGTGAAGTTGGTGGTGAAGATCGTCAAGCGGCCCTCGAGGTAGCGCGTGTTGACCAGGTAGTAGAGCAGGTCCATCACCCACGGCGTCGCCTTGCCGGCGCCGAGCTCGTCCAGCACCAGCAGCTCTGCGGCAACCAATGGCGCGAGGATGTCGCGGCTCGATCCCGAGCCGCCGAAGGTCATCTGGATCTCGAGGACCAGCGAGGTGAAGTCGGCGAACTTCCCCCGCACCCCCTTGTCGAGGATCAGCGCGGACAGCGCCGCCACCGCGAGGTGGGTCTTGCCGGTCCCCACCGGACCCATCAGGAGGAGGCCGCGATCGACGCCCGGGTAGAGGTCCACGAACTCCTGCACGAGGCGGCGCGAGCGCTCCAGCGTCTTGTTCTCCTGGTCCCAGATCTCGAAGTCCGGCAGTGTGCAATGGCGGTAGCGCTTGGGGATCCGCGCCTCCAGCAGCAGCCGGCGGCGACGCTCAGCCTCTGCACACTCACAGCGTCGTACCAGCTCGGTGCCGTCCTCGACCACCAGCAGCCAGCCGGTGCCGTTGCACTTGGAGCACACCTCTTCGGCGTTCACCGCGTCGGCCATGACAGGAGTATACCCGTGTCGTGCCTGCTCGCTCGGGGCTGTGGCCGCGGGTCGGCTGATATGATAACGCCGAGCGCCGGAGTGGCGGAATGGCAGACGCAGGGGACTTAAAATCCCCTGGCCGTAAGGCCGTGCGGGTTCGACTCCCGCCTCCGGCACCACTGGAGCCCGGGCCATCCGATCGCGATCTACTGCGACCGGCGATACACCAACCAGGGCCGTGCTCTTCGCGCCTCGCTGTCCTCAACATGCAGGGAGTATGCCTCCGGCAGCCCGGCACTCAGATCCCGGTCCTGGCAAGCGTCTCGCCGCTCTCGCTACGATCGCGCCCGGATAACCCGGGCTCGGGGAAAACACGGTGGGCTCCGGTGCGAGAAAACGCACATTCGACCCCGCCTCGCGAATCTCGCTACGAACGGTCTCTCTACCCGGACCTCCCGAGACTCTGAACGACAGGTATCACACTGCCGTAGCGCCGGGGTCCCAGCCCGGAATGCTGCGAAGCGCCGGCGGCCGTCTGGGTGCTACCGCACCCAGCCGTCTCGCAGCTCCGGCGGTCGCGAGGCAACGAGTCGGGATCATCGACTCCCGTGGCGACCGCCGCAGCCTGCTCGAGCCGCCTTTCAATCGTGGAGCCGATGCTCTCTTCGCCAAGGGCTGAGGGAGCCCGGCATCAGGTTTTCCCTTGCAGCACGCTAGCCTGCTCGTCGCGCTCCAGGGGAGATGCCGCGCCCGGCACGCCCGTTTGAGCGCACCCTGCTCCGGAGCGCGCTGCAGGTGGGTTCTCCAGGTGGGCGAGGACGGGGCGGAGGACGGCGAGCGGGCATCCCCAGACAGGGGGCTGAGGACTCCTCACTGCGACCGAGCCTATTTCCCCCTGATCGGCAGCGGCCGGGAAGAGCCGTGATCGAGATCGCGGCGGTCCTCGCTCCCCATTCCCCCCAACCCTTGACACTACTCCTCTCGCGCACCATGTTCAGTTACGGATGTACCAATACAGAACATAGACGACAAACGAGACGAGAATCTCGTGTCCCGTCGGTATCAATGTGTTGCACTCCTGTCCGTTTGTACCGTGCTTGTTCTGTGGGCAGGCCACCTAGAGGCCCGCGTGTTCGACAGCGGACGTGCCGCCATCCAGAAGATTCTTCTCCAGGGGACAGATTCTGCGGCGCAGCTGGCCGGTGAGCTCCAGGGTCAGGGGGTCGAAGGCATCCCGAGTGCCGCGCTAACCGACGGCTCCGGCGGCACCGTGGTCTGGCGTATCATACGAGAGGAGAGCGACACTATCGGCATGCGCCACGTTTTCTACCGCCAGTACTACATTCCGCCCAGCTGGATCAGCACCGGCCTCGACCCGAGGTATGCAACCAACGGGGTCGAGGTCACCGGCTCCGAGATCGGGCTCCACTTCGCCAAGGATAGTACCCTCAGCGCGGTCTTCGGAACCCAAGCTCCCGCGGTCATCATCGCTAATAGCTCGGCGATCATGTCGGTGGAGGACGCCTACGGACAGGCACAGCAGGCGGTGAAAACACAGCCCGGGTTCGCTCCCTGAAATTACGCGATGTGGTCACAGGATCTAGTCAGGAAACAGATCGCCCTCTCCCACCTGCTGCTCTGGAAGGACGGCAAGGACACAGAGTGGCGGTACGCCTGGGAGGTGCCGACGATCAACAGCGCTGGCATGACATTCCGGGTCATCCGGCTACCCTCCCATCTTCGGCGTCTCCGGGGATCGGGCAGCGCTGTGGCTGTGGATGGTCGACAATATCACCGGCGATGCCACGTTCGTCCCCTTCAGCCTTCTGAACCAGACCGGCGACGACTTCACACGCTTCGCGATTCCCGCTGCGGCTCACCTCCCAGGCCGCAACGGTACCTACTGGACCACCGACCTATACGGTGTGTTCTGGCGGCCAACGGTCGGGGCGGATTTGGTGCAGGATCTGATCCCGCGAATGTGGTTCCACCCCAGCGAGCCGTCCCGCGATTGCGGCGGCGCGGGGGCGGAGTTGATGGAGGAGGAGGTCGAGGGCCAGTTACCGCTGGACGACCAGATCTGGCTGGCCACTCTGGGCTCGATCGGCCAGCCGCCAACCTATATTGGCGAGGAGGTGTAGGGCAACCGGCACGTTTTCCCCGACGTCGTGCATCTGTTTGCGCCCTGCGCCGGTGACAACAACCTCCGCGGGGCGTTCGAGATGAAGCAGGGCTCGTGGATGAGCGGGTTCACGCGCACCTACACCACGAGGGCCGACGGCGGCACGTACGGCGGCATGCTGCCGCTGTACCCGCCGCACGGCTGGCCGGTGCAGCACTTCGCCGGATTGGTCGTCAGGCCAGCGTTTCGGATCAACGTCGGCCTGTATAACGGTGATGGCGAGCAGGCCATCACCCATCGCCTGACCCTGTATGACGCGGACGGGGTCGAGGTCGCGGAGAACGAGCTGACGCTCCAGCCGTGGGCAAACCTGGTTGAGCCGCTGGTAACGGTCCTCAATCTGCCGAAGGGCTCGCTCGCCGACGGCACCTACGGACTGACGATCTTGCCGCTCGACGACGAAGCAAAAGGCGTCGAGGGGAGGTCGTGGGCCTTCGTGTCCCTGGTCGACAACGTCACCGGCGACTCGACGAACTGGTGGTAGAGGAGGATCTCAACCACGGATTTCACGGATTTCCAGGATTTCCGAAAAGAGGGGGTGTGGGCTCGTGCCGTCCCCGAAGTGGTCTGAGCGGCTGACGTCGGTTGGCCTCCCGGGGTACCTTACATCCTGTCTGTCTTCTGCTTCTAATCGGTGTAATCCGTGGTTTTCCCTTTCCAACGCGCCGCAGAAGCGTCCAGATCGGTGGTTGTCTGCAAGCCGAGGTTCAGAGGGTTCTCTCTGTGCCCCTCTGTGTTTTCTGTGCTCTCTGTGGTTTGCTCTTCTTCGTGCCCTCCTTTGCGAGCTTCGTGTCTTGGTGGTTCTCTCTTCTCTACTCTCGCCACGATCCGGTCGAGAAGGCGATCCGGTTCCAGGCAGTCTTGCAGGGCGGGCCGTCGGCGTGCAGGATCGTGGACTCGGCGAACGGCTGCCGCAGCATGATGACGGTCGACGCCACCGTGCCGCCGTCGAGCAGGTGGTGGCACGCCGACGGCTGCTCATGGCGGGCCAGCAGCTTCTGCAGGCGCATCTCGTAGGAGCCGGCATCCTCGCCCGGGTTTGCACGACCGGCCCCGGTCAGCAGATCGACCCGCGGATCAGCCGCGAACGCCGGATGGTTGCCGAGGCCGAGAGTATCCGCGTTGGCGCTTTCAACCCGCGGCTCGGGCAGGTTGCTCGCCACCACGATACCTCCGCTCGAGGCGAGCACCACGTTGACCGGCGCATAGCGCTCGAGATCCTCGTCCTCGAGCAGCTCCCGCGCTCGTTCCAGGGTCCCACAAAGCGCCAGGTCTAGCGCCAGCAGGCCGCGGCTGCGCTGCTCTGGGCTGCGGCGGGCGCCGAGGCGTGCGTTGGTAACAGCGCCCACGAGGCCGGCCTCCGTCAAGGCGAGCCAGGTCCCGCCGGCCTCCGGGTCGCGTCCCCCGATCACCAGCGGATGCTCCCGCAGGACCTCAAAGGCCCCCCGCGGGCGCCGGTACAGCTCGTCACGATTGGCGGCGATCGCAAGCTCGATCCCGGGCAGCGGGCTGCGGTAGACAAGCAGCGTGCACATGATGCGATCGTACCGCCGCCGGGGCGAAACCTCACACGGCGGTCACCTCGATAGGCGCGTGCCCTGCGTCACTCTCTGCTTGACACGACTAGGAATGCGATCTATCTTCCCGACGTTGCGGTGATCGTATGAGCAGAGGTCGAACCGTTCTCCCCGCGATTTTCGCCCTCCTGGCCCTTCCGGGCCTGGCGGTAGGCTCGGCGTTTGCCGCCTGCCCACACGAGACTCCAGTGCGCCGTCAGTGCTGCACTTCCGGGGCGCCCGCCGGTCAGCACGCCTGCACCTGCGGCGGCGTCGAGTGCGGTCAACACGCGCACCAGACCACCGCGGCCTCGGGCTGCGCCTGCTCGCATACTCCGCCGCCGTCGGAGCAGCCCGCCGAAGCCGCAAGCACAACTGCCCCACGGGCTACACCACTGGTTTCAACAGCAGCAACCTGCGTCACGCCACCGGCCACCGGCGACCCGCCCGCAGTGAACCTGCCGCGGGAACAGCTCCCCGCGGCCCCTCCTCCCCTCTTCCTCACCGACTGCGCCTTCCTGATCTGAGCGCTTCCTGATCCGGGCCGAAACCCGTCTGCGACGGGTCGAGGTACATTTGTTTCAGTATTGAAACATTCGGATCGGGAAAGGAGCTCTCGAGTGAACAAGATTCTCGCTGCAGCCGCGGCGGCGGTCCTGCTGGGCGCTGCTGCAGGCGTGCATGCTCAGCAGCCGCCCACTTCCAGTCCCCACGGCGCGCCGGACTCGCCGCGGGCCATCGAGCAGAACCAGAAGGCACCGAGCGCCGGGGTCATCGCCGGCGTCGCCGATCCCCGCCTCGCCTCCCTCCTGCGGGAGGTGCTGGAGCGCAACCCCGACCTGGCCGCGCTCGCCGCCCGCGCCAGAGCAGCGGTGGAAAAGGCGCCACAGGTCAAGGCCCTGCCCGACCCGGTCGCCTCCCTGACCGCTTATCTGCTGACGCCCGAGACCCGCGTCGGGCCCCAGTACGCGATGGTCAGCCTGTCGCAGAAGTTCCCGTGGTTCGGCAAGCTCTCGCTCAAGGAGCAAGCGGCGCTGGCCGGCGCGGCGGCGGCCAAGGCGCGCGTGGAAGCCCGGCGGTTGATGCTCGTGACCGAGTCCCGCAAGCTCGCGTACGAGCTGGCGTTCGTCGCCGCCGAGACGAGTGAGGTCGAGCAGGACAGGACCACCCTCACCCACTACGAGGAGCTGGCCCGGGTCCGGTACGCGACCGGCGCCGGGCTCGAGCAGGGCGTCATCAAGATCCAGGCCGAGATCACCCGCGACGACACCCGGCTGCTCGACATCGGTACCCGGCGGGCATCCCTCGAAGCCCGCCTCAACGCCCTACGCGACCGGCCCGATGGAACATCACTGCCGGACCTCGCTCTGCCGGCCCCGGCCGAGCCCAAGGTGACGACGGAAGCGCTGCGGTCGGTCGCCCTGGCGCGGCGGCCAGAGCTGTCCGAGGCCGACGCCCGCATCGCCCACGCCCAGTGCCTGATCGAGCTCGCGAAAAAGGGCTACAAGCCGGACATCACCGCCGGCCTCCGCTACACGGTGGTCGGCCGGCGCCGGGATCCCGCCGGTGAGGCCGTGCCCCCCGAGGACAACGGCAAAGACGTACTCGGTCTGTTCGCGGGCCTCAACCTGCCGGTGCACCGGGCCAAGCTGGCCGCCGGAGTCGAGGAAGCAACGCAAGAGCGGCTCGCGGCGGAAGCTTCGAAACGGGCCATCGTCGCCGGGATCGAGGGAGACCTCGGCGACCTGACTCACCGCCTGGACTCCACCTGGCAGCAGCTGCGCCTGTTCGAGGACGTGCTGTCGGTCCAGGCGGAGGCCTCCCTGCGCTCCGCCGAGGCCGGCTACACCGCAGGCACCCTCAACGCTCTCGACCTGCTCGACGCCGAGCGCGTCCTGCTCCAGGTCCGGATCGCCACCGAACGATCGCGCACCGACCTTGCCGAGGCCCAGGCCCGCCTCGAGGGCGTGATCGGCGCGCCGCTGAGCCACGCGATGGAGAACGCACAATGAAACACACGACACCTTCAGACCCGACCGCCCGCCGGCATCTTCGGAACGGAGGAGCCACCCTGCGCGCCCTGCTGTGGGCGCTGGCCGGGGCGCTGGTGATGCTGTTCCTGGTCGTCGATCCGCTCGGAATCAGTCCGGTGGACGGCTGGCTCGGCCTTCACCAGACGTCGACGACAGCCGCCCCTCGCCCCGGCGCACAGGATGCCGCCGCCCATGAGCACAAGCCGCTCTGGACCTGCGGCATGCACCCGCAGGTCATCGAGGACCATCCCGGCACATGCCCGATCTGCGGCATGGATCTCGTTCCCCTCAAGAGCGGCGACCGTGAAGCAGCGGCGCCCGGCGCGGGAGCGGGCGCCGAGCACGCCGCCGGCGGCACGCCGCCGGCTGCACCCAAGGGCGAGCGGAAGATTCTGTTCTATCGCAACCCCATGGACCCATCGATCACCTCGCCGGTGCCGCGCAAGGACGACATGGGAATGGACTACGTTCCCGTGTACTCGGACGAGGCCCAAACGGCTGCCACCAACGGCGCAACGGTCACGATCGACCCCACCGTGCAGCAGAACATGAACGTGACTACCGAGGTCGTACAACGGCGCGACGTGTCGCGGCAGATCCGCACCGTCGGCTACCTCGACTACGACCAGGAGAAGATGGTCTCGGTCACCACCAAGTACCCCGGGTTCGTCCAGAAGGTGTCGGTTAACTACGTAGGCCAGCCGGTGAAGAAGGGCGAGCACCTGTTCGACGTCTACGCGCCCGAGCTGGTCCAGACCCAACAGGAGCTGCTCTCGGCGGCACGTTACGTGCAGCAGATGAAGGACGCTCCAGAGGATGCCCTCCGGCGCGCACAGGCGCTCCTCGACGCGGCCCGCACACGCCTCTCCTACTGGGACATAGCCAATGACCAGGTCGATCGCCTCCTCGCGAGCGGCACCGTCACGCGCACCCTCTCGGTCGTGGCGCCGGCATCTGGGGTGGTCATGCAGCGGATGGACGGCCTCGAAGGAATGGCTATCCGCCCGGGCATGGAGCTCATGCACATTGCCGACCTCTCCACGCTTTGGCTGACGGTCGAGGTCTTCGAGGATCAGCTCCCCTGGGTGCACACCGGCAGCCCCGCCAAGGTCAAGCTCACCTACTTCCCCGGCGAGAGCTTCACCGGCCGCGTCCGTTTCATCGAGCCATCGGTATCGGAGAAGACGCGGACGGTCCAGCTCACGCTCGAGGTTCCGAACCCCAAAAGGGAGCTACGGGCCGGGATGTACGCCACGGTCACCTTCTCACCGGTGGCAGCCCGTAACGCCATCGCTGTGCCCTTCAACGCCGTGATCCGCACCGGTGAGCGCAACGTGGTGATTCTCGCCCTCGGCAACGGCCGCTTCGCCCCGCGCGACGTGGTCCTCGGCCCCGCCGGCGAGGGTTGGGTACAGGTGCTGTCGGGGCTCGCGGCGGGCGACGAGGTCGTCACCTCCGCCCAGTTCCTGATCGACTCCGAGTCGAACCTCAAGGAGGCCATCCACGAGATGATCGAGTCGAAGCGTGCCGAGACGAAGGGAGGCGGCAAGTGAAGTACGCCTCCAGCATCTCGTACGCTGCACCGTCGGTCTCCGGGCCTTGGACTGCTCGCAGGGAAGTCCTCACCTCCCAGGTATCGGGGCTGTCAACCAAGAAGCTCGAACAGATCCTCGCGGCTCATCCCGGCCTGACGCAGGATGGTCCGCACGGTTCCGGCGGGGAGCGTCTTCCGGAGCGGGACAATCACCAGCCGCGGGGGGTCACCGGGCCTGAACAGAGCTGTGTGACTTCCCTTGCCGCGGTGCGGGGCTTCACGGAACCCAGCCGCCCGCAGCGCCGCAATGAGCTTCCGGGAGGGAAGACCGGACAGCTTCGGCGTCACACCGCTACCTTGATGGACGTCGTCCATCGCTGGCCGGAGGCCACGCCAGCGAGCGGCTCATCGATGAGCTGGAGCTCCCGGGCGTTCTCCGCATACAGAGTCACCGCCTCCTGCAGCATCCGGGCGGCTTCCTCGACCGAGTCACCGCAGGATGCGACTCCCAGCTCCGGACAGAACGACACAAACCCGTCATCCTCCTTCCAGATGACTGCGGTCAGTTCCACCTCGCGCCTGAGGCCGCTGCCTGCTTCCATCAAGGCTCTCCTCGCCGACACTATAGCACCCGGATGTCCCGACCAGCTGAGAGAGAGCCCGGTCATCACTTCACACCTCCATCGCACGATCAGCTGGTGTGTGCGGGATAGTCTCGGCCCTTGCGTGTCCCTCTTTCCCCTCACCTCTATCCTCTTCCGTCGGTGTGCCCGGGTGGGCGGGAGCATCTCTTCACCCCTCACCCCTGACTCCTCACCTTCGCTTCCGTCACTCCGTCACCACCGGGGAGGGGCCTCCCATGCTGAATAAGATCATCGAGTGGTCCCTGCGCAACCAGTTCATGGTCGTGGTGGGCGTCCTGTTCGCCATCGTCGGCGGAATCTGGGCCATCCAACATATGCGTCTCGACGCGATCCCCGACCTGTCAGACGTCCAGGTCATCATCTACACCAAGTACCCGGGCCAGGCGCCGCAGGTCGTGGAGGATCAGGTCACCTACCCGATCACCTCCAAGATGCTGGCGGTACCGTACGCCAAGGTGGTCCGCGGCTACTCGTTCTTCGGCTTCTCGTTCGTGTACGTCATCTTCGAGGACGGCACCGACCTGTACTGGGCGCGCTCGCGGGTCCTAGAGTACCTCAGCGGTATGGGCGGTCAGCTTCCGGAGGGCGTGACGCCGCAGCTCGGCCCCGACGCGACCGGGGTGGGTTGGGCCTTCATGTACGTCCTGAACTCTCCGAAGCGCTCGCTGGCCGAGCTGCGGTCGTACCAGGACTGGTACCTCAAGTACGGGTTGATGTCGGTCGACGGCGTCTCTGAGGTGGCCTCGATCGGAGGCTTCGTGCGCCAGTACCAGGTCGAGGTCGACCCGGTGAAGCTGCGCGCCTACGGAATCCCCCTGTCGAAGGTCAAAATGGCCATCAAACGCTCCAACAACGATGTCGGTGGCCGGCTGCTCGAAATGGGTGAAAAGGAGTTCATGGTCCGCGGCCTCGGCTACATCAAGGACGTCCACGATCTCCAGCAGATCCCGTTGGGGGTCGGGCCCGGCGGCACCCCGATCCTGGTCAAGGACATTGCCAACGTCACCATCGGGCCGGAGATCCGCCGCGGACTGGCTGACTGGAACGGCCGGGGCGAGACGGTGGGCGGGGTGGTCGTGGTCCGCTACGGCGCGGACACACTGTCCACCATTGCCAAGGTCAAGACGCGCCTCGCCGAGCTCAAGCAAGGGCTGCCCAAAGACGTCTCGATCTCGGTGGCCTACGACCGCACCGGGCTGATCGACCGTTCGATCAAGACCCTCACACACACCCTCATCGAAGAGTTGATCATCGTCGCCCTCGTGTGCATCATCTTCCTCTTCCACTTCCGTTCCGCCTTCGTGGCCATCTTCTCGATCCCGATCTCGATCCTCCTGGCCTTTATCGTCATGAAGGCTCAAGGCCTCGGCGCCAACATCATGAGCCTGGGAGGGATCGCGATCTCCATCGGGGTTCTCGTGGACGCCTCCATCATCATGGTGGAGAACGCCCACAAGCACTACGAGGAGTGGAGGGGCAAGCGAAGCCACTTCGAGATCATCCTGCGCTCGGCGCAGGAGGTCGGGCCGACCCTGTTCTTCAGCCTGCTCGTGATCACGGTCTCGTTCATGCCGATCTTCACCCTGCAGGCGCAGGAGGGCCGCCTCTTCAAGCCGCTGGCGTTCACCAAGACCTACTCGGTGGGCCTCGCCTCGCTGGTGGCAGTAACCATCATCCCGGTGCTCATGTACTGGTTCGTCAGAGGCAAGATCCACTCGGAGGAGACCCACCCCATCTCGAGAGTCCTGCAGCGTGTCTACACGCCGTTCCTAAACCTCGCCCTGCGCTGGCGGTGGGCCGTGGTCGTGGTGTCGATCATTCTCGTCGCCGTCACCTGGCTGCCGATGAAGCGCATGGGCTCCGAGTTCATGCCGCCACTGTGGGAGGGCGACCTGCTCTACATGCCGACAACCTTCCCCGGCATCTCCATCACCAAGGCCAAGGAGCTGCTGCAACAGACCGACAAGATCATCAAAACCTTCCCCGAGGTGGAGTCCGTGTTCGGCAAGGTCGGCCGCGCCGAGACCGCGACCGACCCCGCGCCTCTGTCCATGATCGAAACCACGATCCGGCTCAAGGACCCCTCCCAGTGGCGGCCGGGGATGACCAAGGACAAGCTGATCGACGAAATGAACCGGGCGATCCAGTTCCCGGGCGTCACTAACGCCTGGACGATGCCGATCAAAACCCGAATCGACATGCTCTCGACCGGTATCAAGACCCCGGTCGGAATCAAGATCGCCGGGCCCGATCTCAACGAGCTGCAACGGATCGGCAAGGAGGTCGAGGCCATCGTTAAGCCGCTGCCGGGGACCCTGTCGGCGTACGCCGAGCGCGTCATGGGTGGCAACTACCTCGACTTCGACATCGACCGCGAGGCCGCGGCCCGCTACGGTCTGACCATCGGTGACGTGCAGGACGTCATCTCTTCGGCGATCGGCGGCATGAACGTGTCGTGGACGGTCGAGGGCCTCGAGCGCTACCCCATCAACGTCCGCTACCCGCGGGAGCTCCGGGACAACCCGGAGGAGCTGGGAAACACCCTGGTGACAACCGCCACCGGCGCTCAGGTCCCCCTCAACCAGGTGGCCGCCATCCGCATCCACCAGGGCCCGCCCGCTATCAAGTCCGAGAACGCCCGTCCCAACGCCTGGGTGTACGTGGACCTCACGACGTCGGACGTGGGCACGTGGGTCGATCGGGCCAAGAAGGCCGTGGCCGAGCAGGTCCAGCTGCCGGCGGGCTACACGATCTTCTGGTCGGGCCAGTACGAGTACATGCAGCGGGCCAAGGCCCGCCTGCGGGTGATCGTGCCCATCACCCTGTTCCTGATCTTCCTCATCCTCTACATCAACACCAAGTCGATCATCAAGACCGCCATCGTGCTGTCGGCGGTCCCGTTCTCGATCGTCGGCTCGGTGTGGCTGCTGTTCTACCTCCACTACAACTGGTCGATCGCGGTGTGGGTGGGCATGATCGCCCTCGCCGGGCTGTCCGCCGAGACCGGCGTCGTCATGCTGCTGTACCTCGACATCGCCTTCGAGCGCTGGTCCAGCGAGGGACGCATGGCAACCTACGCCGAGCTCGTCGAGGCCGTCGACCACGGCGCCGTCAAGCGCATTCGGCCGAAGATGATGACCGTGCTGGCGATCCTGTTTTCGCTGGGCCCGGTGCTCTGGGCCACCGGTGCCGGCGCCGACGTCATGCGGCGGATCGCCGCGCCGATGGTCGGCGGCGTGATCAGCTCGTTCATCGCCGAGCTGATCGTGTTCCCGGCCATCTACTTCATCTGGCGGTCCATCAAGCTCAAGCGCTCCCCGCTGTTCCCGCACGGCGAAGACGAGGCGGCTCCGGTGGACGGCTGAAGGGAGGGACCATGAAACAGATCAAGGCATACATCCGCATCTCCAAGGTCGACGATGTCATCCGAGCTCTGCGAAAGTCGGGAGCGCCCGGGATTACTGCTGCCCGGGTGCATGGCGTGGGCTACGGCTACGAGCCCTACCTCTTCACGCTGGCGCCGAGCGAGCTCAGGAAGACCCCCGAGGTGGCCAAGCTCGAAGTGGTCTGTGAGGACCACTGCGCGGACGCCGCCATCGAGGTCATCGTCAACGCCGCCCGTACCGGCGACCCCGGTGACGGCATCGTGTTCGTCACTCCCGTCGAGCGGGCAGTGAAGATCCGCAGCGGGGCCGACGGCCTCGAGGCATTGCAACGATAAGGAGGAACCCATGCGTCGACTCGTTCTTCTCGTTACTCTGGCGACCCTGGTTGTCGCCCCTGCACTTGCGGCCGCCGGGCAGGGCGGTCTCACCACTGCCTTCGCCACCATGATCGACCACTATGAGCCCATCCGTCAGGCTCTGCTTCACGACAGCATCACCGGCATTGCCACGCATGCCAAGACGATCGCCACCGAGGCTGCCACCTTGGCCGCCCGGTTCGACACCACCGCACGGGCCGGTGTGCCGGCGAACGAGAAGGCGGAGTGCACCGCGCTGCTGCCGGAGGTCAAGAGGGCGGCGAAGGCACTTGCCGGGGCCACCGATCTTGCCGCCGTGCGGGCCGCCTTTGGCGACCTCTCCAAGGCGATGGTGCGCTACCGCGAGATGGCCGGCTGCGACGGCCCCGTCGTCGTCTACTGCCCGATGGCCAAGAAGAGCTGGCTGCAGCCCGCCGGTGAGATCGGCAACCCCTACTTGGGGCAGAAGATGGCCGGCTGCGGCGAAGTCGTATCGAAGTAGGGTTCATCGTTCACGCCCCCCGGGCGCGCCTCGCAGGGCCCGGGGGGCATAACACGGCCAGGGAGCAAGGTTCCGTATGCACACATCTCTCGAAGCGGTGCTGTCGGATTCCAGTGGATCACGATCGGGAGCTTTGTGGTCGGCCTGGTCGAGAGCTTCCTGCTCGGGGCCTATGCCGGGCTCCTCTTCGTGCCTCTACACAACTTCTTCTGGAGGCACTGGGGCATGGCCGGCGGCAGTACCAACCGTGCCTGACCGATACTCTCGGCGGGTACCCAAGCCTCGGCGATCCGGTAGACACCGCCGCCGAACGAAAGGGAGATGAATCATGAACGCGAAGAGAAACCTTCACATCGTCGCAGCGCTGTCCCTCGGAATCCTCCTGGGAACCCCGCTCGCCTTCTCACAATCGACCGAAGCCGCGCCGCAGAAGCCCATGATGCATAAGATGATGCATCAGCAGGAAGGTCAGGCTCAGCAAGAGCAAGGGGAGATGCCCCAAAAGTGCAAGGCCATGATGCAGGAGCACCAGCAGATGATGCAGAAGTGCCAGCAGATGGACGCCAAGCTCGACGAGCTGGCAACCAGGATGAACGCCGCCAGCGGCCAGGCCAAGACGAACGCCATGGCCGAGCTCCTGAACGAGCTCGTGGCTCAGCGCAAGTCCATGCACCAGATGATGATGCAGATGCACGGGGGCATGATGTCCGAGATGATGGGCGGCATGTCCGAGGGCGCCAAGCCCAAGTGCAAGATGATGCGGAAGATGATGCAACAGAAGGAGGGCGCTTCGGCCGCAAGCGAGGCGAAGACCCCGGAGAAGTGACGGACCGGCGGCAGGCGCGGCGCCGGCCGAACGGCGCCGGGCCGGCCCCTGGGCCTGGCAGAGCCCAGCACGACTCCGGCTCGGCCGGGAGACAAGGAGAATGACGATGCACGGTGGATTCGGACTTGGAATGGGATGGATGTGGATCTGGCCGGTCCTGTTGCTCGTTGTCGCGCTGGTCGTGATTCGCGCCGTCGTGGCGCCCTCACACCCCCGCGAGGGGGGAAAGACCCCCGAGGAGATCCTCAGGGAGCGGTATGCCCGCGGCGAGATCGATGAAGACGAGTACCGGACGCGGCTCAATGGGCTGCGGAGATGAGCTGGGCCGAAGCGGCTCGAGGAGGAACGCATGCACGACCATGACCATTCACATCGAGGCGCCCACGATCACGCCGGGGATGCCGGCACAAACGGATCTGCGGCCGGCGTCGTGACCGACCCGGTGTGCGGCATGGAGGTCGACCCGGCCGTCACCAAACACAGTTTCGAGCACGGCGGGGCCATGATCTACTTCTGTTCGGCTCACTGCCTCGAGAAGTTTGCGGAGGCGCCCGAGAAGTACATCGACAAGGCGGCGCCCGGGCATGCCCCCCGCCATCACGAGGAAGCGGCCGAGTCAGCCGGCGCCGCGGACAGCTGCTCGACGTGCGAGGTCCCGGCCGCTGCCCAGTACACCTGCCCGATGCACCCGGAGGTGCGCGCCGACAGGCCGGGATCGTGCCCCAAGTGCGGCATGGCCCTGGAGCCGGTCGCGCCGGTCACGTCAACAAGCAAGGTCGAGTACACATGCCCCATGCACCCAGAGGTGGTCCGCGACGAGCCCGGCAGCTGTCCGATCTGTGGCATGGCGCTCGAGCCGCGCACCGTCACCGTCGACGAGGAGGAGAGCGCGGAGCTCGTGGACATGCGGCGGCGGTTCTGGGTCAGCCTGGCGCTGTCGGTCCCCGTCTTCCTAATGGCGATGGCCGACCTCGTGCCCGGCCTGGTGGGCGCCGGAGGCGTCTCCAAGCACACCCTGGTCTACCTGGAGATGCTGCTCGCGACGCCGGTGGTGCTGTGGGGCGGCTGGCCGTTCTTCGTCCGCGGCTGGCAGTCGGTCGTCAACCGCTCGCTGAACATGTTCACACTGATCGCTCTCGGCACGGGAGTGGCCTACCTCTACAGCCTGGTCGCCGGCCTGTTCCCGGATCTGTTCCCACCATCCTTCCGGGACGCCCAGGGCAACGTGGCCGTCTACTTCGAGGCGGCGGCCGTGATCGTCACGCTGGTGCTGCTGGGCCAGGTGCTGGAGCTCAGAGCCCGCAGCCAGACCGGCGCCGCGATCAAGGCACTGTTGGGGCTGGCGCCCAAGACCGCCCGCCGCCTCAACGACGACGGGACCGAGGAAGACGTCCCCTTGGAGTCCGTCCGGGTGGGCGACCGGCTGCGGGTCCGACCCGGCGAGAAGGTCCCGGTTGACGGCGTCGTTATCGACGGCGGCAGCTCCGTCGATGAGGCCATGATCACCGGCGAGCCGATCCCGGTCACCAAGGGTACCGGCGACCGGGTGATCGGGGCCACCATCAACCGGACTGGCGGCCTGGTCATCCGCGCCGACAAGGTCGGCGCCGACACCCTGCTGTCCCGAATCGTCCAGATGGTTGCCGAGGCGCAGCGCAGCCGGGCGCCGATCCAGAAGCTCGCCGACCAGGTGGCGGGGTACTTCGTGCCGACCGTGGTCGCGGCCGCGGTCATCACGTTCGTCATTTGGAGCCTGTGGGGGCCCGACCCGAAAATGGCCCACGCCCTGATCAACGCCGTCGCGGTCCTGATCATAGCGTGCCCGTGCGCGCTCGGGCTGGCGACGCCGATGTCCATCATGGTGGCAACCGGCAAGGGCGCCACGGTCGGCGTTCTGTTCAAGAACGCCGAGGCCATCGAGGTCATGCGGAAGGTGGATACGCTGGTCGTGGATAAGACCGGCACCCTGACGGAGGGCAGCCCCAAGCTGCAGACGGTCGTCGCGGTGGGCGCCACCGGTGAAGACGAGCTACTGGGGCTGGTTGCCGGTCTGGAGCGCGGCAGCGAACACCCCCTTGCGGAGGCCATTGTCGAGGGCGCCAAGGAACGGCAGCTCACGCTCTCCGACGCCTCGGACTTCGATTCCGTAACCGGCAAGGGCGTCATGGGCAAGCTGGCTGGGCATACCGTTGCCGTCGGCAACCATGCTCTCATGGACCAGCTTGGCGCCGACCCAGGCGCTCTCGCCGAGCGGGCGGAGTCCCTGCGGTCCGAGGGCCAGACGGTCATGTTCGTGGCCATCGACGGCGCCGCGGCCGGGCTGGTCGGGGTGGCCGACCCCGTGAAGGAGACCACCCCGCAGGCGATCAAGGAGCTCCACGACGAGAAGCTGCGCGTGGTCATGCTCACCGGCGACAGCCGAACAACCGCCGAGGCGGTGGCGCGCAAGCTCGACATCGACGAGGTTATTGCCGAGGTCCTGCCCGACCAGAAGGCCGAGGTCGTCAAGCGCCTGCAGGGCGAAGGGCGGATCGTAGCCATGGCCGGCGACGGCATCAACGACGCGCCCGCCCTGGCCCAGGCGCAGGTCGGCATCGCCATGGGCACCGGTACCGACATCGCCATGGAAAGCGCCGGCGTGACCCTGGTCAAGGGCGACCTGCGCGGGATCGTGCGCGCCCGGCGGCTGTCCCGCGCCACCATGCGCAACATCAGGCAGAACCTGTTCTGGGCGTTCGCCTACAACTCGGTGGGCGTACCGATCGCCGCCGGCGTTCTTTACCCGTTCTTCGGCCTGCTGCTGTCGCCCATCATCGCCGCCGCGGCAATGAGCTTCAGCTCGGTCTCGGTGGTCAGCAACGCCCTGAGGCTGCGCCGGGCGGCGGTGTGAGATGAGTGAGGAACCATGACTACTAAGAAGAACAGAAAGCGACCCGCCAAACCGGCGCGGGCCGGCGGACGAGACGTCCTCAACAGACGCCTCGACCCCGGCTGGCTCATCATCGGCGCCGTCGTCGCCATCGGCATGACCGCGATGGTGATTGTGATCCGCGATCGATCGGCGCCGCCTCCCGCACCCCAAGCGACCCTCCCATCCGTCAACACCGACATCCTGTCGGCGGAGCTCAGAGACCCGCGGGTCGGCCAGGTCGAGAAGATGTTTCGCTGTCAATGCGGCCGCTGCGACTTGAGTAACCTGACCGACTGCACCTGCGACTCGCCGAAGGGCGCCACGGAGATGAAGACCGCCATCGTAGAGCTCCTCGCCCGCGGGCTCGACGTCGAGCAGACGGTGGCCGAGATGTCCAAGCGCTACGGCCCGCCCAATACGGCGGCGGCCGAGGTGATGCCGGTACCCACGCGGGCGGCGCCGGACCTGGCCATGGTCGCGGCGCTCGTCGACTGCCCCTGCGGCAACTGCCAGCTCCGGCTGGTCGACTGCGACTGCAGCCGTGACCGCGGTGCGCATGAGGTCAAGGCGTTCATCGCGAAGCGCCTCCAGGAGGGCCGCAGCGTCGATGAGATCGTTCGGGCCGTCGGGCGGGTCTATGGGGAGGCTGCCTCGTGACGCGCACTTTCCCACTCCCGGCTGACGCGCCGGAGGGGTGCTAGCTAGCCGCGATGACGCGAGGCGAGCCAGACGGCCAGGGCCGGGAGTACCAGCCACTGCGCCAACGGAACCACGCCTACGCTAGTGCCGGGTACCACCGGCATCAGCGAGGAGTAGGCCCAGCTGCCACGAATGGAGACGTTAATCTGCTCGCTGAGACCCGTATAGGAGGTGCCCAGAAGGGCCAGGATCGCCAGGTGACGCGGCTGGGGATGCTGCAGCCAGCCGAGGTTCCGGACGAGCAGGCCGGTCGCCGCCACGCATGCGATGAGGATCAAGACGTCGACCGCCGTGCAATGGAGCCGATACCACACGACGGTGGTCAAAGACAGCCCGTCGTTGTCGTAAAACGGCGTCTGCAGCCACTCCCAGTTGCCGAACAACAGGAAGCCGAACACGGCTACCCAGGCCATCCGGGTCAACGCCTCACGACCACTGACATGGGGTCTTTGGGCATTGCCGGGAGCCGGTGCCGGGCTTCGGGCGGGAGCCACGGCCAGCATTGTCCCACGCTCCCGGCAGGAGCGCCACGGGGTCGCTGCCGGGGGCGCAGCCGCTGCCCCCCAACACTCATTCTCTCGCTTGCTCACCACCCGGCGGCAGGTCGCCGCGTGGCCCGACAACTCAGGAACCGTTACTGGAGGAAACCGTGAAGAGGAAAATCGTGATTGCAGCTTTCAGTCTCATCGCGCTCGGAACCAGCGGCCTTGCCCTCGCCCACGGCGGCGGCAGCATCGGATCGGGCGGCGCCATGCTCGGCCGGTCGGGAATGATGATCGTCGCCGATGACGGCAGCCTGCTGGTCTCTAACATGAACCTCACGGGCACTGCCGGGAACCAGGGCTCTCCGCCGACTCTCTCACGGTCGCTGATCGACCTCGCGCCGGACGGCACCGAGCGCTGGAGCGTCTCCTTCACCGATGGCTGGCCGATGATGCCGGCCACCGACGGCAACCTGGTGGTGGTCGTGCTGGTGAACGACTGGTTCATGGGAACCGGTACCGGAGACGGCGGCTACGGCGGCGGCATGATGGGCGGCATGACCATGAGGAGGCGCCGGCCATGAAGAAGGCTCTCGCCACTCTCGTTCTCGTCGCATCGGTAGCCATCGCGGCGCCGGCGCTCGCCGCGCCGGGCCACCTGGAGGGCTACATCCCGGTTGTGGCCCACACCACCGGCAAGCTGAGTTCGTTCTGGACCACGGACGTCTGGATCTACCAGCAGGGAGCGAGTGTCGTTCACCTGTGGTTCAACTCGGCGGGCCACGACAATACCAACGTCCAGAGCATCGTCATTCCGCTCGACCAGCCGGTCGTCTCGATGACAGACATCGTGGCGAACGTGTTCCACACCACCGGCGTGGGCAGCGTCCACTACCTTGCCGATGGCCCGGTGGTGGTCGTCAGCCGCACCTGGACGCCCGGCAAGGACGGCAGCGGCGAGTACGGTCAGACGGTGCCCAGCATTCCCCTGACTGGCGCCTCGGTGGCCGGGACGGGCCAGGCTGGGACGCTGCGCATGGTGGTCGACCAGAACAACTCCAACCGCGTCAACATGGGAATCGTGAACGTCTCCCCGGTGGCCGAGAGCGTGCTCGTGGAGATCTTCACTGCGGATGGCGCCCCCGCGCCGGGAAGCTCCTCGTTCACGGTCGATCTGCAGCCGTTCGACATGGTCCAGGTCAACGACGTTCTGTCCCGGGTCACCGCCGGTCAACGGCAGGGCCTGATCCTCAGGGCCGGGGTCTCGTCCGCGGAGGGCGCGATCATCTCCTACGTGACAACCGTCAACAACACGACCAACGATTCCTCGTACCAGGAGGGGTTCCGCTTCGGATTCTGACGCCGATGTGCGGCAAGGGGCGGTCCGACCCCGCCTGCACCTGCGCGAGCCGCCGGCTCAGTCAGAACCTCACCCCTCGACGCGGTCGAGAAACTTCTTGGCGATGTCCGCCTGGCGCCGGAGTCCCTTGCGGCGTTCCTTCGGGACCGAGCCCTGCCGCCGGCGCCGGTCCACCTCGGAGCGCTCGACCCACCTCCTGCCCCTGCGCCCGACGACCGGACGGACGAGCCTGAAGAGCAGGTACGCTGCACCGGCGACGACAGCTCCGGCCGCGACGTAGGCAAGGACCAGCAACGGCGTCACAATGAACCTCCCCTCGGGGTACTCCCGAGCTCACGAGCATCAACACGGGCTTGTGAGTTCCATAATACTCCCCTGTAGCTGTGTCGAGGGGTATCCACTTCTGCTGAGGGATTGAGGGATTGGGGGATTGAGACAGGAGGTCCGGGAAGTCACCCAAGAGGCGAGACGCGAAGAGCACAGCGATGTCGCAGTCGACCGCAAGTGAATGATCCGGACCTACAGCTCCCGGAAACGCCGCCACAGCGACGGTGCCGCCGCCCGCGCCAGGAGCGCCAGGGACGCTGGGTCGAGTGAGGTGTGCTGAAAGTCACGTAGGAGGATCCGCCCGCGAGCCACCGTGTGACGCACCCGCGCCTCGGCCGCGCCGTAGACGAGGTGAGAGAAGGCGTTGCCGGCATCAACCGGGGTCGGCGGCACCCCGTCGAGGACAGCGAGGTCGGCGGGGGCACCGGCCTCGAGCGTGCCGAGAAGCGGCTCGTCGAAGACGCGGGCGGCAACCGCGGCGTTCGTCGCCAGCAGCGACGGGACCGCCTCGAAACCGGCCGACGGGTCTCTCGCGCCGCCCCGCGCGCTGAGGAACGCGGCGCGCAGAGCCCGCAGCATGCTCGAGGACATGCCGTCGGTACCCAGCCCGACCGCGCACCCGTGGCGGGTCGCAGCGGCCACGTCCAGGCGGCCGACGCCGTTGTTGGCGTTCGACTCCGGGTTGTGGACGATCACCGCTCCGGCATCCGCCACCGCGTCCAGAGCCGTCGTGTCGAGGTGAACGCCGTGAACGAGGAAGGCGTGCCGGTCGAGAAGACCCGCCCGCTCGAGGCGTTCGACCGGGTCGGCGCCGTAGCTCTGACGGGAAGCGTCGACATCGAGACTGCCTTCGGCAACGTGAAGGTGGACCCCCACTCCGGCCGGACGCCGCCGCGCTGCGCTGCGCAACGTGCTGTCCGCGACCGTGAACGACGCGTGCAGCCCGACCATCCCGCGCAGACGCGGGTCCGCTCGGTGGCGGACCGCGAAGTCCAGCGTCTCCTTGAGACCTGCAAGCGCCTCCCGATGCCCGTTGCGATCACTTGCCTCGTAGCACAGCACCGCCGAGATTCCGCCTTCCTTCACCGCGGCCGCGATCAGATCGAGGCTGCCGCGAAGGCAGGAGGGGGACGAGTGGTGGTCAAAGACCGTGGTGCAGCCACACGAGATGCACTCCGCTACCGACAGCGCGGCCGACAACCGCACCGTCTCCGGACCGAGCGCGCGGTCGAACCGCCACCACAGGTGATCGAGCACCTCGCCGAAGCTGGCGAGGGGCCTCTCCGGGTCGAGGCCCCGAACCAAGGCCGAGTAGAAGTGGTGGTGGAGGTTGACGAGGCCGGGCAGGATCATGCCGCCCCGCGCATCCAGGCGGGAGGCGCTCGGGAAGGCCCGTTGCAGCTTCTCCATCGGTCCTACCGCCACGACGCGCTCGCCCTCCCAGGCCACACCGGCCTGCTCCAGGACCCTGCCGCCGTCGAAGGCGGTCACAACGACCCCCGGGCCGGCGATCGTGACGGCGCTCATGCCTCGCCTCCGCGTCGGATCCAACATCCGGTGGGAGGTACGGCGAACCACTCGTCACCGTTCTCGTCTCGACAGAAGACGCGCCGGCCTCGGACCCAGGTCTCCCGCACGCGGCCCGTGAACGCCCAGCCGTCGAGCGGCGTGTAGCGGTTCTTGCTGTGCAGCTCCTCGGCATGCACGGTCCACTCGGCATTCTCGTCGATCACCGCCAGGTCGGCGTCGAAGCCGGCTTCCAGCCGCCCTTTCTTGTGGCCGACGCCGAGCAGCGCCGCCGGCGCCGCAGAGGCGACCTCGACCAGCCGTTCGAGAGTCAGACGGCCACGGCGCACGCCCTCGGAGTACAGGTATGGGAGCATCAGCTCGACGCCCGGCACGCCGCCGTAGTCACTCCAGATCGAGCCGGTATGCTTCTCCTCCGGCCACACCCCGGCGGCGTGGTCGGAGGCCACCAGCTGCAGCTCTCCGCCGGCGAGGCCGCGCCACAAGCGGTCGCGGTCCGCGGCAGACTTCACAACCGGCGCCGTCTTGAGCAGCGAGCCGAGCCGCTCGAGATCGTCCACCGTGTGGGCGAGGAAATGGGGGCACGTTTCCGCCGTCAACGGCAGCCCCTCCTGCCGCGCCGCGGTCACCAGGTCAAGCGCCCGGCCGGAGGCAAGGTGCACGAGGTGAATGCGGGCGCGGGTGGCCCGACAAAGGCCGATGACGGTCTCGACCGCGCGCACCTCGGCCTCCGCGGGCCGGCTCGCCGCATAGTCGAGAGGGGCGTCGCCGCCGCGCACGCGGGCGGACGCCGTCAGCTCCCTGACCAGGGAACGCTGCTCTGCGTGGACCCCGACGGGAACGCCGAGCCGGGCGGTCACCTCCAGGACCCGACGCGCCTGGCCGGCGTCGAGATCACGGAATGTCTCCATCCCGGAGAGCAGGTAAATCTTGACCGCGGCCACCCCGGCCTCCACCAGCTCTTCGAGCCTGCGCGCCCAGCCCGGCCTCTCCATGACGTTGGCGGAGACCCCGCCCCACAGCATGAAGTCGACCAGAGCCTTGGGCCGGATCACCGCCAGCTTCGCGTCGAGGGCGTCAACCTCGGTCACCGGCGGGATCGAGGTGCACGGCATGTCCGCGATGCAGGTGACGCCGCCCGCGGCCGCCGCCCGGCTGCCGGAGGCGAAGTCCTCGCGTTGGGTAAAGCCCGGGTCGTCAAAGTGTACGTGGCAATCGATTGCACCGGGGAGCACCAGGGCGCCGCCGAGGTCGCCGACCTCGTCCGCATGCACCTCCGCTCCCGGGTCGAGGACGGCATCGATTCGCCCATCCTCCAGGAGCAGCTCGGCGGCGCGCCGCTCATCACCGCTCGCCGGAATCACCAGGTTGAGGAGCCGGGTTCTCACGTCATCAACGATAGCGCAGGAACCGGCTCACGTGAAAGCCCGTGTTCGCTGCGGAAGTCCCAACTCCGTTGCCGCGAGCAGACCCGGCGCCGAAGCGAGAAGCCCGCGTCCCAGCACCAGCAGGACCATGCAGGGCCCCCAGTCGACATCGATGCCATCGGCAGCTTCCGGTGCGGTGGCCAGCGCCGTCACCTCAGCGGTCTCCGGATCGAGCTCGGCGGTAACCTGGGGCCCCGTGTAGCGGAGGTTGGGGCCCCACGCGAGGCTGTGCTCCGCGCCTCGATAGCGGGCCCGAAGCTCGAGCTGGCCGTTTCCCCAGGCGGGCAGGACGACGTTGTCATCCAGGGCGGCGAAGGCCGCCGGATCGAGGACGATGCGCGGCTTGTCCTGCTCCGGTGCGCCCGCCGTGGGGCAGAATTCGGCACAGTTGCCGCAGGCGTTGCAGAGGTCGTTGACAACCGCAACCTGATGCTCCTGCGCAACTCGGCGGCGCTCTCGGCCGCTACGCTCGAGGTGGCCGTCGTGGATCCTCAGCCGCGGCAAGTTGACGCTGAAGGGGGCCACCTGGTAGGTGAAGAAGGCGCGGTTGGGACAGACCGTGGCGCAGGTCGAGCACAGCAGGTCGCATTCGACGCAGCGTGCGGCCTCCCGCCTCGCCTCCCCCTCGGACAGCGTGCCGACGACCTCCCCGAAACCAAGCTGGTGGCCCGAGGGAGCCTCCGGCACCCCGACGCGGCGCACACGCCGCGCACGCTCGCCGAGAAGGCGCACGAGGTCAACCATGTCGCCGCCTCGTGGGGGCGCCGGCGCCGGCAGCACGATCCCAGCCCCCCGCAGGATGTCGGCGGCGATGCGGCGGCCGTCACCGCACGCCGCCACGATCGAGGCAGGCCCCCGCACCACGTCGCCGCCCGCCCACAGCTCGGGCACGGTGGTGCGGCCGGTGGTGGGGTCGGCCTCGACCCACCCCGCCGGGGTCCGGCTCAGACCCGGGATCCGATCCAGATCAGCGGCGGCCTCCTGCCCGATCGCCACCACCACCGTGTCGACAGCGATCTCGTCGGTCTCACCCGTGACCGGCTCCGGACGTGGCCGGCCGTCCGGGCCCGCGCCGCCGGTACGCATCCGTTGGCAGCGGAGGCCGCGCACTCGGCCGTCCACGGCTTCGATTGCCAGTGGCGCAAGGAGCTCGCGGATTTCAATCCCCTCCTGCCCGAGCGCCCGCACCTCCTCGAGCTGCGCCGGCATGTGCACGACCCGGCGCCGGTAGACCAGGTCCACATGCTCGGCGCCCAGGCGGCGCGCGGTGCGAGCACAGTCGACGGCGACGTCGCCGCCGCCGATCACTGCTACGCGCCGGCCGAGCTCAATCGGCTCGCCCCGCCGCGCGCGCCGCAGCAGCTCGAGGCCGTCCCACGCTCCGTCGGCGTCCTCCCCCGGGATCCCGAGACGGGCGCCCCGCTGCGCTCCCGCCGACAGGACCATCTTCTCGAAGCCCTCCCCGCGGAGGTCCTCGAGATCGAGGTCGGTACCGAAGCGCACGCCGTAGCGGACCTCAACGCCCGCCGCGGCCAGAACCCGCAGGTCGCGTTCGATGGCCGCGGACGGAGCACGAAAGCCCGGGATGGTCGCCGACACCATTCCTCCGGCCTCCTCCCGGGCCTCCAGCACGGTCACCGGAACCCCGGCGCGACGCAGCTCCCACGCCGCGGCCAGTCCACACGGGCCGCCGCCGAGCACCGCCACCCGCGGGCCTTGCCGCAGCGGCGCCGGAGGCGCCGGCGGTCGCGCCTCCTCGACGGCGAACCGCTTGATCTCCCGGATCGCCACCGGCTCGTCGTACTGGCCGCGGACGCAGCGGTCCTCGCACGGGTGATGGCAGGCGCGACCGAGGACCACCGGCAGTGGGTTGTCGGCGCGGATCACCGCGGCGGCGCCCTCCGTGTCGCCGGCCGCCACACGGCGCATGTACTCCGGAACCTGCTGACCTATGTCGCAGACCTCAACGCACGGTGCGACGATGCAGTCGAACAGGCCGAGGGCGCGCCACCCCTTGGCGCCGGGACGGTGGAAGCTGTCCCGGCGGTAGGCCGGGTCGTCGAGCACGTGCAGGCGGTAGAGCTCGAGGTTGTGCGCGGCGGCCGCGGCGACGTCGTCGCCGGCGAAATCCGTGCGGCGTGCCGACGCCAGCACGAACGAGGGAAGATCCCCGGCTCCGGCGGCGGCCATCTCCCGGCGCGTCACCTCCGCGTACTGGGCAAGACGTGAGATGCCGCCCGGCCGCAGCAGGTCGGAGCACGCCGTGACCGGCGTCAGGCCGCAGGCGACCAGCTCGGCGGAGTTGAAGGCGTCGGCGCCGCCGCAGAAGGAGATCGAGATCCGCGGCCCGAGGCGGGCGCTCAGCTCGGCTGCCGCCTGCACCGTGAGCGGATGGAGGGGACGGCCCGACAGGTACATCCTCTCCTCGGAGGCGGCAAAGACGTCGCCGTGGTGGCACAGGGGCAACGTGTTGGACAGCTTGAGGCCGAGCTCGACGCCGCACCGTCGCGCCACAGCCTCGAGCTCGCCGGCGAGGTCGACCGCGTCGTCGAGACCGAGGTCGTTGGCGAACGCTTCGTCATCGGGCTCGAGTTCGACAAAACCGAGGCGGTCGTGCAGCAGGCCGCGAACGGCCTCGGCGCCGAGCAGCGTCGGGTTGAGCTTGACCCGCGTGTGCAGGCCGTGCTCCTCCATCAGGTGGCCGGCCATGCGACCGATCTCCTCCGGCGGGCAGCCGTGGAGGGTGGAGATCGTCGCGTGGGCGGCCAGCCGCCGCGGCACCTCGAGACCCGCGAGGTCGGGCGCGATTTCGGCCAGCACCGCCAGCCGCTGCTCGAGCCGCGGTCCGGCGTCCTGCACCAGCTCCAGGTAGCGCTGCATGTCGGGGCAGAGCAGCCCCTCGAGGTCGTAGCCGACGCTGACGTCGAACGCGGTTTCAGGACCGGAACCGGCCCATCCCAGCCGCCGGTGGAGAGCGTGGATGAGCACCCATGCGTCCAGGTACTGGTCGAACGACGCCTCCGGGGTCAGCTCCTGGGACCACTCGACGTTGAGCCCCTCGTCGCGGATCCGGATACACGGGCGGCTGACCTCAACGGCCCGCCGCTGCACGGTCTTAAGCTCGATGGTGCGCCCGCCGCACAGCCAGGACGCCACGATGCCGCCGGCGAGCTGGGTGTGGGGGCCGGCGGCAACACCGAACGGCGTGCCGCGCACCTCACCCGCCCTCCGGAGGCGAAGGGCGCCGTCGGCGGGCGGCTCCAGCCAGAGCTCGGCCGGCAGGTCGAGCACCGTCCGCCGCCGCTCGAGATCGGTCAGGATCCAGCGTGCCAGCGCCGCGAACGACGGGGGTCGGAAACGGTCGCTCACCCGGTCGCCCCCGGCGACGGCGCCCGGCGCGACCGCCGCGGATCGGGAAGCAGGTCGTCGATGCGCAGCGGCAGCGAGGTCGCCCACACTCCGTCTCTGGCGTGGAGCGCCGAGGCCACCGCGCCCGCGGTCGGCACCAGGCCGATCTCGCCGACCCCCTTGCTGCCGTAGCCGCCGACCTCGTCAGGGATCTCGAGCAGGATGACTTCGACCGGCGGCATGCGGTCGGCGGGGACGATTCCGAGATCGGCCAGACGCAGGCTCACCGGCCGCCCGTCCTCGCACGGCAGCTCCTCGCTGAGGGCGTACCCGAGGCCCATGTGGACACCACCCTCGACCTGCCCCGCGCAGAGCTGCGGGTTGATCGCGCGGCCGACGTCGTGGACCGCCACGATCCGCTCGATGCGTCCGTCGTCGCCGAGAATCACGACCTGGGTGGCGTAGCCGAAGGTGAGGTGGGTCACCGGGTTCTCGACCTCGGTGCCGGGGGCGACGGTAAAGTCGCAGACGTACTCGCCGATGAACTCCTGTCCCTCGAGCCCGGTGAGGTCGCCGCCCGCCATTGCTTCGACGAGGGCACGAGCGGCGCGCTGGGCCGCGACCGTCGACAGCGCCGTGGCCCGCGAGGCGGTGGTCATGCCGCACTCCACCGCCGGATGGCTGACCGTCCGCACCGTGATCCGATCGGGCGCGAGGCCCGTCTCGTGGCAGACGACCTGGCGCACGATGGTATGCAGCCCCTGGCCCATCTCGGTAAACCCGGTCAGAGCTTCCACGCGGCCATCCGTCACTCTCAGCAGGACCCGCCCGATGTCGGCCATACCGTTGCCGATCCCGGTGTTCTTGATGCCGCAGGCGATGCCGGCGAGCCGCGCACCCCGGTAGACCTCTCTCACCGCCTCCAGGGTCGCCTCGATGCCACAGCTGGCGCCCATGCGCTGGCCGGTTCCGAACCGGTCTCCCGGCCGCAGCACGTTGCGGGCGCGGATCTCCCAGGCGTCGATGCCCACCCGTTCCGCCAGGCGGTCCATCACACCTTCGATGGCGAACGCGGTCTGGTTGACCCCGAACCCGCGCATCGCGCCGCACGGCGGGTTGTTGGTGTAGACGGCACGAGCCTCGACGTCGACGTTCGGAACCCGGTATGGGCCGCAGGCATGGCCGGCGGCCCGCTCCAGCACCTTCGCCCCAACCGAGGCGTAGGCGCCGGTATCCCCAACGATCCGCGCCCGCAGCGCGGTCAGTCGGCCGTCCGCATCGGCGCCGACCGTGTAGCGCATGGTCATCGGGTGGCGCTTCGGGTGCAGGCGCAGCGACTGCTCCCGGGTCAGGACCAGGCGCACCGGCCGGTCCAACAGGCGGGCGGCCAGCGCCGCGTGACCCTGGATCGACAGGTCCTCCTTGCCGCCGAAGGCGCCGCCGTTGGTGACCAGCTCGACCTCGACATCCTCGAGCTCGAGGCCGAGGATGGCGGCGATCTGGCGCTGGTCATCGTGCACCCCCTGCCCCTGGGAGAGCACCCGCAGGCCGCCTTCCCGCGGGATGGCGAGGCACGCCTCCGGCTCGAGGAAGGCGTGCTCGATTCGCTGGGTCGTGAATGTCTCGTCGATGACGTGGACGGAGCCGGCGAGCGCCGGCTCGACGTCGCCGCGCGAGTAGGCAGAAACGTCCAGGAGGTTGCCCGAGGGGTGGATCTTGGGAGAATCGGGCGTGAGCGCCGCCTGCGGGTCGGTGATGGGTTCGAGGACCCGGTACTCCACCCGCACCGACTGAGTCGCCGCGCGGGCCCTGTGCTGGGTGTCGGCCACCACCACCGCCAGCACATCGCCCACGTAGCGCGTGGTTTCGCCTTCGGCCACCAGCAGCGGCCAATCGTGAACGATCAGGCCGACCGAGCGCCTGCCCGGCACATCGGCCGCGGTCAGCACCCGGACCACGCCGGGAAGATGGGCAGCCGCCGACGTATCGATGCGTACCACCTCCGCGCGCGGGTGCGCCGCCAGCACCACCGCCGCATGCAGCATCCGCGGCACGGTGATGTCGGCCACGAAAGCCTTCTCTCCGAGGACATGCTGCGGCCCCTCGACGCGCGGCGCGTCATCGCCGACACCACCGGCACGCACCGCCGCCGCCGCCTCCGGGTCACGGCCCCGTCCCAGGCTCTCGCCGAAGAACCCGGCCCGCCGCGGGTTGCCGACGGGCAGCTCCTCGCCCGTCGCCCATGTCTCGCCGGCCGTCCGGATCGCGTCGACGATACGGTGGTAGCCGGTGCAGCGACAGAGATGGCTGCGCAGCGCGCGGCGCACCCGCTCGGGGTCTCCGGTCAGCCCCCGATTCATGAGCACCGCCGCGCGGACGGCGATGCCGGGCGTGCAGAACCCGCACTGGACGGCCCCCTCGCTCACAAACGCCTGTGCGAGGACCCGACGCTGGGCCTCCGGAAGCCCCTCCAAGGTCACGACCTGGCGGCCCTCGACCCGTTCCGGGTCGAGCAGACAGGCGAGTGCCGGACGATCGTCGAGCAGGACCGTACAGCAACCGCAGAACCCCTGCGGTGAGCACCCATCCTTGACAGAGGTGATCCCGCACACCTCCCGCAGGACGTCGAGCAGGTGCATTCCGTCCTCGTACGACGCCAGCCTGGGCAGGCCGTTGAGCGTGAACGCGACCTCGGGCATCGGGACCTCCGAGCCCCATCTTACCCGCCCTTCCTGCGCCGGCCTGGAATGGGACTGCCATCCGCCGCCGACGCCACGCCCGGCGCGTGCCCCTCTCCTGTGCTAGGCTGGAGAAAACACATGGAACGCAGGCGCCCCGCGACGGCCCTTCAGCCCAACGGTGCCGTGGTCCGACGTCGGGGATGGGCAGGTTCGTGAGCTGAGGCGCGGCTGCGCCGGTGCGCAGTCGGAGGCCGTGTGCAGGGTGGGATGGTAACGAGCAACGGCAGAGGCGGCGCCCAGCCGGCCGGGCGGACGTGGAATCGCGGAGGGATCACGATGACGCCGAGCGAAGAGACCAGCCACAAGATCCTCGTCATCGAGGACGACCCAACTTGTGCCGACTCCATGGTTCGGGTGCTGAAGACGGCCGGCTACGAGGTGGAGGTAGCAGCCACCCTGAGCGATGCTCGCGCGGCCCTGGCCCGCTGCGCCCCGGACCTCCTCACCCTGGACCTCGAGCTGGGCGAAGACTCCGGTGCCGCCTTCCTCGTCGAGCTGCGCTCGAGCCCGCAGCACCGGGCCATTCCCGTGCTCCTGATCAGCGGCATGCCGTTCGAGCACCGGGAGGTGAAGGAGCTGGTCCGGGCCTTTGAAGTCGACGCCTCACTCTTGCTGCCGGAGGCCGGGCTGCAGAAGCCCGTTATGCCGGACCGTCTGCTCGCCGAGGTCGCCGCCGCCCTGCGGTAGCCCGGATCATCCGCTCGCGAGCTACTGCGACCGGCGATTCGCCAGCCAGCGCGCCGAGGTTCTCCGGAAGGGTGGGGCGGGTTTCTCTGGAGCTACGGCGGCCGCGCGGTCGCCTGGCGGCCGTCCGTCTCACAATTTCCGGCGGTCGCAAGGCCAAGAGTGGGAATCTTCGCCCTCCCGCCGACCGCCGGGAATCGCTCGAGACGCCCCCCTCAATCGTGAGGCCAATACTCTCATCGCCAAGGGCCGAGGACCCCCCCCTTGACATTTCTCGCCGGCGCCTACGGCTCGTGAACGCCCTTCAGAGAAACATCAAGGACGGTACGCCCGATCGAGCGCACCATGCTCTGGAGCCCCTCAGACTACGAGGCTCTCTCTCTGTGTCCTTCTCTGTGTCCTCTGTGCCTCTGTGGTTCACTCTTCTCCGCTGTTGCGGCAAACGCTCGTGAAGAGACCGGGGGAGCTCGTAGTTCTCGTCGACCGGGTCAGCGCGGCTTCGAGGTGCCGGGTGACCTCCGGCCAGAACCTCGGGTCCCGGTTGCAGTCCGAGTGGCCACGCCCGGCGAGCTCGAGCAACTTGACGTTGTCACCGCCGGCCGCCGCAAGCCGGCGGCCGTTCTCCGCCGGGATGATCACGTCATCGAGGCCGTGTACGAGCAGGACCGGCACCGAGATCCGGGGTATCTGGTGCTCCGGTGCGATCACGTCGAGTCGCGCTCCGATGGTGTGCTCGGCATACCGCAGCACGACTGGGATGACGAGCCCCGGGGAACCCTTAGCCCGAAGCTCCCGGCGCATGAGGTCGGCCGGGTTGGCGAACGCGCCGACCGTCACCATGGCGCGAATGCGACGGTCCTGAGCCGCGGCGTGGATTGTGGCGGCACCGCCGACCGACAGCCCGAGAACCCCGAGGCGACCCGCATCCGCTCCCCGCCTCTCGGCCTCGTCAAGCGCGGCGCGAATGTCCTGTGAGAACTTGAGCATGTTCGGACTGCTGTCGGCATCGGAGCTGCCGTGGCCGCGGGCATCGAACGCCAAGAGCTGGTACCCCGCGGCGTGGAGCACGCGGATAAACGGCAGCATCCGCTCCACGTTCCGGCTCCAGCCGTGCACCAGTACCAGGGTCGGAGCGCTTCCCTCAGAAGCCTGCTCGAGAGGAATCCACCAGCCGTGCAGGGTGCGGTTGCCCGCCGTTGGGAACCGGATTCCCTCGAACGCGATCCCGAATGTCGCCGGCGTCCTGCGGTGCGGAACCTGCGGCACCCGGTAGTGGCGCGACACCGCCGTCATGCCGACAACCGCCAGCAGGACCACCACGGCCGGGATAGCGAGCCACGCTGTCACGGTGCAGAGGGTACCATTCCGGCGGCGACACCACCGGGAACCGGTATTCGGACGCGTCGCGAGGTGTAGAATGCACCCATGCCGTCCGCTCTTTTCATCGCCGTCCAGGCCGTGTTCCTCATGGCAGCAGCCGCATCGTACTCGTCGCAGACAGCGCCCCTGCGTCCCGGCGAGGAAGTCCGCCTCGTCCCCGGAGGTACGGCCGCCACTGCCGACGGCGGCGTGTGCGTGACCTTCATGGCTGTCGCCGAGGACAGCCGTTGCCCGAAGGGCGCCAGGTGCGTCTGGGCGGGCAACGCGCGTGTCCGCCTGCAACTGCGGGAGCGTGACGAGGAGCGCGAGGTCGCCCTGAACACGACTCTCGACCCTCGGCGCGTCGCCACCGCGGCCGGCGAGCTCGTGCTCGTCGCCCTTGATCCCTACCCCGAGGCCGGCAAGCAGATCGAGCCCGACGACTACCGCCTCACGCTCCGTTTGCAGCGGCAAGTGAACTGAGAGCAACGCCAGCAACAGTAGGAGCGAACAGTCTTCTTTGCGTGGTGAGTCTTCTCAGTCCTGGCCGCGCTCCTGATCGGCGCCGACTACCGCCTGGGGTTGCTCTTGCCCGAAGGCGGCGTAGTCGGCCGCGGACATGCCCTTGAGACGCTGCAGGAAGGCGACGATGTCCCAGATCTTGTCGTCGGAGTGAGTCGGTCCGAACGCCGGCATGCCGGTCATCCGGATCCCGTGCTTGACCACCCAGAACTCCTCCGCAGGATCGGGCGCATCGGGGGCTGCCAGGTCGGGCGCCTCGGGGTTGAGTCCCCGGGCTACCTCGGACTGCTCGAGGCCGCGAGCACCGTGACAGCCCACGCACATCTCGTGGTAGTGCTCGTACCCCTCGCGCACCATGTCGGCGCTCCCCAGGTCGGGGACCGGGATGGTCGCGGCGCGACGCGCTACGGCGTGATCACTCGTCGTGCCGAGGAACCAGTCGACGACCGCCGGTGCCTTCTGGTCGGCGGCGACGTTGACCACCCCAGAATAGGCCAGGAACAACGCGCCGGCCACGGCGAGAACGATGAGAATGAGCACGGTGACGACAACGGTCTTCATAATGCCTCCCTTGACAGCTTGCGGATCACACTCTGTTTCCGTAGAGAGTCTACAACTGCAGCCCTTCGCGGTCCGGCCCTCACCTCACGACAACCCAGCTCCGGTATGGAGACCGCCTGATCCACGCGGACCTTAGCCGCCAAGCAGGCTCTGAAGGGTGTTGGCGACGGCGACATCGCCGCGGGAGGCGGCGACGCCGACGCCGTGCGCCCAGACGGCCGCGGCCCGGTCCCGCCGCCCCTGCGCCGCCAGCGCTCGTCCCAACGCGAGGTAGGCTGCCGGATGCTGCGGGTCGGAGTCGAGCGCCCGCTCGAGATGGGCGATGGCCTCGTCCGAGCGCTCCCGGGCGAGGAGTAGCTCGCCGAGACCGAAGTTCGCGAAGGCATCGTCGGGATCGACCTCAAGCACCCGGCGTAGCATCTCCTCGCGGCGGTGGTCGTCGGCCTGTTCGGCCTCGCGCCCGGCCTGCGCCTCCTGGTCGGACTCCCGGTCCCGGCGTTGCTGCCGCATCCCCGCGACTGCCGCCAGGCGCTTCTCGTCCTCGGCCTCCTCGATACGCTCGAGGCGGCCGTAGTACTGGGAGAGGTTGGAGTGCGCCATCACCGACCCGGGATCGACCTCGAGCAGCCCGTGCATGAGGTCGATCGCCCGCTCGAGGTCGCCGCGGCGCCCGTGAATGACCCCCAACGACTCGTAGGCATCGGCGAACGAGGGGCACACGGCGATGGCTCCTTCCAACAGGGCGATCGCTCCGTCCTCGTCATCGGCGGCGAAACAAGCGACCCCCTCTCGCCACAGCTCGGCAGCGTGCTCCTCTGGCCTCCGGACCTCGAGGTACGGGAGATCCTCTACGCGGGCGGCGAATGCGGGCTCCCCCTCCACGGCCAGCTCCAGCCGCCGACCCCGCACGCGCAGGTCCCGGTGCAGCGAAACCTCGAGAAACAGCTCGCCGTCCCACCTTGCCGTTGCCAGCACCGGCCCGGCCTTTCTGCCCTCGGCCTCGAGCTGGCAGCCGACGAGCTGCCGGGGCCGGCTCGGCTCGCTCTGAACGCGCAGTAGCGTTGCCGCATGAGCTGCGCCGCGGTGCGAGCTCACCTTGGCTACGGTCTCCTGGCCGAGGTAGCAGCCCTTGCTGAAGCTGACGGCGCTGCGCAAGAGCGCGGTCTCACTGACGAGCTGGCCGTCGCTGACGTCCACACCCCATGCCGGCAGACCGCTCAGAACCCGCAGCGCCTCGAGCAGCTCGGGCGGCAGAGGCGGAAGGTCCAGCTGCGCCTCGCCCCAGGTCACGAAGCCACGATGGGCGTAGATTTCGAGCGGGAACACCGTCTCGGCGGGCTGCTCGGGGAGCGCGACCAGAGCGCGCGGGCCGAGGGCCAGCCGCATCTCGGGGACGGCCACCCCCTCGACCGTGACGTCGCCGGCGATGATGCTGGCCTCTAGCGCAGCCTGCGTAGCGCCGGCCACACAGTCGGGCAGCAGAAACAGGAAGCTCTGGCCGCGGCGCAACAGATAGCCGTAGGATCGCAGGCGGCCGCTGGCGTCCAGCAGCGCCGTCACCTGCGATCTCCCGTTGTCGAGCGCCCGCACGTCGGAGGTCAGCTGGGCATGCAGGAAGCGCTCGGCGTCCGAACCGGACACGGCCAGCAGGACCCAGCCCGGGAACACCGTGATGCCGCCGGCTCGGGCCAGGACCTCAGATGGAGAAGGACTCGCCACAGCCGCAGGTGTTGCGCGCGTTCGGGTTCGAGAACACGAAGCCCCTGCCGTTGAGCCCACCGTCAAAGTCGAGAGTGGTTCCCTTGAGGTAGACGGCCGACTTGGGATCGATGTACACCGGGAGGCTGCCGAGCATCTGGACGTGATCGTGCTCGCGCCGGGCGCCGAGCTCCATCTGATATGACAGGCCGGAGCAGCCGCCGCCGATCACGCCCAGGCGCAGACCGACCTCGGCGCCGGTGTTCTCGCGCGCGGCGATCTCCCGAATCTCGGTCTTCGCCCGCTCCGAAATCGTGACAACCATGGTTTCTTCGGCGGAAGATCGGCGGGACCCTGCGAACGCAGTTTCACTCATCGTTCTTGCCCCTCAGCAGTCGCTGCAGCTCGCCGTCGGCCGCGAGCTCACTGACGATATCGTTGCCGCCCACGAACTCTCCACGCACGTACAGCTGTGGGAACGTCGGCCACGACGCGTACTCCTTGGCCGCCGCACGGACGCCTTCGTCCGACAGAACATCGAAGGTCAGGTAGGGAACGGCGAGCGATTCGATGATGCGCAGGACGTTGGCCGAGAAACCGCACCGCGGCTCTGCCGGCGTGCCCTTGATGAACAGGAAGACCGGCCCCGAACGGACCAGACGATCGACACGCTCGAGAGCCGCGACTCCGGCATGCGTCTCCAGCACCGGCCGGCCGTTCCTGGGGTTATCGGTTGCTTGCGATGCGATCCGAAACGGATGGGTTCCACTCACGTTCGCACCTCCCCGCCACCTCGCTGCTGATACGCTGCGAGGGTCATCGTCTTGAGCTTGACCGCGTGAACCTCGGCGCGGTCAAGGTGGTCCTTCAGCAACGCCATCACCACGCGGTGCTGCTCGAGCAGCCCTTTCCCGGCAAAGGCATCGCTGGCTACGAGAACGCCGAAGTGATCCTCCGTGCCCGTCAGATCGCGAACCTCGACGATCGCGCCCGGCAACCGGGACTCCAGAAAGCTCTCGAGCTCGCTCGTTCCACGCATAGATCCAGCTTCTCCCTTCACAGGCATGAACCTGAGATACAGACGCAGTATTTCAGAGCTGGAGTCGCCGCTCAGCTCTCGAGCAGGATGCAAGGCGGTATACTCTGCACAACCGACCGAGTGCCAGAGCCGCGGAGCACGGTCAGCCGGAGCCGCAGAGCAGGATGAGCCCTTCCTGGAGTCCGCTGGTTCCACGGTGAGACCGAGGCGAGAAGGTCGTGCACGCAGCCCCTAGAGACCCGGCCGGAAACACTGGTACCGTCCGCAAGCTAAGCCCGCCCGGTGGGTTGCGGCGGCACGGGCCCTCCTTCTTCGTT
>CAZKGM010000034.1:0-37418 GCA_964552395.1 uncultured Thermoanaerobaculia bacterium | reverse complement strand
CCAAGTAAACCGCCACACAACGGCATGACCGGAGCCGGGCCCTCGGGCCCGGCTCCCTGTTCCACCGTATACTCGGCATCATGAGCCGGACTGCCACTTCCGATTCGAAGATCGCCGTCTTCGCCAACGTCTCCCAGCCTCCTTTTGCCAACAACCTACTCCCCCCGATCTCCGCTCTCCGCCGTATCGCAACCGTCGCGCTGATCGAGCCGTATACGCTGCCCGGTTTCATACCGACCGGGGCTGTAGCGCCGGCCGTGGTCCCGAATGAGCCGGTCATAGAGACGGCTCAGAGGTTCCAGCCGGACGTTGTGGTTTGTCTCGGCGGTGCTCTCACGATCTCCGAGGTAGCACGACAGGCCTTCCCTTCTTCCACTGTCTTTGTCGGCATGGCCCTCTCAGATCCGCTCGGGATCTCGGCCTCGGTACAGATCGCCCCCGACTTCGATCTCTTCTACACCCAGGACCCACAGACCCTCCCCTGGTACCGGTCTCGTGGACTCACGGTCCGTCGCTGCGACCACGCCGTCGATCCGGACCTGTTCCAGCCGACCCGCAAGGACAAGACCATTGATGTGATCTTCGTCGGCAAATGGAGCGAATACCGCGAAGATGCGCTTACAAGGCTGGCACGTAGGTGCAACCTGACGGTTCACGCCCACCGTGCCGAGCACCAGTGGCGCCTTCAGACCCTGAGAGAGCTGGACACACCGGCGGCGCTTTCCCAGGCGCTCGGCGCCGCTCGACTCTCCATCGACTTCGCTCGCGTCGAGCAACCTGGAAACCCGTTTCACCAGACGTGCCGCATCACACCCAGGACGCTGCTGGCTGCCGCCTGCGGAGTACCGTCCCTGATTGAGGCGCAAACCAGTCTGCACGGTCTTTTCACGCCGGAAGTAGAGATCGCCACATTCGACGGCCCCGAAGGGCTCGCGGACACGGCGCTCAACCTCCTCGAGAACGATGCCCAGCGCCGCGCCATGGGGACGGCTGCTCGCGCCCGCGTACTCCGGGATCACACCTGGGACATGCGGATGGCGAAGATCCTGCGAGACACCGAGGAGATCCGCCTGGCGTCGCGGTAGCCATCGATCCGAGCCTGACAGCCGAAGAAGTCAACCCGTCAGCCGAAGACGATCCAGGTACTCGCTGGCTATGAGCCGCAGCAGGCTGATGTCGGCCCTCAGGCCGTACAACGCCACGAGGCGTCCCTCCCGGCCTCTCCGCGGGACACCCAGAATCCGCCACAGTCGGCCCAATGCACTCTCGACGACTCGGAGTGGACTCATCCAGCGTGGCACGTAGAGGTCCCTCTGGAGTGCGTAGTTGACGACGGTGCTCTTGCGGATCGTCTGACGGAGATCGCGTCGCGTAAAACGGGCAACATCCACGTGATGGTGGACCGTCGACGCCGGCTGGACCACGATCTTGGCCCCTATCCTGTGAGCCAGGGTCGCAGCCACGATTTCCTCCCCCCCACCGAAATCGGCGCCCTTCCGTCCGTAGCGATGACGAAACCCGCCGATCTTGAGCAACACTGATCGGCGCGCTGACCAGTTCGCGCCCCACGGGAACTGCCACCACTCTCTTACCTCTTCGGGCCCTTCCCCGCTTGGGGCAAAATGACTCCAATAGCTCCACAAGTCAGGATGTAGCCAGTCGGGCGCCGGATCAGGTGGGTGCAGCAGGATTCTGCCGCCGACAACCCCGATCTGCGGATCTTCGGCGAACGTCTCCAGGGTACACTCCAGCCAGTCGGACTCGGCCACCGCGTCGTCGTCCAGGAAGCAGAGGATTTTCCCCCGGGCCTCCGCGATCGCAGCATTGCGGGCGAAGGAAAGCCCTCTGATCGGGCAAACGATTGATCTGAGACGGTCGGGGCGAACCGAGAACAACTCGTCGCGGAGGGCCGAAAGGAGCTCATCCAGTGGCTCGGTCGGATCGTTGTTCACCACCAAGACCTCATACCGGTCGTGGGCTACAGACTGAGAGGCGACGGCGCGGAGGCATCGCTCCAGGATCTCCGACCTCCGGTAGGTGCAGACGACGACGGTGGCCTCTATCTCGTATGGCGGTTCGCTAAACCCGGCGTCCTCAATGGCGCGGGTGTTGCGACCCCGGGCCAGAATGTCAATGGCCTTGAATGCGTCTTTCAGGTTGGCTTTGAAAACAGGCCCGCCGGTCGAAGGTTCTACACCGACGGTCTGGTCCGCACCGTCAACGACAATCTGAACGTCCCAGCCCAGCTCTGCTGCCTTGGTCACGGCGTGCCTGCCCTGTCCCAAGAGGACAGTGAGACCCCATCTCGGCAGTTGCGGTGGTGACGACGGACGACGGGAACCGTCCACCCACCCAATGGCTACCGTCGGGTACCAAAGGCTCGGAAGCATCGACAGGGGAGTCGAGTCGGGAAGACCCACGACGTGACCAGCTTCGATGGCCAACTGGCGTAAACACCCCAACTGCCGCCTTCCCTCCTCAGGGATATCCTCGTCCAGGAATACCCACGTCAACGGGGTGAGGTTGAAATCACGGCGGAAATCGTCGAATACCATGAGCTCTTGCCGACGCTCGAGGATTCTCAGCTCGCTGTCCCTGGCGGTCAGCGACGCATCGTGGAAGCGATAGTCATAAAGCGGATCGTCAAAATCCGTATGCCGCAGAGTCAGCAGCTCGTTGATCAGCATCCAGTAGTCGTAATCCTCCACCGAAAACCGGTTTGGGCCGTAGTCACCGATGAGGTCACGCACTCGTCTGCGGTAGAGGAATGCGGCCCCCACCGAGTTGTTGGGGTAGGTGTTGAGCTCGGAAACGTCGAACGGGAGGTGAATGTGCGGACTGCCGGATGGTACCTGGTAGCCGGAGAACCACTCCGATCCGTGGAGGAAGCCGCCGTCTTCGCCAATAATATCCTCATTGGCAAACGCCATGTCCCATTCCGGGTGCCGGCGAAGACAGTCCACCATTCGCTCCAGAAACTGGGCCTTGAACCGATTGTCGTCGCTGGTCCAGCTCAGAAACTCCCCTCTGGCAACGCGAAAGCCGTTGGATAGCGCCCGCGGCAACTGCTGGTTCTCCTGGTGAAGAACCAGCACCCGCTCGTCACGAGCGGCGATCCGGTCCAAGATTGCGTCGGTACCGTCGGTGGAGCCATCATCGACGACTATCAGCTCGAGCCGTTCCCAAGTTTGCGAGAGAACACTGTCGATCGCCTCTTCCACGAGCCGGGCACCGTTGAACACCGGGAGCACTACTGATACCAGACCTGGCTCTCCCCCGCTCTCCAGGGATGGCAGCGCCATCCCACATTCACGTTCCCGTTCCCTTTGATACCGTAGAAACGCGTACTTGTACGGGTTGAGCAGAGGACCTTCTGTCGGTCCACGGCGCCGCCCCAAGACTCTCATGGCTGCCCTGGCGACACCGTAGTACATGGCGCGAAGGAAATAGGTGATTCTCCCTTCCGGACGGGGCTTGAACGCTCGGTCCAGCGCACGGCCGAAGATCCCTCGCGCCTTCCAGGCCAGGGCGACGTTGGCCTCGTTCAGACGTGCCCTTTCAGCTTCCAGCGCGGAGATCGCGGACCGGACCTCTGCCAGCTCGGCCTCCCGCTGCTGGAGCTGGACACGCAGCTCACCAGCTTCGACCTCCTGCCCCTTGAGCTCGGTTTGCAGCTCGTGCAGGTCCACGGAAAGCTTCTGTTCGCGCGCCTCAGCGGACCGGAGCTCCTGACTCACCGTCATGACTCTGGCGTCAGCTGCCAGCCGCTCCCTCTGGATCACTTCCTGTTGCACCTGTTCCAACAGAAGCTGGGTACGGGCCCTCTCCTCGGCGAGACGACGACGCAAACGAACAAGCCAGACCTCGCGATCCCTAAGCTCCGCCACAGTATCCGGCTCTCTCGTTTCGGTTCGCGACCTGCTTCTCTCCACCTCTGTCTCCTCGTCTCGCCCCCCCACCCCCGCGTCCGACCGCACGTGCCCGGCACTCTCTGGGGCCATACGGTGGGCCCGGAGCACCGACTGCCACTGCGAACGCCACCGGTCGAGCGAGTGTCCGCGCGCAGTCAGGACGGCGTTTCGCCCGAGTCGGCGGCGAAGCTCCGCGTCGCCCGCGACACGTTCCAGGGCACTGAGCAACGCACCCGGTTCGGGGGGGGTCAGAATAGCGTTGAAACCGTCAATCACCAGCTCGGCAAGCCCACCCACTGCCGTGGCGACGACGGTACAGCCACAAGCTTGCGCCTCCAGGCACGACAGCGAGGTGCCTTCTGAGGCCAGCGTTGGAATGACAACGACGTCGGCATGCGCGTACGCCTCCGGCATGCCGCCGGGCTCCAGCACATCCCATGTCAGCCGGTTGGGATGACGCTCCAGGAGCCGCGCGAGAGCCTGTTCTACCGCCCGTTGCTCCCAGCCTTCCGTGGCCCGGCCGAGAAGACGGACATGGACTTGCGGAAACCCATCGAGAAGGTGCGGTAGAACCTCAGCAAAGAGCCAGAACCCCCGTACGGCGCTCAACCTCCGCGGGAACAGAACCTCCACCCTGTTGCGACCATCACGGCCTTCAGCCGGGGGGCGAAACCGTTTCAGATCCACGAAGTTCGGGATGTGAACGCACCGTTCCGCAAGCGCCACATCGGCGGCTCGGAACCAGTTGATCGTATTGGCATCTACCGACACAATGGTATCGAGGTTGCGCGCCGCTGCCATGACCTTGTCTCGAACCGCGGGATCCACACCGCCTTCGCCGTGGTAGATGGGATTGTCCCAGAACACTCCGTGGCTGATCCCGATAGTGTTGAGATACCGAACCCTCGCCGCCATGTCGAAGGAGAGGAACACCGTCAACGGCATCGCTCTAACGCACCGCTCCTCCAAGACCGTGGCAAGCCGGTCAGGGTGACGTCCCGTGGCAATCCCCCGAACCGTGAGTCCGTCCCCCCACGACCGCTCCCAGTCGGCATCTCCCGCCGCCTGCAAGACCTCTACCTCGAAATCCATCCCATTCGCTAAGTGGACCAGCTCAATGAGATACCGTTCCGCGCCACCAGCGTGCATGACCTTCCCCTCGAAATCGAAGAACGCCGGGGCGAGGATCCGCAGCTGGGGACCGCTGACCACCTCCATACGCGGTGGCTCTGCTGGCGGCGCCAGAGACTCCGGATCCGGAGCGCCCGCCGCCATCCGTCGCCGCCTCAGCTCTCCCGCCGCCATCATCGTATGAGCGACTCGTCGACCGACTTCTGACGGCCCGCCTCTCTCACCATCGATGACCGTCTCGAGAGCCACGGACGGATTCAACCTTGCCGCATCTCGGTGCGTTTCGACAACCCGTTGGATCTCCCGCCCGATCCCCCGCGCACGGCCCAGGACCGCAAGCACGGTCGAGCTCAGCGCCTCAGCACAGAAACCCTCGAGTTCCAGGCACTCTACGACCGGCGCCATCTCGTCGGCCAGAGCGCTCATCTTGGGATCGTACGCGACGCAGACCGAAGGGGTATTCGCCAACGCAGCCAGCAGCATGGCATGGTACCGCATGGCCACTACCGCTTCGCACCTTCCCAGGACAGCCGCGACCTCCTCTGGAGTGCGCGGTTCAGCGAGTACCACGCTCTCCACCCCGGAGACTCTCTCAGCCAATCGCTCCGCCAGCGTCAGATCATCCTGGGCGGAAAAGCTGCTCCTCTGGAACGGCACAAACGCTAGCCGCAGGCCACGGCTGCGAGCCGCAACGGCCAGCCCTTCCGCCAACTCCTTCTCCCACCGTTCCTGCGCCTCGCCGAACGGCCAGTTCCTCGCCACTACGGCTAGCCACCCGTCCCCGCTCAGGACGCCGTCACCCTCTGGATCTCCGGCGGTCGGCGTCAGGCCCCACGCCGGGTCAGCGGTGACCCGGGCATCACCGGTCGGTGTTGCCAACGCGGTGAGCTCACGCAGGGAGAGCTCATCGCGAACCGTGATCGCACTGGCAGCGCTTACCAGATCACGCACCATTTCGCGGCTGTGCGGGTAGGACAGCGGGCCGACACCCACTGCATACAGCATGACCGGGAGGCCGAGCTCGGCCGCCAGCCACGGAACCCCGCAGTAGTACGGCAGACCCCAGTGCCTGCCGGAGAACATGAGGAGCGGGTCGTGGAACGAGTAGTCGTGAAGCAATCCGCCGCCGCCCACGAGGACACCGTCCACCTCCCTGAGTGTTGCCACGAGCTGAGGGCCATCCCACATCGAAAAGGACCTCACGCCATAGCGAGAGATCAACTCCTCGGGGTTTTCCCCCGGGACAACAAACTGGAGTCGTCCCCCGGCCAGCGCCCGAAGCTCCCGGAGGATCGCTGTTAGCACCGCCTCGTCACCGAGGTTCCCGGCACCGTAATAACCGATGAGCAGGATGGTCCTGGACTGGTTCCCCATACTGATTCATAGCCCCCCTGGCCCTGTACCAGCGGCACCGAGTCTCGGGCGGGCGCAGCTTTCGCTTTCTTCGTCGCAGAGTGTAACAGAGGATGGTGGGTCGTCAGGCGCTGCGACGCGCCGCTTGGAATACCTCCCCCGCCTCTCCACACATAACATCGTAGAGACTGCGGAGAGCCGGGGAAAGGTCGGTGCCCGAGGTCTTCCTGTCTGCGATGTTGCGGCGAAGGGCCGGGTCGATTCCAGCCACTGCTTCGTCGACCTCCTCGGGCCGGGGTCGCAGACCCACCCAGGAAGCGACCCGCGCCAACTCCGCGCGCGGGTCGCTGAACCAGCTTTCATAGTGGGTAACGACGTATCGGCCGGGCTGCACGTCGCGACGGATCCGCTCCTGGTACCTCCCCCATAGCTCCAGCCCATACGAGAGTTGAGCCACTGGGGCATCGACACCACTCCGCAGGACAGCCTTACGGATCGACGAGGCGGCCTCGACCGGGTTTCGCACACAGACGACGACCTTGAGCTCCGGGAGAATCTCCTGCCACAGCGAGAGGGTCAGACTGTTGCGGGGATCCTTCCACCCCCAAGGTGCCCGCTCAGCAAGCCTGGCTACGAGAGCCCTCGCCCGGACCCGAAAGGACTCGAGATCCGCCCGGCTCGCCCATCCGGGCGCCACGTCAGGTACCACGGACCAGGAACCGCCAAGATACTGGAGCAGCTCTTCGTTGAACCTCTGGATTGGCAGATTCTCCCAGTATCCGGCCGGGTTCGAGTGCTCGTGAGCACCCGCCAGGTCCTCGGCCGGTCCCAGGTAGAGCCCACACACGTTGAGCGCGCGCGTTACCAAAGAGGTCCCAGAACGGCTGCTGCCAAGGATGCACACCGGCATAATCACGCCCCCCGAGGCCCGGACAGCCGCTTGCCGGCGGCAAGCCTCGTGTCGCCACCGGAGCACCGGGGCTCGTTTTGACAGGCACCAGGCATGCCCCCGTCCGGGCTTTTCAACTCGGACAGTAGTCTATCGCGAGGCCGGACTCGCCGAACCGACGGACCCTTGCCGCGAACCGTCAGGACGATGACCTCAGACGCTTCTGCAACCGGTCGGAACCAACGGTGCAACGCTTCCTGCGGCAGCCTGGAGCCTACGGCCCGGCTTACAACCAGGACGCGCAACCCACGCTGGCTCATGTACATCGCGAGCGTCCGGACTCGGCTCAGCCTGGGAACATGGAGACCACCGTTCAGGTCGAGCCCGATCACGATACCAGGACGATCGAGGTATGTGAGGGCAAGGTTCGGCGGCTCCGAGCCGAGCACCGCCACCGGCCCTCGGCACATCTCCCCACAACGATCCAACGATCGGGCCGCCTCCTTGAGCCATGAGAGTTGGCCGCGCCACCAGGGTGATTCCCTTTTCCGGACCAGCGAGTTCCCCTGGACCCCCACTGCCGTCGCCACAGCCGCGATCCCCACCATCAGAAGCCCTGCCGGAAGGGGACCCCGTAGAGACATCCGGAGTTCGTTGAGGCTCGTGGCCAGCCGGAGGATGAGTAGCGTCACCAGCGGGTAGACAATGGCAATAGCGTAGTAGTCGTGCCAGGCCAACTGTCCTCCAAAAAGGAAAGTCAACGCCATCATGATCGGAACAGCTACCATCATGGCCTCAGTAAGCTCGTCAGCCGGCGCCCTCCGGACCACCCGAATCCCAGCCACTATCAGGGCTCCGGCCACCAGGGCGACTTGGATCGGCGTCAGAAGATAACTGAGCCAAGCGTGAGCCATTGCGACGGCGACCTGCTGAAGGTGCGCCACCGACCTGAACGGAACCGTCGCCGCATTGAAGTAGGTCGGAGCATAAAGCCAGAACCGGAACTTGAGGTACAGGAACTGCGCGACCACGGCTGCTCCTGCAGCTCCCAGGACGATGACCGGTGCTGCACGGAGTCTTGGCCGTTCGGAGGAGCTCTCGACCCGCCCCGGCACAAGCCCTCGGCGGCGCAGGAGAACCAGTGCCGGAATGGCCAGATACGGCGCGAATGTCATCTTCAGCAGGCTTGCCACCGCCATCAGAGCGATCCCAGTAACGACTCCTCGCAACCCATCGTCCGAGGCAGCCCTGAGCACGAGGACGAGGCCGACACAGAAGATGCCAAAGGCAGGAGCATCTGGCACAAAGCCCGTGGCGTAGTAGAACAGCACAGGACATGACGCCAGGAAGACCAAGGGAATCAATGCCAGGACCACGGAGCTGGTCCTGGACCAGACAAACCAGAACAAGGCCAGGGGACCTAGTGCGGTAAACAGGACCGCAAGAGTCCGGAAGAGCTCGACCAACCGTCCCTTCCCCAGCAGGCGAGCCCCAACTGCAGCCAGGTAGGGCACTAAGGGCAGCTCTGCGCTGACTCTTCCCTCGACCGGGACCAGGCTCTGCGCCCGGGGATTGAGTATGTTCCAGTTTCCGTCCTCCACATATCGCTGCGCGAGAGCCAGGCAGTCCCCTTCCTTCCACGAGTGGTAGCCAAACGGAAGGTCATGCACCACGGAGATGAACACCGGCCCCCATAGAACGGCCAGCGCCAGAACAGCTGCAGCCCAGGGGAACCAGAGGACCCTCCTCGCCATGGCGCCCACGATACTCGGGACAGGTCGCCGTGGGAAGCGCGCCCGGGAAGGGCCCTTCGAGCCAGGCTCCCACCCTTCCCGCACAGGAATCTCAACGGCTTGGTTCTGGGAGTCGGGGTGTCGCGGCACACTTGAAGGTACGTCCAGGACACTGTGAGGCGAAGTGCACGACCGCAGTCGGTGTCCCGCCGGTCGCAACGGAAGGCGAGTGGACACGTCGGATCGAACAGACTCCACGGGACTCCGATGCTGTAGAATCTACGCGCTATGGCAGGCAGTCGAGACATCGATCCAGCAGGGCCTAACTCCGCTCGACCCAACGAGGGACCCCCGGACGAGCGCCGTCCGAACCTCGAGCGGAGAGCCGATCTCGCCGAGGCAGAGCTTCAGAGGATCTACGCCTCCCGCCAGTGGCGCTCAGCGCAGCGCTTGCAGCGCCTCCAGCTAACCCTGGACGTCTGGCGCCAGCGCGTGGCTCACCCCGTCCACGCCGTGCGTCAAGCGGCAACCAAACTGCTTCCATACCGCGCTCGCTTGGAACTTGTACGGTTGCTACGCCGTCTCGGCCTTCTGCAGCGCGACTCAGGAAAGCAACGACCCACGCCGGACGTTTCGAAACTCGTGCCGCCTGCGATCAATCGCCCGGCGCGGCCCGCGGTTATCTGCTTGCCGTTAATCGAGTGGACGTTCCGCCACCAGCGGCCACAGCAGATTCTGACGCGCCTCGCCTCGCGAGGCTGGAACGTCTACTACGGCAGCCTCAGGTTCGGCATCGGCGCTCCAAGCGCCACCGTCGACTCCGAGCCCGTGGCAGAGGGGGTCAGGACGTTCACGCTTCCCAGCGACAGGCCCATCGATCCGACTTCGGAGCGGCTGGAGCGGGAGGACGTCCGGCTGATGGCTCATGCCATGGACCAGCTGCGGCGCAGAGAGCATGTGCGAGAGGCCATCGTGCTCTGCCACTCGCCGTTCTGGCGGCCGCTGGCCCACGTTCTTCATCGGGCATACGGCTGGCCGATCGTCTACGATCGAATGGACCTCCACCAGGCTTTCCCGGCCGGCCATCGCGAGACGGCTCAGGAGGAGAAGTGGCTTCTCGCCGAAGCCGATCTGGTAACGGTGACCTCCGAAGCTCTGGGACGCTTCGGAGATGTGCGGCCTACCAAGGTTGTGCACCTCCCCAACGCGTGTGAGTGGGAACACTGGGCCGATGCGGTGCCCTCCTCGGTTCTCTCGCGCACTCCGCGCCCAATCATCGGGTACTTTGGTGCCATTGCCGAGTGGTTTGACATCCACCTCGTCGAGGACCTCGCGCTGGCCCGTCCAGGCTGGTCGTTCGTTCTCGTCGGCTCGACGTACGGGGCGGACACCTCGCGTCTCGAGCAGCTCGAGAACGTGCACCTGCTGGGCGAGCGCCCGTACGCCGAGATACCAGCTCTCGCGGCCGCATTCGACGTCGGCATCATTCCGTTTCGGCGCACGCCGCTGACCGCGGCCACCGATCCGGTCAAGCTCTACGAGATGATGGCCCTCGGGCTCGAGGTTGTGGCGACTCCTCTGCCCGAGCTCGAGGCTCACGTGCCTCTGCTGCACCTCGCGGAGGGAACTGACGAGTTCCTCTCCGCGATCGAGGAATCACTCCGCAACCCAGCGTCGGAAGCCAGTCTGGAAAGACGGCGGGACTTTGCGCGCGCCAACACCTGGAAGGCGAGGGTGGACACCCTCGAACGTGCCTTCTGTGACCTCTACCCACTCGTGTCAATCTCGATCGTCACCTACAACAACCTCGCCTACACACGGCTCTGCCTCGACAGCGTTGAGTGGCTGACCGAGTACCCAAACTACGAAATCGTGGTTGTCGACAACGCCTCTACCGACGGTACCCGTGAGTGGCTCGATGAGGAGCGCCGGCTACGTGACAACCTCACGGTTCTCTTCAACGACGATAACCGTGGGTTTGCAGCCGCCTGCAACCAGGCCTCCCGAGCCTCGACGGGCGACATCCTGTGCTTCCTCAACAACGACACCGTTGTGACCCGTGGGTGGCTCTCCACAATGGTGGCGGCGCTGGTCGCGGATCCGGCGATCGGCCTCGTGGGGCCAGCCAGCAACGGCGTCGCCAACGAGGCCCGGGCCGATGCACCCCTCGGCAGTCCGGAATACCTCCACGAGTGGGCGACCGACCACACGTGGAGACACGACGGTGAGGAGCGCTCGATCCCCATGCTCGCCCTGTACTGTGCGGCTGTGAGGCGGGAGGTCTGGGAGAAGATAGGTGAGCTCGACGAGCGGTTCGAAGTCGGGATGTTCGAGGATGATGACTTCAGCCGTAGGGTTCGACTGGCCGGCTACGATCTCCGCTATCGACGGGATGCCTTCGTCTATCACTGGCAGCAGGCGAGCTTCGGCGCTCTGGCCCCTGAGGAGTACACCCGCATCTTCGAAGAAAACCGGCGCCGCTACAGAGACAAGTGGCGCACCCGGGGAGGTCCAATATCCTTCCCCACGAGCACTACCGACGAGACCTCTGGACTCTCTGGGGGCCGAACTGCTGGCGCTCGGCGCAAGTTGCCGGTGTACGATTCGGACGTCAGCCGCGGTGCCATGCGAGACGCGATCGATGAGACTCTCCGCTACCGCGACCTGCTCCGTCTGCTCGTAACGACCAATATCAAGACCCGTTACAAGCGCTCGTTTCTGGGTGTTGCCTGGACGCTACTGAACCCGCTCCTGATGATGACGGTGATGACGATAGCCTTCTCCGCGCTGTTCAGGTACTCGGTCCCACACTACCCGGTGTACGTCCTCAGCGGACTGCTCTTCTGGACCTTCTTCCAGCAAAGCACTACGCAGTCGATGACGTCGCTGGTGTGGGGAAGCTCCTTGCTCAACAAGGTGTACCTTCCAGCCTCGGTCTTCCCGCTGTCAGCCATTGGTACCGGTCTCGTCAACCTGGTGCTCTCGCTCGCGCCGCTGCTGCTCATCATGATCGCTCTCAAGCAACCGTTCACCTGGGCGCTGCTGTTCGTACCCTGCTCAGTGCTCCTGCTGGCACTGTTCTCGCTCGGACTCGGGCTGCTCGTGTCGAGCCTGGCCGTGTTCTTCGCCGACGTCGTGGACATGTATGGGGTAGTTCTTCGCATCTGGTTCTACTTGACCCCGGTAATGTACCCGGAGAAAATATTGCCCGAGAGGTTCATCTGGCTGGCCAAGCTCAACCCGATGTACCATCTGGTCCGATGCTGGCGAGACCCGATCTACCTCGGTCAACTACCGCCCCTACACTCCGTCACAGTCTGTGCGACCTGGGCCCTCGGCATCGTGCTCGCGGGCTGGTGGGTGTTCTCAAGGCAGTCGCATCACTTCGCGTTGAGGGCGTGAGATGAGCGATTCACCGCCGGTCCGGCCGGGTGTCAGTCTCACCAACGTCTCGCTGAAGTACAGCGTGCCCCACGAGAAGCTCCGCTCAATCAAGGAATACGCTATCCGGCGTCTCAAGCGAAGCCTCGCTTTCTCCGACTTCTGGGCTCTCCGTGACATCTCGTTCGAGGTTCATACGGGCGAGGTGTTCGGCATCGTCGGCCGCAATGGCGCGGGGAAGACCACGCTCCTCAAGGTGATCGGTCGAGTACTGCGGCCGACCTCGGGACGCGTTGTGGTGCGCGGCCTCGTCGCCCCGCTTCTAGGTCTTGGCGCCGGTTTCAACGACGAGCTGACTGGCCGCGAGAATGTCTTCCTCAGTGGGGCAACCCTGGGCTTCTCGGTTCGAGACATGCAGACCAGGTTCGACCGGATCGTCGATTTCGCCGGCCTGGGCGAGTTCATCGACGCCCCCGTTCGTACCTACTCGACCGGGATGCGTGCTCGCCTCGGGTTCTCGATCGCCACCGACGTCAAGCCGGATGTTCTTCTTCTCGATGAGATCATGTCCGTGGGCGACGAGGAGTTCAAGGCAAAATGCAGCGACCGCATCGAGAGCTTTCAGCGCCACGGTGCCACCGTCGTAATCGTCTCCCACGGACTATCCACGATCGAGCTGCTTTGCGGACGATCTCTCTTCCTGGAGCGTGGAGTGGTTCAAGCCATCGGCAATACCGATGCTGTGCTAAAGGCATATCGGCAGACCATGACCTGGTGCCCGGAAGAGGGACGCATGAAGCCCCGACCCGAGAGTGCCACAAGTTAGCCTACTGCTTGCGAACGATCACCGCAAACTCAGAGGTCTTCGAGACAACACGAAACTCCTGGTAGCACCCCGCACCTTCCATCTCCCCGAAAGCGTCCTCCTTGGCAACCACCGTTCTGACACCGCGCTGGCCGAGGTAGCTTGCAAGGTCCCCCGAGAGAATCACATCTGGATCCGGGACGTACCCCCGCCGATCGAGATAGGCCAATGGCAGATTTGGGGACTTCGCACCGAGGACGACGACGGGACCAGCACAGCGTGCGCCGCAGGCATCCAGTGCAGCCCTGGCGCTGCGCAGCCATTCCGTTTGACGTCGCCACCAAGGCGTGACGCGCTGCTCAAGCCTGCCGTTCAGCGGAACGATCATCGGCAGAGCCAGGCCGGCCAGCACCAGGACCATCAGTGGCCGCGCAGTCTTGAGCTCACTGGAAGACCCGAGGTTCCACATTTCGAGGGTAAGTCTGATGACCAGCAGCGAGGCTATGGGATAGAAGGCGGCGATAGCATAGTAGTCATGCCAGGCGAACTGCTGACCGAAGAGCACGAACAGCGATGCCATCACCAGCGCAACGACCCCCGAGGATACTGTGAGGTCGTCGACTCGGCGCCCTAGAAATCCCCATACGACGAGCATCATGGCACTCAGACCCAGAAGAACCAGTTGGGGTACCGTGAACAGGTCGCCCAGCCATACACCCCACATCTGGCGCACCACCAGGCCCAGATGCTCGAATGACTTGAATGGATGGGGCGCTGCCGTAAAGAACGTCGGGCCATACACCATTGCTCGGATGCGCAGGTAGAAGACCTGACCGAACAGGAGAGCGGCGGAAAGACCAAGAGATGTGTAGACATCAGAGGGGATCAGCTTCAGGAGGGTGGTGGTTTTGACCCCAGGCCGCGCCTCTCGGGCGCGAAAGTAGACAACAGCAGCTGGAACCGCTAGATACGGCGCCATTGACATCTTCATCAACCCGCCTACAGTCATCGCGGCTACCCCCAGTGAAAACCTCGGCTGTAGTCTGCTGCCTCTCCCACTGAGAAGAACAAGAACGAGGCCCATGAGCAGGAGCCCGAGCGCCGCCGAATCCGGGTGAAACCCGGAAGCGTAATAAACGAAGATTGGGCAAGTGCCGAGAAAGAGCATCGGGAGGAGGCCCGCGACGAAGCTCCCAGTGCGGCTGCGAACATAGGCGAAGAGAGCAAGAGGAGCCAGTGAACTCAAGACAAGGGTCAGAGCACGGTAGATCTCGGCAAGGTGCTGCTTCCCCGCGATTCGAGCCCCGGCCGCAGCCAAGTATGCTGTGAGCGGGAGCTCTGCGTTGACCTTCCCGTCAATCGGAGTCAAGTTCTGGCCCCTGGGGTCCAGAATGTCCCAGTTGTCATCCTCCAGGAACCGCTGAGCTACCGCGTAGCAGTCCCCCTGCTTCCACGAATGTGAGCCGATAGGCAGATCATGAACGACCCCGAGGAAGAAAGGCAACCAGACGCAAGCCAAGATCAGTCCGGCTCCGAGCAGGGCAGCCACATTGCGCGTTCCCTTCATTGCGAACAGCATACCGGCTCCGAGCCGACAGGAAAACTGAGCTGCCCGCAACACCTGCTGGGCCGAGGACTCCATGTCGGCCCGCCAACCGGTGGCTCGTGACGTTCTCCACCAGAACCAGAATGCCTCGGACCCGGTTGTATCGGGCGCACTCCCCTCCCGGCGCCTCGGCCTCTCTTCACTAACTCTGCGGGAGTCCCCTGCTCTGTGAAGGCGCCGCGAGCGAGACGCCCGTGATAGGATCGTCTGCCGCCGTTCGAGACGACGCGAGCTGGAAACACCATCCGAGGTCGGAATGATAACAGGCCAGCCCATGAGACAAGATGAATCTCGTGACAAGAACATCCTGGTCTTCGGAGCTGGCCGGAGCGGGACCACCTGGCTGGCCCAGACTATCGCGGCGGCCGGTCTCGAGCTAGTCTTCGAGCCCATGAACTCCCAGATGGTCCCCGAATGCCGGGACTGGAAGCCACACCCTCTGTTATTCAGGAAGGGCGAGAGTTTCCCCTGGAAGGACACCTTCACCGAGCTCCTCGAGGGCCGCATCCGTAGCGACTGGACGATCCGCGACAACCCCGGTGCCGAGCGCAAGGTCGTGAAACTCATTCGCGCCAACCTGATGATCGAGTGGATCCTCGAAACCTACGACGTTCATCCTGTGTTCATCATCCGCAACCCGCTCGCAGTGGTGGCCTCCATGAAGAAGGAGGGCTGGGAGATCTCGCCGAAGTGGATCAACAAGCTGCTCAGTGCGCCGAGACTGAGGGATCCATTCTTCTCCACGCTCCCCGGTGTGGTCGAAATGGCCGGACGGGAGCTCGGCGCGATTGAGGCCAAAGCCATCTTCTGGTGCATCCTGAACACCGTCCCGCAGCAGCTCGGACTGTTTGAACGGATGCACATGGTGCTGTACGAGGCCCTCTGTCGGGACCCGGAAGGCATCTTCATCGACCTTGCGGGCAAAACTGCGATCCCGGTCACGCCACCGGTCCTCGACCAGCTCCGCCGTCCCTCCTTCATGGCCGGCAGCTTCGATGCCCAGACCGGCTACGACCCGACCTCAGCGTGGCGCAACACGCTGACTCCGGCCGAGGTCAAGGCCGTCGAGAGGATCGTCCGCCAGTTTCGGCTGGACGAGTTCATGGCGAGTTGAGGTGGGATGGGGCAGGCTCCACTCTTTCCCAGAGTCCCGGACCTTGCCTTGGCGTTCCTCGGAGCGCTCCCGATGTATCCGTTGGGCCAGATATTGAGCTCCGGCGGGTCGCGCGGCGTGTGGATGTGCTCGCATCCCACCGACACCTGGTACCCGGCGTGCCACCGATTGGTAGTCGCTGCGGAGAGGCTGACAGCGCCTGGGGGGCGGCGCCTCGTGGGCTCTTCCCATCCCAACGCTCCTCACGTCTCACCGCCCTTGCTGTGATAGCTCGCTGGTTTGGGGTGCGTCCGTTCACACGCTGATCCATAAGTGGATTCTGCCCCCGACAGTGGTCAGCGCGGGTCTCTCACGCACCGGAATCCACAGTAGGCCGTGGCAACGACGTCGGGGAACCCGGCCCGGTAGGTGACACGGACCCCCCTGGCAGTGTTGAGCGAGGATCCGCCGCGAAGCGTATGCATCCCTTCCGATCCTTCCCAGACAATCGCCGTCGAAGGGGCACCAACGTAGTTCGCATGCCAGGAATCAGCGCACCATTCCCAAACGGATCCTAGGACGTCACATATATCCCACCGGTTCGCCGGCTTGGTAGCGACCGGATGTGCTCGTCCGCCCGAGCTTGCCCTATACCAGAGCTTGGTGTCCTCGATCTCGTCCCCCCACCAGTAGCGGGTGTTCGTACCTCCACGCGCTGCGTACTCCCATTCCGCCTCGGCGGGAAGCCGCACCCCGGCCCAATGGCAAAACGCCGCTGCCTCGTCCCAGGTCAAGTTCACGATCGGGTGATCGTCCAACCGCCAGCCAGGATTGCAATCCGTCGCCTTGGGCATGAGGCGCCCGGTAGCCTCACAGTATCGTCGGTAGACGGCTACTGTCACCGGAACCCGGGCCAACCAAAACCCTGTCACCACCTGAACCAGATGCCTTGGCCTCTCGTTCTCGTCGGCAGCCTGATCCATCGGGTCGGCACCCATCCAGAACTGCCCGGGGGGGAGGAACACGTACTCCTGACCGTCCTCGGTGCACCTCCATCGGTCGAGTGGAGCAGCTTCGGCAGGCGGTGCCGTCCCCCGCTCGCCGTTCGACCGGGATAGCGGCTGGGAATCGCGTGCCATCATGGACCCTTCGTCTGCCATCCTCTCAGTCATCCCCCAGTCTCCGCCGGGATCCGATGTACTGTAACAACTCGGCCCGGCCTACTGTCGTGGGTTGACGTCCCAGGGCAATCGCTGCACGCTTCTTCATCGCCAGGAATCGCTCCTCAAAGAGATAGGCGGCGATTTCGTACAGTTCCATGTCCAGAGGATTCGCCTGACGAGCTGCAGCGATCCACTCGCTGGAAACGGGCGAACCCTGTTCAACCTCCGGCGTCGCATTGAGCCGGGCCACACCTTCAGGAGGCGACCAGCCGAACGTATCGGCGAGGAGCATCAGAGAGTCATCGAACCGCTCCTGAAGGCCCACGAACGCGACGGTGGATAGCCTCTCCCTGGCCCTGGCCAACGAAGGCGACCGGGCGCCGGGCCGATTCTCCCACGGATAGATCGGTGGCGCCTCCTGCGCCAGCTGACGACGCATTTGCTCGAGATCGGAATCACGTCCGATCAGGGCCGTTTGGAGGTTCGCCATGTTCCGGCTGAGCTCCGGGTCCTCAAGCACGTCTGGGAGCGGAAGCGCCGCGTAGACCTCGCGCAGAGGATGGTGATCGAGAGAGGCCATGTATCGGTAGTGCGACAGAGTCCGGGCCACCGGATCCCGCAGCATGGTTATCACCCGGACATCTCGCAGCAGCTCGGTGACCGAGTAGTCAAAATGACCCCGAATCAAACTGTAGCCGAGGAGCTCACGCCGGGGAATCTGCAGCAACTCACGCCAGTAGTAGGCAGGACAGATCTCCTCGGCCTCAAACTGACGGTCGAGGACCGCAGTAAACGTCGTCCCCGCAGTCTTCGGAATGTGGATGAAGAGAACCTGAGTTGGCACCTGCGGGGCACGCTCCTCCGCTTCAGGGCGGTTCCTGCCGGACATCACTCCTCCCTCAGCGCCTCGATGGGGTCCAAGGCAGCGGCGCGGCGGGCGGGCACCCAGCCCGAGGCGACGCCGACCACCAAGCTCATAACGACCGCAGCGGCTACGGCGCCCGCAGGCGTCCTGACCGGCAGCCCGGGCGCCAGCACGCGGACCGCCAGGCCTATTCCGAAGCCGGCGGCAAGGCCGAGCACACCCCCGGCCACCGCCAGGACCACCGACTCGAGGAGGAACAGGCGCTCGATGACGGCGCGCCGCACTCCGAGCGCACGCAGAACGCCGATCTCGGCGGTGCGTTCGTGGACCGAGATCCACATGATGGTCAGAATCCCCATCGCGCCGACCAGCAGCGAGATACCGCCAATCCCCGAGACCGCCACCGTGATGATGCCGATCACTCGTCCGAACGTCGCCAGCATCTCGTCCTGAGTAGTGATGGTGAAGTCGTCTTCGCCGCGGTGGCGCGCCATCAGCAGCCGCCGGATGCCCTCCTTCACCGGGTGCACGGCCCCCGAGCTCACCGCCAGGACATCGATCTCGTTGAGCTCGTCGAAGTTGAACATTGCCATCGCCGAGCCGACCGGGATGTAGGCGGCATCGTCGAGGTCGAAGCCGAGCAGCTGCCCCTTCGGCTCCATGACGCCGATCACCCGGAACGACCAGCCGCCGATCCGCACCCGCTGGCCGAGCGGCGAGGCAGCACCGAAGAGCTCGTGGGCCAGCTTCGGGCCAAAGACCGCGAAGGCGCCGCTGCGATGCGGGTCCATCGGCGGCAGGAACGCACCCTGGGCGATCGTGAACTTCCACGCCGCGGTCGCCTCGTGGTTGACACCGTAGATGTAGACCGAACGGCCCCTGCCGTTGCCCTCGACGCGCGCCTGCCCCATCGCCACCGGCACCACCTTGTCGACCCCGGGCACCCGCCGCAACGCCTCGGCGTCGTCCACGGTCAGCTTGTGGGTGGTGCCGCCGAACACGCCCGGCATCCCCATGGTCTTCACCTTGCCCGGGTTGATCCCCATCAGGTTGGTGCCGAACTGCGTGAACTGCGACACCACGTACTCGCGGGTTCCCTCTCCCAGCGAGGTGAGCAGGATGACCGCCGCGACGCCGATCCCGACCCCGAGGGCGGAGAGGAAGGAGCGCAGGCGCTGACCCTTGAGAGCGCCGGCAACGAAACGGAGGAGGTCAAGAAACGACATCTCACCTCCCTGTCAGCGCGGTGACCGGATCGAGGCGTGTGGCTCGCCGGGCGGGCCACACTCCGAACAGGCCCCCCACCAGCACCGACACCGCGATCGACAGCACGACCGCCCAGGTGGGGGGCGACGCCGGAAAGGTCGGGTAGATGTCCACGAACAGCCGCACCGCGACCATTCCGGCGCCCAGCCCGAGCAGGCCGCCGAGCGAGGACAACACGACGGCTTCGGTGAGAAACGCTCCCAGTACCTGGCGGTCCCTGGCGCCGAGCGCCTTCAGGAGGCCGATCTCGGCGCGGCGCTCGGTCACGGAGATCAGCATCACGTTCATGATCCCGATCCCGGCAACCGTGAGCGACACCGAGGCGATCGCCACCAGAGCCGCCGTCAGCACCGCCAGGATCGACGAGAAGGCGGACAGCACGGCGCCCTGGGTAATGATGGTCACGTCGTCCGCCCGGTGGCGCTCGCGCAGCAGCTGGAGGACGTTCTTCTTGGCCTCCGGGAGCGCGTCCGTCGAGCGCACCTCGACCAGAACTCGGAACAGCGAGTTGCGGTCGAAGATCCGCATCGCGGTGCGCACGGGCACGAAGGCGAGATCGTCGAAGTCGAAGCCCAGCGAGCGCCCCTTGGGCGCCAGCACGCCGACAACCCGGAACCGGTAGGGTCCCACGCGGACGACCCTCCCCAGCGGGTTGACGCCGCCGAACAGCTCCCTGGCCGCCTTCGAGCCCAGCACCAGCTCGGCGCCGCTCTGGTGGGCCTGGCCACCGGGCAGAAACCGGCCGGCGGCCACCGTCACCTGTCGCACCAGGCTGTACTCCGCCGTCGTGCCCAGGATCGGGACCGAACGCCCACGGTCGCCCGCCTGCACCGTCTCCGTCCCGGCCGCCAGCGGGGCCGTGCGGACCACGCCCGGAACCCGCTGCGCGATCGCCTGCGCGTCCTCGATCGTGAGATCGTGGGCGACGCCGCCGAACGGCATCGCGCCGGTCGTCTCGACCTTCCCGGGCATGATAATGAGCAGGTTCGAGCCCAGCGAGGTGAACTCCTGCACCACGTAGCGCCGGGCCCCCTCACCGAGAGCAGTGAGTGCGACCACGGCCGCGATGCCGACCGCCACGCCGGCCACCGAGAGCAGGGTCCGCAGCCGATGCCCCCGGAGGGCGCCGAATGCGAACCGGACCAGCTCGAAGGGGCTCACCCGCTCTCCTCGACAAAGACACCGTCGGACATCCGCACCATCCGGCGGGCGCGCCCGGCCACATCCGGGTCATGGGTGACCACGATCAGGGTTTGGCCGTCGCGGTTCATCGCCTCGAGAAGCTCCATGACCTCCACCGCCGACGCCCGGTCGAGGTTGCCGGTGGGCTCATCGGCAAGCAGGAGGCTGGGCTCCATGACGACCGCCCGCGCGATCGCGACCCGCTGTCGCTGACCTCCCGACAGCTGGTCGGGCCGATGGTGGACCCGGTCCGTCAGACCGACCGCCTCGAGCGCCTTCGCTGCGCGTTGGCGCCGCTCGTCGCGCGGCACGCCGGCGAACAGCATCGGCAGCTCGACGTTGCCCTGCGCGGTCAGGCGCGACAGTAGGTGGAAAAACTGGAAGACGAACCCGATCTCGTGCTGGCGCAGGCGCGATCGCTCGTCATCTGGAAGGGAGCCCACCTCGCGGCCGTCGAACAGGTAGCGTCCCGCGGTCGGGCGGTCGAGGCAACCGAGGATGTGCAGCAGGGTCGACTTGCCGGAGCCGGAGGGCCCCATCACCGCCAGGTGCTCCCCACGCTCGACCCCGAGCGACACGTCGCGCAGCGCGTTGACCTCGCTGTCGCCGACGACATACCGCCGCCAAATGCCGGAAAGCTCAAGCATCATCGTGCGCTGGCACCGCGTAGGCCCCGGGCTTCACGGCCGTCGAGTCGCGCAGAGTCACAACCTGATCGCCGGCCGCCAGACCGCCCAGCACCTCCGTGAACTCCCAATTGCTGAGGCCGCCCTTGATCGTGCGTTCGACCAAGCGACGATCCACGAGCACGAGCACGGTGCCACCCTCGCCCACCGCCGCCGTCGGCACCCGCAGGACATCCCGCCGACGGTCGAGGATCACCTCGACATCCGCCGAGGTTCCGGCCAGAAGCCCGACGGCGGCCGCCGCATCGTCGAGCTCGGCTTCGAGCTCCACCGTTCTGTTTTGCTCCAGCAGGTCCTCCACGTAGGGCGCGATGCGCACGACATGGCCCATGAAGTGCTTGCCCGGACGCGAGTCGACGCTCAGCCTTACCTCCTGGCCGACCGCCACGCGCTCGGAGTCGACCTCGTCGATCGGCGCGCTGACATAGAGCGAGGACGGATCCAGCAGGTCGATCACGGCCGGAATGGGAACGCCCGGCGGCGACGGGGTGATCCACTCTCCGACCTCGGTGCTGACATCGGCGATCACGCCCGCGAAAGGAGCCCGGAGCAGTGTCAGGTCGAGCTGGGACTGCACCGCTGCAACCGTTGCTTCAGCCTGATCGACCGCCGCTCGCGCCGCTTGGCAGGCCGCCCGGGTTCGATCGCGCTGGCTCCGCGCCGTGTCGAGCTGCTGCGCGCTCGCGATCCCATTCGCGTCCAGACCCTCCGCGCGAACCAGCTCCTTCTCGGCCAGCGTCGCCGCGAGACAGGCGTCCTCGGCATGCCTGTGCGCCGTCACCACCTCACGGCGCGCCACCTCCAGCTGGGCTCGCTGCACGCTCGAGTCAAGCTCGAGCAGCAGATCCCCCTTGGCGACCCTCTCTCCCTGGCGGTGCGGTAGGCGAACGACCAGTCCGCCGATCTGCGGCGACAGCTTGGCACGCAGGCGAGCCTTGACCGTGCCGGCACGCGTGTTGGACACCGTGTCCTCGACAACGCCGCGCTCCACGGCTGCCACTCTGACCTCGATCGGCTGCGGCGCCAGGACCGTCAGCCGGAGGGCGACAGCGGCAGCGACGACCACCAGGATTGCCACGATCCACCGAGTTCTTCGTCTCATGAGTGCATTGTACGGGAGCCCGCTCGCCTCTGTTCCTCAGCAATTCGCTGCACGAATTGCTACAGTGAGGAACTCGCAGCGCCAAGAACCGATGAGCCGGAGGCCTTTGATGACCGAGACCACGACCTGGCGGTTCCCCGCCACCTTTTGGATCGCGAACTCGATCGAGCTGTTCGAGCGGGCGGCGTACTACGGCACCTTCATCACGCTGGCCGTGTTCCTGTCGCGCATCGTCGGGTTCACCGACATCGAGGCCGGGTGGATCGGCGCCCTGTTCTCGTCTTTGATCTACTTCCTGCCGTTCCTCACCGGCGCCGCCGCCGACCGTATGGGCTTCCGGGGCGCGCTTGTCCTCGCCTTTGCCCTGCTCTCGGCGGGTTACGCCATGCTCGGCCTGTACCCGACCAAGCTGCCGGTCCTGTGCTCGCTGGCGCTGGTCGTCGTCGGCGGCTCGTTCGTCAAGCCGATCATCACCGGCACCGTCGCCAAGAGCTCCGACTCGGTCAACCGCGCGCGCGCCTACAGCCTGTTCTACATGATGGTCAACATCGGCTCGTTCACCGGCAAGACGATCGCCAAACCGGTGCGCGTCGAGCTCGGACTCGACTACGTTCCCCTCTACTCCGCCGGGGCCGCCTTCATCGCCCTGGTGGTCGTTGCCCTCTTTTACTGGCCGAAGGAGAACGGCGAGGCGCGCCCACGCAGTGCGGCCGAGGCGCTGCGCGACATGTGGATCGCGATGTCCAACCTGCGCTTCCTGGGCCTGATCCTGATCACGGCCGGCTTCTGGGCCATCCAGGGCCAGCTCTACGCCTCGATGCCGAAGTACGTGCTGCGCCTGGTCGGCGAGCACGCGAGCCCCGAGTGGTACGCCAACGTCAACCCGCTGGTCGTGGTTCTTCTCGTGGTGCCCATCACCCAGCTTATCCGGCGCCTGCAACCGGTGACGGCGATCGGCATCGCACTGCTACTGATCTCTCTGTCGCCGCTGACGATGTCCATGGCGCACTTCATCGGCGGGCGCATCGTTCTGGCCGGTTACTCGTTCCACCCGATCACCATCATGATGGTCATCGGCATCGCCATTCAGGGTTTCGCCGAGTGCTTCCTGTCGCCGCGCTACCTGGAGTACGCCTCGAAGCAGGCGCCGCCGGGTCAGGAAGGGCTGTACCTCGGCTACGCGCACATGAACACGTTCTTCGCCTGGTTTCTCGGGTTCATCCTGTCGGGCTACCTGCTGGAAGCATTCTGCCCCGACCCCCGCCGGCTGGCACCCGCGCTGAAGCACCAGTACGACGCCGCCATGGCCGGTCATGGCGCGCTGCCGGCCGTCTACGCGCACGCCCACTACATCTGGTTCGTGTTCGCCGCCATCGGCTTCACGGCGTTCGTTCTGCTGCTGCTGTACCAGCGCGTCACCGCCCGCGCCGACGCCCGGCACTCGAAGATCGTCGGCTGAGTCAGAACCTTTTGTGACGACCTCCGTTTCTCCTCGTGTGAGACCACACGGAGGTGACCGACAATGCGCAAGATTCTGACCCTTTCCGCCGCCTTTGTTCTGATGGCCGGAGCCCTGCTGGCCGCCGAGCCGACGCGCTGGCTCAACGTCCACGTCGAGTCGAAGGAAGATCACGCCAACGTCGATGTGCGCGTGCCCATGGGGATGGTGCTGGCGGTGCTCGACGCCGTGAAGACCGATGAGCTCGAGGCCGGCAAGATCGTCCTTCACACCGAGGACGCCGACATCGACTGGCCAAAGCTCCTGCAGGCCATCAAGGACGCCCCCGATGCTCAGTTCGTGACCGTGAGCTCGGACGACGCCGACGTCAAGGTGAGGAAGGAAGCAGGCACCATCTTCGTCGACGTGAACCAGAAGACGGACGACAACGCGCAGGTACAGGTGCAGCTCCCCGCGAGCCTCATCGACGCCATCATGATCGATCAGGACAACCGGCTCGACCTCAAGACGCTCCTCACCAGCCTCTCCAGCCAGACTATGGGTGACTTGGTCAAGGTCACCGCTTCCGACGCGAACGTGCGCGTGTGGATCGACTGATCATGCGAGAGCGAGGCGCCTCGACTGTAGCGGTTGTTGTCGCGGCGGCGGCGGCCGGCCTCCTGGCCGCCGCCTTCTTCACCAACTGGATGGTCCTCGACGTTCACACGACGGGGCCGGACGCGGTCAACCTCAAGCTGCCGATTCCGCTACCGCTGATCCGCACCGTGGCCGCCTTCGTGCCGAACGACTCGCTGCCCCCCATCGACATCCCGCCGGAGGTCAAGGAAAACCGCGAGAGCATCCTGCGGGCGCTGCGGGAGCTTCGTGACGCCCCCGATGCCACGATGGTCCGTGTCCGCTCGGACGACGCGAACGTTGTCATCGAGAAGAAGGGAAAGAGCCTGATCGTCAGCGTCAAGGCGCCCGACGCCACGGTGCATTGCCAGGTCCCGCTCGACGGCATCGTCGAGGCCCTCGAGAAATGGGACTGGAAGACCTGCAATCCGCAGCTCGCGCTACGCGTCTTGGCCGCGGCCAAGCACGGACCGCTTGTCACCGTCGACAGCGAAGACGCTCGAGTCGCGATCAAGATGTGGTGAGGCGCATGCGGCCGTCCGGTCCCGTGCCACGGCTCCGGCCGAGCGTCGCCGGCCAGCCGAGGCGCACCGATCCTTCGTCAACAGCAGTATCGCAGGAGGAGGAGCAATGCGAGACATCAGCCGACTGGCCTTGAGAGCCCTCCTGGTCGTAGCCGCCGTGGCCGCCGCGGCGACGGCAGGAGCGGCCACGAAGCACTACGAGCATGTCTTCCGCGCCACGGACGGCAGCACTGTCAAGGTGGACGTCTCGTTCCACGACGTGACCGTGACAGTGGTCCCGGGCGACGAGGTTCGAGTCTCGGTCGACCTCGAGACCAGGGCCACCGGCGACAGCGCGGAGCGGCTTTTCAAGCGCTACGAGCCGACCTTCACGGTGGAGCATGACACCCTGCTCATCCGCTCCGTCACCCACAGGCACTGGACGCTGTTCAGTTTCGGCAGCTCCGGCGTGCACGGCAAGGTCGTCGTGGCCATGCCGCCTGGCAAGAACCTGTCCCTCGACACAGCCTCGGGCGACTGCAAGGTCGAGGGCAATCTCGGAGACGCCAAGCTGAGCGCGGACGTGGCGTCGGGTGACGTCGAAGTGCATGGCAGGGCCAGGACGATCAACATCGACTCGGCATCCGGCGATGTGACGCTCGAGCTCGAGGGCGCCGTCGACGTGGTGTCGGCGGACACCGCCTCCGGCGACGTCCACGTCACGGGCTCGGTCAAGGACCTGAAAGCCGACACCGCATCGGGGGACGTCACGGCCACCGGTCTGACGGGCCCGGCCAACGTTGACACGGCCTCAGGCGACGTGTCTCTCGAGTGGACCTCCATCGGCACGGGAACCAAGGTCCTCGTCGACACCGCCTCCGGCGACGCTCGTCTCGTGCTGCCGGCAGGCACCGAGGTCGCGGGCAAGGTGACCACCTCCTCCGGCGCGATCCGCTCCGACTTCCCCGGCGAGAAGTCCGGCCGCGGCAAGACGCTGCGCCTGAGCTCCGGGGCGGCCGAGGCCGTCCACGTCAGGATCGACACTGCGAGCGGCGACGTCCAACTGAGAACCACCACCCCGTAGCGCTTCAGCGGTCTGTATCAACGCCTCCCGCGCAGTACCCGCCTGACCCCATCTTCCGGGTCAGGCGGTCCCCTTGTCTGCACGGGGTGAGCGCGAGTGGACAAGTGAACCGCGAAGCCGCGAAGAGCGCCAAGATAAGAGAAGAACGATCTTCTTTGCGCTCTTGGCGTCCTCGTGGCGAGGGTTCGGGTTGCGGGCCCGGGCTACTTCAGCTCATGCCCGAACGGGAACAGTGCAACCGGCACCAGCTTGACGTGCTGGAGAGCGAACGGGATGCCGATGATGGTGATCGCGAGGGCGAGGGCGTGGATCAGGTGTGCGAGGGCGATCCCCCACCCGAACAGGAGCAGCCACAGGACGTCGAAAACGACCTTCAATGCGCCGTAGCCGCCCTTGGCCGACACCACCTCCTTGCCAAACGGCGCGAAGGTCGCCACACCGAGACGGATCGACTGCAGGCCGAACGGGATGCCGATGATGGTCAGGCAGAGCAGGCATCCGCCGAGGATGTAGCCGAGACCCGCCAGCAGGCCGCCGAAGATCAGCCAGATGATGTTCCCCAACAGCGACATGTGACCCTCCTCTCAGTCGACCAACAACCCCGCCTCGCGCCACAGTGCGGTCCTTGCCTCACCATCCTGGCCGGGTGCGATGAGATCGTGGATCTCCTCGAACCGCGCCGCCCACTCGAAAGGCGGGACCTGGTCGCCCACAACCAGGATGTCGGCCCGGTTCGGGTTCCCGGCCTCACCCACCAGTACGACCGGATCGTCGGTCTCTTCCATCCCGTCCTGCCACACGCCGTGGGGAACGAACGACAGCTTGCGGAACGTCCACAGGTAGTCGTCGAGGATCTGCCGCCGGCCTTCGTCCGTAACCCAGACCACGACCCGCCGCCCGTCCTTGTAGAGCTCCTCGACGAGCTCGGCGAGCCGCCCGGCCCGCTTCTCGCCCGGGAGCTGGTGGAGGATCACTCGAGGTGCCATGCCGGCAGTCTATCAAACGGGTTTCGCCGCTCTCGACATAGGTGTCGATGAACGCTCCTGGCCGGCCGGATGGTGGTATGGTCGGGTCATGAGCGTCGCGGATCTCCAGGGCCGTAGCACCGGGACCGAGCCATCGACACCCCGGACCTACCGGATACGTGGCGGCGGCACCCTGTCCGGAACCGTGACCCCGAAGGGAAACAAGAACGCTGCTCTGCCGATGCTGGCGGCAGCCTTGCTCACGCCGGAGCCCGTCCGGCTCGCCAACGTGCCAACGATCCGCGACGTCACCGCGATGCTCGGCCTCCTCCACCACGCTGGCGCCGAGGTCACGAGCGACAGCCCCGGCTCGTGGACGATCACCGCCGCAGACGTCACCGCGCACCGCGCACAGGAACATCTGGCGCGTGAGATCCGCGCCTCGTTCCTTCTTGCCGGTCCGTTGCTCGCCCGCTGCGGCCACGCAATCTTGCCCCGTCCCGGCGGTGACCGCATCGGGCGGCGGCCGCTCGACACCCACATCCACGCCCTCCGCGACCTCGGCGCCGAGGTCGAGGTCGAAGCCGACTCATATCTCCTGTCGGCGCCACACGGCCTTTCGGGCTGCGACCTGTTTCTCCACGAGATGAGCGTCATGGCGACGGAGAACGCGGTCATGGCGGCGGCCCTGGCGCGCGGCCGCACCACGATCCGCAACGCGGCCTCCGAGCCGCACGTCCAGGAGCTCTGCCACCTTGTCAATGTGATGGGCGGCGTCGTGGAGGGCATTGGCACCAACTGCATCCGTGTTGAGGGCGTTGCCTCGCTGCACGGCGCCTCGGCCACCGTCGGTCCCGATCACATCGAGGTCGGCTCCTTCATCGGCCTCGCCGTCGCCACCGGCGGCGAGCTGCTGATCCGCGACGCGCGGCCCGCCGAGCACCACCGCATGAGCCGCATCGCCTTCGAGCGCCTCGGTATCCGCTGGGAGGAGCGCGGCTCCGATATCCTGGTCCCGGGGCGACAGGAGCTTGTCGTCCACGACGACCTGCACGGCGCGATCCCGAAGATCGACGACGGACCCTGGCCGGCGTTTCCGCCCGACCTCACCAGCATCATCCTGGTGCTCGCCACGCAGGCGCAAGGCACGGTCCTGATCCACGAGAAGATGTTCGAGAGCCGCCTGTTCTGGGTAGATCGGCTGATCGGGATGGGTGCCCGCATCGTCCTCTGCGACCCGCACCGGGCCGTCGTCGTCGGACCCTCTCGCCTTTACGGCCAGACCATGTCGAGCCCCGACATCCGCGCCGGGATGGCGCTGGTGATCGCCGCTCTCTGCGCCGAGGGAGAGAGCGTGATCCACAACGTTCAGCAGATCGAGCGCGGCTATGAGGCCCTCCCCGCACGCCTCCGCGCTCTCGGCGCCGAGATCGAGGAGGAGTGAGGGTTACTCCCCGACAGGCGCCTCTTCTTCCGCGCCCTCCGCCCCGACCGCCATCGCCGGGAAGATCCCGAACTCGGGGCTGAGCTGCTCTATGAACAGCGGCCCCATCGCGCGGTAGGTCACCCACACCGGCAGCAGCAGCACCGTCCCGATGTACGGCAGCGCGACCAGGAGCAGCCCGATACAGCACGTCAGCATGCCGAAGAGCACGACCGTGAAGCCGAAGCAAACGGCCAGGACAATCACGAACAGCCCATAGACGATGAACGCGGCGGGGTAGGACCGCAGCCACTGCCAAAAGTGGCGCCACGCGGCCAGCACGCCGAGGTTGAAACGGTACATGATCGGAACGACGAAGTTCTCGACCCAGATCACGACGAACAGGATGACCACCGCTACCGCCAACACCACGACCGCAGCGAGGATCACGAGGAAGAGTGAGGCCGGGTTGAGGCTCTTGCCGGCGGCGACCAGAACCAGCGACGCGACGGTACCGCCGACGATCAGCAGCACCACCAGCATCGACGCGAGACCGAAGCACAGCCGCCACAGGAAGAGGGAGTCCCCCAGTCGGCCCAGGCGCCGCCAGGGTTCCCTGACCTGCGCACGGTTGTGTACGACGTTGTCGAGGAACATGAACTTCGCCCGCGAGCTCACCCACAGCAGCGCCAGCACGATCAGGACCACGGCAACCGCCGCGATGACAATGAGGGCGCCCGTGAACGGCGACTCCAGCAGGTGGTGCACGGCATGTGTCACCGCCCGCGTTGCCTCATGCACCGCCATGCCCACGTCCGCCGGCCCCTTGACGCTGCGGTTCACCTGTCCCCCGCCGCCCCGGAAGAGCCCGGCCAGCCAGGCGGTGAAGCCGAGCACGAGCCACTTCCCGAGGTCGAACGGCTGGAACAGCGTCGCCTTCGTGCGCTGCCAGGACTCGCTGAGCGGCTTGAGGTACTGAATCTGCATCTGTCCCTCCGTCGGCCCTCCGTGGCGGGCTCGGGGTACCACGCGGTCCCGCTCCGGGGTCGTCACCACAGACTACGAGATCCGAGAGCGACCGGTTCGCGCCGTAAACGTCGACCCATCGTACCTGAAGTCGTCTCTCACTCCGTCGCGATCCGGACTGACGAGCCGTGAGAGTGCCCTCCGCTCACCCGCCCAGGTCCTTCCACGCTGTCGACTCGTCAGGATGACCGGATAGGGGCGGCGCGGCTGGCGCCGGAGATCACGAGGCGGATGGAATCCGGAGCGCCCGTACGGCCGCAGGGGCTTTGGAGACAGCCCGCTGCTACACGAAGTCCAGCCGCGGGACGCGGGGAATCAGCCGCTGCTCGTAAGCCTGCTCAAGGAACTCCCGTACCGCCCGCCGGCCCCGCTCGCCGTAGCTCACGGTCAGGTCATTGACATACATGCCGACAAAGCGGTCCGCCTTCTCGCGGTCGAGGCCGCGGCCGTAGTGGAGCGCATGGCCGAGCGCCTCGCCGCGGTGCGCCAGTGAGTACTCAATCGACTGCCGGAGCAGCCCGGCAATCCGTGTCATCATCTCGTCGCCAAGATCGCGCCGGATGACGTTGCCGCCCAGCGGCAACGGCAGTCCTGCGTTCCGTTCCGCCCACCACTCACCGAGATCGACAAGGCGCCGGAGCCCGTCGCTCTCCCACGTCAGCTGCCCCTCGTGGATAACGACGCCGGCATCCACCTGACTGTTCTGGACTGCCGGAATGATGGCATCGAACGGCAGCACCGTGGTCGTCAGCCTGGGGTTCCACATCTTGAGGGCCAAGGCCGCCGACGTGAGCGTGCCGGGGATCGCCACCGTCACCTCTGACAGCCGTTCCGGCGCGATCTCCTCCCGCGCCACCACCACCGGCCCGTAGCCGTCCCCCATGGAGGCGCCGGAGTCGAGCAGCGCGTACCGATCGTCGAGGTGAGCGAAGGCGTGGATCGAGACCGCAGTCACCTCGTACGTACCCTGGAACGCCTCGCGGTTGAGGGTTTCGATGTCGGAAAGCACGTGCTCGAACTCGAGGTCTCCGGTATCGAGCTTGCCCTTCGCGAGGGCATAGAACATGAAGGCGTCGTCGGAGTCGGGCGAGTGTGCGACACGGATCGGCATCATGGCAGCTCCCATCCCCGGTATGGGGAGGGAGATTCTACCGCGGATCTCCCGCCCTCGGTTGGCCGCACGGGCTGATGAAAAGAGAGAGACGGGGGCGCCGGCCCCCGCCTTCCCTGTACCACGCACCACCGCGAACGGTGGGTATTTCCTGTCAGCTCGATGGCTCGGGCTGCGCGGCCTTCGCCGACTCCTCCTCCGCGGCCTTCTTCTCGTTGGCTTCCACTGTCTGCAGGATGTCCTTGACGAAGTCCTTGTGGACCGTGAACGTCAGCATCTTCAGCTTGACGTAGTCGCCGCGGTACATGTAGTAGCCCTTGTACTTCCCCCAGCGTGAGGAGCGGGCGGAGTCCTTGATCAGAAACCAGTCCTCGCCGTTGAACCTTCTGTAGCCGACGAGGTGGATGCCGTGGTCATCCGTGCTGGTGTGGTTGTAAAAGCGCAGCTCGCGGGAGTCCTGATCGATGAACTGCCCCGGGATATCGAAGGACGGCACCACCGCGATGTCCTCTTGGCCGTAGTAGCCCGGCTCGGAGACGTCGCCGCCGATGACGACGCTCTCGCCCTCCTTGATCGCATTGATGATCGTCGCGTACCAGACATCGAGTGGCACGTTGACGTAGCTCTTGTCATGCCACCAGTTGTCGGGGACCCTGTACTCGCCGTGGGTCCAGAACGGCACCGACAGCGTCGACATCAGGCTCACATAGTCATCCGGATTGAGCTGACACACCTTGCTCAGGAACTCCTGCGGGGAGTACGTCGCGCCCTGCCAGCTCACGCTCTCCGGGGGCCGGCCCATGGTCAGGTCCATGATCTGGCGAATGCTGGCGACGATGAAGTCCTCGTCCCAGTAGTTGTTGTCCTTGCACCACTCCAGGAGCTTCCTCATGTGGCTGGTCATGTCGGCGTGATCGATTCGTCCATCCCCTGCCAGCACGCCCTTGTATGCCGCCTCGGGGACGACGCCGTGCTCCGCGTACACCCGCATCAACGCGTTGGTCTCGGAGCCCTCGTCGAACAGCGACTGTCCGCGCGTTTCGATGTAGCCCTTCGCCTTGTTGACGTACTCCCAGTACGTGGTCCACATCTCCGACAGCTTGATCTCCTGGCCGGTGAGACGCTTGATCTCCGACTCCATGAACGAGGTTGTGGAGAAGTCCCAGCAGGTCCCACTCAGGTACTGGGGGATCGGCGGAAAGTGCCACGCCTGTTGAAACGCCTCCGGGCCCGACGGACGCTCGATGCCGCTGGCATCGAACCGCAGGCGCGGCCGCGCCTCACGCTCCTTCTTCTTCTGCGCCTTGAGCTCCTTGACGATCTCCTGCGTCTTCTCCTCGGCCTGCTCGCGCAGCTTCTTGTCGCGCTCGATCATCTCCTTGAGCACGGGGTCGTGGTACGGCTTGACGTACTTCGCGTGATCCCGATGGACCTCCTGCGCGCCGGCCGGCATCACCATCAGCCCTGCGCATACGGCGGCCACCCCCACAAGTGCTGTTCTCCTCACGGCAACCTCCTTCCTCGCGGATCGGACGATCCACCGGCACATGATACGAAATCCCGGCTGCTTCGGCCAAACGAGGGCCGGCGGGGGACCCTTCTCTGCGGCTCCGGCGTTCGTGAGGTCGCGGACCGCTCTTGCGAGCGCCTCGCACTCTTCATCCCCCTTCGCAATGCCTTCAAGGACGGTACGCCGTTTGAGCGCACCCTTCTCCGAAGCGCGCTGTGCCCGGATTCTCCGCATGGGTTGTGGATCTAAATACTTAATAACTTAATCACTTACTCACTTCTTACCCATCCCACCTCCCGAGACCCCCCAGCCAGTCTGCCAAACGCGCTCATACCACGGTCCAGCCGGTCCAGGTTACAGTCGTTGCAGTGCCGCACAGCTCTTCAGTGTCCCGTCTCCCCCTGTCGCCGCGTGCGAAACTGGCGGCCGCAGCGCTGGCGCTGATGGTCCTGGCGGTGGCCGCCTCGCGGGTGCCGGTACTGACCTCGGGGCCGGACGTGTACGTGCACGTGATCTGGGCGCAGCAGGTGATGCACGATCTCGCTGCCGGCTCTCTCCCACTGTGGTGCCCCGACCTCAACGCCGGCTGCGGCAGCCCGGGGATCCGCCTTTACAGCCCCGGCGGGCCGGCGGCGAGCGGCATCCTCGGCCTCGTCGCCGGCGATGCCTGCGCCGGCGTCAGGCTCGCGCTGCTGGGAGCCCTCCTCGCGTTCGCCCTCCTGATGCGGCGTGAGAAGGTCGAGGCATGGCCGCTCGCCGCCGCGCTCGCAATGACCGCGCCCGCCGTCCTGGCCGACCTGTTCACCCGCGCCGCCTACTCCGAGCTGATGGCCGCGCCGGTAGCCTGGTGGCTGCTCGAGCGCTCGATCGCGCGGTTACCCGATCGCTCATCGTGGAAGACGCTGTCACTCGGGCTCGCAGCGCTGTGGCTGATCCACGCGCCGACCACCCTCATGGTCGTGATCCTGCTCGTCGCTGCCTGTCTCCTGCGGCGCTTGCGCGGAATCGGCTGGCTCTCTCTTGCAGGCGCCGTCGCTGCAGCTCTCACCGCCTGGAACTGGCTGCCGTTGCTCGACGAGATGACGCTCGTGAAGAGCGCTCCCGCCCTCAAGGCCGGGATCTTCGCGGCCCACGCCAACCTCCTCGGCTCGGCAACCGCTCACGATCCGTCGCTCAACGCCGCCCTGTCGCTGGCCGCCGTCGCCCTGCTGCTGATGGTACTCGTCGAGGGGTGGCAGCGCAGCGAGCCGGCACGCGCCGCCCTGGTGGTCGTCTGCGTCGCGCTCGCCTCGCCCGCCACATCCGTCCTGTGGTCAGGTGCTTCGCCGCTGAGCTGGCTGCAGTTCCCGTGGCGGTGGCTGCTTCCCGCGACTCTCCTCATGCTGCGCCCGCTCGCGCTGCGCACTCCGTTTCGGAACCCACGATCGTGGGCGCTCGGCGTGCTGTGGATCGCGCCGCTGATGGCCCTGCCGCTACCCGGTCTCGTCCGGGTCCCCCGACTGCACGCCGGGGAGAACTGGAGACAGGTCGGGAGCTCGCTGGCAGCGGCAATCGGCAGCAACCCGCTGCTGGTGGACGCGGCCCAGAACCGGCCGCCGTGGTTTGCGGATCTCGCCGAGCAGCTGCCGCGGCTTGGTGGTCGTCTCGCGGTTGCCGAGCCCTCGCCCGCCGCGGTGCGGGTCGACCGCTGGAGACCGCTGCACCGGGAGCTCACCGTAACCTGCGGCGCACCCAGTACCGTGACGGTACGGCTGCTCGACTACCCGTGGTGGCGCCTCGATGTCGACGGCGCACCCGCCATGGCGCAGCGCGAGCACGGTCTGATCCGGGTCAGGGTCCCGGCGGGCCAGCACAGGATCGCGATCCGCTGGGGCGGCAACCCGTGGTCGCGGGTCGGCATGGCAACCGCTGCTCTCGGGCTTGGCTTGCTGCTCTATCCCGGCCTGCTCACGATCATCGGGTCGGTGCGCCCTCGATCCGCCCGCCCAGCGCCTTAGCCGGGACTATTCAGGAATGATCCGGGTCAGCAGGCTCTCGGCCGCCGTGTAGGGATCCTCGTCGCCGGCGGCAATGCGTTCGACCATGGCCTGGAGAAGCCCGGCATGCTCATGCACGAGCGTCCGCCACGCCTGGTCCTCGACCGCGCTGCACAGCCTGCGCTCGGCGCGTTGCCGCCGCGCCCGCTCGCGGCGCCCGTTTCCCGCCAGGTACGCGCGGTGCTCGGCGACGAGATCGGCGAGCCGCTCGACGCCGCGCCCCTCCAGCGCCGCCACCTGAACGACCGGCGGCTGCCATCCCTCGGCCGGCTGCATCTCGAGCATGCCGCGCACGTGTGCCTCGACCTGGTCCGCGCCCGGCAGGTCGGCCTTGGTGACGGCGAAGATGTGGCCGATCTCCATGATCCCGGCCTTGGCGGCCTGCACCTCGTCGCCGAGACCCGGCGGCAGCGTCAGCACCACCGTGTCGGCCAGGTGCATGACGTCGACCTCGTCCTGGCCGACGCCGACCGTCTCCACCATCACCTGTCGAAAGCCGGCCGCCGCGAACACGTCGACCGCATCCGCCGACGCCGCCGCCAGCCCGCCGAGCGCGCCGCGGGTCGCCATCGAGCGTACGAAGCAGCCCGGGGCGGAGGCCAGGCGGCTCATCCGCAGGCGGTCGCCGAGGATCGCGCCGCCTGAGAACGGGCTCGAGGGGTCTACCGCCAGGACGGCCAGAGGACCATCGCGGCGCACCAGCTCGAGCCCGAGCTCATCGACCAGCGAGCTCTTGCCGGCGCCGGGAGGCCCCGTGATACCGATGACGTGAGGCAGCTCGCCGCCGGGCCGGATTGCCCCCAACAGCTCGCGGGCCTCGGGGCCGCCGCGCTCGACAATGCTCAGCGCCCGCGCCAGGGCGCGCGGCGCTGCGGCGCGCACGCCCTCGACGATCTCGACGTTCGTCAACTCGCGGCTCCGCGCAGCACCTCGCGGGCGATCACCAGGCGCTGCATCTCGCTTGTGCCCTCGCCGATCGTGCACAGCTTGGAGTCGCGCCACGCGCGCTCCACCGGGTAGTCCTTGGTGTAGCCGTAGCCGCCGAGAATCTGGATCGCCTCCTCGGCAACCTTGACCGCGACCTCGGAGGCGTACAGCTTGGCCATCGACGACTCGAGGGTTGTCTCCTTCCCCTGCTGCTTCAGAACCGCCGCACGCAGGGTCAGGAGCCGAGCGGCATCGACCTGGGTCGCCATGTCGGCGATCTTGGCGCGGATCATCTGGTAGCTCGACAGCGGCTTGCCAAACTGCTCCCGCACCGGTGCGTACGCGAGTGCGGCGTCGAGGGCGCCGCGGGCGATACCGAGGGCCAACGCCGCGATCGAGATGCGACCGCCGTCGAGCACCTTCATCGCCTGGATGAAGCCCTCGCCTTCGTTACCGAGGAGGGCGCTGCCCGGTACCCTGCAGTCCTCGAAGATCAGGGTCGAAGTGTCGGAGGCTCGCATTCCGAGCTTGTTCTCCTTCTTGCCGGCCTCGACCCCCGGCCGGTCGAAGGGAACCGCGAAGGCGCTGATCCCATGGTGCTTCTCGGCTTGCGGGTCGGTGCGGGCCATCACGACCGCGACGTTGCCCACCGTTGCGTGCGTAATGAAGCTCTTGGCGCCGTTCAACACCCAGCCGTCGTCGTCGCGGCGGGCGGTGGTCCGCGTACCGCCGGCATCCGACCCGGCCTCCGGCTCGGTCAGCCCCCAGGCGCCGATCCAGTCGCCGCTCGCCAGCGGCGGCAGCAGCTCCCGCCGCTGCTCCTCCGACCCGAAGAGAAAGATGTGGTTCGTGCACAGTGAGTTGTGGGCGGCGACCCCGAGGCCGACGGCGCCGTCCGCAGCGCCGATCTCCTCCAGGATCGTCACGTACTCGACGTATCCCAGGCCGGCGCCGCCGTACTCCTCCGGAATCAGAACCCCCAGCATGCCGAGCTCGCCGAGGCTCGTGAACAGGTCGCGGGGGAAGGCCTGGTTCTCATCCCACTCGACAGCGTTGGGAGCAATTTCCTTGCGGGCAAAGTCACGCACCATGTCGCGAATGGCCAGCTGGTCGTCGGTCAGGTTCAGATCCACGAACGACTCCTTCCCGCGGCGGCACCGCAGCGACTTGCCGGCATTCTACCGCGCCGCCGACCCGCGACCCACCCTTCCCGGCCGCCCGCCGGCATCACCGGCGCCGCGGCGGTGCGACAATGGCCGGCGATGAATACGCACGCTCCCACCGTCGCCGAGATCTCGGCCGCGCTCGAGCGCACCCACGATAGCCGCGGACCAGTGCCGCCGGAGCCCACCGCGGCCGCCGTGGCAGCAGTGCTCCGCAACGGCGGCGACGGCACGCAGGTGCTGATGATCCACCGCGCCGAGCAGCCGGGGGATCCGTGGTCGGGTCAGATGGGGCTGCCGGGCGGCCGCGCAGAGCCGGGCGACGCCGATCCCTGCGCCACGGCAATCCGGGAGACGCGCGAGGAGCTGGCGCTCGACCTCGACCGCGAGGCACGTCCTTTGGGCAGGCTCGAGACCCTGCGCACCCACCTTCGGGCCGGCTCCGGCCCGCTCACCGTCACCCCCTACGTATTCTCGATCGAGGGCGAGCCCGAGCTGGTGCCCAACTACGAGGTCCAGAAGGTGCTGTGGGTGCCGCTCGCCTTCTTCCTCGACCCAGCCAACCGCTCCTCGCTGACGTGGACGCGGCGCGGCGTGCCGCTGCCCTTCCCCTGCTACCGCTACCACGGCCACGTAGTCTGGGGCCTCACGCTGCGCATCCTCGAGACGCTCCTGGGGTGCGTTCGGGAGTAGCTGGGCGGTGGTGGGAAGTAACCGCGACGGCACGAAGGAACCCCCACCCACCCAGGGAAACGGGAAACGGAAGACGGGAAACGCTCCCCCACCCCACCCGGAGAAGGCATCCCAGTTGGTGCCAGGCTTGAAGTATCGAAGTAATGACTTCCGCCAGCTACTGCATCTCCGAGCTCGGACGCCTTACTCGCTTGCCGCGCGCCTTCAACATCGCCTCTGCAAGCCGCCGGTCCAGATCGTCCATCGCCTCGCGAAACTCCTCGTCCTTCTGTCGGTCCTTGACCGCGCGCCCGACCATCCAGCTGACGACATCTGTCGACCTTCCCAGGGCTTCCGCAAGGTCCCGCCCCTGCATCCCCCAGCGCTCGACCCCGAGAAGCACCACCATCCGACGGGCCCGCGACACAGCGCGCTGCCGCGAATGACCGGCCAGCATCTCATTCGCCACGTCAAGTAGACTGCCCGCCGCCTGCACGAGGTCCGCCGCCGAGACCTCGGGACGCTCCATGGTCGTGCTCCGCCCCAGCTCGTCCACATACGGAACGTCCTTGTCGAACCACAGCTCGTCGGGCCGTTCCCCAGCTTCCCCACCGCGGCTCGTCGGTACTTCCGGCAGCTCCAAGGAGAGAGCCGCTGCCACCGATGCGCGATAGGCCCGGCGCGCCGGTCCCCTCGTCTGGCCGAAGCAGAGAAGCGCCTGGTCAGAATCCGTCACACCCCAGCTTGCCTTGCCCAGG
>CAZKGM010000033.1:29816-38344 GCA_964552395.1 uncultured Thermoanaerobaculia bacterium | reverse complement strand
TCTGGAGGAAGCATGAGACATGCACGCTTGGTTTGCCTGCTTCTCGCCTTGACCCTCCCTGCCATTTCGATGGCCGGCGACATCCAGGTCACGTGTGAGCCGGGGCTTCGCGTGTTCCTCGACAACAGCCTCGCGGGCACCTCCAAGACGAGCGAAGACGGGCTCCACCTGATGAACGTGCCGGAGGGCAAGCACACGGTCCGGGTCGAGAAGCCCGGCTGCTTCCCCCAGGGCTTTCAGGTCGAGGTCTCCGAGCTCCCGATCCAGGTTAAGGTAGGGAAGTTCACCCCGGTCCTTGAAGGAGCTCCCGTTCCGGAAACGATACCCACCGCCCAGATCGGTGACCTGGTCGGAAAGCTCGTTGTCACCTCGGCCCCGCAGAACTGCACCGTCGAGATCGATGGAAAGCCTCGGGACAAGAGACACACGTACCTCATGATCGGACCGCTCCCCCGGGGCAAGCACACGATCTCCTTCAGCGGATCTGGGTACGAGGCGATCTCCACCGTCATCGACATGGAGCCGGGGGCCGATCTCACCGTCCAGGGCAACCTCCTGACCGGCAAAGTGGACGTTTCGTACGAGGGTGTGGGCTCGCTGCGCGTCATCTCGACGCCGCAGGTGTGCACGATCCGGATCCTGGGCATGGTTGAGACGAAGATGAGCCCTATCTTCAACCGCTCCTACCTCCCCGCCGGAGTGCACAACATGGTCGTCTCATGGGGGACCAAGCAGATGTCCACCAACGTCCTGATCACCAAGCATTACAGGACGATCGTCGAGGTCAACTTCGGCAAGGATGCCGTTCCATTCCGCTTCTCCTACGAGCCTGAGTGATCCACAGAACTACCCGGAAACTCACGTATCCGCTGCCAGCGTTCAGTTGTCCCTCCTCAGGTCGATGAAGACGGCCGTGGTGAGGCGGCAGTGAAGTAGAGTGGAGCGACCATGGCGGAAGCAACAACACCGGAGTTGGGCGCGGTGGAACCCCTGCAGCCCGGGGTGAAGCCGGCGGGAAGCCCGCTGCGCATCCCGCACTTCCGCAACCTGCGGCCGGGCTCAACCTGTGGGCAATGGGCCCGATGATGGTCGGGATGCCGGTGCTGGCGAAGTTCCGCTTCGGATCGTCGGCCGCCTTCGGCACCATGATGTCATGCTTCGGCGGAGGAGCGCTGGCGGGAATGGCGCTGGCGGGCGCTCTGAAGCCCAGGTGGCGCCGCGGCCACATGTTCGTCGGCTTCGTCTGTGCCGAGAGCTTCGGCATCGCCGCCATGCCGTTGATCCGTCCTTTTCCACTGCTGGCGACCGACATGGTGATTATCGGCGTCTGCGCCGGGATAGCCAACGTGTCCATCATGGCCTGGATCCAGGGGCATGTGGACCACGCTCTAATGGGCCGCGTGATGAGCGTCGTCATGTTTGCGGCCTTCGGGCTGATGCCGATCTCGTTGATGCTGGCCGGGCTGGTCGCCGACCGGCACGTCACCGCGATGTTCGTGGGCGCCGGCGTGCTGATGATCCTGACCACGATCGTGGCCGGTCTGAGCCCGGCAACGAGACACATCGACTGACCAGGTTCATGGCATCATGAAAGAACATCCGGCTACCCCGCCGGAGAATGGAGGGACTGACCATGCTCCTCACGTCGCTCGTCCTGGCAGCAGCCGCCGCCGCGACCCCTGCCGTGATCCCACCCCACGCCAAGCAGCTCGCCGAGGGGGTCACTGACTCCGCCATCGAGGGACCGACCCGGTTCCTCGCCAACGACCTGCTCGAGGGGCGTGCGCCCGGCACGCCCGGCGAGGTGATCGCCCGCGCGTACCTCGCGAGCAGCCTCGAGCTGCTCGGGCTCAAGCCCGGAGCTCCCGGTGGAAGCTGGCAGCAGCACTTCGAGTTCGTCGGGCTCAAGACGGAGGCCCCACCGACCTGGACCTTCGCCGCCCGCGAGGGCGCTGTCACGCTCGACTTTTGGAAGGACTTCATCGCCGCTACTGGCGTGCAGACGCCCACCGCCGACATCGACGGCGCCGAGCTCGTCTTCGTCGGCTACGGGATCGTCGCCCCGGAGTATGGCTGGGACGACTACAAGGGTGCCGACCTCAAGGGCAAGGTGCTGGTGATGCTGAATAACGACCCGGACTGGGAAGCCTCGCTGTTCGCGGGCAAGCGCCGCCTCTACTACGGCCGCTGGACCTACAAGTACGAGGAGGCGGCGCGCCAGGGCGCCGCCGGGGCGATCATCATCCACACCACGCCGTCGGCCGGCTACCGCTGGCAGGTTGTCCAGACCTCCTGGACCGGAACGCAGTACGAGCTTCCCGCCGCCGGCGAGCCGACCATCCAGATCAAGGCGTGGACCACCGAGGCCGCCACCCGCCGTCTCCTGGCCGCCGCCGGCCTCGACCTCGACGAGCTCACGACGAAGGCGCACTCGCGCAACTTCAAGCCGGTGCCGCTCGGCATCACGACCTCCATCCACCTGAGAAATGAGGTCAGCCACGTCGACACGGGCAACGTGATCGGGCTGTTGCCCGGCAGCGATCCCGCGCTCGCGTCCCAGGTCGTGGTGTTCTCGGCTCACGAGGACCACCTCGGCGTCGGCAAACCCGACGACACCGGCGACCGGATCTACAACGGCGCCCGCGACAACGCCTCGGGGGTCGGGATGGTGATGGCGATCGCCCGCGCCTTCACGCACATGAAAACGCCGCCGCGCCGCTCGGTGATGTTCTTGTTCGTCACCGGCGAGGAGTCGGGACTCCTGGGCTCGGCCTACTTCGCGGCCCACCCGCCAGTTCCGGTGGACTCGATCGTGGCCGACATCAACTTCGACGCCGGCAACATCTTCGGGCGGACCAGAGACGTCGCCCAGGTCGGGAGAGGCAAGTCGACCCTGGATGCCGTGCTGGATGCCGCGGCGGCCCTTCAGGGACGCACCGTGACCGACGAGGCGCACCCGGATCGCGGCATGTTCTACCGTTCCGACCAGCTCTCGATGGTCAACATCGGCATTCCCGCGCTCTACTTCTCCTCGGGCACCGACTACATCGGCCGGCCGCCGGAGTGGGGGCACCAGGTGCAGGACGCGTGGCTGGCCCAGCACTACCACCAACCGAGCGACGAGGTCACCCCGGACTGGAACTGGGACGGCCTGGTCCAGGATGCGCGTCTCGGTTTCATGGTCGGGCTCGCGGTTGCCGATGCAGACACCACCCCGCAATGGCAGCCGGGCGACGAGTTCGCCCATCTGAGGCCCCCAGCCGGAGCGGCGGCAGCACGGTAGCGAGGTCTGGCGCGGCAGCGCCGTCACGGGTACCACCCATCGGAATGCGTCTGACATGGGTGGCGGCTTTGGAGTGCGATGGCGGAGATCGGAGCGCCAAGAGCGGCAGCACCGATTCGGGGCCTCGTCCCCCGGGCACCGGATTCGCACGATGCGGACTCGGTCTTCGCCGTGCACTGCGATCCGCAGACCAACCGCTTCAACCCGGGCGGTGTGATACACCGAGCACCCGGATCATCACTCGCCGGCGAACACGGTAGCGATGCGCGCGCTTCCATGAGGTACCATGGAGGAAAAGGAGGAGGCCATGACGTGGCGAGTGAGTGGTGTCGTGCTGGTGGTCGCGACCCTTGCAGTAGCGTGCTCGCGCCAGGCCGAGGTCAAGCCGGCTCCCCAACCCGCCGCTGCGGAGGTCGCATCGCATGTGGTGTGGACGCCGGTGGCGGTCGCGGACATGACCGCGGATCAGAAGGACCAGCAGCAGAGGTGCACGGAGGCGGTCAAGGCGCTGGCCGGTCGGCTCATGGGCGAGCTCACGGCAGCCCTCGACAAAGGTGGTCCGGCCGGGGCGATCGAGGTGTGTCGGACTCGCGCTCCCGAGATCGCGGCAGCCGTCTCGAACGAGTACGGCCTGCTGCTCGGGCGTACCTCGTTCCGGCTCCGCAACCCGGCGAACGCACCGCCGGAGTGGGCTGCGCGGCTGGTCAAGGACCAGGTCGCGGAGCCGACCTGGCTGGTTGCCCCCGACGGCCGGCTCGGCGGCCTGCTGCCGATCCGGCTCAAGGCCGAGTGCGGGGTGTGCCACGGCCCCAAGGAGCAGATCGCCCCGGAAGTTCTTTCCACGATCGAGGAGAGCTACCCCGAGGATGCCGCGACCGGCTTCAAGGAGGGCGATCTGCGCGGCTGGTTCTGGGTCGAGGCGCCGGCCAAGACCTAGCTCTCTCCTGTCACAGCCACGCGGTGGCAGCGAGCGGGCGTCTGGACCGCAAAGCCGCGAAGCACGCAAAGTCGAGAAGGCATGATCTTCTTGGCGTCCTTGGCGGCTTGTCCGTTGGCAAGCCGTCTCGACAGCAGCCCAGTGGCCGCATCTAAGGTGCGTCCGGAATCCCACGCATGACACGGGGAGGACCCCATGAAGACCCTGACCCAGCCGTCTCACCATCTCGCACGCCTCGCTGCACTCGGCGTTGAGGGACGCGGGCTGAAGCTGCTGATCGTAGCCGGTCTGGCGCTGGGCCTGACGGCGTGCGTCCTCAAGACCACCCGCCACACGCTCTACCTCGAGCCCGACGGCTCGGTGGTGTGGACCGTGCTCGAGGAGGACGTCCACTCGGAAGCCGAGGCGGCGGCGGACCGGCGGAAAGAGGAGTGTGAGTGGCTGGCGGCGGCCCAGGCGGGCCAGCACGGGGTTGCCCGCGGGCTCGCCTGGCTCGGCAGCGATCCCGTGACCCGGGTGCTGCGCTCCGAGCGTCCGTTCGTGGTCTGGACCGAGGCCCGCTTCGACTCCTTCGACCAGCTCGCCCGGCGCCTGGTGGACGACCTCCAGCTGCCGGCCCGACTCAACGTCGAAAGGAGCACGGACGGCGCCGGCTTCACCCTCGAGCTCGACCTCGCCGCCGCGGAGGGGATGGACAGCGGCGACAACCCGCTGATCGAGCTGCTCGACGGCATCGAGAGCGCCCGTCTCGTGCTGCCCGAGGGCGAGTTCGTCTCTGCCGATGGGTTCGAGCTCGACGAGGACCGCCGAACCGCACGGCCCCTGGCGCCGCCGGACGAGGTGCTCGAGGCGAAGGAGGGCACGATTCGGTGGTCGCTGCACTGGACGACCACCCGAAACGCAGCGACCGCGCCCCCGCTCGGCTGAGCGGGGGCGGGACCAGTCCGACAGTGACCCGTGCTCCCGGCCGAGGTTCGGGACGCCCTATTCGATCCCGGTGTTGGGGCTCGGCCCGAAGAGGAAGGTCGCATCCCCCGTGTCGTCCCGGACCACCGACGCGTAGGCGTAGAAATAGTCGGCGTTATCGGCACCGATGCTCATGGTCTGCGTCAGCTCGCCTCCCGCCGCCGGGTAGTAGGTCAGCGTCAGGTCCCCAGCGTCACCACCCGTGTTTGTGACCCAGACATCGCTGCGCCACACGGTGCTGTTGTAACCCTGGGTGTGAACGATGACGGGGACCACGACCTGAGTGGAGTCGATCTCGAAGGCCGAGGCAGGTGTCGCGGTGAGGGCGCCAAGCACGACCGCCGCCATGACCGGTCCCAGATACCGGTCAAGCCTTCGGCTCGACCACGAGAACATCGTCGACTTCACGAGCGCTCTTCGCCACATGATGAAGACCTCCTTGTGTTGTCGTGGTACATCGAAAGCGGTGTGCCGTATCTCTTCAATGCGACGCTGAGGTCACGTATTGCATCCCGGGCTCACCGACTTCTTCGAGGCATAAGGGAGGTGCCCCCATCTGTGACTTCCTCTGAGTGTTCCTGGTGCCTTGCTGGCTCAAGACCCGCGGACCGGTCCCGAGGAATGGGGAAGATCCGGGCTATTCGGGACCGGGAGCCGGCGTCGTTCCGAAGAGGAAGGTGGCGTCCCCCGTGTCGTCCCGGACCACCGATGCATAGCCGAAGAAGACCGCGGAGGGGTCGGTCGCGACGGTGCCGAGCTCGATGGTCACACTGTCCCGCGGTGGCAGGTTCCAGAGATCGGCGACCCTATCAAGCTGAACCAGCTCGTGGGGACCCACCGTCACCGTGACCCCGGACAGCTGCGCGCCGGTATCGTCCTTCACCTTGATGTGGACGTGCAGGAGGAAATCGGTGGTGTTCGCCACGCCGACGGACAGCCGTGTCCCCGCGGCGGTCGAGACGCCGGAAATGAAGCTCTCGTTGGTCAGCCGATCCAGGGGGAGACCGGGAAACGCCTGTCCGAACTCCCCTACAGGGTTGCCGGTGTTGTAGACACGGGCCCGCACCTCCACGCTGGCCGATGGCGTCGACACGATGAGCATCCCCTTGGAGCTGTCGAGGCCGAAGGTCTGGAACACGATGTCCGGGAAGTAGAGCGAGGCGTAGGACTCGAGGCTCATGGTCTTCGTCAGCTTGCCCCCATCCGACGGGTAGTAGGTCAGCTTCAGGTCGGACGTGTCGCCGAAGGGATTGGTGACCCAGACATCGGTCCACCACTCGGTGTCGTTGTAGCCCTTGATGTGGACGATAACCGGCACCACGACCTCGTCGGAGTCGATCTGGACGGCCGAGGCCGGCGCCGCCGTGGCGGCGCTCAGAACGAGGGCCACTGCAAGGACGCGGAGGATCCGACCGAGCCTCCGACGGGAACCCGGGGAGACCTTCGATGAGCTCGAGAGTTGGCGTCGCATGATGAGGACCTCCTTGTCTCTCTCTGGTACACCTCGCCGCCACCTGACACCACATGCTAACACTGGCCCGGATCACTTACTCGCAACCTACTGCGACCGTTGAGGCTTGATTCTGAACCGTGAGGGCGCCAAGTGCGCCAAGTTCGCTGAGAAGGAGTCCCTTTTCTCGTCTCTGCGTTCTTCGCGCCGTGGCGGTTCCATCGTCGTCCCACCGGTGCCATCCCTCGGCGGGGACAACCTGACTCAGAGGGATAGGCAGGAACCGGGTCAAGGGCCTACCATTGGGGCGGTTCAAGAGGTTCCGACATCCGCGCGCCGGCGGCTGGTCGGAACAGCGCGCGCCTTTGCCGGCGCAGAGTTGTTCGGCGGCGCCGGGGCCGGCGCGGTAAGGAGCACGATCATGGCGCGAGTTGCCTCGCCGGCGGTCCGGAAATCCCTGCACGTCTCGGCGAGGAGAGCCCGCGCCTTGGCGGGCGGCACGGCCTGCATGACCTCGTTCATGCGGTAGTCGGGCGCGGTCTCGACGTCGTACGCCGGGTCCTCGGTGAGGTGGGGGCCGAAGGCATCGACGATGGCGGCGGCAAGGGCCGGGCCATGGGCGGCCGCCGAGGCCATCACGGCGTCCGCGATCGCGGCGGGGTTGCCGCCGGGAGGCCCGGAGGGACCGCTCGACAGACAGCGGGCGAGATCGGCGTACGGCTTCGCGTCCACGCAATAGGACCGCTGCAGGGCGTAGGCGGCAAAGTCCTCGTACAGGAAGTGCCGGTTCTCGACCAGCTGCGTGGCGCGCGCCTTCATCTCGGCTTTGTGGAAGGAGAGGATGTAGCGCAGGTAGTAGCCGGCGCCCGCACCGGGGAACGCCCGCGCGTGGTAGGGCTGTGCCAGGTCTTGGACATAGTGGAGGGCCCAGGCCCCAAACCGCCAGCCCCAGTAGGCGTGCCCCGTCCGGAAGGCGAAGCGGGCCAGGCGGGTGAACAGCTCGATGCGCTCGATCGGCATGCCGTCGGCCAGCCGGGGGACGAACGTGCGGACGAGCCACGGCTCATGGGCGAACTTCATGTGGAATGCGGCCTGGCTGGAGACGCCGGTCGGCTTGCCGTAGGGCTCGGCGCCGTAGCCGTACTCGGGGTGGTTCCACAGGTCGCGGTCCATGCCCCAGTCCGGCTCGTCGGAGTAGGTTCGCAGGACCTCGGCGACGGTCAGCTTCGAGCCGGGCGGCGTCGCGTTGAAGTCCTGCAGCAGGGGCGGGTGCGGCTTCAGGTACGCCGAGACGTCGTGCAGGGGAACGACGTCTTTCGGCCGAGGGTCGGGCGGCAGGAGGCGCAGGACGTAGGGCACCGCAGTCGTGGGGTTCAAGCGCAGGGCGGCCAGGAACGCAGTACGAGTCGGCGTCGCCGGATCATAGCGGCGGCGCACGTGCCGGCCCGGCACCCCGTGGACATCGAGCCAGCCGTAGTAGCCCGCGATCTCGCGGGCCAGGCCGGGTCCCTCGGCCTTCAGAAAGTCTTCGAGGCCCTCGACCTCGACCGTCTGTCCCACAAGGGCCTTCTCGGCCGGTGTCTTCAGCGCACGGTCGGTCATCAGACAGTGGCTCTCCCAGGCGCCGGCAAGACAGGGGACCAGGAGTAGCACCGACAGCACAAGGCCTGTCGTTGCCCCTACCGGAGTCCCTTCCACGCCGATAGCGAGTCCTCTTCTCACGCCGCGAGCGTAGCACGGGGTTCATACCCTCTTCCGCATCGACGACCCCGACGACCGGCTGACCCGCTGCAGGATGCTTCACGATCGGGCCTGACGGACAGGTCCGCAACCGGCGCCGCAAGCTCATTCCGAGCAACCTCGAGGGCATAGTGCGGGGCGTCAGCGACGCA
>CAZKGM010000033.1:25986-29716 GCA_964552395.1 uncultured Thermoanaerobaculia bacterium | reverse complement strand
CCGCCAGCGCCTGGATTCCATCCATGTGCGGCATGATCGCATCCAGAAGCGCCATCTCGATCTCCCCAGAGCGCGCCGTGAAGAGCTCCACGGCCCCGACACCGTCCTCGGCCACCAGAACCGTGTAGCCGGCGCCCTCCAGGGCGCCCACCAGCACCTCGCGCACCGCCGGGTCGTCCTCGGCAACGAGCACCGTCTCGGCGCCGCCCCGCGCTTCCTCGGGCGCCGCCTGCTGTGCGGCAGGCACCGGGCCGGCGGCGGCAGGGAATACGATCGTGAACGTCGAACCCCGACCCGGCTCGCTCTCCACCCGGATCGTCCCGCCGTGGCGCCGAACGATCCCGTACACCGTTGCCAGGCCGAGGCCGGTGCCCCGCTCGCGGTCCTTGGTCGTGAAGAACGGCTCGAAGATCTTATCCCGCGTCGCCTCGTCCATCCCGCATCCGGTATCGGCAACGGCCAGCCACACCTGCCCGCCGCCGTCATCGTCTCCGCCCGCCGTGGCGCCGGTGGAAATGGTGAGCAGCCCCCCTCCTGGCATGGCGTCGCGGGCGTTGACCGCCAGGTTCAGGAGCACCTGCTCGAGCCCGCCCCGGTCACCTTCCAGCAGCAACAGCCCCGGTTCCGGCCGGACCACGATCTCGATGTCCTCGCTGATCACCCGGCGGAGCATCTTGCGCATTCCGTTTGCCAGCTCGTTGAGATCGAGGATCTCGGGCTTGATTTCCTGGCGCCGGCTAAAGGCGAGGAGCTGGCGCGTCAGGCCAGCGGCCCGCTCGGCTGCGGCGCGAATCTCACGCAGATGGTCCTCTGTCGCGATGCCCTTTTCCAGGTCGGTGAGCGCCACGCCGGCGTGGGCCAGAATCACCTGCAGGACGTTGTTGAAGTCGTGCGCTACACCGCCCGCCAGCCGCCCCACGGTCTCCATCTTCTGCGCCTGCAGGAGCTGCTCCTGGAGGAGCCGCTCCTCGGTCTCGTCGCGGATGTAGGAACGCGTCCCGGCCGGCCTGTCGCCCCGAATGAGCGGCGTGACGTCGACGGCGAGGTGCAGCGTCCGCCCGTCCCGGTGGAGGCCCCGGAACCGGTAGCTCCAGGGGGCATCTCGCCCCGAGACGTGCGCCCGGTGCGTCGACATCACGCGCTCGCAATCGTCCGGGTGGACCAGCCGCTCGATCGCTATATTCCGTATCTCAGCCTCGGTGTACCCCAACAGCTCGGCGAACCGGCGGTTGGAGTACTTGAGCCGACCCTCCACGTCGTCGACCACGATCGCGACGCCCGCCTTCTCCACCAGGTCGCGGTAGCGCTCCTCCGACTCCTCGAGCCTCCTGCGGGCCCGCCATTCTTCGCTGACGTCTCTTGCAAGACCGCGCACGATCGGCTCGGCGACGCTCTCGGTCCGGACGGTGTTCCGGTACTCCCAGAGACGCTCCTCTCCCCGTGCCGTCATGACCCTCAGGAGGCCGGCCGCTTCCCCACGTTCACGGATCGTCGCCACGTACTCCTGGTACGCATCCCGGTAGCGGGGCACGAGAAAGTCCCGTATGTTGGCGCCCACCAAGCGCTCCCTGGGAAGGCCGAGCGCCTGCTGCGCCGCCCGGTTCACGGTCAGGATCGTCCCGTCCAGGGTCATGGTGGTCATCAGCTCGTGGCTGTGCTCCACGAGATCGCGGAACCGCGCCTCGGACTCGCGAAGAGCCGCCTCCGCCGTCCGACGCTCGGTAATGTCCTCGACCGTACCTTCGTAGTACAGAACCTTCCCCGCCTCGCCGCGCATGACCCTGGCGCTCTCTCGCACGTGGACGACAGTGCCGTCGCGCCGGCGCCATGCCGATTCGAGACCCCGGATCTCACCCTGCTCTTCCACCATCCTCTTGAACTCGGCACGCGACCGGTCGACGTAGGTTTCGTCCCTCTCCAGTTTGCGAACGGCCAACTCTTCAAAGGAGTCGAAGCCGAGCATCTCGACCAACGCCGGATTGGCCAGCAGTATTCGTCCCTCCGGCGTCGTGCGATACATGCCGAGGGTCGCATTCTCGTAGAGGCTGCGGAACCGCTCCTCCGATTCGCGGAGGGCCTACTCCATCTGCCTGCGCTCGGAGACGTCCTGCTTGACGGCGATGAAGTGGGTGACCTCGCCGGCATCGTCTCTCACCGGCGTGATCGTCATCTCCTCGGTGTACAACTTGCCGTCCTTGCGCCTGTTGACGACCTCGCCGTGCCACACCCGCCCAGCCAGAATGGTGCCCCACATCTCGGCGTAGAAGCTCTCGGAGTGCTCGTCGGACTTCAGGATCCGCGGACTCTGTGCGACAACCTCCTCGGCACCGAACCCCGTGAGAAAGGTGAACGCCGGGTTGACCCACAGGATCACCCCGTTGCGGTCGGTGACCATCACGGCGTTGGCGCTGGCCTCGAGAGCGTGAGTGAGGAGGCGAAGGCGCTCCTCCGCGGCACGTCGGGCCGCACGCACCTCGGCCTCCTTGAGCTCGCGCTCCACCGCCGGCACGAGAAGCTGGAGGCGGTCCTTTCGGAAGTAGTCAGAGGCGCCGGCGCGCATCATCTCGAGGGCGGTCTCCTCGCCAACGGTGCCCGAGACGACAATGAACGGGAGGTTGAGGCCGGCGTCGTTGAGAATCTGCAGCGCCTCTCGACCGCCGAACCCGGGCAGCTTGTAGTCCGACAGGATCATGCTCCATCGGTCCTCGTCGAGCGCCGCGCGCAGTGCCGCCGCCGTCTCCACCCGCCGCCACTCGACGGTGAGGCCGCCGCGCTCTAGCTCGCGCGCCAGCAGCAACGCGTCATCCTCGCGGTCCTCGACGATCAGGACCTTGAGTGGAGCCGCCATCTCACGCCCCAGCCAGCGGCTGGTTGACGATTCCGCCGCGGCTGAGCACCCGCAGGATGAACGCCTCATTGTCGGGGTTGTCCTCGACCAGCAAGATGCCTGCCTCCCTCATGTCCTGGCCCCTCCCGGCAGGACGACGTGAGAAGCGGCGCCCAATCCCGGCGCGATCTCGACCTCGAGACGTCGCCCCGGCTCGGTCGCCCTGAGCTCGTCCAATATCTCGCCGCCGCAGCGCTCCGCGAGCTGTCCGGCCTCCATGTGATCGTCGTCCAGAAAACACGCAGACAACCCGTCCGCTTCCGCGCTCCACATTGACCAATGACGCTCGTCATCCATTCTACACTCGCCCCGACCTCCGGCGGGCGTCCCCGGGATCGCCTGTCACCCGGCTGCGGCGATGTTGCACCGAGCCTGCCAGCTCCGGCTCCCCCACCCCACGACGTCGTGCTCTGCGGGGGCCAACAGCCCTCGGTGGGCGGCGAACAGCCGTCTACCTGCTACGATCGTGCTCGGAGGCGGACACCCACACGCCGCCGAGCATCCGGACGGAGGAGACCCCGTCGCGGGGGATGCGCGGTCTGGTTCCGAGAGGGTGAAACGGGGGCCCTCGAGTAGGCGGGTCGCCGCTTGCCGGTCCGTCGACACCCTCGGACCTGGGAAGAAAGCGACGTGACTCATGCAAGACACTTCGGCCCATACCTACGAAGGAGCCTGCACCTGCGGAGCGGTGCGGTATCGACTGGCCAGCGAGCCGCTGTTCGTTCACTGCTGCCACTGCCGCTGGTGCCAGCGTGAGACCGGGTCGGCGTTCGCCATCAACGCGATGATCGAGGCCGACCGGGTGGTCCTGCTGCAAGGTGAGGTGGTGATCGTGCCGACACC
>CAZKGM010000033.1:0-25886 GCA_964552395.1 uncultured Thermoanaerobaculia bacterium | reverse complement strand
TCGAGGCCGACCGGGTGGTCCTGCTGCAAGGTGAGGTGGTGATCGTGCCGACACCGTCCGCCAGCGGCAAGGGCCAGAGGATCAGTCGCTGTCCGAGCTGCCGGGTAGCGCTGTGGAGCAACTACGCAGGGGCGGGAGACGCGATGCACTTCGTGCGCGTGGGCACCCTGCTCGAGCCCGACCGGCTGCCGCCCGACATCCATATCTTCACGTCCTCAAAGCAGCCCTGGGTCGTCCTGCCGCCGGGGACCGCGGCGGTCCCCGAGTACTACGACCGCGAAGTGTACTGGCCGCCGGCCAGCCTCGAGCGCCGACTGGCTCTGCTGGGCAGGCTGAACCGGTAGCAGGGGCCCAGGCTGCGCCGTCACCGCGGCGTGAACGCGAGCACGCCGAGCGCCGTCTCGTGCCACTCACACTCGGCCTGTCGGCACAGCCGATCCAGCACCTCCCGGACCGGAGTCTTCTTGACCGAGAGGCTCACAATCCGGCCGTCGAGCGCCTGATCGATCAAGACCTTTCGGTTTGTGACGCCCCCGACCGTAAGGAGCACCGAGGTCAGTTTGGCCCCCTCGAGGTTCAAGTCGATCAGCTGGTCGAGGGACGCAGGCTTCTCGTGCGCCCTCTCCTCGCGAGCGGCGGCGCTCGTGTCAGGGCTGACCACCAGCACGTAGCCGTCGCCGTCGGGCTGCCAGGAAAGCGAGCACCCGAGGCTCTCGCACACGGCTCGGAGGGTCGTGCGCACCGTGACGTCACGCAGGCAGATCGTCAGCTTGCCGTCGATACCCGGCTCCACCTGGACTCGTACCGCCGGGCCTGCCGCGGAGCCCTCCGCGGGCGTCGCCAACACCTTTCCGAAGGTCTCGAACACCTTCTGGGGGACGGCATCGCGCAGCTCGAGCGAGATGCGCCGGTCAAGAGCAGGGATCGGCGGGCTCCCTTCGCCAGCCGTCACCGGGACGGCGGCCGACAGCGCCGCACCGAGTGCGAGGATGGCCAGCGAGGATCTGATCTTGTTCATCGTGCTTCTCCTCTCATGACGATCGTGCGTGGTTGATCGGCATCGGTGCCGGCGTCGGGGCCCACGATCCAGGTGCTTCCCGTGGCTGGGACCCCGACGACCAGACCGCCCACCGAGAACACCTCGGTGGCTCGCGCCGGTGGCCCGGAATGTGGCCGCAGGAGCGCGAGGGTGAGCAGAGTCGCCGCCGCCAAGGAACCGACCGCGATCGCCAGAACCTTCGGCGGCGACGCTTTGGAGGCCTGCCGCAGTGCCCTCTCCGCGACCCGGGCAGCGTCGGCGGGCGCGGGTGTCAGCGTCCGGCGCAGCTCGGTGTCGACCCGTACTTCGTTCATCACTCACCTCCGTCGAGCGCCGCCGCTAGGCGCCGTCTTGCCCGATGGACGCGCATCTTCAGGGCCGGCAGCGACACTCCGAGCGCGGACGCGGCGTCACGGTAGTCCAGCTCGGCCACCGCGATCATCAGCAGTGCGCTGCGGTCGCGCCGGGGCAGGCAACGAAGGGCGCCAAGCACCCGCTCGACCTCACTGCTCTGCTCCGCTCGCAGGTGCGGCTCGGAAGCGGTGGCCGGGCCATTGTCAACGCCGAACGGCTCCAGTAGGCGTCTCCGCACCACTGCGCGAAGGGCCCGCCGACGCGCCACGGCGAACACGAAGGCCTCCGGCGACCGTGGCGCCCCTCGCCGATGCCACCGCCGTACCAGCGCCACCAGCGCGTCCTGGGCGGCATCCTCCGCCAGCGTCGCATCGCGGGTGAGACCGCGGCAGTAGGCGATCACGCGAGGCGACAGGTCGTGGACCAACGATTCCAGCTCCATCGCTGTCAATGTACCCGGAGGGAGCCTTCGGTCACACCCACTTCTATTGAGGCGCCGGAGCTGCCATCCGACCGCGGTTCGCGGGAGACCGGGAACCTGGAAGTCAGCCCGGCGCGCCGGCAACCGCGGCGCCGGCACGGAGCGGGGACAGGAGCTCGCCGGCACGGGCGCCGGCCGCCAGAACGACCAGGGTGCCGGCGGGCGGCCCGTCCAGCGAAACGTCGAAGGTCAGCTCGCCGTCCTTCCAGAGAAACAGCTTGACCAACATCTCTCCGGCCTCACGCTCGACCTCGCGGACGGCGGTTAGAGCCGCGTCGCCGCCCAGCTCCAGCTCCATGATCTCCGCTTCGGTCGACTCCAGGCGCCGCAGCCACACGGGCACATCCATGGCGTCACCGCCCAGCAGATCGAGCCAGGCGCGCGAACGCCGCCCCAGGTCGTCGGGAGGATGCTGTAGGGCGGCTACGGGATGCTCGACTCCGAACTCCGCCCGCACCTCTTCCGCGGCCAGCAGGTTGAGCTCGTCGTTGGTACTGACGCACATGACCTGGGTATCCCGCTCGACCCCGGCCTCGTCCCAGGTCAGCGCCTCCCGCGCATCGCCGCACACCACCGCGACGCCCGCCAGGTTGCGGAAGCGGTCCAGCCTCCAACAGGTGCCGTCCACAACCGTGACCGCACGACCGAGGCGCCTGAGAACCGGCACAAGAGCCTCTGAAAGAGGGTTGGCGGCGAGCAGCACCACCCGCCTGCGGGCGGGGTCCTTGGTGAAGCCCAGCATCCGGGGCGCCAGCAGCGCCGTGCAGGTGGCCCACGCACCCGTTAGTACGATGGTCAGGTAGACGAGGCCCTCGAGGGTCTCGCCGCCAGCGGTACCCGTCATCGCCAGCTGCCGCGCCGACAGCGAAGCCACGGCCGCAGCCACGATTCCGCGCGGGGCAGTCATGGCCAGGACAGTCCGCCCTCGCCAATCCAGCTGCGCCTTCCCCACCGAGGCAAGCACCGAGGCCGGACGAACGAGCAGGATCAGACCGCCCGCGACCGCCACCCCGTGCCAGCCGAGCCGTGCAATCCCGGCCACGTCGAGCTGGCCCGCGAGAAGCACGAACAACACCGAGATCAGCAGAGTTGTAAGCTGCCCCTTGAAGGCCTTGAGCGAGCCCAGGTCGGGCAGCTCCGACGCCGAGACCGTCAATCCCATCACGACCGCGGCCAGGATGCCCGACTGCGCCGCCTGCGACTCCGCACCGAGATAGGCGAGCAGCAGGAGGGCGAGCACGGTCAGGTTCCGGAGCTCGCCGGTGAGCCAGCGCTTGCGGACCACCAGACGGGCCGCGGAACCGGCGGCAAACCCCACCACGACTCCGGCCAGCACGAGGATCGCAACCTCGGTGATCAGATTCTGGGCGGGGACTCCCGCGCGCTCGATCCACTGCAGCACGAGGTAGGCCAGAACCGCCCCCACCGGGTCGATGATCAGCCCTTCCGAAACGAGAACCGTCTTGACCTCGCGCGGAGCCACCATGTGGTGCAGCAACGGGACAATGACCGTCGGACCGGTGACGGTGACGATCGCGCCGAACAGTGCAGCGGGACCCCAGTCCAGGCCGGTCAACCAGTGGGCCAGGACCGCCGCCCCGACACCGGTCACCACCGTGCCGGCGGTGACCAGGTTGCGAACGGATGTGCCCACCTCGGCCAGGCGGCGGTGGTTCATCGAGAGCCCGCCCTCGAACAGGATCACCGCCACGCCGAGGTGGATGAGGACCTCGAGCATGCCGCCCAACGTCTCCGGCTTGAACCAGGCGAGACCGTGCGGTCCGCAGCAAATCCCGAGGAAGAGCAGCGGGAGGATCGCCGGAAGCTGGAATCGCTCGGCCACGATCTGGGCGACGATTCCCAGCGCCACCACGACCACGATTGTCACCATCAGCATGTGACCAGGGTATACCGTCCGTCTCGCGGAGTCTTGCCGGCTCGAGAAACCCGGTCGCCCGCCGGTCGTCATCCATTCGCGGACGTGCTGCTGCGGACGGGATCCAGCCAAGGTGAACCTTTTGCGCCTGGACCGTATCTCATTCCAAGCGCATGTCCAACCGACGCCGCCAAGGAGGCCGCAATGTCACGACGACTGTCTCGAGCCCCCGCTCTTCACCACCATCACCTCCCGCGCATCGCTTCGCGCGGTGGCGAGCTCTGCGGGCTCACCATCCTCGCCTTCGCCGTCCTCGCCTGCGCACCTGCCGCCAACCCACCACCGGCCACCCCCGTGGCGCCGCACGGCGCCTGGCTCGGACTGCAGGCGCCCGGCGCCGCGCCCGCGCTCTTCGCCCCCGGCCTCGTCGACACCGACCTCAACCAGCGCGACACGGCCTGGACTCCCGACGGACGCGAGCTCTACTACTCGCTGGTCAACGGCGGCGGGGGAACGATCGTGCGGCTACGCCAGCTCGCCGACGGCTCGTGGTCGCAGCCCGCGATCCCCGCCTTCCTGGGCACCGGGCCCGCCCTCGAGCCGTTCATCACCGCGGACGGCCGATGGTTCTACTTCGCCTCGCCGCGTCCGCTGCCCGGCGAGACCGAGGAGGGCGACTGGAACCTGTGGCGGGCCCAGCGCACGGGCGACGACTGGGGCCAGCCCGTTCCCCTACCGGCCTCGATCAACGGCCCCGGCGACGAGTACTACCCGACTCTCACCCGCCGCGGGGAGCTGGTGTTCACCGCCAAGCGTGACGACAGCCTCGGCGGCGAGGACCTCTACCTCGCCCGGGCGGACGGAGACGGGTTCGCCGCCCCCGAGAACCTCGGTCCGCAGGTGAACAGCCCCGGGCCCGAGTTCAACGCCCTTATCGCACCGGACGGACGTTGGATCCTCTTCGGCTCGGCCCGCGCCGGTGACAGCGGCGGCGGCGACCTGTACATCAGCTTCGCCGCCGGCGACGGCTGGACCCCGGCACGGGCGCTGCCCGAGCCCCTCAACTCGCCCGCCCTGGACTACTGCCCGGCGCTCTCACCAGATGGCGCGCTGCTTTTCTTCACCAGCCGCCGGGTCCCGGCCGGCACCCCGAGGCCCTCGACCTACGGTGAGCTGGTGGCTCAGCTGCATACGCCGGCCAACGGCAGCAACAATCTGTGGTGGGTGGACGCCGCGGTGCTCGAGCACCTGCGGCCGGGAGCGTGACGAGGCGCGCGAGTAGCGATAGGATCGTGACTTGAGATCCCTGTGGGACCCGGAAGGAGGAAGTATGCAAGAGACCATCCGGTTCCGACTCAACGGCAAGCCCACGACGCTGGAGACCGACGGTGATCGGACCCTGCTGTGGGTGCTGCGGACCGATCTCGGGCTCACCGGCACCAAGTACGGGTGCGGGGAGTCGATCTGCGGGGCGTGCACGGTGGTGGTCAACGGCGAGGCGGTGCGCTCCTGCAGCGTGCCGGTGTCCTCGGTGGACGGCGCCGAGGTGATCACGATCGAGGGACTCGCCCGAGACGGCAAGCTCCACCCGCTGCAGGAGGCTTTCATCGACCACGGCGGCTTCCAGTGCGGCTACTGCACGCCGGGGATGATCATGAACGCCTACGCCTTCCTGCGCGCGCATCCCAAAGCGTCGCGGGAGGCGATCGTCAAGGGCATGGAAGACAACCTCTGCCGCTGCGGCGCCCACCAGCGGATCATCGCAGCGATCGAGGAGGTCGCGCGCGAGGCGGGGGGTGCGTCATGACCGAAGGACACGGCCTCGACCGGCGCCAGTTCGTCAAGCTGGTGGGCGGCGGCGTCGTGGTGCTGGTCGCCACCAAGCCGTCTGCCCTTCTCGCCCAGCGGCGCCGGCTGTACCCCGAGGACCTCAACGCCTACCTGCGGATCGCCGAGGACGGCCGCGTGACGGTGTTCACGGGCAAGATCGAGATGGGCCAGGGGGTCATGACCTCGCAGCCGCAGATGGTGGCCGAGGAGCTGCGCGTGGCCTTCGACGCGGTGGAGATCGTGATGGGCGACACCGCCCGCTGCCCGTGGGACATGGGCACGTTCGGCTCGTTGACGACTCGCATGTTCGGGCCGGTGCTGCGGGCCGCGGCGGCCGAGGCGCGGGCGGTGATGCTGCGGCTCGCGGCCGAGAAGCTGGGGGTGCCTCGCGCCAAGCTGGTGGTCGAGAACGGTATCGTGTCGGTCGCCGGCAACCGTGCGCGCAAGGTGACCTACGGCGAGCTCGCCAAGGGCAGGCGGATCCTGCGCACGGTGGACGACAAGGCCGTGCTGCGCAAGGCCTCCGAGTTTACGGTGATGGGGACCTCGCCGCTACGTCTCGACGGGCATGACAAGGTCACAGGTGCCGGCCACTACGCTGGGGACATTCGGCTCCCGGGGATGCTGTACGCCCGCATCCTGCGTCCGCCAGCGCACGGCGCCACGCTGACCAAGCTCGACACCTCGGCGGCCGCCAAGATCCCCGGGGTGACGGTGGTCAGCCAGAAGGACCTGGTGGCCGTGCTGCACGCCGACCCCGAGACCGCCGACCAGGCTCTGTCGCGTGTCAAGGCGTCGTGGGACAAGCCGCGGCCGCCATTCGACACCGAGACCGTCTTCGACCACCTGGTGAAGGCGGCCGGGAAAGGAGAGGTGACGAGCTCTCGCGGCAACGTCGCCGCCGCCCGCAGGGCCGCGGCGCACGTCTTCGAGTCGACCTTCCACAAAGGCTACGTGGCGCACGCGCCGATCGAGCCGCACACCACGATCGCCGACGTCAAGGGCAACAAGGCTACGGTGTGGGCGTCGACGCAGACGCCGTTCCCTACCCGCGACCGCCTGGCCGATGAGCTGGGACTCGATCCGAAGAACGTCCGCGTCATCACGCCCTACGTCGGCGGCGGGTTCGGCGGCAAGAGCGCCGGCCTGCAGACCTCGGAGGCCAGCAAGCTGTCGCAGATCACCGGCAAGCCGGTGCAGGTCAGGTTCAGCCGCGCGGAGGAGTTCTTCTACGACACCTTCGACCCGGCGGCGGTGGTGAAGCTGGTCTCGGGCCTCGACGCGGACGGCAAGATGACGCTGTGGGATTACCACGTGATCGCGGCGGGCGACCGCGGGGCGGCCGTGTTCTACGACATCCCCAACGTGTCGATCAGCGTCGCCGGCGGCTGGCACGGCCGGGGCAAGGAGCTGCACCTGTTCGGGATCGGCCCGTGGCGCGCGCCGGGCGCCAACATGAACATCTTCGCCAAGGAGTCGCAGATCGACATCATGGCAGCCGCGGCGGGAATCGATCCCGTCGAGCTCAGGCTGCGCAACCTGACCGACGAGCGGATGCGGCGGGTGCTCAAGGCGGCTACCAAGGCGTACGGCTGGAAGCCGCGCGTTGCGCCCGCGGGCAAGGGCCGCGGCCGCGGCGTCGCGTGCGGGATCGACGCCGGCACCTACGTGACGCTGATGGCCGACGTTACGGTGGACCTCGCCGAGGGGGCGGTGCACGTCGACCGGGTGGTCGTGGCGCAGGACATGGGAATCGTGGTCAATCCCACCGGCGCCAAGATGCAGATGGAGGGGTGCGTCACGCAGGGGCTCGGCTACTGTCTGTCCGAGGAGCTGCGGTTTGACGGCGGCGAGATCCTCGACCGCAACTTCGACACCTACTCCCTGCCGCGGTTCTCGGCAGTCCCCAAAATCGAGACCGTCCTCGTGCGGAACGACGACCTGGATCCGCAGGGCGGCGGCGAGCCGGCGATCGTCCCCATGGGCGGCGTCATCGCCAACGCCGTCTTCGACGCCACTGGTGTGCGCTTCTACCGCCTGCCGATGACGCCCGAGCGGGTGCGCGCCGCCCTGGCGGAGAAGAAGGGAGCGATCGCGGCCGCAACGTAGCCCCTGGAGTAGACCGAGGGGTCTGTGTGTTTCCTCGATCGGGCACGCCCGTTGTCAGGCGCCGGCCCGAGCACAACTCAAGTCGACTGGAGGTACGCCATGAAGACGAACATGGGAGCAGCCGATCGCATCATCCGGCTTCTGCTGGTCGCAGTGGTGATCGTGCTGTACTTCACCGGAACCATCCACGGCACGCTCGCCATCGTTCTCGGCATCGTCGCCGCGATCTTCCTCATCACCAGCATCATCGGCTTCTGTCCGGCCTACTCACCGCTGGGCATCTCGACTCGCAGCAAGCACTCAACCTGAGGGCGCACCCGCGCGTCGCTCCGGCCGCCGCAGGCCGGTCGGGCCACCACGCGGCCCGGCCTCGATAGCGGCACGCTCTCGCCAGGAGGTCCAGACATGACCGACTCGAAGCTTGACCACGCCATGGCCACCGCCATCCTCGCCGTCGACACCGTGTGGGGTGGCGACGTCATGGACCCCTCTGGGACCGGCCGCTTCATCGCCGACTCGTGGTGCTCGGACGAGCCCTTGCCCGAGGCCTACTCTCACCCCGCGGCGGCCGCGGTCCGCGGCGCAGGCGGCCTCTCCGCCTCCGAGCCCGACCGCTCGGCTCTCGACGCCTACCTGACCGCGATCGACGTCGCCGGCGCGATCAGCGAGCTGCGTGGTGGCGCAGTCGCCGAGGGCGGCCTGCGCGGCGAGTTCCTGACCGGCCTCGGCGAGTGCCTCGAGGTGATGTGGGACCTGGCCCTGGAGGCCCTCGACCGCGGCGCCCCGGTCCCTTACGAGCGCTCCGTGCGGGCCTCAACCGCGGCGCCCCCCACACCCTCCGATCCGCGCGCGCAACGGGAGCGCCTCGGCACCCTGCTCGGCCGCGCCGGCTACCCGGCCGACAGCGACGCCGGCCTGCTCGCCGCTGCCGATGCCTGGCGCCGGGAGAGAATGGTCCCGCCCCCCACCATCCCGGCCCTCGGCCGCGCCTTCATCGCGGAGCTGGACGCCGCCACCGTGGCGCACGTCCTCCCCCACCTCCCGACCGAGCTGCACGCCGTCCCGCGCTCCAACGTGGAGTTCTTGGCCATCAAGGACGCCTGGTTCTCGGGCTCGATGAACTACGTTGGCCGTGCCCGCACCCCCGACGGCCGGCCCGAGTACGAGGCCACCTACGAGATCAATGCCTCGCTCGAGATTTCGGTGCCCGAGTTCGTGCAGCTGGTGAGCCACGAGGTCGTCCCCGGCCACGTTACGACCTTCGCTTACGTCCAGCACCTCTACACCCTCGGCAAGGTGGGTTTCGAGGGCACCATCCTGACCATGAACAGCCGCTACTCCACGCTCGCTGAGGGGATTGCCAACAATGCAATCCTCATGGCCTACGGTGTCACCGAGATCGACCAGCTCCCGGATGAGGACCTCCAGATCGGCACCCTGCTGGCGCTGCTCCAGGACGACGCCAAGAACCAGGCGTCCTACCTCACCTGGCAGGAGGGCTGGGCACAGCCGGACGTCGAGGCCGTGCTGCGGCGCGACTTCGTAGTCTCCGAAGAAAGGGCCGGCAAGCTCTCCGGGCCGTGGGCGAAGCACCCGATCCTCGGCCGCATGTACCTGCCGGCCTACCGGGCCGGAACCGAGAAGGTCGCCGAGCTGAGGAGGCAGCGCGCCGACGCCGAGGTCCTGCCCGCCCTTTACGGCTGCAAGGGGCTGGTGGACGTGGCGACCGTGGAGCGGGTGCTATAGGAGCCCGGGACTGGGGCCGTTCACCGAGGGAGGATTGCATGCAGGGCTCGTTCGCCGATGATCCCGGCCTCCTCGACCGGCTCATGGACCTCCTCGACTTGGTGTTCCCCGGCCTGCGGCGGGGCGCCGCTCGGGCCCGCACCCTGGGGGCACCCTGGGAGTCGGTCTCGACCCCGTTCATCGCCGTCGATGGCGGGTGCGTCGTCTCCCATGTGGGGCTCATCGAACTGCCGCTGGTGGTCGACGGGCGATCGGAGATCGTGGGCGCCGTCCACGGCGTCGCCACCCACCCGGACCACCGCCGGCGCGGCCACTACCGCCGGCTGATGGAGGAGATCGTCGACTCCTGCGCGGACCGCCTCCCCACCCAGGTCCTGACCACCGAGCACCCCGAGTACTTCACGCCGTTCGGCTTCCGCGTGGTCCCCGAACACCTGTTCACCGTGCCCCGCCGCCGCCCCGCCGGGGCCGGGAACCTGCGTCTCCTCGACCTCGACGACTCCGCCGACGTGGCCCTCCTGCACCGGCTGCTGGAGGGCCGCGTTCCGGTCTCCAGGCGTCTCGGCGTCGTCCGCGAGCATGGCGTGTTCTGCTTCAACGAGGGCCGCCGTTCCCTCCACTACGCCCCCGACCTCGACGTCGTGCTGTGCCTCGAGCAGGACAATGAGGCGGTCACGCTGTACGACGTGGTCGGGTCCGAGCTGCCGACCCTCGACGCCCTGCTTGACCGCCTCCCGGGCCCGATCTCTTCGGTCACTCTGGCCTTCGCGCCCGACCGGCTCGCCCCTGACGCCACCCCGGTACCCGGCCTCTTCGACCACGACGGGCCTTCGTACCTCATGGTGCGTGGCCCCTTCCCCATCAAGAACGAGCCGTTCGCCCTGCCACGGCCGGCGAGAACGTGACGAGCAGCTAAGGAATACAAGCTCCTGTCATCGCATTCCATATAGGCGAGGTACAGAACACTTGACGGCAGCGGATGAACACAGCCGACGGCGAGCCGGACAAGAGCCGCTCGATGCTCCGAGCCATCTGATCGGCGCCAGCTTCGGGCAGTACCGAATCGTGGCGCCGCTGGGGGCGGGCGGCATGGGCGAGGTCTGGCGTGCCGAGGACACCCGCCTCGGCCGCGAGGTCGCGCTCAAGATGCTGCCCGAGGAGCTGGCTGAGGACCCCGAGCGGATGTCGCGCCTCACCCGCGAGGCCAAGGTGCTGGCAAGCCTCAACCACTCGAACATCGCGGTCCTGTTCGGCCTCGAGCACCTGCCGCGGTCCGCTCCATCCGAGTCATCGGACCCGGCCTCGTCGGCCTCCGCTACCGGGGGCAACGATGCGCGACCAGTCCACCTCCTGGTGATGGAGCTGGTCGAGGGCGAGGGCCTCGACGAGATGATCGCGCGCGGACCGATCCCCTTCGACGAGGCGGTGGCGATCGCCTTGCAGATCAGCGAGGGGCTGCAGGCCGCCCACGAGAGCGGCATCGTCCACCGCGATCTCAAGCCCGCCAACATCAAGGTTCGCGCCGATGGCACCGTCAAGGTCCTGGACTTCGGTCTCGCCACCACACGCATCAGGGAGAGGGAGGACGAGAGCCAGTCGCAGCATCCGACCATGACTCAGCACGCCACGGCAATGGGAGTGATCCTGGGCACCGTCGCCTACATGAGCCCCGAGCAGGCCCGCGGCAAGTCGGTCGATCGGCGCACCGACATCTGGGCGTTCGGGTGCCTTCTGTACGAGATGCTGACCGCCACCAAGGCGTTCCGGGGAGAGACTCTGTCCGACACCGTTGCGGCGATTCTCAAGGACGAGCCGAACTGGGGCGGGCTGCCTGCCGGCTTCGAGCCGGTGGCCCAGCACGTACTTCGCCGTTGCCTCGCCAAGGACCCCGGTCGACGTTTCCACGACATCGCCGACGTACGAATCGAGCTGGAGGAGGCGGTTGCCGTGGCCGCGCCGCGTCGCCAGGCGCGGCGCTGGCGGTGGAAGCCCGCCGCATCGTGGCTGCTGGCCATTGCTGCAGGCGCCACCGCGATGGCTACGATTGGCGTCGTGACCGCGATCCGGTTGCCGGAAGCGCCGCTGCCGACCTTCCGGGCACTGACCTTTCGTAGCGGCCGGGCAGGGAGTGCACGCTTCGCCCCCGACGGAACGACTGTGGTCTACGGAATGTCGATCAGGAATCAGCCGCTGACGCTGCAGTCGACGAGTACCGACAGCATCGAGTCGAGACCTCTGGACCTTCCGCCGGCGGACATTCTCGGCATCTCTCGCACCGGCCAGATGGCGGTGCTGCTCAACCGACACTGCGAGGGGTCGTGGGTGAGTGTCGGCACGCTGGCCACAGCCGACCTTGCCGGCGGCGCCCCTCGACCGATCATCGAGCGCGTGAACGACGGTGACATCTCCGCCGACGGCACCCGGATGGCAGTCGTCCGCGAGGTCGGTCGTTCAGAACGCCTGGAGTATCCCCTCGGACACGTGCTGTTCGAGACCCACGGCTGGATCAGTCACGTGCACATCGCGCCGGACGGTGAGAGAGTGGCCTTCCTGCACCATCCCTACTATGGGGACGACCGGGGCCTCGTGGCCATGGTGGACGCCGACGGCACGCTCACCGAGCTCACCAAGGAGCTGCCCGACAGCCTTCAGGGCCTCGCCTGGTCGCCGGACGGCGGCTCGATCTGGTTTTCGGCTTTCGAGTTCCGCAAGGGCGGAGTGCTGTGGAGCGTGCGGCCCGGCGGTAAGCCGGTGGAGCGACTGCGCGCGCCCATCGGCATCCGTCTGCAGGACATCGCACCCGACGGCCGTGCCCTGGTGGTCGCGGCCGACACCCGAGCCGAGATCGCAGGTCTGCTTGCCGGTCAGCCCGAAGAGCGACGATACGAGGGCTGGAACGACGACTCCGTCGGCGGCCTGGATGCCGGCGGCACCATGTTTGCCGGCAACATGCAGGTGGCCACCGCCAATGGTGAGTACGCCGCGTTCGTGCGCCCCGCCGACGGCTCGCCGCCGATCCGGCTCGGCTACGGCGACGTCTTCGGCATGAGCCCGGACGCGAGGTGGGTGTACACGCGGCGGATGACCGGCAACCGGGCGAGGCTCATCCTGCTCCCCACCGGACCGGGCGAGCCGCGGGTCATCAACCTGGGAGGCGTGCAGCCCGACAACTCGAGCTGGGCCGCACTCACCAGCGCGCTGGACGGCCGGCACGTCGCGCTGTCCGGCTTCACCGGCAACGTTGGGCCGCAGATCTTCGTGCTGGACGTCGACGACGGGAGCTTGCAGCCCGTCGGCCCCGTGGGGACGAAGGAGCCCGTGATCTCACCGGACGGGGAGCGGGTCGCCGCGGTGGCGCCGGACGGTGTCGTCACCGTCTACCCGGTCCCGGACGGCCAGCCGGAGGCAGTGCCCGGGATCCGCCCCGGTGAGCAGCCAATGCAGTGGACCCGTGATGGACGCTCCCTCCTGGTGTGGGACCTCACGTTCCCGGCCCGCATCCAGCGAGTCGGCGTCGAGGATGGCGAGCGCGAACTAGCTCTGAAGATCATGCCGGAGGACCCGACCGGAGTGCTGTACGGCCAGATCCTCCTGGCCCCGGACGGCGACCACTACGTCTACCGCTACCGCCGCGACCTCAGCACGGTCTTCCTGGTCGAAGGGATTCGCTGACAAGCGACACGGCTGGACGGCGGTGCGCCCTACTCCTGCCGGTAGTCGATGAGATCTCCAGGGCTTCGGTGCGGTTCGGCTTCTCCACTGGAGCATCCCCGCCGCCTGGCTGGCGGTCTTGAAGGGCGGAAGCGTCGCCTCCTGGCAGGTCTACGCCGACACCGGCCCGGTCCACAAGATCATGGACCGGTACCAGGAGGAGCGCCCGAAAGGCGGAGAGCATGGAAGTGATTAAGTCGTTAGCGATTCGCGCAGCGAGCCGCCCGGCACCACCACCTCCAGCACTTCCGGCTCGATGGTGAAGCGTACGGACGGTGGCCGCAAGATCCAGTCATTGCCGTCGAGGTGGCACGGGAGGGGCTCGTCGAAGAAGAGCTCCAGGTGAGGCGCCTGCAGCTCGAGGCTGCCCGACATCTGCGACAGGGTGCCGCGCAGCCCACCGACCAGGCGAGATACTCTCCGCAGCGCGCCCATCCCCTCCACTAGGCAGGCGTCCAGCTGGCCGTCATCCGGCACCGCCCTCGGAGTCAGGCGGAAGCCGCCGCCGGTGGACGGGCCGTTGTGCACGGCGAGGATGGTCATCGCCCCCTCGTAGCGGTGGTCGGGCGTTTCCAGGCGGACCCAAGGCGCCCGGTACCGGAACAGCGAGGCGACGGCAGTCACCAGGTAGGCGGCGATGCCGCGAACGACCTTGATCCGCGCCGCGCGGCGGCTGATGTCCCCGGTCAGGCCGATGCCGATGGCGTTGAGTACGAGGTGGCCGTCGACCGCGATCAGGTCGACGCGGCGTGAGCCGCCCGCGAGGAGGGTTGCGGCGGCATCGTCGAAGCCGAGCGGGATGCGGAGCGTGCGGGCGGCGTCGTTGCCGGTGCCGAGGGGGAGCACCCCCAGGCGCCCGCGTCCGGCGCGGAACAGTCCCTCGGCAGTCTCGCAGACGGTGCCGTCGCCCCCCGCCGCCACCACCGTCTCGCACCCCTCGGCGACGGCGCGTTTGGCGAGCTCGGTGGCATGCCACGGCGCCTCGGTGAAAACAGCCTGGGCCTCGAGACCGAGCGCTCGCAGCCGCTTCTCCCTGCGCGGCCACTCCCTGCCGACCCGGCCGCCCGCCGCAGCCGGGTTGACGATGATGCGCATCACGGCTCGAGCCTCGCCACGAACGGCTCGTAGGTCATGAAATCGGCGTGGTGGACGATCCAGGCCTCGGTGGTGCGGGCCACCAGGTTACCCTCGCCGGCGTGGGTCGCGACGATGTGGCAAACCGCATCCGGCAGGCTGCACTCCATCGCCAGCGCCACGCCGGTGAACGGGTGGCGAAGGTACTTGCCGCGGGAGCTCTGCCGAGTGCCCCCTCCCGGGGCCGCCTCGTACTCCAGGAGCTTGCCGACGTCGGCGAGGATCGCGCCGGCAATCAGGACGTCGTCGTCGATCGGCAGCGCGTCGCCGAAGAACTCCCGGATCTTCGCTCCCGAAGAGCGAGCGATATGAACCACCAGGCGTTTGTGGGCGAGAAACGAAACCGGGCAGCCCGGGACCTTGAGGGTGAACGGGATCCGCTCCAGGTCTGCGGGCTCGAGCGGCGACAGCTCGAACGCCCGCACCCAGCAGTCGCGGACCTTGCGCCTCAGCTCACCATTGCCGATCCACTCCAGCTCCGGCCACAGTCGCTCGACCTCGTCGGCCAGCATTCCGCCTTCCCTTCCGGTCAGTCGGGCAGTCCCGAAATCTCCACCTCCGCATCCGACAGCGCCATCGGCGCCCCGCACGGCTTGCCGCGCACGCCTCCGAGCCGGATCATCAGGTTGATCAGCCACCTTTGCTCATGCTTGCGCCAGCGGTCGATCTTGCCGCCGGCGTCGGTCGCGGCGATACAGAACAGGACGTCACCACCCTGTACGGTCTCGAAGTAGCCCGCGAGCACCGCCACGCCGCCGTCCGTCGTGCCCAGGGTGCCGGTCTTGCAGGTCAGCGCGCCGGCGTAATCGGAGGTGGCGAGCTTCGGGAACATGAGCGGAACCGGCCCCTGGTCACAGCCGGGCACCGGCAGCACGTCACGCGGCCTGAGATCATATGTGGTGATCGCCCTGCGGAACTCGCGCAGCATCTTGACGACGAGCTTCGGCGTCATCTGGTTCGAGCCCTCACCGCAGGCGGTCTCCAGCCGGATCTTGTGGTCTGAGTCATCGAGCTTCTCGCGCAGGAACTCCTGCAGCTTCGCGGCCCCGCCGAGACCGTCTGCTATCCGCTCGATGTCGTTGTTGGAGAAGACGTTAAACCTCTTGAGAATGACGGAAAGCGGGTTCGAGAGGTGGCGCAGGAGGGGCTTCGCAAGCACGCCCCGCGCCAGGTGCACGTCTCCGTCGACCGCGATCGCCGGTGGGCTGCCCGCGTCCCAGCCCCGGCGTTTGCACTGTTCCTCCCACTCGGCCCGTTCGTCGGCCGTCCAGTGATCCGGATCGAGCAGGTGCAGCAACCTGTGGCCGGCTTCCAGGGAGCGCACCGCCGGGTTGGGCGACCGCTTGAAAGGACCACCCTCCCAGCCGAGCCAGAACCTCCCCTGGATCACCAGGCCGTCGTCGACCTTGCGGATGCCCATGCGTCCGAGCTCGCGGGCGACCAGAAAGACGTTCTCGGGCTGGAAGTCAGGGTCGTCGCCGCCGGTGACGACCAGTGACCCGTGAATGACGCCGGTGTCACGGTCCCAGCTGCCGTAGTACCCGACCAGGGTCGTGAAGCGGTGGTCGACTCCCAGGCGCTCGAGCGCCCACCAGGTGGTTGCCACCTTGGTTACTGACGCTGGGTTGAACTCCAGATCCCCGTGCGCGCTGTTGATCTCGTGTCCCCCGGCCGTCTCGACGTCCCAAATCAGGTTGGCCTGTGCGGCGCCGCCGATCGCGAGCGCCAGGAGTGCAGCCACAAGTACTCTCGCGTTACTCATGCTGCCAGATCATACCAACACCGCGGCGGGTTACAATCCTCAATGAAGCCACGACGATGTCCCGGTGCGCAAGCCATCCCGAGGTGCCGGCCACCGCAACCTGCAGTGAATGCGGGTAGCCGATTCGCCAGGAGTGCCGGGAGCCCGGCTCCGCATCTTCGCCTACGCTCGGAGCACCATGGCCAAATGCCGCTACGATATTGACGGCAACCAGTTCCTCGACGCGTGGGTCAAGGACGGAAGCTCCCCACCCATCCACTACCGTGACGACCTGGCCAACGACAAGATCAAGCTCAAGTTCTGAGAAGCCTGTCGGCGAGGGCCGAGCGCAGGAGCCGTTCGGGGTCGGTGCGGGCCTTGACGTCCGCAAAGCGCTCGAGCTGACCGTCGTGGAAGGTGGCGCGGTAGAGCTCCCCGGGCAGAGCGGCGTCCTTGGCCGGGTAGAACCGTCCGCCCGCCTCGACCACCGGCTCTGCGAGCCGGGCCACCAGCCGCCACAGACGGGCACGGTTCGACGCCGTGACCGGGAAGTCAAGGGCCAGCGAGAAGCCGTCGACGGCGTGAGTCAGCAGGAACGGATCGGAACGGTGGCGCTTGAGAACTGCCAGGAACGATGGCAGGCCGGCCCGGCGGCACAGCTCGAGCTGGCGAGCGAAGACCCGCTCGGCCTCGCCGACCGGGACGAAAGACTGGTGCTGGATGAGGCCGCCCGGGAGGTACACGCGCTCCCACCCCGGCACGTAGTCGAGCAGGAAGGAGAACTCGGCGAGCGTCTGGCGGTACTGTTTGGTGTCGCCGACCGTGCTCCCGAGCCGGTACTTGGCGGCGTTGATGAGGCGCATCCCGGGTCGGTTCGTGAGCGGCTTGAGGACACGCCAGAGGGCCGACTTCGGTACCACGCCGAAGAGTCGGGCCGGCAGGTCCTGGGCCTCGGCGCGCAGGCTGTCCTCCACGGCCGCGTCCTCGCCCGCTTCCAGGTGGTTGGCAAAGTGAAGCAGCCCGCGGCCGCTGTGCCTGCCGCCGGCGAAGGCGTCGATCCAGCCGACAACGTACTCCCACCGGTCCTTGGCATCGTCGGCCTGCCTCAGCATCCCTGCCAGGTCCGGCGCCGACATCGCCCTCACCTCGAGCCGGCCGGAGTAGACGCGTTTGAGCCGCAGGCGAGCGCCGACGATGACGCCCAGCTGCCCAAAGCCGCCGATCACGGCGTGGAACAGATCGCCGTCATCGTCCGGCGTCACCATCCGCAGCTCGCCGGACGGCAGCAGCAGCTTCAACTCGAGGCAGTGCTCGCCGAGGGTGCCGCGTACCCAGTTGTTCTTGCCGTGGACGTTCATTGCCAGGCCACCGCCAAGGGTCGGTGTCATGGTGCCGGTGACCACCGCCGGCCACCAGCCGTCGCCGAGGGTCGAGCGCCACAGCTCGCGGAAGGTGACGCCAGGCTCGACGTCGACGATTCCGGTCGAGGCGTCCCAGCCGACGATCCGGTCCATCCCTGACAGATCGAGGACGACCGCCTCGGCGAGCAGCGCCGCATCGCCGTAGCTGCGGCCCGCCCCTCGCGGCACCACAGGCACGCCGTGGGCGCGAGCGAGCGCCAGCACCTCGCGCACCTCGTCGACGGTCGTTGGCCGGTAGACGTAGCCGGCGGCACCGACCGCCCTGCCCCAACCCTCGACCCACTCGACCTGCCGGCTCGGCAGCGGCTCGCGCATCCGGCTCACACCTGCAGGTACTTGAAGAGGAACGACGGAATCGCACGGACAACCAGGCTCACCAGGCGCCAGCGCGCGGGAACGTAGGCGGTCGACGCGCCCCGCTTGGCCTTCCTCAAGATGATCGACGCGGCGCGTTCGGCGGACACTACCATCGGCAGGTTCTTGAAGTCGGCCACCATCGGCGTGTCCACGAACCCGGGCTTGATCGTGACAACCTTGACGTCGCGACGGCCGACTCGGTTGCGCAGCGCCTCGAGGTAGGCGTGCAGGGCAGCCTTCGAGGTGTTATAGACAGGAGCACCCGAGCGCCCCCGGTCCCCCGCCACCGAGCCGATGCCGACGATGGTCCCCCGCCGCAGCCGCCAGAACCGCTCGGCGACCGGGTTGAGCCACGCCATCGCGCCGAGCACGTTGACCTCGATCATGTCGACATCCTTCGCAGTGCTGTACTCGGTGAACGAGACGCGGTGCCCGATGCCGGTCGAGTAGATCACGAGGTCGAGCCCGCCGAGCGTACGGGCGATCTCCTGCAGCAGCGCCGGGGCCTCGTCACGGTTGTGGACGTCGTGGACGAAGGTCAGGGCGCGCTCCTCACCGGCCACCCGGTTGATGTCGGAGGCGATTTCGGCGAGCCGCTCCCCGCGCCGCGCGACCAGCGCGACCTTCGTTCCATCCGCAGCGAGCCGGCGCGCGAGCGCCTCGCCGATTCCCGACGAGGCGCCAACGACGAGCGCATGGGTGAACCGCCGGGTCACGACGTCCAACTCCCACAGCTCGGCCGCCCGAGGAGCCGGGATCCGTCGACCGTGAAGGACATTCTCACCACGTCTCCCTTCGCCGACCGCTGCCCTCTTCCGCGCTCGCGCCTCGCGCCATTGTAGCGTCTCAGGATCTCGGAGCTCCCGCCACCGTGTCGGCCACCGCGAACCGGAGACCCGCCGCCGCCTCATCGACGCGCCGCTCGTACTCCTCGGAGAACACTAGCTCCCGCAGCCGGTCGGACGCCGGCAACACCATCGGACAGCCCTCCCAGGGCACCGGCTCGCCGCTCTCGAGATTGACCACCCGCCCCTCATCCACCAACACCGTGGCCTCGGCGAGTGGCACATCGGCGAGCACCGCCTGCAGGGCCCGGAACCGCGCCTCGTGCTCCGGCTCGAGGAACCGCACCAGCTTGCGGCTCTGCGCGGCGACGTGGAAGTGCGACGGAACGTAGTAGATGCCGTCCAGACCGACCATCTCCGCCACCATGACCAGCCAGCCCAGGACCTCCTTGAGGATCCCGAGGCCGGGATACTGCTGTCCCGGCAGCGGTGGCCGGTCGTCGGAGAACCGGGCGCGCGGGTTCTGCAGCAGCAGCCACTCCAGGGCCATGACCTCCATGCCCGGAGCTGCCCGCTGGCTGCGGTTCGCCCGTAGCTCGAGCAGCAGCTCGCTGCGACGAGGATCGCTCCACAGGCGCAGCGTGTGCCCCAGCGGGTGTGTGAGATCGAGGTCCGCCACCGGGTTGTTAAAGCCGCGGGCGCGCAGCTCGGCGAAGATCCCGAGTCGCTCCAGCAGCAGCTCGACGCCGCTGCGGGAAAGGTAGCCCAGGAATCGCGTCTGCTTGGGTATTCCTGGCACGATCCCGACCAGGTCGTCGTCGGTCAATCGCCACTCGAAGCCTCCGGGCTCGAGCGTCAGCTCGGACGGGTCAAGCTGCCGCGTCAGCCGGCGCAGCCGCATCAGCACGAGCTCTTCGTTGTCCGGTGGCTCGACGGACCGCCCCGTCAGCAGCCAGTACAGGAAGCGAGCGCTGTAACGCCAGGCGCGATCCCCATAGCCGCCGCCGAGAACCACGACCGTGGGGACCGACCGCCGGTCGTGGCGCATCAGCTCCATCACGAACTGGTCGCGCCTGAGGAGGCCCTCCGCGGAGATGCGCCAGTTGCCCAGCTTGTCTCCGGCCGCAACGTCGGTACCCGCGAGATAGATGACGAGGCCCGGGTCGACCTCCTCCACCACGCCGGGGAGCGTCTTCAGCAGGGTACCGAGGTACACCTCGTCGGTGACGTCGTCACCGAGAGCGATAGCGGTCGACGCCACGACGTCGGTGTCGCCCCAGTCGGCGTTGTGAACCGAGTAGGTGTGGACCGTCGGGTCCTGTGCGAACACCGCCCGCGTCCCGTTGCCGTCGTGCAGATCGAGATCGATCACCAGCATCGGCGCCTTGAACCCGCGCGCGCGCAAACGGGCGACGGCGATGGCGATGTCGTTGAAGATGCAGAAACCCATCCCCTGGTCGGGAAGCGCATGGTGAAACCCGCCGCCGAGGTTGACCCCAATGCCGCCCGTCATCAGTGCCAGCCTCGAGGCCTGAATCGTCCCACCGACCATCCGCCGCTGTAAATCGAGCACCGGCTCGACGTCCGCTCCGGCCATCGGCGCTCCCAGGATCCTGCCCACCACCTCGGGCCGCTGGAGCGACTCGATGTACTCCGGCGTGTGAACCAACAGCAGGTTGTTGAGCGACGCCCGCCGCGGCACCGAGATGTCGGCCTCCTGCACGAGCCCCTCCTCGCTCAGAAAGGCTAGGATCCGCTCGGCCCGGCGGGGGTCGAGGGGCACGAACGGCATCTCTTGTGCGTAGTCCCGGTGGTACACGAACCGCACCCCGCGGCGGTGGGCCAACCGGCGCAGGCAATGCCACCGGCGCCGGAAAGCGCGGCGTACCCGGCTTGGCCAGGCGCAGGAGTTCCGCCTGCCGCCACCCCCGTCCCCGGCCACTGTCGGACCAGCACCGCTGCTCATATCCGCAGTATAGCTTGCCGCGTTGCGGCATGCCAGATTCCGCGTCACGGCCACGCTCAGCGGTTGAGATACGATGGGCCCAATCGAAGGCGAACGGCCTAGTCCGCAGGGAATCCACGGCGGGCCCGGATCGCTTTGTGAAGGAGACTGGAGTTTGGCAATGCCAATATCCCTCACTGTCAAGGTCGAGTTCGAGGCCGCCCACCGCCTCCACAACCCGGACCAGCCGGAGTCATGGAACCGCGCCCGCTTCGGAAAGTGCAACAACCTCCACGGCCACGGCCACAACTACGTTCTCGAGGTCGAGGTCGGTGGCGAGACCGACCCGGAGACCGGCTACCTGATGGACATGAAGGAGCTCAAGGGGATTCTGCGCCGCACTGTGGTTGACGAGGTCGATCACCACCACCTGAACCACGAGGTGCCCTGGCTCGACGGCGTCAACCCCACGGCCGAGAACCTGGCCACGCTGTTCTTCCAACGGGTAGCGCCCGAGCTGCCGCAGGGCGTCCGCTTGCGCGCGGTCACGGTCCACGAGACAGACCGCAACAGCGCCACCTTCCGCAGCGACGAGGAGTGAACCACGATGCAACCGTGTCCTCTTTCAATCCCAGTCTCACAGTGACACGATCTGTGAATCGCGAAGCCGCCAAGGACGCGAAGTCCGCCAAGAAGATGCTTCTTGTCCTTTCTTTCCGTTCTTTGCGCGCTTCGCGGCTTGGCGGTTTTCAGGCCGACCGCTAGAGCTCCCTGAGGGCCGAGGCGACGGGGAGGCGGGCGGCGCGTAGGGCCGGCAGGAGGCCGCCGAGCAGCCCCATCAGCAGCGCGAACGCCATGCCTGCGCCGAGCAGACCCGGCGTCACTCTGAAGGCGAACGCAAGGTGCGAGAAGGTCTGCCAGTTCATGGTGCCGGTGGTGTAGCCGTTGATCGGCAGCACTACCAAGCACCCGAGCACGCCGCCGGTCAGGGCGATGAACAACGACTCAACCACGAACGACGTCACCACCGAGGTGCTCCGGAACCCGAGAGCGCGCAGGGTTGCGATCTCGCGGGAGCGGGCGGCGACCGCCGAGTACATCGTGTTGAGGGCGCCGAACACGGCGCCGATTCCCATCACGAAGGCGATCAGGAAGCCGAGCACGCGGATCAGGGTCGACACCGTCTGCGACTGCTTGGCGTAGTAGGCCGTCTCGCGATCGACCTGCACCGTCAGTCTGGGATCCGATGTCAGCGCATCCTTGAAGTCGGCAAAGGCCGCGGGCGAGGTCAGGCGTGCCGTCGCCGACTGGAAGATGTTCTCCGGCCGCTTGTAGGTCTGATTCAGGACCCGGGCGTCACACCACAGCTCGGAGTCGAAGGCACTCTTGCCGGCATCGAAGATACCCACGACCTTCCAGCTCTGGCCCCCGAACGCCACCGAGGAGCCGAGCCCGAGACCGCTGTAGAGCTGCTCGGCGTTACTCCCAACCACCAGCTCGGTCAGGCCGGAGTGGAAGAACCGCCCCTCGACGATCTTGACCTGCGGGCGCACCTGGAGCACCGCCGGCGAGACCCCGCGCACCTGTACGTTGGCGTCGGTACCGGTGCTCTTGATCGGAAAAGGCGCGATCACCACCACTTCGCCGCTGATCAACGGAGCGCCTTCCGGCGTCCGCGCCACCTGTGGGGCATCGCCGATGACCTTGACCTGATCGAGGTTGACAACGCTTGACATCTCGGCGGAGGCTCCCGCCCGCCGAATGATGGCGTTGCGCGGCGAGCCCGAGGCCACCAGCGTGGCCTGGAAACCCCTGGCCATCGACAGCATGGCCACGAAAACGCCGACCGTGCCGGCAATGCCGAGCACTGCCACCAGCGCCGCGGGCCACCGCACGACCACGCTGCGGATGTTGTAGGACAGCGGGATCGCCATGCTCACACCCTCCTCAGCGCATCAACGATCTTGAGCCGCATTGCGGTCACCGCCGGCACGATTCCCGACAGCACGCCCACCATCACCGCGAGCAGGAGGCCAAGCGCCATCTTCGAGGGTGCAAGGTAGAAGACAGGCAGCATTCCACCGGTTGGATCTCCTCCAAGAGTGAATGCCTTGGCGAGCCCGAGGCCGATCGCGCCCCCCAGGACGGCCAGCGTCAGCGCCTCCGCGAGCACCAAGCCGAGCAAACTGACGTCCGGAAAGCCGATGGTCTTGAGGACGGCCAGCTCTCCGATCCGCTCGCGCACCGCCATTGCCATCGTGTTGCCGGTGACCAGCAGCAAGGTGAAGAAGACCACGCCTCCGATCGACAGGATGATGAACCGGATGTTGCCGATCTGCTTGGCGAACGACGCGGCGAACGCCCTCTCGGTGTCGGTGCGGGTCTCCCAGGCAGAGTTCGCGAAGCGGGCGTCGATCGCCTTGACGACGTCGACGGCGTGATCCGGGTCGTCGACGCGGACCACGTACCAGCCGACATAGCCCTTGAACCAGTCCGGCCCACGCTCCTCGAGGTAGTCGCGGTGGAACCAGAACTGGCTGGTGTCGTCGTCCGGTCGCTTGCCCGTGTAGATGCCGTCGAGATTGAACTCCCAGGTCCCCGGAAAGATCGTGCCGCGTATCGGAATCCGGTCGCCGACCTTCCACCCGAAGCGCTTCGCTGTCGAGTGGCCGGCAACGCAGCCCTCGCGGTCGCCGAGGAACGTCTTCCACTGCGCGGGCGGCACCGAGTACTCCGGGTACATCTTGAGAAAGCTCTCGGGGTCGATCGCGAACTGCGGAAAGAAGTTCTTCTCGTCCTGGTAGATGCCGCCGAACCACGAGGCGTAGGTAACCGCAGCAACGCCAGGGATCTGCAGCAGCCGCTCGCGGTAGGATATCGGGAGCGGCTGGATCAGCGACACCCTGTTGATCACCATCAGCCGGTCCGCGCCGGCCACCTCGACGCCCTGGCTGAGGGCGGTCTCCACCGTGACCAGGAGACCGAAGAGGAACAGCGCCACCGCGATCGAGCCCAACGTCAGGACCGCACGCGTCTTCTTCCGGAACAGGTTGCGAACGATCAGGTGCAGGTACTTCATGACCCGCCGCCCTCCCGGGGCGAGTCAACGAGGGCGCCCTTCTCCAGGTGGAGAACCACGTCGGCCCACTCGGCGGCCCGCGGGTCGTGCGTCACCATCAGGACCGTCTTCCCGTGCTCGGACGCGAGGGCGGAGATGATGCCGAGGATCTCGTCGGCACTCTTCCGGTCGAGGTCGCCGGTGGGCTCGTCGCAGAGCAGGAACGTGGGGTCGGCGACCACGGCACGCGCAATCGCGACCCGCTGCTCCTGGCCGCCGGACAGCTGCCTCGGGTAGTGCTTCATGCGGTCGGACAGGTCCATCAGCGCGAGCGCGGTCTCGATGTGCCGGCGCCGCTCAGCGCGGGAGAGCCCCGTCAGCAACAGCGGCAACTCGACGTTCTGGTACGCGGTCAGCACCGGAATCAGGTTGTACATCTGGAACACGAAGCCGACGTGGCGCGCCCGCCACCCCGTCAGACGGCGTCCCGACATGGCGGTCACCGTGTCCTCGCCGACCCTGATGCTGCCGGCCGACGGCGTGTCGAGGCCGCCCAGGAGGTTGAGGAGCGTGGTCTTGCCGGAGCCGCTGGGCCCCATGAAGGCCACGAACTCGCCGGCGCTGACGTCCAGGTTGAGCCCCTGCAGGACGTGAATCTCTTCGCTTCCCCGGCGGTAGGTCTTGTCCAGGTTCCGCACCCGGATCAGGCTGCCGTCGACGTCGCTGCCGTCAACTCTGACCATGTCACCCTCCACGCGCTCGGGCTCCTCCGGGGAGATATGACTCGCCGTTCCCCCGGCGCCTCCGCGTCACTCCCGGAGCTTCACCTTCTGTCCGTCCTCGAGCGTCTCCGGACCGCTCACCACGACCTTCTCCCCCGGATCGACGCCGGCGAGGACGTCCACCTCGGACCCATGCTTGCGGCCCAGCGCAACCCCGCGCCTCACCACCACACCGTCCTTGAGGACGAACACGACACTCTTGTCGCCGGCGTGCCGGATCGCGTTCTCCGGCACCACCGCCCTCACCGGGGACGCGCCGGCCTCCTGCTGGGCCGGCTCCAGGAACGTCACCTTGACGCCCATGTCGGGGAGGATGCGCGGGTCCAGCTTCTCGAACGAGATCCGCACCTTCACCGTGGCCTTCTGGCGGTCGGCCGTCGGGATCACGGTCCGCACGTGGGCCGGGATTCGCCAGTCCGGGTAGGCGTCTAGCGTTGCCTCGACTCGCTGCCCGGGCCGGACGCGGGCGATGTACGACTCGTTGACGTCGACCTCGATCTCGAGCGAGCTCATGTCCACGATGGTGGAAATCCCGGTGCGGGTGAAGCCGCCGCCCGCCGACACCGGAGAGACCATCTCTCCAGGCTGCGCATCCTTCGACACCGCGGTGCCCGCGAACGGCGCCCGGATCGTGTAGTTGTCGAGGTCCTGCGCGGACACGGCAAGCTGCGCCTCGGCCGCGGCCAGCTGCTGCTCGGCGACTGCCAGACGAGCCTTCAGGCTGTCGACGGCGGTCTCGGCGTCGTCCAGCTGCTCCTTGCTCGCCACCTGGGCCGCGGCCAGCCCGCGAACCCGCTTCAGGTTGCGCTCGGCGTTGGCGAGGTTGACCCGAAGGTCGGCCAGGCTAGCCCGGGCGACATCACGGTCGGCACGGGACGCGTTGTACCGAGCACGGATGTCCGAGTCGTCGAGGCGGGCCAGAACCTGCCCCTTCTCGACCTGCATCCCTTCGTCCACCATCACCTCGGCAACACGACCGGTGACCTTGGCTGCGACCGTGGCCTTGCGCCTCGGCGTCACGTAGCCGCTGGCGTTGAGCACCGCCGTACCGTGCGGGCCGGTCCCAGGCTGCGCCGTGGCGACCTCGACCTCGACGGCCCGGCCGCGAGCGACCAGGACCGCGACGGCAACGGCGAGGATCGCGATCGCCACGGCGACCACCGCCAGGACTCGGCGTCCGACCTGCTTCGGCCTCCGCTTGTGGCCATCGATCCTGAGCTCTGCGAGATCCGGTTTCTCCCCCTGGTCCATATCACTCCCTGCCGTCGCCGGTATCGTCGGATTCTACAGCATCGGAGTGCGCCCGGGTCATCCGACCGCGATCTGCTGCCGGCTGCTGTACAGCTCCGGCGGTCGCGAAGCAGCGAGCGGGGATGAGCGTCTTCGTGGTGACCGCCGGAGCGTGCTCGAGCCCCACCCTGGTGGCTGAGGCCACACTGGCCAAGGAAGGCCCTTCCCGTGCATTGCCTCTATAAGAAGTCAACCCCTGCGAGGTGTTTCTTTCGTGGGAAGAGATC
>CAZKGM010000032.1:32442-39530 GCA_964552395.1 uncultured Thermoanaerobaculia bacterium | reverse complement strand
ATCGTCTTTCCTCCATCTTCCCGGGTGGGTTGGGGGTTCTCCTCACTCCTCACTCCTTACCCCTTACCCCTTACTCCTTACTCCTTACTCCTTACTCCTTACCCCTTACTCCTGACGCCTCCCTCCCCCTTGACCCCGGTCAAGGCGCCGACCCCTCCTCGAGGGCAAACTCGTTGTCAGCGCCCTATACTGAGATATGGGGGGTCATGACAAGATCAAGGAGGAGAATGATGAGAGCTCTGTGCGTCACAGCAACGGTAGCCATCGTCCTTGCCGCCTCGGTCGCGGCCACCGCGGCGCAGCAGGCGGCCAAGGCCGACCCCTGCATCACCTGCCACCGTCGTCAATCGCCGGGTATTTACGAGCAGTGGAAAGGCTCCAAGCACGCCGCCGCGGACATCGGCTGCATCGACTGCCACCAGGCCGACCCAGCCGACGCCGACGCCTTCTCCCACCACGGCGCCACGATCGCCACCCTCGTCACCCCGAAGGACTGCGGCGGTTGCCACGAGCAGGAGGCGAAGGAGGTTGGACAGTCGTACCACGCAACCGCGGGCAAGATCCTCGACTCGCAGGACGCCTACCTCGCGCACGTCGCCGGCGGCGCGCCGGTGGCGATCCAGGGCTGCGAGTCCTGTCATGGCACCAAGGTCATCATCGACCCCGCGTCACTGGACAAGCTGTCCAAGAAGAGCTGGCCGAACTCGGGCATCGGGCGCATCAACCCTGACGGCTCCCTCGGCTCGTGCACTGCCTGCCACACCCGCCACGCCTTCTCGACGGCCCAGGCGCGGCAGCCGGAGGCCTGCTCCAAGTGCCACCTGGGCCCGGATCACCCACAGAAGGAGATCTACGAGGAGTCCAAGCACGGCAACGCCTTCTTCACCAACGTCGCCAAGATGAACCTCGACTCCGACAGCTGGGTCGCCGGGGTCGACTACAGCGCCGCCCCCACCTGCGCCACCTGCCACATGGGTGCCACGCGCACCCAGGCTTCCACCCACGACGTCGGTGAACGCATCGCCTGGACCCTTCGTCCGCCGATCTCTGAGTACAAGCCGGACCACGAGCGCAAGCGCGCAAACATGGAGAATGTGTGCAGCGCCTGTCACGAGAAGACCTTCGTCGATGGCCACTTCTACCAGTTCGACGCCACCGTGCGGCTGTACAACCAGAAGTTCGCTGAGCCGGCCACTCAGATCATGACCATGATCCGGAAGAAGGGGCTGCTCGAGCACAAGGCTGCCTTCTCCAACCCGATCGAGTGGACCTACTGGGAGCTGTGGCACCACGAAGGCCGGCGCGCCCGCCACGGCGCCGCCATGATGGGCCCGGACTATACCTGGTGGCACGGCTTCTATGAGGTCGCCCAGCACTTCTACTTCAAGTTCCTGCCCGAAGCGAGGGCCTACAACGACCCCGACGTCAACGCGTACATCGACCAGCTGCTGACCAAGAACCCGATGCACGACTGGCTGGACAAGGATACCGCCCAACTCAAGCAGGAGATCCGATCGGGCGAGATGCAGAAGATCTACGACGGCATGTTCAAGAACGAGTGATCGGAGGCCACAGAAAAGGGGGCGTCGGGGGTATTTCTCTGGGTCCCCGGCGTCCGCCGGAGCCCGTTCGAGCCGCCTCCTTCAATCGTGCGGCCGTTCTTCGAACGCCAAGGGCCGAGGTTACTCGTCGCCTTCGGCGCCGGTGTTCCTCTGGAAAGCGAGATGGCCGTATGGCCAGCCTTCCCCCTCTCCGGCGCGTCGCGACCGTGTACTCTGGACGGGTTGGGGAACCTAATCACCTAATGACTTAATCACTTACTCACTCCAGGCCGGTCAGGGTCCCCTCCTTACCTTCTCACTTCCTCACCTTCTCACCTCCTTCCCCTTGCTATGCTGCCACCAATGTCCTGGCTGCGCCGCGTGCCGCGGACGGTGATCATGCTGGGGATCGTCAGCCTGCTGACCGACCTTTCCAGCGAGATGATCTACCCGCTGCTTCCCCTCTTCCTCACCGCCGTCCTCGCGGCCGGTCCCGAGGCGGTCGGAGTCATCGAGGGGATCGCCGAGGCCACGGCGGCGCTGCTCAAGCTGGTCTCCGGTGCCTGGTCAGACCGCCTCCGGCGCCGCAAGCCGCTGGTCGTCGGCGGCTACAGCCTGGCGTCGGTCGCCAGGCCCCTGATCGGCCTCGCCGGCAGCTGGCCGGTTGTACTCGGCCTCCGTTTCGCCGACCGCGTCGGCAAGGGGCTGCGCACGTCGCCCCGCGACGCCCTCATAGCCGATGCCACCCCTCCCGACCTGCGCGGTGCCGCCTATGGCCTCCATCGCGCCATGGACCATGCGGGAGCGGTGCTCGGACCGCTGGTCGCGGCCGCCCTCCTGAGTCTCGGCGGCCTCGAGATCCGTCACGTGTTCCTGCTTGCCGCGATTCCCGGCGCCGTGGTCGTCATCGTGCTCCTTGCGGCGGTGCACGAGAAGCGACCGGTGCCGTCCCCGACACACCAGCCGCCCGGCGACGTGCGGGCCACTGCCCGTGAGCTTCGCCCGCTGCTCGCCGCCGTCGCGGTCTTCACGCTCGGCAACTCGACCGACGCGTTTCTGCTCCTACGTTTGGCCGACATCGGCATCCCGGCGGCGTGGGTCGCCGTGCTCTGGTCTGCCCTTCACGTCGTCAAGCTCGCCGTAAACACGCTCGCCGGCCGCTTCTCCGACCGGGTCGGGAGGCGCCCCCTGATGCTCGCGGGCTGGGGCGTCTACGCGGGGGTGTACGCTGCCTTCGCACTCGCCCGCGGCCCGGCGATCTTCATCGCCGCCTTCCTGGTGTACGGGGTTTACTTCGGCCTCACCGAGCCGGCCGAAAAGGCGTGGATCGCCGATCTCGTTCCGGAGTCCTCGCGCGGAGCCGCCTTTGGCCTCTACCACGCGACAGTCGGCCTCACCGCGCTCCCGGCCAGCCTGCTCTTCGGCGTGCTCTGGAAGCTCCTCGGCGCCCCGGTCGCGTTCGCCACCGGCGCCGGGCTGGCAATGATCGCCGCCCTCCTCCTCCTGAGAGCTCCAACGAGCGCATGTCTGGAGTCTGCGTGAGCCGTTGCCCGTTTTGTGAAGCGGCCTGGGAAGGGAACTCTGCAGCTCCGGCGGCCGTGCGGTCGCAGGGCGACTGCCCGTCTCACGATTTCGGACGGTCGCGAAACAACAAGTGTGGATGAGCGTCCTCGTAGCGACCGCCGGAACCTGCTCGAGCCGCCTCGTACAATCGTGTGGCCGTTCTCCGACCGCGCTTCTCGTGGCAATCCGTCCTTCTCCGTGGCTCCGGCGCCCGGACGTCTGCTCCGCAGACGCCCGTCGTCGCCGGCCCGAAGCGGGCGATGAACTACGCCGCCGAGCAGCCTGCGTAGCCCGCTCCGCGCAGGCAACGAGGCGCCTCCCTCGCTACTGTAGCCACAAGGGCAAACGCCCTTCCCGTGCATTGCCAAGCTCGAGGTTTCCCGCCCAACGCGCCGCCAGGGGGACGGCGCTCCAGGGAACCTCGAAGCATGGCACGTGCCGCCATGCGCACCATTCTCTGGAGTATGCCTCGGCCCCTTTCCCCGGGTGGGCGGGACCTTCTCACCTTCTCACTTCCTCACTCACTCACCTCCCGGGTGGGCGGAGGAAAACCTAATCACTCCGATCCCTACCGGTATCCAAACAGCATCGCGTACAGGATCAGGAAGATCAGAGTCAGGCCGATGACAAGTGCCGTCATCCCGAAAGCCTTGATCCAGCGCAGCCTCCGCCGCGGCATGCCGCCGGCAATCCGCTCCTCAGGGTCCTCCAGCGCCATCAGCTCCTCGTACTCCACCGGCTTGTCCTGCTCGAGCTCGTCGAGGGCGACACGGCCGGTGAAGATCACAGGATCCATCGGGAACTTGTCCGGACGGAAGTGCGTGTTGAAGAAGTGGATGGTGAAGATGAACGCGGTCGCCAGCAGCGCCTCGTCGCTGTGGATGATCGTTGCTACGTTGATCATCCAGCCCGGAAGGATGAGCGTGAAGAAGGTCGGGAACCACAGCATGAGGCCGGTGCCACCGATGACGAAGATGCCCCAGAACACCGCGAAGTAGTCGAACTTCTCCCAGTACGTGAAACGGCCGTACCGCGGCCGCTCGCCGCGTCCGAGGAACCACTTCAGGCTCTGCCAAACTTGCTTGACGTCGGTCCAGTTCGGCACCATCGAGTCCTTGTCGAAGAGGAACTGGAGCCAGCTCTTGCCCGAGGCCCCCTTCATCTTGAAGACCTGCCGCAGGTGGTACATGAAGAGCAGGATCAGCGTGACTGCAGCGATGCGGTGGAGGACACCGGTGACGTTGAACCCGCCGAGCGCGTGCGAGATCAGGGACGCCCACCCCATGTACGAGAACTTGAGCGTCATGCCGGTGATCGCGAGGGTGAAGAAGCAGAAGATCATCACCAGGTGCATCACCCGCTGGCGAACGGTAAAGCGAATGTAGAACCGTTCACGAACGGCGTTCTTGTGAGGCTGCCACTGCTCCCGCGTCCTCCACAGCCGGAACAGCCACAGCAGGGTGTGGATAAGGAACACCGCCAGCGTACCGACCAGCAGCGTCGTCATGAACAGGTAGACGTAGTACAGGTAGGGATACTTCTTCGGATCGTGGTGGGTCGCGTGGGTCAGGTATCCCGCGAACTGCCGTTGCGCTCCGGGGTGGCACTTCGCGCACGTCCGGATGACGTTCTTGTAGCTCAGAGTCGAAGATGGGTTGTCGGGGGGCAGGATGTTGTGGGTGCCGTGGCAGTCGTAGCACTTGGCAGCGGCCTCGTCCCCCAGCCTCGACACCTTGCCGTGCACGGTGTCGAAGTAGGTCCGCGCCTCCGGCTCGTGGCACGAGCCGCACTCCCGCATCATCTTGGTCCGAAAGCCCTTGATGTCGATGCGGCTGATCTTGTGCGAGGAGTGACAGGTCTCGCACGTCGGCAGCTTCTCGGGCTTCGCGGTACCGTTTCCCGGCCAGTGGATGCTGGTCTTGAAGACCTCCTCGATCCCCTTGTGGCAGGTCCCACAGGTGTCCGCGAGGTGCTTCGGGTTCACCGAGGACTCGGGGGCACTCTTCGGCAGCTCGTGGTGGGCGGTGTGGCAGTCGGCGCAGGTCGCCGAGACCACCAGCCCGGCCTCCAGCACGCCCTTGCCGTGGACGCTGTGGACGTAGCTCTCGACGATGTCACGCTGGTCGGCCTGGATCCTCTTCGCTGCCGCGCCACCCCGGGCATGACACCTCGCGCACAGTTTCGGGACGTTCCTCGAGAACGTCGGCGAGGTCGGGAGCCTGTGATCCTGCGTGGCGTGAGCCGAGTGGCAGGTCAGACACTTCGGGGCGTCGGGATCCCCCTTGGCCGCCAGCATGCCGTGCGTGCTGGTCTTGTACTGGGCCACGACGTCGGCGTGGCAGACGCTGCAGTCGACCGGCCGCGTGATGGCCGCGCAGGGACGCTTCAGCGCCGTACTGACCTGGCTGTGGCACTGCGCACAAGCAACCGTTGCATGGTCCGAGCTGTTGTAGGCCTCCTCATCTACGTAGAGAGAAACCTGCAACCCGTTCCGCTTCATGGAGAGACTCTTGTCGGCGTGGCAGTGCATGCACTCCTTGTTCGCGACCCGCTGCAGGTTGAGCGGCGTGCGCCGGATCTTGTGCGGTCGGTGGCAGTCGACACACGAGGGAATCATGTGTGGCGCCTTCTCCCACAGCTGCCCGGCAATGACCTTGACGTGGACCTGCTCAATCCGAGAGTGGCACTGGGTGCAGGTTTTGGCCACGTTCTTGGGGTTGATGCTCGAGTCCGGGTTGTTGACGTCGAGGATCAGGTGGGAACGGTGGCACGACGTGCACACGGCCGTTACCCGCAGCCCCATCTTGAACAGCCCCTGTCCGTGGATGCTGAGGGAGTAGTTCTCGAGAATGTTCTTCTCGGGGATATTGCGCTGCAGCGAGACCTTCGTACCCTCGTGATGGCAGCGACCACACAGCAGCGGCACGTTGAGCTTCGCGGTCGGCGAGTTGGGATCCTCGTTCGGTAGGATGTCGTGGTGACCGTGGCAGGTAATGCAGCTCGGGGCCAGGGGATCACCCTTCAGTGCCGCCCGTGCATGGACGCTCCGTGCCTGCCTCTTGGCCTCTTCGGGATGACATTTTCCGCAGACCTTGATCTCCAGCTCTTCGGTCTTCGGCTGCGTCATGTCATGGCCGCGGTGACAGTCGACGCAGCTGGCGTTCGGCCGGGTCCCGGGCGGCGCCCCGTGAACTCCGTGCTCCACCGCCTTGAGCTGCTTCGCGTGACACCTCCCGCACAGGGCGCTCGATCCCATCAAACTCGTCGGCGCCTTCGGATCATCGGGCGCCAGCACGTTGTGAGAGCCGTGGCACGAGATGCAGCTGGCGGAGGGCTCGTCCTTCGGCACCGGCCACTTTCCGTGTGGGCCACGGGTCAGCTCCTCGGCCACATCCCCGTGGCAGCTACCGCAGTCGACCGGGTTGACGTCCTCCTTGTGCGGAAAATCGCTGCCTTCCAGGTCCGAGTGGCAGGCGATGCATTGCAGGTCGGCGTGAACCGAGCGGCCGAACATCTCGGAATCCACGAACACCGAGATCTCCTTGCCGTCGCGCTCGCCGGTCAGGTCATGGTCGGAGTGACACTCGAGACAGGTCTGGTTCTCCTGCGCTACAGCCGGGACAGCCAATCCGGTCGCAAGCACCAACCCGGCCACGAGCAGCCGCGCCAGTGCGCCGCATCCTCGCCGCTCCCTCACCTCCGCTCCCTCGTCAAGCCGCCCAGTCGATAACCTCACCGAACCCCCCCGTGAAGCCCACGCGCTCAACCCTCACCGGCCGGCATCACTTTATCGTCATGTGAAAAACATTGCAAGACATAAGTTATTGAGAATAATACTCACTATTGCAATTCCGAGAGAGCGCAAGAGGCAGCTCGCGAGGAAGTCACTCACCTCACCAACAGAACAGTCTCTTCCTGAGCCCGGGCTAGCTCCAGATGCCCGGGATCGGGGTCTGGCAGTCGGGGCAAGCGCCGGAAGCGACC
>CAZKGM010000032.1:0-32342 GCA_964552395.1 uncultured Thermoanaerobaculia bacterium | reverse complement strand
GCTCCAGATGCCCGGGATCGGGGTCTGGCAGTCGGGGCAAGCGCCGGAAGCGACCCGGTTCGAGAGCACGCGGAACCCGAACCGTTCCACAACGACCTCGCCGCACCCCGGACAGTGCGTGCTCTCACCGCCCGGGATGCTCCCCGGGAGGTTCCCGGCATAGACGAAGCGCAGCCCCTCCTCGCGGCCGATTTCACGTGCTTCGGCCAGCATTCGTGGCGAGGTCTGGTCGCGGTTCGCCATCCGGTAGTCCGGGTGGAAGGCGGTGACGTGCCACGGGATGCCAACCGAAACCGAAGCCAGGAAGCCTGCCAGATCGCGCAGCTCGGTCGCCTCGTCGTTGTGGCCCGGGACCAGCAGAGTTACAACTTCGACCCACAGGCCCCGTTCGTAGAGCCCGCGGATGGTGTCGAGGACCGCTCTCAGGCTACCGCCGAGCTGCCGGTAGGTCAGCTCTCGGAACGACTTGAGATCGACCTTATAGAGGTCCATGACGGGCGCCAGGTAGTCGAGGACCTCGGGAGTGCCGTGGCCGTTGGACACAAAGCCAGTGAGCAGGCCCTGACGCCTGGCCGCCGTGAACACCGCGTGCGCCCACTCGGCAGTGATCAGCGGCTCGTTGTAGGTGGAAACGAGGGCTCGGCTGCCGGCTGAGACGGCCGCCTCCACCAGCGCGTCGGGGCTGGACGGCCTCGCCCGGGTGGTGGCATTCGGATCGCGCAGGGTCTGGGATGTGAACCAGTTCTGACAGTAATCGCAGTGCATGTCGCACCCGAGCATGCCGAAGGACAGCGCGTTCGACCCTGGAAGAACGTGGAAGAACGGCTTCTTCTCGATCGGGTCGACCGCTACACCGGCCGTGTACCCCCAGGGCACCCGGAGGGCCTCCCCGACCCGCGAGCGCACCAGGCATGCACCGCGACGGCCGTCGGCGAGCTTGCAGCGGTGGGCACACGCGACGCACACGAGCTTGCCGGACGCGTGGGGCGCCACGAGCTCTGAGCTCGTGAGCGTGAACCGATCGAGCTCCGATTCTGCTCCCATAGCCACCTCAGTACCAATGTGTAGTGTACTTTCGCCTGCCGCCACCTCGCGCTGACGGAAGAACGGGCCCGCAGGGACCGCATTCACGTCATGCTGCGGGTCCCGAGCATCTTACCGCCCAGCCGGAGGACAGGCTCGGCTCGGCCCCCGATTGACGCCGCCATAGTCTGTCATCCATAAGCGGCCCGCCGCGACTTGCCTTCCGTGCTCACCCCGCCGGCCCCCAACCCGCTCACGAACAACCCGGGTACAATCCCCCGGGTGACGATGAAGCGCCTCACGATCTCGGGACCCCACGGGCCGATCGGGGTGACCGTGAACGGCGCCGGCCCGGGACTCGTCCTGCTCGCCGGCCTCGGCTCGACCTCGAGGGTCTGGGGCCAGCTGCCGGAGCTGTTGGGACGGTCGTTCATGGTGATCTGCCCCGACAACCGCAGGGTCGGCCGCTCCCGGGGCGGTGAGCCGTTCACGATTGCCGGCGCAGGTCGCGAGGTAACGACGGTGCTGGACGCGCTCGAAATCGGGCGTGCCGGGCTTCTCGGTGCCAGCATGGGGGGAACGATCGCCCTCGGCACCGCGATCGCCCACCCGGGTCGCGTCTCCGGCCTGATGCTCGCGTCGTGTGCCGCGCACCTTTCCCGCCACGGGCGGCGCAGCCTCGGCCTGCTGGCCCGGCTGCTCGAGGTCTTGCCGCCCGAGGATTTCGGCCGCGAGCTGATGACACTGGCGTTCGCGCCGCCGTTCCACGAGCGTTTCCCGGGCTTTGTCTCCGAAGCCACGCGGCTCTACGGCCTGGAGGAGGAGGACGTCCACGGGACACGCGTGCAGGCGCAGCATCTGCTGCAGGGATGGGACCTGAGGCCCGAGCTGCGCCGGCTCGACGTTCCATCCCTGGTGCTCGCCGGCGAGCGTGACGCGATCGTCGCGCACGAGGACACGGCAGAGCTCGCAGCCATCCCGGACGCGGAGCTCGTGGTTCTCGCCGACGTCGGCCACTCGGTGCTTGCGGAAGGCGGCGAGCGCGTGCTGTCCCGCGTAACGTCATTCCTCGGAGGGCTGCAACACTAATGCTGGAGGTCCCGTATAGACCGCGGATGCCGGATCGCGGTGTCCCGATACCACGCCAAGGAAGGAGTGCTTCATGAAAACCGATCGAAGGATCATCACCGGCCTGACCGTGCTCGCGCTGCTGCTCGCCGGTCTGCCGGCGGTGGCCCAGCAGGCCAAGGTGCCGGTGCAGGAGGTCACCCTCGACAACGGGCTCAAGCTGTTGATGGTACAGCGTCACGAGTCGCCCACCGTGTCCGGTGGCTGGGTCGCGCATGTGGGGTCGGTCAACGAGCGGCCGGGGATTACCGGCACGGCCCACCTCTTCGAGCACATGATGTTCAAGGGCACACAGACCATCGGCACCAAGGATTACTCCAAGGAGAAGCCGATCATCGCCCGCCTCGACGCTATCCGCCAGGAAATGGAGCAGGAGTACGCCAAGCTGCGGGACGCCAAGCGCAGGGGCGAGGTTGAAGGCAACATCTACGCACCCGAGAACGAGACCGAGCGGTTGAAGACGCTGCGTGCCGAGATGAAGAAGCTCCAGGGTCAGGAGCATGAGCTGATCGTCAAGGATGAGCTCGACAAGATCTACACCGAGAATGGGGCCTCAGGGCTCAACGCCTTCACCGACTACGACATGACGACCTTCTTCGTCACAGTACCGTCCAACAAGCTCGAGCTGTGGTTCTGGATGGAGTCGGATCGCCTGCTCCATCCCGTCTTCCGGGAGTTCTACTCGGAACGGGACGTGGTGCGCGAGGAGCGGCGCATGCGAGTCGAGTCCGACCCCATCGCCAAGTACGAGGAGCAGTACGACTCGATGTTCTGGACCTCGGTCCCCTACCACCACCCGGTCATCGGCTGGCCGTCCGACGTGGAGTCGATCTCGCGCCAGGAGGCCGACCGGTTCTTCGCGACCTACTACGCACCCAACAACATCACGGTCGCGCTGGTCGGTGACTTCGACCCAGCGCAGGCTGTTGCCTTCGCCAAGAAGTACCTCGGCCGGATCCCTCGGGGCAAACAGGAGCCGCCCGAGATCGTCACCCAGGAGATCCCGCAGCTCGAACAACGCCGCATGTCGGCCGAGGCCGAGACCAACCCGACGGTCGAGATCCGGTGGCACACAGTGCCGTTCGTCAACAAAGACAAGGCCGCCGTGAAGATCATGGCGGATCTGCTGAGCGGCCGTACCGGCCGCCTCTACAAGTCCCTGGTCGAGAGCAAGCATGTTGCTTCCGGTGAGCCCTATGCCTGGTCGCGCGCCCTCAAGTACGGGGGCGCGTTCGAGATCGGTGCCGAGGTGGCGGACGGGCACACCCACCAGGAGGTCGAGGACGCCCTTCTCGCCGAGATCTCGAGGCTCCAGAGCGAGCCGGTGGCCGATCACGAGCTGCAGAAGGTCAAGAACCAGAGCCTTGCAGACTCGTACCGTCGCCTGCGCTCCAACTTCTACCTGATGCTCCAGCTCCTCATTTACGATGCCGAGGGTGACTGGCACGCCCTGAACGACATGCCGGGTCAGCTCCAGGCAGTCAAGGCAGACGATGTCATGCGGGTGGCCAAGGCCTACTTCACTCCCACCGGCCGCAACGTGATGTGGTACAGCCGCAAGGCGGGTGCCGAGGAGGATCCCGGGCTTGCCGCTCTCGAGGGACAGGCGAAGGTGGCCGCCAAGCAGATGCTCGCCCGGATTTCACAGGTCAACGATCCGTCCCAGCTGCAGGAGATCATCTCCAAGCTCGACGCCAGTCAGGGCCAGGCGCCCCCGGAGTTCAAGCCCGCGGTCGAGCTGGTCCTTGAGCGTGCACGCCAGCGGCTCGAGAAGCTGCAGTCGGCAACGAGCGGGAAGGAGAAGTAAGATGTGCCGCCTCAAAATCATTGCAGCCACAGCCCTGATCGTGATCGCCTCCGCGGGCACCTCGCACAGCCAGATCGCGAAGCGACCCGAGCAGCTCAAGCTCCCAGAGCTTTCGTTCACCGTGCCGGACGCCGGCAGCATGCGCTTCGTGCTCGCCAACGGTATTCCCGTCTACGCCAAGGCAGACACCCAGCTGCCGCTCGTGACTGTCACGGTCCTGTTTCGCGGTGGCTCCTACATGGATCCCCCGGGCCAGGAGGGACTGGCTTCGATCGCAGGCGAGGTGTGGCGGACGGGAGGCGCCGGCGACCGCAACGCGCAACAGCTTGACGAGGATCTGGACTTCCTGGCCGCCGACCTCTCCACCAGCATCGATGACGTCAGCGGCCGGGTCCGGCTCAACGTGATGTCCAAGGACCTCGACACCGCGATGCCGATCCTGATGGACGTCCTGACGGCACCGAGGTTCCAGGCGGACCGATTCGCCAAGGCCAAGGACGATCTCATCCAGGAGATGAAGAAGCGCAACGACGACTCCGCCAACATCGAGGCCCGGGAGTGGAACCGGCTCATCTACGGCGACGACTACTGGGTCAACCACCTTCCAACCAAGGCCTCGGTCGACGCCATTGCCGACGCCGACTGCCGCTCGTTCGTCACCTCGCTGGCCCGTGCCGGCAACGTTGTCGTGGCCGTCGCCGGCGACTTCAACGAGCCGGCTCTGAAGAGTCTGCTCGACCGGACCCTGGGAACCCTCCCGCAAGAGGCTTCACAGGTGCCACCGGTGCCGCAGCCGGACCACATCCAGGAGCCCGGCGTGTACCTGGTCGACAAGCCCGACGTCAACCAGGGTCGTGTGTCGGTGGGTCAGCTCGGCTTCCGGCTCGGGGACCCCGAGCAGTCGGCCCTCCTCGTGATGAACGAGATCCTCGGCGGCGGCGGCTTTACGTCGCGTATCACCAAGCGCGTTCGCTCCGACAAGGGCCTGGCCTACTCGGCCGGCTCCTACATGACCTTCCCGGTGACCTACCCGGGGTTCTTCCGCGCCCTCTTCCAGTCCAAGTCGCGCACCTGCGCAGGAGCGCTCGGCATCACCATGCGCTTGATACGCGGCATGGGCAAGGAGAGGGTCTCGGCGGGCGAGCTCGAGACCGCCAGGAGCTCCTTCCTGCTCACCTTCCCACGGCGCTTCGAGTCGGCCGAGAAGACGGCAACCCTGTTTGCCGGCGACGAGCTGCTCGGGCGGCCGCACTCCTACTGGACGACCTACCGTGAGCGCATCGCGGCGGTGGACGCCGCCGACGTTCTCCATGCGGCCAAGACCGACCTCCACCCAGATAGGATGGTCGTCCTCGTGGTCGGGAACTCCGAGGAGATCCTCAAGGGCCACCCGGACTACCCGGACAAGCTCGGCGACTTCGGGCCGATCCACAAGGTGCCGCTGCGGGACCCGCTGACCCTCGCTCCGCTGACTGAGGAGGGAAAGTAGCCCGACCGTACACGCCAGTCAGAGTCCGACAAGGGGCCGCGCTTCGCGCGCGGCCCCTTTTGTCACTCCTCGAGCAGACGCTCCAGCTGGTCGAGAGCCGCCGCCAGGCTCGGCGGATCGGCCATGCGCAGGCGCAGAAGCGTGGTTTCCAGGCGCTCGCCAGTCACCTGCTGGACCTCCAGCGCCCGGCGCAGTGCTGCCTCATCAACGGCTCTGCCGGCCGTCAACATCTCGCCGAGCCCCTTTCTCCTTTCGGCGGACCTCTCCGTTATCGGAATGTCGGCATTCCCCTCATCCTATGGAATTCGCTGCCATCCGCGAACCGCAGTTACTCTCCCCCTGCTCCGGCCGACGACGTGCCCACAGCGAGCACCGGCGGAGTTGCGGGCTTGTGAAGATGGGTGCAGAATGGCCCGGCCCGTGTGCGACGGGAGCAAGGAGGCAGCATGAAGGTCCACGAGTATCAGGCAAAGGAGATCCTGGCTCGCTACAAGGTACCGGTGCCACGCGGCATCCTGGTCACCGAGCCAGAGGCGGCCCGAGCCGCGGCCCAAGAGCTGGGCGGGCGGGTCGTCGTGAAGGCCCAGGTCCACGCGGGCGGCCGCGGCAAGGCGGGAGGCGTCAAGCTGGTCGCCGACCCCGACGAGGCTGTCGAGGCCGCGCGGCAGATCCTTGGAATGAAGCTCGTCACCAAGCAGACCGGTGCCGAGGGCAAGCTCGTCCGCAAGGTGTTGGTCGAGGAAGCGCTCCCGATCGTCCGCGAGCTGTACCTCGGCATCGTCCTCGACCGCTCGCAGGGTTTCCCGGTCATGATGGCCTCGAAGTTCGGCGGCATGGAGATCGAGGAAGTGGCATCGTCGAACCCGGAGGCCATTCTCAAGGCGCCCTTTGACCCCGATGTCGGGCTGCTGCCTTTCATGGCCCGCAAGCTGGCCTTCGGGCTCGAGCTCGAGGGTGACGCGTTCAAGGCCGGGATCCGCTTCATGCAGGCGCTCGCCCGCGCCTACGCGGACACCGACGCCTCGCTGGCCGAGATCAACCCCCTGATCACCACCACGGACGGTCGCGTGATCGCCCTCGACGCCAAGATGAACTTCGATGACAACGCCATGTACCGACACGCCGACGTCCTCGAGCTTCGTGACCTCGCCGAGGAGCAGCCCCTCGAGGTCGAGGCATCGAAGTTCGACCTCAACTACATCAAGCTCGACGGCAACATCGGTTGCATGGTTAACGGCGCCGGCCTCGCAATGTCGACCATGGACATCATCAAGTTCTACGGTGGTGAGCCGGCCAACTTCCTCGACGTCGGCGGCGGTGCCTCACAGGAGCGCGTGGCCGCGGCGTTCCGAATCCTGCTCTCCGACCCCAACGTCAAAGGCGTGCTGATCAACATTTTCGGCGGCATCGTCCGTTGCGACATGATCGCCCGTGGGGTCATCGAGGCCGCGCGGCAGGTGGAGGTGAGCATGCCCCTGGTCGTGCGTCTCGAGGGCACCAACGTCAAGGAGGGCCGGCGGCTGCTGGCCGAATCCGATCTCGATCTGATCGTGGGCGACGGCATGGCCGACGCCGCCGAGAAGGTCGTGAACGCCGTGGCCGGGAAGTGAGGGGGCTGACATGAGCATCTGGGTCAACGAGGAAACCAAGATCGTCGTACAGGGCCTGACCGGCCACGAGGGCCGTTTCCACGCCGAGAAGTGCCGGGAGTACGGCGCCGAGATCGTCGCCGGCGTGACGCCGGGCAAGGCCGGGCAGGAGGTCGACGGCGTCCCCATCTTCAACACCGTGGCCGCGGCCGTGGCCGCCACCGACGCAACCGCTTCACTGATCTTCGTGCCGCCGCCGTTCGCCGCAGACGCCATTCTCGAGGCGGCGGACGCCGGGCTCGAGCTGGCCGTTTGCATCACCGAGGGCATCCCGACCCGCGACATGGTGCGCGTCCAGCGCATCCTGCAGGGGCTGCCGACCCGCCTCATCGGACCCAACTGTCCGGGCATCATCTCTCCGGGCAAGACCAAGATGGGGATCATGCCCGCTCACATCCACCGCGAGGGCTCGATCGGCATCGTCTCGCGCTCCGGAACGTTGACCTACGAGGCCGTTCACCAGGTCACCCAGCTCGGGCTCGGACAGTCCACCTGCGTCGGCATCGGCGGCGACCCCCTGCCCGGCACCAGCTTCATCGACTGTCTGGAAGCCTTTGAAGAGGATGCCGACACCGAGGGAATCGTCATGATCGGCGAGATCGGCGGCACGGCCGAGGAGGAGGCGGCAGAGTTCGTCAAGAACTACGTCTCCAAGCCCGTGGTGGCCTTCATCGCCGGCCAGACCGCACCTCCGGGACGGCGGATGGGTCATGCCGGCGCCATCATCTCCGGCGGCAAAGGCACCGCAGCCGAGAAGATGAAGGCACTCGAGGCCGCCGAGATCGCCGTGGTCCCGACGCCCGCCGAGATCGGCAAGACCATGAAGGAGCTTCTCGAAGAGTACGCCTGATCCTCCTCGAGGGTCATCCTGTTAGCTCGACGGCCCGGCGGTGTGCCGGGCCGTCCGTGTTTGGGCCATACCGAGGAGGGTGTCAATCACTCACAGGTTCACCACTGTAAGCTCGAGCTGGCGGACGTTCGCCGACGCCGCGAGGGACATCGCCGGCTGACGCGATCCGGCGGTCTGCGCATCTGTGGAGGTGGAGAGAGTCGGGTTTTCGAGCCGCGCCGTACCGGTCACGGCCACGGTCCGGCGCGCTTGTGCGATCTCCGTAGTGCCGCTGAAGTCTCCCAGAACATGGGAAGCGGCACTGACGCCCATGACGGGCACGACGCGGACGGAAACGGAGACGCTCGCCCTCGCGTCGGCTGCCCACACAGACGGTGTAGCGAGCAACCCGAGAAGAGCGAACCCAGCGAGCAACCTGCGCATCTCGACACCTCCTGTCATTGGAAGTGCGAGAGCCGTGCCAACTACTCATGGTGATCTATCAGATTGAATGTATGTGGCTTATGTGTTAGAGACCGGATCAAGGCCCAAGCGCAGTGTCCGATTTCCAGTCACGCCACTCCTGTCGGTAATGACAACGCATGTTATTGCTGTAGAAGCAGATACGTTCCGCAATCCATGCACTCACGTAGTGTCCGGAAAGAAGACACGCCAACCCCAACCCGCGGCACGCCTCAGCTGCAGCCGAGGCGGATGACGAAGCCGGTGCGGTCCCGGCGCAGGTCGACCTGGAACGGCTTGGGTAGTGAAACCTGGCGCGGGAGCGTCGCAGACCCGAGCTTGACCTCCACCGTGTAGAGTCCGGGAGGGAGCCGGTCGAATGCGAAACCGCCCATGGTCGTGGTCGAGACCTCCTGTGAGACGCCGTCCTTGACAACGCTGACGACCGCGCCCGCGACGGCCTTGAGCTTGCCCTCGTCGCACACCACGACCGAGCCCTGGAAGAACGAAAACTCGCTCAGCTCCAGGTCAACCTCCACTCGGCCGTCCGGAGGAACGACAACCTGGCGAGGCACCTCGCCTAGAACCGAGATGCGCGGCGGCAGGCTATCCGGATCCACCGACACCGAAGCGGGACCTGCGGGTACGAAGCGAACACGGTACTCACCCTGGCGGTCGGTGGTGGACCGGAACGTACCTCGGACGACCACCACCGCGCCTACCACCCCCTGGCCCTTCAACGTGACCGTGCCCGTAACCTCGCCGACGGTCTCGCCCGGGGGAGCGACACCAACCCGCCGGTAGAGCTCGCCGAGCGAGGCCCACCCGACCGTGTACCCCAAGGTAACGGCGATCTCGCGGCGGAAGCGGTCACTCCTGGCGACCCCGACCGAGTACGGCATCAGCCCCTCGATGCGGAGCGAGAGGCCCGTGCCGATCAGCTGCCGGAGCACCCCCACTTTGACCAGGCCCTCGGCCGTTCGAGCCCCGCTCGCATCGATAAACGCTCCCCCCAGGCCGGCAAGCCCGTACCACGGGCCCCCGAGTGGGAACTGCAGGTCGCTCTCGGCGGTCACGCCCCAGCGCCCGGGCTCCCGCTGTACGATCGCGTCGCCGTTGAGCAGCGAACGCAGGCCGACCGCCCGCCGGTAGGTCAGCATCCCCTGCGAACGGTTCTCCGCTCCCCCCCAGACGCGCTCGAACCGGAGCGAGAGGAGGTCGGTGCTGGTTGCCTGCGAGACCGTTGCCGCCACCCTGTTCGTCGGGTTGGGCTGTTGGGCGACGCTCTGTGGGTCGAACACGACCTCGTCGCGGGAGTACACGAGCTGCACCGTCGGCAGCCCGGTCCCCCAACCACGGCTGAGCCCGACGATGCCGCGAGCCCGCCGCTGTCCGGTTCCCCTGTCGCCGTCGATCCAGCTCACGCGACCGAAGACGGACGACATCTCGCTGGCCCTGTAGCTGGCGGCGAGCTCGACGCCGGTCTCCCCCGGACGGAGGAAGGGGTAGAGGTAGGGTAGCCCGCGCCCGAAGGCGAAGACGCTGGCCAGCAGCTCGGCACGATGGAGGTGGGTCTCCAGCCCGGCCCGCCCTCCCAAGCCGCTCCCGGTGCCCACGTAGAGATGGGCGAAGACCCCGGTGTTCGCGGACAGGTCGCGCCCGGCGTCGGCCGTCAGCCAGCCGGTGCCGCCGCTGTCCGTGCTCTCTCCGTCCACGTACGAGGGGTCGCGGACCCCGGCCGCGGAAACGCCGAACCACGAGGCGCCCCGGTACTTGATCCAGTGGCCGCCGGCGATCATCGGCTTGGCCGCAGCACCTGCAGGCGGCTGCACGTAGTACTTCGGCTGACCTGCGAAGATCCCCAGCTGTTGTCGATCGGATCGCAGCCGAAGCTGGACACCCTCCAGAGGCAGAGAGTCGACGGTGAGAGAGAGCCCTCGGCGGCCGGCGGGCTGCTCGAGAACGATGTCGCCCGCCGTGGCATCGACCTCCCACCTCCCAGACGGCACCCCCTCCACGCCCAGGCTGCCCTCGGTACGCATGTTGGGGAAACCCCGCCGGAGCCACAGGGATGCTTCCCCACCGGTACGGAGCTGCTGGCTCCCGAACAGCAGGGCCGTGTACTGCCACTGGGTGTCGAACAGGGGCGTGGCCAGCACGCGACTGCTGAGCCACAGGCTGAAGCGCCCCGCCGTCGCTCCCTGCACCGCGCCGGCGCCCTCGTCGCCCGCCCCGCACGGGGCGGCCAGGAGGCTCAGGACGAGGAGGGCGAGGACGCAGCGGCGAGCGTTCTGTCCGCGGTGTACTCCCGCTTGAACGATGTCGCCAGGCGAAGACGCAGGGATAGCTCACCTCCGGGTACCGGCCCGAACCGGAGCGACCATACCCGGAGCTTGCCGGGGAGGACCGGCTCCCGGGCCTCGTTCAGCTGGTACAGCTGGCGGAAGGACCCGTCCACCGAGCGCACTTCGAGGGTTCCGGTCGGCCGGAAGTTCCTCTCCCCCTCGTTCTCGGCGTCGAGGTGGAGGGCGATGTAGTCCCCGCCGTCACCGTCGCGCTTCAGCTCGAGCCGCTTCACGGCGAGCTGTCCCGGAGCCGCTTTGCGGTTCTCCAGGTACACCGGGACCCCGAGGCGGGGCACGATGACGACCCGCGGACCTTCACCTTCCCCTACCATCGGCGCGGAGCGGAAGAACACCATTGCTCGCAGCTGGGTGAACTCCTCCGGGGCGTGCACTCGGAACCGGAAGACCGCCGAGCCGCCGGCGGGCACCTGCGCGGTGGAAGGCGTGACCTTGAGGTAGGCTGCCAGGCTCTCGGGCCGGGTTCCGGACGGTGCCTCGATCACGGAGTCTGCGGTGTCGACGTCGAAGTCCGTCATCTCCAGCCGGACCTGAAGTGCCACCGAGCTCCGGTTGACGAAGGTGACAACCTCTCGAACGCTTCGTCCGGGGCTGGTCAGGAGCTCCACTCGGCTGGGCGAGATCGAGATCCCGAGCTGCGCGTTCACGACCGGTGCAACAGCGAGCACCGCCAGCAGCCCTACCATAGACACCCTCGTCCTCATGCAGAGGCCAGGGTACTCGAGTTCAGTACGCCGGCTCAACCGTCAGGTCCAGGGCGTAGAGGTAGTGGCCCATCGGATCCAGGTCCGTGAGGTCGAGCTTGAGATCCAGCACCACGAGATCGCCCGCGGGCGATGTCCCACCGCCGCTCCACACCGTGACCGGAGCGCCCTCCCTCAGCCGATGGAACGCTCCGGTCTGCGAGCTCCGGCAGGAAAGGCCGGCGCCCGACACCGGCTGTCCGTCCTTGGTCACCACCCCGCCGCGGGAGACGAGAACGAGGCGGTACGGCCCCGGGCTGATGACCCGCGCCACCACGCCCCCGGGCTGGATCGCCTGGTTGCCCGGCACGACCGGACCGAAGTCGAGCGAGCCGGACTCGACGAGCAGCTGCGGCGGCTCGGTTCGAACCGCGATCACTGAGCGGGCCAGGGCTCCTCGGGAGACGCCGGCGGCTCGACCCCGCACCACGGCCCGCGACGGACGCGGGGACACGACGGCTGCCCGCACGACGCGGCGGCCGCCGGGATCCGCGGCAAACGCCGTCACGGCCAGCAGCCACCCCAGCAGGATGGCCGCTACCGCAGCGCCGTGATATCCGAGTCGTCGTTGCACGTCAGGTCTCCCGTCCCCGTCAAAGGCCTCGGATCGAGAGAGGGCGGCACGGCCCGCGCCGTGCCGGCCCCCGCCGCTCTTCGGCTCAGACGCTGCTTGCCGTCAGGACCACGGTCCAGGTCGTGCTCCCAACTGCGTCCGTGTCCAGAACTGTCAGCTGCAGGTCCAGGTCACCGGTCGCCGAGTTGGCGCCATTGCCGACGTTGGTCATCCCTGAAACCAGGGTGCCGCCGGTGCCCAGGGTGATCCAGCCGCCGCTGGTGCCGACGCTCGGCGCGTCGCTACGGACCTCGAGGGCGTCCAGCGGAAGCACGCCTACGACGCTGCTGCCGTTCTCGGCGATCTCGACGTTGCGCTTCGGCGCGCTCGAGCAGATCCAGGTGGTGGCGTTGTCGGCTGTGTACACTGCTCCAGTACCGGCACCGTTGCGAGCGCCCGTCATACCGGGGAAGTTGCCCCCGAGAAGGTCACCGTTGGCGTTCACCGTGCCGAGGTCAACCGACGCCGCCGCGATCTCGAAGTGGAAGATCCCCTGGTTATTGGCGGTCACCGTCAGCTGGTCGGATGCCGACACCTGCGCCGTCGCCGAGCCGGCTCCCACCAGTAGAATCAAGACCCCCAGGAATACGAGTTTCTTCATTTCTACCCTCCTTGATGCTCCCGGCGGCTTGGTACCGCCGAAGTTCTTCTCGCCAGACCCATGAGCAAGGTCGGTGCCACCTCTCCGATGCTCAGGACGTTGGACACGTAACTCACTGTTTCTAAAGAGTTGTGACGTCACCGTCGGACACCTCGTGGGAGCGCCAGCCGGGTCGGCTGTTTCAGACTGGCGCACCATCTGGTGGCCGCTTGCGGCCCAGGATGAGACACTCGTCCCGACCGTCGGCAGCCCGCCTTGGGGGTCGCTGTGTCGCGAATCCGGTCACTGTGGGCTTCCTTTCGGGTACAATCGAGCGGCATGGCAACCGAGGCAGCGGGAACGCGGGCGACGCTCCTCCTCGTCGAGGATGACCAGGATCTGGCTCTGGCCGTCAAGAGCATCCTCGAGCAGGAAGGACATGCCGTCGAGATCGCGGGATCCCTGGCCGAAGCCCGTGCAACCCTCGACGATCATCTCCCCGAGATCGTGCTCATGGACCTCGGCCTGCCCGACGGCAGCGGCCTCGACCTCCTCGACGAGATCCGGGCTACTGACGAGGTGCTCGGCGTCATCATGCTCACCGGATCGAGCAACCCCGAGCTCGTGGTCGAGTGCATGAAGCGCGGCGCCGACCACTTCCTCCCCAAGCCGGTACACCGGCTGCTGATCGTGGAGACCGTGGCCAGGGTCATCAGGGAGGTCGAGCACCGCCGCCACATCGAGGTGTATCGGACCCGCGTGACCAGTCGGCACCTCGACGCCGGCACACCGCTCGTCGGCGTGATCGGCTCGTCCGAGGTCATGGAGCGGGTGCGCTGCCAAATCGTCCAGGTGGCGACGACCGGCGCCTCGGTGGTCCTGCTCGGCGAATCGGGCACCGGCAAAGGGATGATGGCGCGCCACATCCACCGGCTGTCGGCGCGCGCCTCGGGGCCGTTTGTGGACGTCAACTGCGCCGCCATCCAGGCCCAGCTCGTGGAGTCGGAGATCTTCGGCCACGAGAAGGGCGCTTTCACGGGAGCGATTGACCGCAAGCCGGGCCTTCTCGAGGTCGCTCACGGCGGCACGCTGTTTCTCGACGAGGTTGCCGACCTGGAGCCGGGAGCTCAGGCGAAGCTGCTCAAGGCCGTCGAGGAGCGGGTTTTCCGGCGGGTCGGCGGCGTCCGTACGCTAACCGTCGACGTCCGCCTGCTCGCCGCCACCCACCGCGATCTTACGGCCCGGGTGGCCGACGGCACCTTCCGCCGTGACCTCTTCTACCGGCTCAACGTCTTCCCCATCCAACTGCCCCCGTTGCGGGAACGTCCCGGCGACGTGGCCGAGCTCGCCGACCACTTCATCCGCGCCCTCAACCCGACCCTCGGGTGCGCGGTAACCGGCATGAACGAGCAGGCCCGCGAGGTGCTCGCGCGATACGCGTGGCCGGGGAACGTCCGTGAGCTCCACAATGTCGTCGAGCGCGGCATGATTCTCGCCCGCGAGGGCCCCCTGGACCTCGAGCACCTGCCTCGTAACATGCTGAACGGGCGCGGAACCACCGACATCCTCAGGTCACTGGCAGACGTCGAACGCGAGCACATCCAGCAGGTCCTGCAGGCTACCGGGCACAACCTCAAGCGCTCGGCGTCCGTGCTCGGCATCTCACGCTCGACCCTGTACTCCAAGCTGGATCGCTACGGCCTCCGCGAGTAGGTTCCAGACACGAGACGTTCCCCCGCCCACCCAGTGACGAAGTGACGGAGTAACGGAGGCCACCCAACCCCCCAGAGGGATACGTCTCTTCTTTCGCGTCCGGCCTCTCGCACCCTGGATGGGTGGCCGAACCTGCTCACCTCCCCGCCCCTCCCCTCCCGGTCGGGCGGGGGAAACTCAATCACTCAATCGCTTAATGACTTACGAACGTCCAGCTGCGCGAGATCCCCTCCGGCACGCTGCTCCACGCCTCAGTCGAGCCTCACGATCCGGTCCGCGGCCAGGAACCACAGCTCGGCTCGCGGCGGCTGGTCGAGGTCGAGCGCGTCGGAGAGCGCCCGCATGTAGACGGCCAGCTGCCCCGAATAGGCGCCTGCCCGGGCCTCGATTTCGTCGTCGTCCGCCACCGTGTCCGTCTTGTAGTCGGCGATGACCAGACGGTCATCGTGGGGGTCTCTGTAGACGAGGTCGATGGCGCCTGAGAGAAAGCCGATCGCAGCGTCGTCGACGCCGGGCGGCAGGAGAACCGGAAGCTCGCGCGCCACGATGCGGGGGGCCAGATCGAGAAGACGCCGCCACAACGGACCGCTGCCGAAGGCGGCCAGGAGCTCGGTGAGACGTCGGCGCGCCACAGCCAGCTGTTCGCCGTCCGGCAGCGCCAGCTCCAACCACACGCCGGCCTCCTGTCGGCGTAGCTCGAGCTCGGCCTCCGGATCGGCGGTCCCGAATCTGAACCTCTCCAGCGCACGGTGAGCCGCCGAGCCGACCGCCGCCGCCACCGTCCGCTGCGCTTCTGCGTACCCGCGGGCAGGCGTCCGCTCGCCCGGCGTCGCTTCGTCGTCCTCTCCGGCCGCGCCCACCAGCTCCGCGAGCTCGCGGTGCGCCTCCTCCGAAGCGCGAGCGCTCCATGGGCGCGCCATCCGGGTCTCGGCCGCGATGTGCAGCTTCTCGAGGCGACGGGCGTCGCCAGCGATCTTCGAGGGCGACGGCGGGCGGGGGGCTGCGACCGGGGCAGTCTCCGGCGCCAGGTCGTCGGCCCACCGCTGGTGACCGGGCAGCGCCCACCGCGCGCCGAAGGCGTCGTGCCAGGATGTCCCGGTCCGGTCGGCTTCGCGCCACAGCTCGTCGAGGTCGGGCAGGCCCTCGCCGCGCTGCTCCAGCAGGTCGAGGTACGAGCGGCCACTCCTCCTCGCCGGCCGCCAGTTGCCGAGCGTGACCAACCGCTCCTTGGCGCGGGTCACCGCCACGTAAAGGGTCCGCACCTCCTCGGCCTCGGCGACCCGTCGTTGCCTCTGCTCGAGGTCGAAATACCCTGGCGTCCTCAGCCCGGCCAGCTCCAGCTCCCAGCGGCCCTCCACCTTGCCTGCCGCCGTCCGCGCTGGCTCCCGACGTTCGACGCGGCCGGCATGGGTCTGCACCAGCCACACGTGGCGGAAGCCGAGCCCCTTGGCGCCGTGAACCGTGAGCACGCTCACCGCGTCGGCAATGCTCTCACGCGGGCGCCCCGTCTCTTCCTCGCGCCGCTCGCGGATGGCGAGCCGCAGGCGACGCAGCACTCCCTCCGGCGTGGCGCCCTCGCCCAGGCTCTGCTCGAGGCCTCGAAAGAACCTCTCCAGGTTGGCGAGCCGGTAGGCGCCCGGAAACCGCGCCGCCGCCAGCGGCTCGATCAGCGTGCTCGTGCGTAGGCGCTCGATGAAGACATCCGAGGGGTCGCGCCGAAAGGCGACACGCAGCCCGGCGACGGCGGCCAGCGCCGCCAGGAGCGCCTGCGGCCACCCCACGAGCGCGTCCAGGCCCGGTGTCTCGGGCAGCTCCCCGCCCACCGTCGCCACCGCCTGCTCGACCTCCGTCAAGGCATCGGCACCGGACTCCGAGATGCGTGACACCATGGCCGGCAGCCCGGCTCGCCACAGCGGTACCAGCGCCGCGTCGGGCACCCCCACCAATGGCGATCGCAGCACCGTTGCCAACGCCAGGTGGTCGAACGGGTCGAGCACGAGGCGCACCAGCGCGGTCGCCTCGATGACCTCCCGGGTGCGGAAGTAGCTGGCGTCGCGCCCGACCTCGTAGGGGACGTCGTGGCGCCGAAGAGCACGGAGGTAGGACTCGAGGTGAGTCCGTGTTCGCATCAGCAGCGCCATCTCGCGCCGAGGCGCGCCCGCCGCCGCCAATGCGGCCATGTCCAGGGCCACCGCCTCGGCCTCAAGGTTGGCTGCCGTTGCGGCATCCGTCGTGTCGGGACCTCCGGAGGAGCCGGCGCCTACCGAGACCCAGTGCTCCACGGGTCGCCGGCGTTCATCGACACATCCCGGATCGTCCACCTTCGCGGCACACGCCAGCAGCGGCTCGAACCGCGGCTGCAGGCCGGCCTCCTCCGTCATCACCGGCCGCACGATGCGCTCGACTTCGTCGAGGACGGCCGGCACCGAGCGGAAGCTGACGACCAGGGCGTGGCGCGCACCGCCGGTCTCCAGGACGCCGTTGATCAGCTCCTCGTACACCGCCAGGTCGGCGCTACGCCAGCCGTAGATCGACTGTTTGGGATCGCCGACCAGGAACAGCCCCGGCCGGCGTTCGGCCGGCCCATCGAGGGCGAGCAGGCGGATGATCTCCGCCTGCTCGCGGTCCGTGTCCTGCATCTCGTCGACCAGGAGCTGATGGATGCCGAGACGTACCTCCCGGCGCACTTCCGGGTGCTCGGCGAGAAGCCGGCGGGCCAGCACCAGAAGGTCCTGGAAGACGACCACGCCCCGCCGCCGCTTCTCGGCCTCGACCCGCTCCAGGACCGCCTCCAAGACCCGGCGCAGGCGGTTGAACGTGGCTGGGGCAAGCTGCGAGAGGTGGTCGAGAATCAGCAGCAGGTCGGTCGCGACCGCCGGGAAAGCACCCCTGTCAAGTGACGCCGGCGGCTGCTTCCCGAAATCCCCCCGGGTCCACTTCTTGAGCTGCGCACGGTCCAGCTTGCCGTACCGCGTGCCCACCCACTCCCGGATCGAGGTCAGCGGGGAGACGGCAGCGGTCCCCTGTTCGTCGAGCAGCTCCCGGAGGTTCAGGAGCAACCCCGCCGTTTCCTTCACGCGAGAGCTCCGCCCTTCGGCAGCCAACGTCCGCAGGTCCTCGCCGCCGTCGTCCAACAGTCTTTGCAGGGCGCTGAGCACCCGTTCTGAGGCCGCCTCGGTGAACGGGTCCTCGGCGAGTGCCGCGGCCGGCACCGCCCCGTCCACCAGAGCCTGGACCGCGTCGGACATCCCGGCCGGGCCGATGCCGAGCTCGGCGAGCGCCAGGCCGTCGCTCTCCTCGCTTCCGTACTCGGTTACCAGCACCTCTTCGACCGCACGGGAGGCCAGCTCCTCGGACAGACTGCCGTCGGCATCGACCTCGAACGACGGATGGACGCCCGCCTCGACCGGGAATCGGGCCAGCAGCGAGCGGGCGAAGGCGTGGATGGTGCTGACACGCAAGCGCTCGAGCTGGGCCAGGAGCGCCCGCGCGCGCTCTCGGATCCGGTCGGAATCGGACGGCAGGGCGGCCCGGAACAGGCCCGGCAGCAGCTGCGGCATCTCGGCGCAGTCGACGGCGGCCGCGGTTCGGTCGTCGTCATCGCCCGCCGGACCGGCCTCGAGCCGGGACAGCATCTCGGCCACCCTCTGGGCCATCTCCGCCGCCGCGTCTTCGGTGAACGTGATCGCCACCACGCCGTCAAGCACCGCGGCGGCCACCCGATCCTCGTCGCCCGGCCGCCCTCCCTCAACCACATCCCAGCCGGGCCCGAGGCACCACGCCACGATCCGCGCCACGAGCGCCGCCGTCTTGCCGGTGCCGGCGCCCGCCTCGAGCACCAGGGCGCGGTCGAACACGGTCTGCGCCGCCAGCCGCGCCCGACAGTCCTGCACGCGAAGGGTGGCTTCGTCCCTCACCGGCCCGTTTCCTTCTCGACCTCCGCCTTGGGGAGGCGCCAGAGGCCGCACAGCCGGTCCAATGGATCGAGGTTGTTGAGGGCCGCCGCCAGACGCCGCCGAATTCCGGGATCGCCCTGGTGGCACGCCTCACGCACGCGGCAGGAGCGGCAGGCCTTCGCCTCGCTGGCCCCGTCCGTGCCGGCATCGGCCATGCGCGGAAACGCAGCACCCGAGGTCATCCCCGCAACGATCTCGCGGACGGCAGCGGTGGCGGCCTCGGCTTCGGCCCGGCCGAGGACGACCTCACCCTGGGTGCGCAAACGGTCCGGGTCCTTGAGGACGAGGTACCGGCCCTCGGCGTCTTCTCCCGCCGCCAGGACGTAGACGGCGCCCTGTAACATCTCCCCGCGCCGCACAGCCCTCTCGGCTTTGACGCTGCCCGGCTCGGAGGTCTTGTAATCGGTCAGCCTGAGTGCGCTCCCGACCAGGTCCACGCGGTCGGCGAGGAAACGGACCGTCAGCGGCGCCTCGCCCGTGCCGGCCTCCCAGGCCCCCTCGACCTCGGTGCCGAGCACCGCCGGCGGCTCCTCGCTCCAGTCGAACCCACGGGCACGCTCGAGGTAGACGGCGGCGTGCCGCGCCAACGCCGGAGCGAGCGTCGGCACTCCGTCCTGCCGGGTCTCTGTGGCGGCAACCTCCAGCGTCCACTTCCTCAGGGTGGCATGGTCCGGCCACGGCGGGTACCGCGGCTCGAAGGATGCCAGCTCGGCCAGCTGCCGGCGGCTGGGGACGCCTGCCGCCGTCACCACCCGTTCGAGAACCCGGTGCACCACGCGACCGAGCAGGGAACCGGCCAGACCCGTCCGGGCCAGGGCCGTCTCCGGCGGCTCCTCGAGGCCCAGCACGCGCTCGAGGAGCCACTGCCACGGGCAGCTCGCCACCTTCTCCAACCTCGTGACCCAGAGGTCCCGCGGCAGCTGCAGGCCCGCCAGACCCAGGAACGGTCCGAGATCGCGACGCGGGCGCGGCGGATCCAGCTCGTCGAGCACCGCCGCCATGTGCCTGGCCCGTGCTTCCGATCCGATCGCTTCCTCGAGCACCTCCCAGTACCGCGGCCCGCGCCCGGCCAGGGCGGTGAGGACCGCATGCTCCGCGGGCGTGCGGAGCTCGCTCTCGTCCGCGAGCCGTCCGGTGGAGCCGACGTCGGGGACCGCCTGGACCATCCCAGGCGTACGGGGCAGCACCCCGGCCAGCCGCAACCGCTCCACGAACGCCGACGGGTTGGCGGGCCTTCCGTCGGCGTCGACCGTGCGCCACGACATGGTCACCCGCTCGGCGGCGGCGAGGAGCTGGGCGAAGAGGTAGCGCTCCTCGAGGCGGCCGCGCTCTTTGACCGGCATCTCTGGCAGCACCGGCAACAGCGAGCGGCGCAGGACATCGCACAGCACTGGGTCCTCGACCACCTGGCGCGGGAAGACCCCTCGGCCGAGGTTCATCACGAACAGGTGGTTGAAGGTGCGGGCCCGCGCTTCCATCACGGTCAGCAACTGGATGCCGCCGCCAGCACCGCCCAGCGGAGCCGCAGTCCGGAGCCGCAGCGTGCTCTGAAGCACGGGCAGGATCTCAGCGCGAGCGAGCTCGAGCCCACCCGGGAGCTCCTCCGAGAGGTGGGCCAGAGCCCCCCGAATCTCTCGGCTGCCTGGCGGCAAGCCGTCCCACCCGAGCCGATCGAGGACCCCTCGGGCCCAGCGGAGGTGAGTCTCGAGCGAGGTTCGCTCCGGCCACGCCTGCAGGTGATCCACCAGCCGCCGCGCCTCACCCACCGCCGCGAGCAGCTGCCCCATAGGCAACGTCGCCCGTCGCTTCACTTCGCGATCGTCATCCTCCTCCAACCGCTCCACCAGCGGCAGCACCAGCACACCGCCACCACCTGCAGCCTCCGAGTCCAACCCCGCGACGGCCACGAGCCGGTTCGCACCGAGGGTGCGAAGCGCAACCTCGAGCCGGCGCCGGTGCTGGGCGCCGTCACCGACCTCGCTGCTGCCGGCGATGCTTCCGGCGGCGTTGAGCCAGCTCTCCGTCGGCGCTCTCGGGCCCGCCGCCAGCAGCTCGATCAGGGCCTCCACCCGCCGCTGGGCTGGCCCGGCCGCGGCCGTCGCGCCGTCTCCCGAGAACGGTACCCCGAGGCGGCGCAGGTGTCGGCCGAGAGCGATGGTGGTCTCGAGGTCGAGATGCCGGGCGACGAGCGCGATTTCCTCCGCTGGCGTACCGTCATCGAGCAGGTCGCGAACACGGCGCGCGATTTCGCGTGCCTCCGCCTCCGGTCCCGGCGCCGTGAACGCGTTGACCGCGGCGGCGGGGACGGCGGCAACGGCCGCCGTCGACGCCTCGGAACCGAGGCGCTCGAGCAAACGATGAACGAACTCGCAGCCCGTATCCGCCCGCGACGGATCGGCCGGGTCGCAAGGGAGGTCCACGATCACCTGCGCGTCCGTTGCGGCGACCAGAACCTCGAGGAGGTCGCTCACCAGCCCGGTCGCCTCGGCGTAGCCGTGGATCACGACCGCCCGCGCGGGCACCAGCTCGCTCCCCCGCTGGCGCAGGAGCCGAGCGGCGGCGGCGAGCACCGTGCCACGATGAGCAAGCCCAAGCGAGTCCGCCAGCTGGTGGCAGCGCGCAGCGACCCGCAGCACGGCGCGGGCGCGCTCGACGACCGCCGGGCTCGAGCCTGACAGCGCCGAGCCGACTGCCTCCTCCGCCGCCTCGAGGTGGTGTGACGTGAACCCGGCATCGAGAAGGTCGCGCACGGTTTGGGCTACCACAGCGTAGCCGTCGTCCTGCTCGGCGAATGCCGCTGCGAGCTCCGGCTCTCCGGCAGCGAAGCGCCGAATCAGGAGCTGCTGGGCGAGCGTCCCGGTCGGAGCCCGCTCGCCCGCCCTCTCGAGAACCTCTCCGGCCAGCCGGTAGTGGGTCTGGATCACGACGCCGGCCACGGCCCGGCCCTCGATCTTCACCAACCGCGCCGCCAGGTGACGGCGAAGCGAGTCCGAGGGAACGACGATCCTGACCGGCGCCGTGATGTTCTCGGCACGTCTCGGTATGAGGGATCTCAACCTCGCGAGCAGCAGGTCTTCGGCGCTGCGCGGTCCCGAGCCGACCACGATCCTCCGCTCGGCCGGCTCGTAATTGCTCACTGCTCGCTCCGGGCTCACTCTCCGACGAAGCCGATGCGTGCGCGGATGGCTCGCTCGCACACGGGGCAGTATGGCTTGCGTCCCTTGCTGAACATGATGCAGTCGACCGACGGCCGGTACATTCCGGTCGACACGTAACCGGCACCTTCGAACGCTCCGACCTTGCCCGCGTACGGGCTGTTCGCCAGGAACTGCTGCACCTGCTTGGCGTTCGCCAGAGAGAGATCCTGGGCTTCGTCCTTGAGCTTCTGGACCTGCTCAGCCGGAGCACCGCCGCGCATCGCGGCGGCGATCTGCTTGTTCAGCTCCTGGCGTCGCTTCTGATAGGCGGCGTCCATGCGGTCGTACTCCGCCTTGCGCCAGGGGGTCGGGACCGGCGTGCCCGGTGTCACCAGGTCCTTCCACTTGAGGTGCGCGGAATCGGCTTGAATCGTGATGTTCGCCTCGGGAGGCTCGACGCCCTTGGGATAGAAGTCCTCGTAGGCAACGCTCGAGGTGTAGTACTCGTCGGCAAGGCCCGTGAACGAGTGTCCGAACTCGTGCAGGAAAAGATACTCGCTCCACTGGTTGTGGGCGGTGAAGGTGCAGTAGAGGTTGTAGATGCCGCCGCCCCCGTAGCGTGAGCTGTTGACCATGATGACGATGGTGTCGTAGGGCACGTGGGCCGCCTGGTCCCGCACCGCGCGGTTGTTCTCGGTCAGCAGGTAGCGCGGTGATCCGAGCGAGCTGAAGCTCAGGTCGAGCGACGTCCTCCTCCATACCCCACGGCCCGGCTCATCGCAACCGGAGTCCTCGGAGGGCGCCAGCACCCCCCAGACGTTTATCCGGCCGGCGAGTTCCTGGTACGGCTGCTGGCTGAACAACGTCTTCTTCAGGTGATCGAGATCTTCCCGAAACAGCTCCGTCTCGCCTGTGGTGTACCCCTCGCCGAGCACCGCGATGTCCATCGCGGCGTGCACCTCGTGGACCGGATCGGGCGGAATGATCGTCGGGCTTCCCCGCGGCGCCTCGTGGGCAATCGTCGGGTCATCCGGGTCGACAGGAAAGACCAGAGATCTCACCAACGAGCCGTCGGACTGCCGGATCTCGAGTGCGATGCGCACCGGCCGTTTGGGCAGCGGCACCAGCACCGTCTCCTCGAACGTCCTACGCGTGCCCCGCTTCGCCTCCGGCGTCGTCCGGTACTCGCCGAAGTAGCTGTTGAAATCTCGCGAGAAGAGCACCTGGTTATCCTTCGCGCCCAGAACCTCCACTCTGTAGCGCCCTATCGGCGACGGGTCGATGAGGTGGGTCCGGCTGCCGGCCCACTGCCCCTGGTCGTACAGGCGGTCCAGCGTGAACACCTCCTCCGAGCCGTTGCCGATGTGGAAGAGGTCGATGCGCAGTGTGCGATCGGCGAAGGTCGCGTCGGAGTCGGTGACAGTGTCCGGCGCCGACGCGGCGGCCAAGCTCGCCAGCAGGAAGACCACCAGGAGACAGGTGCAACGCTTCATGGAAACCCTCCTCGACGGCTTCAGGATAGCAGGACGGGACAGCCATCCACCCGACCGGTGATGAAGTGATTGAGTGATTGTGTGACTAGGTTCCCCCACCCATCCGGGAGGTGAGAAGAGGTGAGAAAGCAGAAAAATGAGGAGGGCACCCGCCTTCCCGGGGATCCGCTTTCATGGCTTTGCGACGGCCCGGAATCGTGAGACGGGCGTTCGCCCCGCGGACGCACGGCCGCTGGGGTTCCAGAGAAGCCCCACGACCTCCACCCTCGCCACCGCGCTACACTTGCCCCAAGCGCGGACGGAGGAGTGTCGGTGTGACCACGGGACAGCTCACTGATACGCCGGAAGAGACCGAGCTGCTGGGGCAGCAGCTCGCGGCCCGGCTGCGGGGTGGTGACATCGTCCTGCTCAGGGGCGATCTCGCCGCCGGCAAGACGACGTTCGTCAGGGGCCTGGTAAGCGGGCTGTCCGGCGACGCCGAGGAGGTCACCTCTCCCACCTTCGTTCTCATCCAGACCTACCCGTGTGCCGGCAGCGGGATCAGCCTGCTGCATCACATCGACCTCTACCGCCTCGCACAGTCGAGCCAGCACGCGTTGCGGGAGGTCGGCATCGAGGAGCTCCTTTCCGAGGCGGACGCGATCGCCGCCATCGAGTGGCCGCGGGCCGAGCTCCTGGGCTGGGTTCCAGGGGACGCCCGCCTGTGGGAGGTCCTGCTTGAGATCCTCGAGGACGACCGCCGCCGGATCACGGTTACGACGCCGGAAGGAGCGGGTTAGCGGCGCGCTCTCCTGGGTCCTCTGGCCATGGGATAGTCCTTCTTGGCTCCGCCGGACGCCGCTCGAACCGCCTCACTCAATCGTGTGGCCGTACTCTGCTGCGCCAAGGGCCGAGGGAGCCCGGCATCGCCAGTCCCTGCCCGTCGCGCTCGGCGACCGTTGGCGCTCCAGGGGGATGCCGTGCCCGGCACGCCAGTTTGAGCGCACCATTCTCTGCAGCGCGCCGCGCTTCCGTTCTCCGGGTGGATGGGGGCTCTCCGTCACTTCGTCACTTCGTCACTCGGGGGCTGGGCGGGGGTCCTCCTCACCTCCTCACCTCCTCACCTCCTCACCTCCTCACCTTCCTACCTCCCGGGTGGATGAGCGGGGGATCACGTCGCCAGCATCCCGCCATCGACTGGGATCACCGCGCCGGTCATCCAGGCCGACTCGTCCGACAGTAGAAACAAGATCGCCTCCGCGACGTCCTCTGGCTGGCCGATACGCCGCAGCGGATGCAGCCTCGCCATGTCCTCGAGCTGATCGCGCGAGATGTTCCGCCCCTCGTGGATGGGCGTGTCGACGACCGCCGGCATGACCGCATTGACGCGAACCTGCGGTGCGACCTCCAGCGCGAGCGCCCTGGTGAGCCCGTTGACGGCCGCCTTCGCCGCGCAGTACGCAACCATACCCGGTATCGGCTTCTCGGCCAGAGTCGATGAGATGTTGACCACTGCCGAGTGCTCGGCGGTCTTGAGGTAGGGCAGCATGGCACGTGTGACCAGGAACGGCCCGCGGGCGTTGACCGCGAAGCACTCGTCCCAGAGCTCGGCGCCGGTCCGTTCGGCATCCCCCATCGACGCCTGCCCGGCGCCGTTCACGAGCCCGTTGAGGGCGCCCCAGCGCGAGCTCACTGCCAGCGCCAGCTCTTCGACCTGGCCCGGATCACCGACATCGCAGGAGTGGCCCCACGAGGGCTCACCGAGCTCGGCCACCGCCGCCGCCAGTGGCTCGGCCCGTCGTCCGACGACACAAACCTCGGCGCCGCGCGCGTGCAGCCCCCTCGCCACCGCCAGCCCGATGCCGCTGGACCCCCCCGTCACCACAAACCGTTTGCCGTCGAACGCCACCATCCTTCGCCCCCCTTCCAGCCGCTTCGACCGGCCGCCAGTATACTGGTGCCATGGGAAGCCCCCGCTGGAAAGGACGGACCGCAATCGTGACCGGCGCCTCCTCCGGCATCGGCGCCGCCATCGCGACCGATCTCGCACGCGCTGGAGCTGACCTGGTCCTCACCGGCCGGCGCCGGGAAGCCCTCGAAGAGGTCGCCGTCAGGTGCCGTGAGGCCGGGACCACGGTTGAGTCGTTGGTCGGGGACCTCACCGACTCCGCGGTTCGCGAGCAGGTCGCCTCACTTGCCCGGCGCGAGTACGGCGGTATCGACCTCCTCGTCAACAACGCCGGGGTCACCATGAACGCCCGCTTCTCGGAGCTCGCACCTGAGGTCTTGCGCACCATCTTTGAGATCAACTTCTTCGCAGCCGTGGAGCTGACACGGCTCGTGCTGCCCGATCTGAGAGCGCGCCAGGGCAGGATCCTGGTCATCTCTTCGGTCACGGGTCTCGTCGGCACCCCGACGCGGACGGCCTATGCGGCATCGAAGCACGCCCTGCACGGCCTCTTCGACGCCCTGCGCGTCGAGCTGCGGCAGGACGGGGTGGGCGTGACCATCGCCTGCCCCGGCTACGTCGCCACACCGATGCGCGAGAGGGCCCTGCTCGGCGACGGCTCCATCCAGGGCCACGACCAGGCGGCAGGGCGCCGGATGCTGAGCCCCGAGGAGGTCTCGCGAAGGGCCCTGCACGCAGTCTGGCGGCGCAAGCGGCTGATCAAGATGGGCGCCGAGACCCACCTGGCACGGATGTTGTCGCTGCTTGCTCCGGGAATCCTCGACGCCGTCCTGGCCAGGGCCACCGGCTAGCCCATGCGCCCCCCTTCTTGGGGGCGTTCCGGCGCAGGGGAGAACTTCTGTGAGAACCGCGGAGCCGTCTCGTCCTCAGCTGGGCCCCCGGGACACCAACCACGGAGTCATGAAGAGCACATAGAACCACAGAGGTAGGAGAAGGAAGGCAAAGCCGGAGGGGAGCCTTCTTCCTTCAGATGATCCTCTCTGAGCCCCTCTGTGTCCTCTGTGTCTCTGTGGTCATCGGTTCCCAAACGCCCTCGCTATCATCTGCGACCTGGGTGGAATGGGGCGATTTCCAGAACGCACGTAACGGCTTCGGGGTGCAACCACCGGCGCCGGAATGAGACGACCCTCCCGTGCGTAGGGTGCTGCAGATGATCGTCGCGACCCCCGAGCATCGAATAGCCTACAGCCACCGAACCCGGCTGCCGGCGGCAGAGCGGCTGTCCGCTCGGCTATCATGGGCGCCGATGGCTGCCGGGAACGCCCCCGATTTCGAGACCTGCCGCGACCTGGTGCGACGCCTCGTCGCAGGCGGCACGCCGCACGGCGAGACCTTTGACGCGTGCCGCGCCGTACTGCTCGGCGAGCCGGGATCCGAAATGGCCTTCCAGGCGCTCTGCATGCTCCTCGAGGGTGGTCTCGCCGACGCATCGCTGCCGATCCGGGACGCACAGGTCATCGTGCCGCTGTTGAAGAACCTGGCCAAGGGCGCGATAGACGCCGGGGATCTCCTGTGACGGCCGGCTGGGTGCTGCTCGCGTTGCTGGCCCCGCTCCTCCTCACCGTGGCAGCGGTCGCCCTCCGCCCGTCCAGCCCCTCACCCCTGGCGGCGATTGCCGTCAATGCCCTCGCGCCGGGGGCCGGGCTCGCCCTCCTTGGACGGCCCATGCTGGAGGTGGCGGTAGGCCTCCTGATCACCGTCGCCTCGCTGCTGACGATAGGTGGCCCTGAGCTTCTCGGCATGTACGTGCCGGTCATGATCGCGGGTGGGGTGTGGGCCTCACTCTACACGCCCTGGAACCCGTTCAAGCGGACTCTCGAGCAGCTCCCGCCGCCGACCGTGCCGCGTCCCGCGAATGAGCAACCTTCCCGCAATGGAGGCCTCACCGGTTCCACAGGCACCGCGGTTCCTTCGCGGTCAGGACCCAAGGAGGAGGGCGACCAGGGGTACCGCATCGTCGTACGGTGCACCGAGTGTGGGGCGGAGATCGAGGTCCCCGTGCTCCACCGCATGGCCCACTGTGAGTACTGCGACAGCAACCACATGGTCGTCGGGCACGAGGACACACTGTACGTCACGATCCCTGAGAAGGCCCGCGACCAGCAAACGCTTCGCGAGGCGTTGCTCGACCACTACCGGTACCAGCACTACCTCAAGCTCTACGCGCGTCAGGTGGCGCCGCTGGAGAAGCGCAAGACCATTGCCAGCGAAAACGGCACCCTGCTGGCGAGCCCCGAGCTGGGCGCCGCCGCCGCAGCTGCGGAGCTGCTGGTTTCGCGCGCCGCCGACGCATTCCGGGCACGACTGGCCGAGACACTCCAGGTGACGCCGCAGCATCACTTTCTTGCCCCCTACCGACACGGCATGGGCACGCTGTACGAGGCCGCCTTCGGCCGTTCTCGACAGGACATGGAAAAGAAGCTCCGGTTCGCCGTCGGCACCGTCGAGGCTGCCACCCTCGCCAGCGAAGGCGTTGAGCTACCGGCGATGGGGAAGTTGAGCTACCTGCGCGCCGTGTTGCCGGCGGCCCAGCTCGAGGAGACGGCCCACTGCCTGCCCCTCGCTCTCGGCCCGGAAGCGCTCCAGAAAGCCTACGGCAACCTCGACCGCAAGCAGCTCGACCGCTCGCTCCAGGTCATCCGCCTCGGCACCGTCTTCGTCCCCGAGGTCAACGCCGTTGTCTGGCGACCCTGGTGGGTCGTCGAGGTATCCGGCGGCGGAGTGTCGGAGACACTGCTGGTCGACGCCGCGGCAGGGTCGGTTGTCGGTCCTCCGCCGTCTCTTGAACCCGGCCTCATGGCCGAGCTCCCGGTAGAGGCGCGCGAGCCCGGCAACGGGCTGCGCTTCCTGCCCATGGAGTGCCCCACCTGCGGGTACGAGTTTCCCTTCGACGTCGCCGCGGTGACTCACTTCTGCCACAACTGCCACCGCATGTTCACGATCCAGGGCAGCAGCAAGAAGGAGAGCGATTACGACTCCTGCGTGTTCGATGAGCGCGCCGCCGTCGATCTGGTTCCCTTCTGGCGTTTTCCGCTGCGACTGCGCACCGCTGACGGCAAGGTCCTGACCGACCTTCCCCACCTCACCGATGGTATCGACGGAACGTTCGATCAGATCGGTGATGAGGCGACCGAGGGCGACGACGAGGTCTTCGTACCTGCCATCCGGCTCATCAACGCCCGCCTGATGACAGAGGCGTTCAACCGCCTCTTTCGCTTCACGGTCCGTTCGGCGCCGACATACCGGACCGAGCGGTTCCCACTCGACAAGAGGCCGAAGCCGCTCACCGTTTCCCTCGGTGAGGCCGAGGCTCGCGAGCTGGCGCCCCTGTATCTCGCCAACGCCTTCGGGCGCCGCGACCTTGCCCGCGTCAACGTCAACCAGGTGGCGTCGTGGCTGTTCGGCGCCCGACTCCAGTCCACGGGCCGTCTCACCTTCCTCGCCGTGCCACGCCCGATCACCGAGCCGTTTCGAGCCTATATCGGCCGCGGACCGGCCACCGCCGTCACTCGCGCCGAAGGCACCAGCGGCCCCGAGTGAGCATTCGAGGCTAAACCACAAAGACACGAAGAACACAAAGAAGAGCACCAAGAAGATCTCTCCTCGCCGGTCGTAGCAGGGCACAGGTGGAGGGTCCCCGCCACGGCAGATCCACGGCCTTCGGCCGCACCCCTCAGGGTCCGCCAGTCCGTCCTCGAGGAGGACCTCGGGCCGTCCTGTCAGCCCCGAGGGGCCGCTGCGCTCGGATCTGCCTCCCACGTTCTCTGAGAGGTTGCAAGGCCCCTCTCTCTTGGTAGGAGAGGGATCGCGTAGGAGCGCCCTCTCGCACCCCGTCGCGGGACCGTCCCAGGGGAGTGATGTCCGTGAGCTTCCGGCATGTGCGGAGACTTCCCTACTCTCCCCGGGAACCCTGACCCCCCTTTTGGGGTCCTTCTCTTCTTTTCTTTGCGTCTCCGCGCCCTGGCGTCTTTGCGTTGTATGGGTCACCCCGGCCTACCGTGACCTGGAGCTCCTCAGCCCGCGAGTCTCTCTTGGTGTTCCTCTTTGTGCTCTCCGTGCCTTCGTGGTTGATTCCCGTCCGCTCTCACCGGGATCGCTCATGGAGAATCCGGGCTAGAATGCGGGCGCGAACGGAGGTGACCGATGAGCGCTCCCGTCCACATCGAGCTGACCGACCTCCCCGAGCCTTCCCCGTTCGAGCCCGGGATTCGCCACGCTCCGAGCCGCGGCTACGAGCTCGGGCGGCGCGACACGCTGCTCGCCCTCAAGAACGCCCTCCGCTACGTGCCGCAGGAGCATCACGAGATGGTGGCACCCGAGTTCCTCGACGAGCTGCGCACTCGTGGCCGCATCTACGGCTACCGCTACCGCCCAGCCGGGAGAATCTGGGGCCGACCGCTCGACGCCTATGAGGGCAGGATCACCGAAGCCCGGGCGATGCAGGTCATGATTGACAACAACCTCGATTTCGATGTTGCGCTCTACCCGTACGAGCTGGTGACCTACGGCGAGTCGGGCCAGGTGTGCCAGAACTGGATGCAGTACCGGCTCATCAAGAGGTACCTCGAGGTGCTGACCGACGAGCAGACGCTGGTGGTCATGTCGGGTCACCCGCTGGGCCTCTTCCCGTCGCCGCCCGAAGCACCGCGGGCGATCGTCACCAACGGCCTCATGGTCGGCATGTTTGACAACCCGGAGGACTTCCACCGCCTGGCCGCCCTCGGCTGCGTCAACTACGGACAGATGACCGCCGGCGGTTGGATGTACATCGGCCCGCAGGGCATCGTGCACGGCACCTACATCACGTTGCTCAACGCCGGGCGGAGCTACCTCGGCGTGCCGGACGACGCCGACCTCGCGGGCCGCACCTTCGTCACCTCGGGGCTCGGCGGGATGTCCGGCGCCCAGGCCAAGGCGCTCGAGATCGCCGGTGGCGCCGGTATCATCGCCGAGGTCGACGCCTCGCGCATCCAGACCCGGCACGAGCAGGGTTGGGTCTCGAAAGTGACCTCCGACCTCGCCGAGGCCGCACGCTGGATGCTGGCCGCCAAGGACAGCGGGGAGGCACTGTCGATCGCCTACCACGGCAACATCGTCGACCTTCTCGAGTACCTGGACCACGACGACATCCCGGTCGAGCTCCTGTCCGACCAGACCTCGTGCCACGTTCCGTATGACGGCGGTTACACGCCCGCCGGCGTGACATTCGAGGAGGGACGGGAGCTTCTGAGGAAGGACCGAGCTCGCTTCCACGCCCTGGTCGATCAGAGCCTGCGCCGCCACTTCGAGGCGATCCGCCGCCTCACCAACCGCGGCGCGTACTTCTGGGACTACGGCAACTCGTTCATGAAGGCCGTCTTCGACGCCGGCGTGACCGAGATCGCCGCCAACGGCAAGAACACCACCGAGGGGTTCATCTGGCCGTCCTACGTCGAGGACATCATGGGGCCGCTGTGCTTCGACTACGGCTACGGGCCGTTTCGCTGGGTATGCCTGTCCGGCCGGCCCGAGGATCTGGCCGCCACCGACCGCGCCGCCATGGCATGTATCGATCCGGAACGGCGCGGCCAGGACCGCGACAACTGGAAGTGGATTCGGGAGGCGAGCTCAAACCGCCTCGTCGTCGGAACCCAGGCGCGCATCCTGTACGCGGACGCCGAGGGCCGCACCAGAATCGCCCGCACCTTCAACCGCATGGTGCGCGAGGGCGAGATCGGACCGGTCATGATGGGCCGCGACCACCACGACACCGGCGGCACCGACTCGCCGTTCCGGGAGACCGCCAACATCTACGACGGCTCCAACCTGACGGCCGACATGGCTCACCACTGCTGGGCGGGCAACGCCGCTCGCGGCATGACCATGGCGGTGCTCTCCAACGGCGGTGGGGTCGGCACCGGCAAGGCGATTAACGGCGGCTTCGGCCTCGTCCTGGACGGCTCGCCGCGGGTCGACCGGATCCTCGCCACCGCCCTCGAGTGGGACGCCATGAGCGGCGTCTCGCGCCGCGCCTGGGCACGAAACGCGAACGCCCTCGCAACCATCGCCGAGTGGAACCTGGCCAACGCCGAGCGCGGGCACATCACCGAGCCGGCCCTGGCCGACGAGGGCTACCTCGAGCGGCTGGTGGACCGGGAGGGGTGAGGGACAGCCCACGGGAAGATCCTCCGCGCTCGGTGAGCCCAAGACTCCAGCTCATCTGATCCCCGTCCGGCTACCAGCTCCCCTGACAGGGTCGAGTCCCAGGGGGATCAATTCTTATGCCTTCAGCCGTTTCGCAACACAGTCTGTGTCTTGACATCACACAGAATGGGAAGTACTTTTGTGTAGTCATCATCGAGGAGCTCGTCACTACGACCGGGAGGAATCCGCTTCCCGGCAGGTCTTCTTGGATTGGTAAGCGGAAACGTCTACCGGAACAGAGGAGGTTCTCCATGGGGCATCGGGCAGATCGACTTGTCATTGGTGCGTGTGCCGCCCTGCTGCTTGTGGCGCCGGCGGCCCTGGCGCAGTCGGGAGCACCGGCGCCGCCAAACTCCTTCGGCCAGGCAAACCAGCTGACCGCCTACTACGCGGCAAGATGGGTACCGTTCAACGGGACTCCCATTCCGGTCCAGGACAACCTCTCGGGCTATATCGGCCCGAACGCTCCGGGATACAATGCACAATACTGGACTCAGGTCGGGCTCCCCAACGGCGCCTCTCTGGATGGACTCGACTTCCTGGTCTACGACAACGATGCAAACGGTCATATAGCGTGCGACCTCATCGGGGCCCAGGGGGCCTTCCCGAGCGCAGGTGATCCCGACCCGACGTTTGACTACGTCACAGGGGCCTCGACCGGGGATGCCGAAACGCCTGGGTACACGGTCCTGAGCCCGACTTTCGTCGTGTCACGGATCATCCACGCCTGGGAGGACTGGGACGACGACGGCGCCGCTTCGGCTGCAGCCTACTATCTCGCGTGCTTCGCGCAGCAGGTCGACGGCAACGCCACCCTTCGCTTCTGGGGCGCTCTGCTCCACTGGCACCGCACCATCTCGCCCGTCCCGGCCACCGCCACCTTCGACGATGTACCGGTGGGCTCCTTCGGCTTCCAGCACATCGAGGCGCTGGCCGCGTCCGGCATCACCGCCGGCTGCGACGCCACCCACTTCTGCCCCAATGCCCCGGTCACGAGGGCACAGATGGCCGTCTTCCTCGCCAAGGCCCTTGGACTTCATTGGTATGAGTGATTCCACCACCTCAGGGTCATGGCGGCGCGCCCCCAGGCGCGCCGCTCTTCACCTCTTCGGCTTGTAAAGCGCAGAGCACCGGGGCTCCACCTGAAGCATCGCGGGCGTACCATCTCCTCGTTAGTTCCCATCCGGAGCGTCATAAGTTCTTGCAAATAGGGAAGAAAACGCGCA
>CAZKGM010000031.1:35729-39990 GCA_964552395.1 uncultured Thermoanaerobaculia bacterium | reverse complement strand
CGTGGGAGCCCGGCGTCGGCATTCCCCTCCGAGGGCGGCCGGCTCGTCCTCGCGCTTCAGGGGAATGCCGCGCCCGGCACGCCCGCTTGAACGCACCCTGCTCTGAAGCGCGGTTGGCAGGCGTAATAGCCGTATACGTGCCGGGGCCAACAGCCTAGGCACTCTTGGCGGCGCGGACTGCACGGTGCGCGGCGATGGCGAGCTGCGTTCGGCTCATGATCGCGTGGGGTGCCGGGCGCCCGCAGTAGCCGACCCCGGCCACGGGCGTGCACAGCCCCCGACACCAGCCGACCTGGTGGCCGTTGTACGGGCACATCACCACGGTCGCGGGGTACGCTTTCTTGCGCTCGGGTTTCGGCCTGAGCAGTCCCATCAGCCGGAGTATCGCACACCAGTCCCACCCCTCTGCATTTCCGGTCCTGGGGTGGTCGTGAGTCGTCACATGTTCCAGTGCAGGCCGAGCGCCTTTGCCAGGAAGACCGCCATCTGAGCCCTGCTGACCGGCGCATCGGGACAGAAATGTGTGGCATTACAGCCGGCGGTGATGCCGGAGGCGGCGAGCGCCTCGATCTGCTGGAAGCCGAAGGAGCCGACCGGTACGTCGTCGAAGGTGGCGGTCGCCGGCGCCGGGCTGACTTGCAGGTGCATCCAGAACGTCATCCCGTAGATCCCCTGGTAGGTGGTTCCGCTCCGATGGAGGGTCGCCAGGATACTGTGGGATGTGTTCTGAACGGGAACAGTGTAGTCAAGAGGGCCGAAGTCGAGCTGCCTGTCTCCGCTGCTACTGGGGGTCGGCGTCAAGTCTGCCACAGTGGTCTTGGTGAAGAGACTCACGGAGTACATTGACAGGCTCGGTACCGAGCCGACTATGTCGTCGTAGTAGAAAAGTCGCACGTACTCGAGGTGGGCGCCGGCGGGAAGGTGGATCGGGGCGCCGACGCAGATAGCCGTTTGGCCCGAGGCCGGCATGATGTAGTGTAGGCCGTTGTAGTCGGGGGTCCCATTGGAGGCGCACGACCAGAGCCGAATGAAGTCTGCTGGCCCCAGAGTCCTGGTTATATAGTCCTGAGTGCCCCACTTCGGGTCCGCAGGAGGCGGGCCCTCCAGGAGGTACCCCGAGGCGGCCTCGGTCGAGGTCGGAGCGTCCCCGGGCGCCTGGGAGGCGTCGACCGAGGTGCCGTTCCACTCGGCTTCCTGGGCCTGCGCCAGCGTTGCCGCACTCATCGCGACCGCCACCAGAACAACCAGAGCGGTGCTGAACCATCTCATTCAATGCTCCCTTCGTTGTTCCCTTGTGTGGAGATTCGAGGCCGGATTCGCTGAGGTGTCTCTCCCTCGCCCACACACCTATATGTTCTCTTGTCACTGAGACTGTGACACAGAACCACTGGGCTGTCAATGGCACCGTTGGGTCGTCTGTGGCCGGCCGTTTGGGAGTGCTTCGGATGTGGAGCCCCGGCTCGGGCCGAGATCATCTCGCGTACTGGTGTCAGGACCGGCTCTTCACAAGGGTGCTAGGCCCGACGAAGTTGGGAGGTTGGGACTGGCATTCACACATGTCCCAAGATCCTAGAGTCTGCCACTGTTGCATCCCGGTCCGCTTGAATCGGGTGAGGCCTCTGCCTAATGTTCTAGTCAGACAACCCTGAGGAGTGTGTTTCAGGCGCTGGCACGTGTTGACGTTCGCTCTGATCGTGGGCGCGATAGGCATCGCGCCGAGTGCGCAGGCAGGGGCCGCGAAGACGCGGCCGGCCGGCTTCGTCAAGGTAGGTGCCAGGACCGGCACCTCAGGCACTTTCGATCCCGCGGGCGAAACGGAAACCCCATCTCGCGGCAGCCGGACACCTCTAGCAAACCTCAGCTTGTACGTCCCGATCCGCTTGACCTGGGGGGAGACTCCTGCCCAATGTCCGCAACTCCTCGCCCAGCCCCATTGCACCAGGCACAGAATGAGTGCCAGAGAATCTGAGTCCCTGCAGATCAGGCCGGATCGCTCGGGGGCGCCGCGGCGCCGGGTACGCGGTGGCACCCGCACGCTCAGCACCGATGAGGGAAGAAACGACGGTGCCGTCATGCCCTGCGATCAGTGGGTATACTTGCAGCGGGGAGGCTGACATGGCTACATACACGGCGGTTGTGGAGCGTTGTCCCGATACCGGGCTCTACGTCGGGCATGTGCCGGGCTTCCCTGGCGCCCACAGCCAGGGTCGGACTTTGGACGAGCTGAACTCCAACCTCAGAGAGGTCATCGAGATGATTCTGGAGGACGGCGAACCGGTGCTGGAGACCGAGTTCGTGGGTACCCAGCTCGTCTCCGTGGGTTAGTTGTGGGCACTATCCCCGTTCTGAAGCCGCAGGAGGTCGTGCGCCTCCTCGAGGCGTGGGGCTTCAAGGTGGTCCGCCAACGCGGTTCTCACAAGCAAATTCGACACCCTGACGGCCCGGTCGACCACCGTACCTGACCACAAGGGCCGCGATGTTTCGCCGATCCTCTTGCGGCAGATCGCGGCAGATGTCGGAATCCCCTTGCAGAAGTTCCTGTCTCCGCCGAAAAGAGGCGCATGATTACCGTCGGCCAACGGCATGGCCACTTCGGTGCCAGGTCAGACTATTCTGACGGTTCTTGCCGGTGTGAGGACCCTGCCTTCTCACCTCACTCGATTGCGCCCGGCGCAGGTTGAGCGCCGGAGAATCTGAGCCCTTGCAGATCAGGTCAGGTCGCCTGGGAGCGTCGCGGCAGACGGGCACCTCGTGTACCTCTTGCGCCCCTCGGCTTGCCCATCCCGATCCGCTTGACTTGGAGGAGGCTCCTGCCTAATGTCCGAGTCAGACAACCCAAAGGAGTGTGCTCCATGCGCCGGTACCTGTTGACGTCGGCTCTGATCGTGGGCGCGATATGCATCGCGCCGAGTGCGGGGGCAGGGGCCGCAAAGACGCGGCCGGCCGGTTTCGGCAAGGTTGCAGAGGTCAAGCTGCGGGTGCCAGAGGGAGCTGTGGCCGGCCCCGACTTCGATGTGGAGCGCGCCACCAGAGCCTACCTCGATCTGTTGACCCCCGAGCAACGCCGGCGCTCCGACGCCTACTTCGAGGGCGGCTACTGGATCAGGCTCTGGACCCTCCTGTACGGGCTGGCGATCGCCGCGGTGCTGCTGTTCGGGCGCGTCGCCGCCTGGTTGCGGGACCGCACGCGCTGGACCCGTTTCCCGGCCCTCAACGCCGGCTTCTTCGGTGTCGGTTACGCGATCTTCGTGGCGGTGCTGACCCTGCCGTGGACGATCTACACCGGCTTCATTCGCGAGCACCACTACGGCCTGGCGACGCAGACCTTCAGCGCCTGGTTCCGGGACTGGGGCGTGGGGCTCGGTGTGAGCGCGGTCCTGAGCCTGATCGCTCTCTGGGTCCTGTACGCGGTCTTCAGGCGGGTCGAACAGAGCTGGTGGCTGTGGGGCTCCGTTGTCGGGTTGATACTGCTCGCTGTCGTCATGGCCGTGGCGCCGGTGTACATCGCGCCGCTGTTCAACGACTACCAGCCTCTGCCGCAGGGGCACATCCGCTCACGGATTCTCAGCATGGCGCGGGCCAACGGGATCCCGGCCGACAATGTCTACTGGTTCGATGCCTCGCGGCAGACCAACCGCATCAGCGCCAACGTCTCCGGCCTCGGGCCGACGACCCGTATCAGCCTCAACGACAACCTTCTCACCCGCCAATCCGAAGAGGGCATCGAGGCCGTGATGGCGCACGAGATGGGCCACTACGTCCTGCACCACGCCTTCCGGCTCATCATCGATTTTGGCCTCCTTCTGGTGATCGGGTTCGCCTGCGTGGCCTGGGCCTTCCGCCGCCTGGTGGCCCGCTTCGGGGGACGGTGGGGCGTGAGCCGGGTCGCCGATCCCGCGGGCTGGCCGCTGATCGTCGCCCTGTTCGCCGTCTTCTTCTTCCTGATGACGCCGATGGTCAACACCACCATCCGGACCGCCGAGCAGGAGGCGGACTACTTCGGCCTCAACGCGGCACAGCAGCCCGACGGGTTCGCGATGGCCGCCATCAGCCTCGCCGAGTACCGCAAGCTCGAGCCGGGGCCGGTGGAGCGCTTCATCTTCTACGACCACCCCAGCGGGTACGACCGGGTCCACGCGGCCATGCAGTGGAAGGCAGAGCACCTGGCGAACCACGGGGTGACTTCGGAAGGTCAGGCGGTCAGTCCGGAGGCCGGATCCTCACCGTGAGCATCCGGGAGGATCCGCAGATCGGAGCCTCG
>CAZKGM010000031.1:0-35629 GCA_964552395.1 uncultured Thermoanaerobaculia bacterium | reverse complement strand
GATGTCCTCCACGTCAAGAACTACCCGTGCGAGGAGTGGCCGAACCTGGATATCTAGCGTCGTGTGGTACGATCTTGAGGTACGACTAGGGCCAACACATGAACGGGGAAATCCACCGCAGGACCTCACGGTTTGAGGGTGTTCTGCTCTTTGGCCTTGTCCTCGCCGTGACTGCGGCCGTCGGATCAGGGATTGCTACGGAGGCCAGCGCGGCTGACTTCTCGTGGTCCCCGGTACTCCCCAAGGTCGGTGAGACTGTTGACTTTACAGGAGAGGTCGACGCGGCCGCCTCCCAGTGGGCGTGGGACTTTGGCGACGGAGCAACCTCGCTGGGGAAATCCCACCTTGCCTCACACGCCTACTCGGAGCCCGGCAGCTACCAGGTGGAGTTGACCGTCACGGTCGGCTTCACCACCACCCAGTCGGTCACCAAGACGGTGACCGTGCAGGCGGCCGGGTCCATCGATTCGCCGGCTGCGTACGGCTGGGTCGTTCCCGGCGCGGCCCACATCAGCGGGCTCCACGGTACGAGCTGGGTTTCCGACGTCGTGCTGTACAACCCCGGCGCCGAAACGGTGCACGCCACGCTGTTCTTCTGTCCCGAGGGGCAGGACAACATGACTGCGGCCGGCCGTCGGCTGGAGGTGGCCGCGGCGAGCTCCGTGAAGATCGAGGACTTCGTCAGCAGCGCGTTCGCGGAGAGCTCGGCGTCGGGCTCGCTGATCGTGACCAGCGGCCGGCCGCTGGTGATCTCGTCGCGGACCTACAACGACGCCGCCACGGGTACCTTCGGCCAGTACATCGCCGGGCAGCCGATCACGGCGTCCGTGGCGGAGGGCGAAGAGGTTCGCCTCATCCAGCTCGCGAGCACCTCGGACTTCCGGACCAACATCGGTTTTGCCAACGCAACGGCCAGCAACCTCCAGGTCACCGTCAAGCTGTATCGTGCCAATGGGAGCGCCCTCGGCACGAAGAGCTACACCCTCGACCCGTACGGGTTTCTGCAGGCGACCAGAATCATCGAGAAGCTCACCGACGACGAGATCGCCGATGCGTATGCGCAGGTGTCTTCCGGCACTCCGGGAGCTGCCTACTTCGTGTACGCCTCGGTGATCGACAACCGCACCGGAGATCCCGTCCTGATCCTCCCCGTTGGCCGTACTGCCAGCGCTGCTGGCAACGCGGAGCGGCGGCCGGCAGTGGCACAGGCGACGACGACAAGGCTCGACGAGTGCCCGCGGCTCGCGGGGCACCTCGATTTCGGTCCCCAAAACCATCGGCCCTGGGACGTCGCGGTCGATGGCGGCTTCGCGTACCTCGCCGACGACTTCGGCCTCAGTGTCTACGACGTCCATGAGCCGGAGGCGCCCCACCTTGCCGGACAGCTGTCCATGAGCGCACCCGGCAGGAGCATCTCCGTCTCCTCCGGTCTCGCCTTCGTGACGGACTGGATGTCTCGGCTGAACATCATCAGCGTGGCGGATCCCGCGAATCCCGTGTTGTTGTCGACACTGGATTTTTCGCTACCGTTGGTGGATCTCGTAGTCGACGGCGACATTCTCTACGTTGCGTCCGAGTTTGACTTTCTGCAGCTTGTGGACGTCTCCGACCCGGTCCATCCGGAGGTGATCTCCAGCATCGACCTGTCACCCAGTGCCTATGACGTGTTCGTGTATGGCGTGGCCGTTTCGGGTGGCAGGGCGTACGTGACGACGTACAGTCATGGGCTGAAGATCGTCGACGTGTCGGACCCGACGGCGCCAGTACTGCTTGGCAACGCGGCCCTTCCCGGTGGGGCGTATCGGGTCAGCGTAGTGGGGACCACCGCGTACGTCTCCTGCCGCCCCGATGGCCTCCAGATCGTTGACGTGACCGACCCCGTCAACCCTGCGGTCATCGGGAGCCTGGGCACGAGTGGAGAGTCCAACGATGTCCGTGTCAGCGGGACGACGGTCTTCCTGGCGGACGGTGCCGCGGGCGTGCGGGTGATCGACGCCTCGAATCCGGCCGCGCCGGTGGAGATCGGCCACCTCGGTACTACTGCGGTGGCCGACAAGCTCGCCCTCGAGGAGACAATCCTGTTCGTCGTCGACGCCTATTGGTCCGCCGGCTACGGGTTCGGGCTCCGGATCGCCGACGTGTCGGATCCGGCCAACCCGAGGCTGATCGGTCAGGTCCCCACACCGGGTTTCGCCTCCGCGCTGGCGGTGAACGGAGCGACCGCGTTTGTCGCCAACCGTGGCGCGGGCCTGGCCGTTGTCGATGTGTCGGATGTGGATCTTCCCCGTCCTGTGTCAGAGTTCGAGACGCTGGGAGACGTCCGTGGTGTGGCGCTGAGCGGCGACCTCGCCTATGTTGCCGACGGGTCCGGGGGGCTCCGGATAGTGGATGCTTCGGACCCGGCCCATCCGGAGTTCCTCGGTGCCGCAGCCGGTTCGCCCTCGAGGTTTGCCGAGGATGTCGCCGTTTCTGGGTCGACCGCCTACCTGGCGGATGCGTGGAACGGCCTCAATGTGGTGGATGTCTCGAATCCGTCCGACCCGAAGATCGTGGGGACGGTGGATACGCCGTTTTGGGGTCGTTCGGTCGTAGCCCAGGGCACGACCGTGTACGTGATCGAATACGGCTGGGGGTTACAGATTGTCGATGCGTCCGATCCCACCCATCCCGTGGTCGTGGCAAGTCTGGATGTTCCCGGGCTGACGCTCGACGTGGCCGTGTCGGGCTCGCTGGCCGTCGTGGCCTCGTTCCGAAGCGGCCTCCAGCTCGTAGATGTCTCCGATCCGAGCTCGCCAACGCTCATTCGGGGGTTCGAGGTCCCGGGGAAAGCCAGAGGCGTTGCCCTTTACGGGGATATGGCGTTCGTGGCCGCCGACTGGGCCGGCCTGTTGATGGTCGACGTGAGCGACCCGACGGCGCCGGTCCTGAAGGACGCCACCGAAACCCATCACCCTGCCTGGGCTGTCGCCGTCTCGCCCGGGGGTTCGACGGTGTGGCTGACCACCGGAGTTACCCTGGAGGGCGTCGTCCTCTGCGGCCACGTCGCTGGTCCGGTTGCTGCCTTCGAGTGGGCTCCGGGCACGCCGCGGGCCGGGGAGCCGGTCCGGTTCGTCGACCTTTCGAGAGGGCCGCCGGACTCCTGGGAGTGGGACTTCGGCGACGGTTCCGACACCGCCGGCGATGCGAACCCGATCCACGTCTTCGAACAGGTCGGCACCTACACGGTGACTCTGGCAGTGACCAATGCTCTGGGCACGAGCACCGTCTCGCACCAGGTAACCGTGGTCAGCACCGGCAACGAGACGTGGGTGCCGGCCTCGGCAGCGCTGTCTGGTTATGAGGGCACGAACTGGCGGAGCGACCTCGAGATCCACAACCCCGGCGGCTCGCAGGCCGCCTTCTCGGTCGCCCTCATGGAACGGGATACGTCCAACCCGTCTCCCCGAACCAAGGCGTTCACGCTCGAGGCGGGCCACAGCAGCCGCCTTGTCGACGTGCTCGGCAGCGCGTTCCAGTTCAGCGGCGCTGCGGCGCTCCGTCTCACGCCGACGAGCGGGCGTCTCATGGTGACCAGCCGGACCTACAACGACCAGCCGCAAGGGACCTACGGGCAGTTCATCCCCGGTGTGCCGCAGGGTGATGCCATGCTCGAGGGCGAGGTGGCGTTGCTGCTGGGACTCGCGGAGTCCTCGCAGTACCGAACCAACCTCGGACTGGTGAACGTCTCCGCGACCCCGGTCACCGTCGTCGTCGAGATGTACCTCGACGACGGCACCCGGCTCGGCACGGAATCGTGGTCGCTCAAAGCGTACGAGTTCCGGCAGATCGACAGGGTCTTCACGACGGTGACGCCAACGACCGTCGTCGGCGGCTTCCTGCTGGCCACGACGGCCAGCGAGGGCGGGAGGTTCTTCGCCTACGCATCGGTGGTGGACAACCGGACCGGGGACCCCGTTTACATCCCGGCCCAGCGGATCAGGTAGTCACCGCCGATCGCGGTCCGACCTCCATCGGTGCATGTCAGACGGTTCTGACGATCTGGGTTCGGACTGCCTCGAGCGATGTGCGTCCGGTATTGCATCATGGGCGCCGCGTATCTCTTCCCGACATCTTGCGGCGCTGGCGCACCGACCGACCTTTCGCTTTGGAACGTGGACCTTATTGCGAAAAGACGATACGTGGCACCGCTGGTCAGTCGGCGGCGGCGCGGAGAGCAAGGTGCACGGCGATGGCGAGCTGCGTGCGGCTCAGTATCGCGTGGGGCGCCGGACGCCCACAGTGGCCGACCCCGGCCACGGGCGTGCACAGCCCCCGGCACCAGCCGACCTGGTGCCCGTTGTAGGGGCACGTCACCACGGTGGCGTGGAACGCTGACTTGCGCTCTGGTTTCGGCCGGAGTAGTCCCATCCGTTGGAGTATCGCACACACATCGCCGGATCGTGCGACCAGGACCTGCCCGACGCCGCCATCACCCTCTCACTGGTCTGAGGAACTGAGCACCTTGCCCTCGGCCAGCACCCTGCGGTGTCGCTCGCGAGGTCAGACGGTGATACCCGACACCTCTTGGTGACCTGTAACACGAGGTACCCGTATCGAACGCATCAGAAGCGCGGTTGAATTCAGGGTTCCTCGTCATGTATACTGAGACCCAACATCAAACGAGTGAGGGTCAAGGGTGCTTGGCGAGAGGTCGCCGCGGCTCCGCCTTTGGCTTTGGAGGTGAAACGATGCGTCGACCTTCTATCCTCTCGCGCTTCTCGACGAAGCCCTTCGCGACCCCGCCGCGCGGACGGAGGATTCCGCCCCGGGCGGTTCTGCTGCTCGCGGCGGGCCTCGCGGCCTCCCTGCCGGGCGCGGCCGCGGCGACCGTCACCACATCGTGCATCCCCTGCCGCTACATCGCGCGCAAGATGAACGAGCTCGAAGCGCAGCAGAAGAAGGCCGAGCAGCAGATCCCGAAGCTCGAAAAGCGCTACAAGGACGCGGCAGCCTGCAACGAGGAGGAGTACCGGCGATACAGCCGTGCCAGCGGGGAGGTCGACGACCTGGTGTGGGACGGAGAGCACAAGCGCGACCGGACTCATTTCGACGCCAAGACCCAGAGGAAGATCGACATCCTCACCAAAACGGCGAAAGTGGCGCTCAATCACTTTTTTCGGTGCAAAGAGGAGATGCAGGCGACCAAAACCCGCCTCGAATCGCTCCATGACCTGGTGGCAAGGCTCGAGAGCCAGCGCTCGTCGCTCCAGATCGACCTCACGCGCTGCGAGAAGAGGTACTGCCCACCCGCCGGGCCGCGCAGCACGACCTATGTGCCTCCCCGCTCCGCGGCAGAGTGGGGCGGCCTGGGCAGCGGCATCGCCCAGGTCCGGAACGCCTCGACCGACTGCCCGCCCTGCCATCCCATCGCCGCCCGTATCAACACTTCGATCACCGTGCTCGAGGGGACCTACGAGCAGCTGGCGGAAAGCGAGAAGCAGCTCGATCCCTTGTGGCTGTTGATGCAGGAAGCGACCCAACGGGCTGTGCGGGCGTCCAACCGAATACATACACTCGAGCGCCTGCCCACGGACAACCCCGGGCGCAAGAGCCTCGACAAGCTCAAGGCGCGCCGGGACCAGGCACGCAAGGACGCAGACGCGGCGCTTGCGCAGCACAAGGCCTTGAGGTCCCAGGTCCAGGCGCTGCGCAACCAGGCGCAGCAGCTCATCAACTCGATCCTGGCGGATCAGGCCGCGCTCGCGAAGTGCGAGAAGCAGTGCCGCCCGGCCTCGACCAAGGGACGCAAGACCGCCGCGCTCGGCCCGGGCGCCGGGACGATACGACGCGCGTCGGTGCCGCTCGGCGGATCGCTCTCCGGGGTTGTCGTCGCCACGCGCCGCAACGAGAAGGGGCACGACCGGCTGCTGCTGGCGACGCCGCCCACCCGCAAAGGCGCCGCGATCGACGAGCTGCGGGTCACCCTGCCCCGGCGGGCGGCACACGCCGCGAAGGCGGTCAAGCTGCCAGCCGGTTGGTCGATGACGCGGCACGGTCGTCAGCTAATCCTGTCCGGTCCGGCGTTGACCGGCGGCGAGCCGGTGAAGGCGCAGATCGACCTCGGCGGCGAGAAGGCGCCGGAGAAGGTGCCGATCGATGTCCTCTCCGGCGGCAACGTCGTCGAGCACAGCGACTGCCCGGTGACGCCCCTGCCTCCCGCCGGCGGGGCGAGCGACACCTCCACCGGCGACGAGTCCTCGGTCGCCATGCCGCCGGCTGTGGCGGCGGGCCAGACGATCGCCTTCTCGCTGCTCGATGTGCACCGGGTACCCGAGTGGGTGACGGCGATCGTCAGCGACGGCACGACGCCTGTCGTCGCGGACTCCGTCCCCGGCGGCGCCTACCGCTACACGGTGCCGGAGGAGTGGGTCGTCGGCAACCGGATCGAGGTCTCGTTCACCGATCCCTGGGGAGGCACGCTGCTCAAGGTAGGGGGCGGCAGCAAGGTGGTTCCGCCGCCGGAGACGACGCCGGCGGCCCCCGCGATCAGCGGCGCCAGCCCGCAGCTGATCGCCGGCCAGAGCTTCTGCGTCTGCGGCTGGTTCCCGGACGATGCATCGCGGCTCGGCGTGTCGCTATCCGGCGTCCCGCTCGGATCGCCGGCCAGCGCCTCACCGGAAGTGCTGACCTTCACCGCGCCCGCGGACGCGGCGACGGGAGCGGGCGAGGTCACCGGCGACACCGCGGCCGGTTTTGGCGCCGGCGACCGCACAGCCGTCGAGGTGCTGAGCGTCGGCGGCTCCATCGATCGTGAGAAGTTGAAGCGCGGCGAGTCGACGCCGGTCACCCTCTGGGTCGAGGGCACCGACCGCCCGGTGTCGCTCAAGCTCACAAACCACACCCCGGGGATCGTGTCACTCGAGGGGGGCGAGACCCAGATCGTGGTCACCTCTGGCGGCGCCCAGAACCGCGTCTCGCGAACCCTGCGAGCGGTCTCGCCCGGCGACTTCTTCCTCGACTACTCGCTCGCCGACGCCGACTGTCCCTGCGCGGAAGGGAACCAGCCGCGCGACATCGCCCCGGACGCCGGCTCTGCCTCGAGCCAACAACCCGGGGGGTGATGGCACCCTCCCTCCACTCCCGGTTATCGGCCCGGGAAGGGGCGTTGCGAGGTACCGGTGCATCCGTGCCGAGCTCCAGAAAGCTGGGAAGCCGAAGCGCGTATGCGAACATCCCCAAGATCCCGGAGCCCGGCCTTCTGGTCGAGATGCAGGGTCCGGTCGAACCGGACCACCGAGAGACCAGACAGCCTTCGAGCTCCCGGACGTGTTACGAGCTGCACCGGCGTCGGTGGGACCGGCGTATACTATGAGCCGCAGTAAGACAGGCATGAACACCCAGATGGCGCAAAGGAGTAACCATGCGAGTCCCAACTGTTGTGGCTGTTGTGACCTTTCTGGCGGCGAGCGTGTCGGCCCAAACCCTGACCATGGGCAACGACGTTTCGTCGCCGAACTCGGGTGACCCGACGATCGGCACAATCCGGACGGCGGTCGACCTCACGAGCCCCGCAAACGCGTCCGGAAACCTCACCCATGTGAGCTTCGGCTGGTCGGCATCGGGGTGTGCCGGGGCGGCCAAGGTCAAGGTCTTCCGCCGAGTCGGCGATACCTTCTCGCTGGTCGCCGAGCGCGGACCGTACACGACGAGTTTTGACAACGAGGTGGACCTTTCACCGGCGATTCCCGTGTTGGAAGGCGATCTGATCGGCGTTGCTCGGGTCGCCGATTGCGGCAACCCGCAGCTCTACTCTCCTACTGGCATCGTCCTTCACAAGAAGTACATCGAGGTTACGGGCGACGCGGCCAGCTTCACATACGCGGACTCTCACGTGTACACCGGAGAGCTGGCGGTGCAGGCGACCGGGACCGCAACGGAGTATGTGGCCGCGGTCATCACATCCGTGGCCTCGAACCCGGGACGCAAGGGCTCCTACTACCGGACCCTGCTCCAGGTGCTCTCCTATCCGTACACCTCCCCCGTGACCGGGAGGTTCGTCTTCCACCAGAAGCTGGTGCCGGGAAGCCCTGCCGATCCTTCGCTGCAGTTCACGACCACCGCGGGCACCGTCCAGTCCTGGAGCGACGTCCTTGACGCGATGCAGGCAACCGGTCAGCCCGGCAGCCTCGACATCGTCCTCCCGTGGGGGGCGACGATCCCAGAGGTCGGCGCTCAGGTCTACAACGACCAGGGCGCCGCTGGGACGACCGGTTTTCGGGAGGAGCCGGTTGCCGCTCCAAACCAGGCCATGATCACGCTGGGAACGAACGTCCTGTTCGCCGGGGCCACCGGCTTCCTCTTCGGCCCGGCCGATGCGACCCGCTATCGCAGCAACATCGCGGTCCGCTCCCTCGATCAGGGAGTCGAGTTCACCCTCCAGGCCCGCCATGCCGATGGCACCACTGCGGCGAGCCCGGTGCAGTTCCGGTACGGACCCAACATCTGGGATCAGAGGAGCTGGCAGGAGTTCACCGGCGCGGTGCTCGAGGATGGGGACTATCTCGAGATCGACGTGAATGAGGGCACGGCGATCTTCGACTGCTCGATCGTCGACAACACCACGAACGACCCGGCGGACAACCTCGCCCAGGTGGCCTACGCGATCGAGTAACTCAGCAGGGATGGCCCGCGGCCGGGCCTCGTGCCCACGGCTCGACGGCTTCGCGGACGATTGAGACGTCAGTCGTTGTTGTTGGTGGGCGTCTCGGAGATGAAGCTGTTCCGGGAGGCACTCTCACCCGCATCAGCCCGCTGTGCCGGCGCAAACAGAGGCTGGCACATGAGCTCGCGGTAGGCGGCATGCTCGGCCGATGCACCGCCTCAGGCCGCGTGCATCACGGTCTGCGAGCGAAGAGATCCGTGATCGGCACCTCGCCGATGCCGGCGCGGACCGCGTTGGCCTGCTGGTGCCCGGCCGGGGGAAGTCTGTACATCGCCTCGATCGTCCGCAGCACGTTCACGTGCGTGACTCCGGGCCCCTCAGGGTAGTCTCCGGCCTTGATGTGTGCGCCGGCAAACAGCGTGGCGATGCGGTTCTGGAGATCGAGGCGCCAGCGCCGGTCGTGGCCTGACCCATCCTCTACGTCCGGGCGGACGGCAGGGTTCGTCAGCCCCTTGTAGTGGTGCCGGTCTTCGCTCTCATCGAAGGTCAGAATCAGCAGGCTGTTGTGCGTCTTCGCCCACTGGAAGTAAGGGTCGATGTTCTTCTCCAGCCAGCGGCCGCCGGCAGCGATGCTGTCGGTGAGTCCACCGTTGTGCATGTCGTCAATCATGTTGGGAATGACGAACGCGACCGTCGGCAGCTCCTGGTACCGGGAGGTACCCGAGGGGAAATCGGCGAAGCGCAGGTTGGCAGAATCGGCGGGAGTACTGCCGTTCGGGACGTCGCCGAAGCTGATCCACGGAACATGCTTGCGCGCGTACAGGCCCTCGCGTGAACCGGCGAAGCCGATCGCCGGCAGATCCTCGGAGTAGCCCTTGAACGACCGCCCGCTCCGGATGAGCGCCGCTCCAAGGTTGGGTGCCCTGAAGGGGTAGCCGGGGTGGTTCTCCGCGGAGGGCACCCGGTCGGTGAATCCGATACCGTGGTCGTCACCCGAGAAGAGCCAGAAGTAGTTGCCTTCGCTGTAGTGCTCCTCGGCGAAGAACCGCGTGAGGTCGGCACCCTCGCGTTTCAGGACGCCGTTGATATAGGGAGCGGCGGGATTGCCAATAATGTCATCGTAGTCCTTGTTCTCCTCGACCACGATGACGATGTGGTCGTACACAGGCAGGTCGACATAGCAAGAGAAACCACTGCCCGCCTGGGTCTCTTCGTGTATCGTGGTGCCCGACTCGCGGGGAAGGCGAAGATTGGGGGGCCGGCGCGGTGAGGCGGGTCCGGGGAGGTGGTGATGGCGGCTGTCGGTGGCGCGTCGCGGGCAGAAGGCGTTGGCGGCGTCGACCGGCTCACGGCAGCGCAGATCGTCCTCGGCAACGCGATCCCGGTGGTCGGCGTCTGGTTCCTCGGCTGGGAGCCCCTGACGCCGATGTTCTTCTACTGGCTCGACGGCCTGCTGGCGATCTGGGGGCTCGGCGTCGTGGCGCTGGTGGTGACCGGCCGAGAGGAGCCGAGGATCGTCAAGGCGACGGGCTGGAAGGTCGTGCCCACATGGGCTGTAGTGGTCGGGCTGACCTTCCTCATCCTGGCCATGCCGTCGATCGTCACCGTGTTCGCGATGTTCGGGCGGCTCGACCTCGAGGCCGGCGACATCCTGGGCGCCGCGTTCGCGGGCCTCGGCACGTGGGTCTCGCTGGCTGTCGCGGTCGCAACGCACGCCGGGCAGACGATCGGCGAGCTGCGCTGGCGGCCGGACGTGACCCTCAAGGCGACCGGGGCGGCGCGCGGCAACTTCTTCATTCACCGCACCCTGGCGATGGCGGTGCTGGTCTTCTGGGGACACGGGGGAACACCGCCGCGCTGGGCGCTTGCAGTCTATGTCCTCCTCGTTGCCGCCCTGTTTACGACAGCGCAACTGAACCCGCAGCGGTACTTGCGCCTCATCGGGTTCAAGGAGAAGCAGGCTGACGCGGGGGCCGCAGGCGGCGCCGAGGCCAAGAGAGCTCGCCAAGGGCAGCGTCCCCATGTCCCATTTCGAGGTCAAGTCGCAGGCCGGCGTCTGACGAGGAGGTGACAGCGTTGAAAACTCTGCTCATGAGCTCCGCGATTCTGGCTGTAGCCATTGGTGTTGCACACTCGTGGCTCGGTGAGAAGTACCTCCTTTCGAGGCTGCTTCCTCTCGAGAACCTCCCGAAGATGCGCGGATCCAGGACATTCACGCAGCAAACCATCCGCTTCGCCTGGCACCTCACGACCGTTGCCTGGTTCGGCATGGCGGGCGTGCTCCTCGCCATCTCTGGCTCGTCGCCCGGGGTATCGGCGTCGAGAGCAGTTCTCCTTTCGGTCAGCGCGACGTTCTTCGTCAGCGCGGTGGTGTCGGCCGTCGGCGCGCGAATGCGGCACTTCTCGTGGTACGTGTTTCTGGCAATCAGCCTGCTGACCGCCGCAGCTCTCATGTGACCAACCATGGCACTTTCTGCACTCGACGACCTCTCGCAGCAGCCGACCGACGAGCAGGTCTCATCGGTTCTGGGCTCTGCAGTCGGGGCATGGGAGTCTCTCAAGACCTGGCTGGGAGCATCGGCCGGCGTTGATACCTGGGAGTGGGGATCCTCCGGCAAGAAGTACGGATGGGGCCTGCGCGCGAAGGCCGGCAAGCGCACGGTCGCGTACTTGGTCCCCCAGCACGATTCGTTCCTGGTCGGGCTGGTGCTGGGCGACCGGGCAATGGGGAAAGCCCGCCAGGCCACGCTTGCTCCGCCGGTCGTCGAGGTGGTGACGAACGCGAAGAGGTACGGAGAGGGAACCGGCTTCAGGCTCCCGGTCGCGGTTCCGGCGGACCTGGAGGACATCAGGACGCTGATCCGGATCAAGCTGGGGATATCTTGAAGGACAGGGGCCTCATGGACGAGCAGGGCAACCTGCTCCGGCCGACGCCGACGCCATCGCCGGCCCCCAGCGGGCAGACGCAGAAGCCGCCGAAACCGTAAGCCTTTACGAAGGCTCATTGCAGCGGGAGACGCCGACTGCCTGCAACCTAGGCACCACAGGTTCGAAGGCCTGACGACAACCACAACAATGACGGAGCGCGCTCGTTTCCAGCACATGAACCAAGACATCTCTCGCTCGTTTGGAGAAGCCGCCATCCCTGAAGCTGCTCAGCGCCGCACCGGCCGCATCGATGGCCGGGGGACGCCGAGAGGGGGGCCGCAGGCCCCGGGGCCGTGGCGTACGAGCGGCGTCCAATGGACGGTTTCGATCACGCTGGTGATCGTCGCGCTGGCTACCGTGCTGCGGCTGGGCGGCATCACCAGGGAGCCGTTCTGGCTCGACGAGATCTTCGCGTTTGACTTCACCAGCGGAACGGCGGCGCAAACGCTGTCCGCCGTCGCCCGCGACGTCCACCCGCCGGCGTACTTCCTCGGTCTCCAGGCGTGGCGCTCGGCATTCGGATCGTCGGAGGGGATCCTGCGCGGCTACAGCGCGCTGTGGAGCATCGCGGGCGTCCTCCTCGTCGGCGCCCTCGCATGGGAGGTCACGCAACGCCGAGGCGCCTTCCTGGTCGCGGCCTTCCTGGCGGCCGTCAACCCGCTCGACATCTATTTCGCGCAGGAAACCCGGATGTACGCGCAGGCGGCGGCGCTGGGCGCGCTGACCAGCCTCCTGCTCCTGAGATCTCTCCTCGGCCCCACTGGGCAGCGAAACGCCGGGCGGCGGTGGCTCCTGGTCGGCTACACGGCGGCCGCCGGCCTGCTGCTGCTCACCCACTACATCGGCATCACGATCCTGCTGGCGCAGGGGCTCTTCGCTCTCGCTTTCTTCTCCGCACACCGCAGGTGGAGAGACATCGGCCGATACTGCCTGAGCGCGGTCGCGGTCGGTCTCGTCTTCCTGCCGTGGCTCTATTACGTCGACCACTTCAGGTCGGGCCTCTACACGTCGCGGATCCTATCGTGGATCCCGCCCGCCTCCCTCTCCACGGCGTGGGCCGTGTACGCCCGCGACATCCTCTGGGGACGGCCGGGCCTGCCGTCCCGCTGGTGGCCGGCCGCGCAGCTGGCGTCAGTCGCCATCCTGGCGCTGACCGCCGGGCTGCTGATTGTCCGCGCCCGGCGCCGGGAGGAGGACCTCGGCGCCCCGGCGAGCCGCGGCGCCGGCGCGGCGTTCCTCGCCTGGATGGCACTCGCACCGGTGGCCATAGCGCTGCTGACCAGCGACCTCTACCACCCCGTGCTCTACCATCCGCGTTTCAGCGTGCTGGTGGTCCCGCCGGTCATCGCCCTGGTCGCGGTTGCAGCAACAACTTCGACCCGGCGCGCGGCTGCGATGACCCTGATCGTGTCCGTCGTCGCCGTCCAGCTCCTGGCCACCGGCCTCCAGTACGGCTACCTCGAAAAGGCGGGCATGCGGGACTTCGTCAAGGTCTGGAGGCGCGAGGGCCCGCCCGAGGCGGTTTACTTCTACCCGCGGTGGAACCGGCGCGTTGCGCACTACTACCTGCACCAGAGAATGCCCGTCCTCAGTCGAGCAAAGCTCGAGCAGCGTCTGCGCGAGGACCGGCCGGTCACGATCTGGGCCTGCACCAACATCGGATATCAGCCTGACGTCCCCAGCGGCGAGCGGCAGGAGCGCGACTGGCTGCTGTCGTTAGGGCCGAGCCGGGAGGTCGCCAGGGTCGACCGGATGTCGGTGGTGAAGGTGCAGGCCCGACCGGTGGCCCGGACCTACCCGCAACTCAAGCTCGGGGCCGTGGTCCGGTTCGGCAGCCACGACGCCGACCGCTACCTGTGGAGCGGCTGGTACGGCCCCGAGCGCACGTTCCGCTGGAGCCGCGGCACGAGGGCGGTGGCGCTGTTCTCGGTGCGGGACGCCGCCACCCGCGCGAGGGCGCTCGTGGTCAAGGGGTCCTGCTACTTCACGCAGCACGTCCGCGCCGAGCTCAACGGCACGACCGTGGCCTCTTTCGAGTGCAGCGACCGGAGGTTCCAAGACTGGCGCTGGAAGATCCCGGCCGGCACGCTGAAGGAGAAGAACACGCTGGTCCTCGAGCTGCCCGACGCGGCGTCGCCCGCCGAGCTCGACCGCAGCCGCGACACCCGCAAGCTCGCGGTCGGAATCGCCTCGATGCGGCTGGAGTGACCGGTGAAAAGAGGCGCGCCCATCATTGTCCCGGGTCGCCACACGCCTGCCGCATGAGGCACAGAGAAGGATGGAATGGACCCCGCACCTGCCCCGACCGACGAATCGCCCGCCGTCGCGCCGACATTCTCCGGGAGGGGGGATGATTCTTGGGGGCTCCGGCGGCCGCGAGCCACTGAGCAGGACTGAGCGACACCGTAGCGACCGCCCGAGCCCGCTCGAGCTGCCTCCCTCGACCGCGGGGCATCTTCTCCGGTCTCGCTGCAATTGCGCCCGCTGACCTGGGCTAGCCGGCGGGCGAGGCCTCGTCGTCCGTCGAGCAATGCGCACCCAGGTCGGGAAACTGATCGCAGACGTGGAGGAACGCCTCCACCACGATGGGGTCGAAGTGGGTACCACGGTCGGCCACGATCTCCCGGATCGCTTGCTCATGGGGAAGGGCGCACTTGTACGGCCGCTCACTGGTCAACGCGTCGTAGACGTCAACCAATGCCACGATCCGTGCGGCGAGAGGGATGGCTTCTCCGGCGAGCCCGAGCGGGTAGCCCGTCCCATCCCAGCGCTCGTGGTGGGAGTAGGCAATGTCCATCGCCATCTCCAAATACCCCTGGCTTTCGAACCGATCGAGGGTCGCGCGCAGAGTGTTGCCGCCAATGTTGGTGTGCTCCTCCATGACCTCTCGCTCCTCGACGGTCAGCGGCCCGGGCTTGCGCAGAATGAGGTCCGGCACGCCCACCTTGCCGATGTCGTGCAGGGGGCTGGATCGGGCGATCTGCTCGATGAACGCTTCCCCGAGGTCACCGTAGGCCCCGCCGTCCATGGCTTCGGCCAGCCGTCGCGAATAGGCGGCAATGCGCTCAAGGTGGGCGCCGGTCGTGCCATCGCGCAGCTCGGCCAGCCCCGCCAGAGAGAGAATGGTGGCGTCGCGGGTCTCCCGCAGCTCGTGAGTACGCTCGTCCACCAGCTGCGCCAGGTTCCGATTGAGCCTCTTGAGCTCCTCGTCCTGTTCGCTGAGCAGTCTGAGGTGTTGCTCGGCCCGCCGGTGTGCGCCGGACAGCTCCCGGGTGCGGGCCTCCACTTCCGCCTCGAGTTGCCGCCGCCGTCGCTCCACGCTCCGAACCCGCAAGCGGTGCGAGCCGACCACGAGTGCGATGGCGGCGAGCACCACGAACAGCCTGAAGCCGGAGGTTTCGTAGAAGTGAGCGTCGACTACCAGCGGAAGCGAGGCACCGCGTTCGTTCCATACGCCGTCCTCGTTGGCGGCGACAACCTGGAACTCGTACCGGCCGGGCGGTACCCGGCTGTAGAAGGCGAGCCGCCGGCTTCCGGCGCGCACCCAGTCGTCGTCGAAACCTCGCAGGCGGTAGCGATGCTCGACTGCATCCGGATGCGCCAAGGCAAGCGCTGCGTAGTGGAACTCCAGGTTCCGCGCTCCTGCGGGAACATGGAGCGGTGCGGCTCCCACGAGCCTCTGGCCGCCCACCCACACGTCCTCTACCGCCACGGGCGGCGGCACCAGGTTGCGGCGGAGGCGGGCGGGATCGATGGCTGCGATGCCGGCCGCGGTGGGAAACCACAGCCTACCGTCGCGCGAGCGCCAACCCGCGGGCTGAAAACCACCGTTTGTCTCCGCACTGGTGAGCCCGTCCCGCTCGCCAATCACCAGCGGGGTAACGCGCGCCGACCTGCCATCCGCGACGGCCCTGAGCTCTTCCAGCGACAGCCGGGAGATGCCGCGGTTGCCCGACAGCCAGAGGAAGCCGGCTTCGTCGGCAAGGATCCGCGACACGACGTTCTCTGCTAGGCCCTCGTCCGTCGTCAACCACGACCACCGGCCCTCACGCAGGCGGCCGAGCCCGCCGCCGTAGGTCCCGATCCAGGTGGAGCCGTCCCCGTCGAACCAAATCGCCCGAACCCTCCCTCGCGGTGCTCCCGGCACGTCGCGGAAGCGGTCGAGCCTTCCCGCCTTCCAGGTCGCGATCCCATTGGTCGTCCCAATCCAGATCGCGCCGTCGGGCGACTGCACCAGGAAGCGCACGTCCAGCGGGTCACTGTCGCTTCCCGCCGCGACTAATTCGAAGCGCCCCCCGGCAAGTCGCCCAAGGCCACGATCGGTGCCGATCCACAGTGAGCCGTCGTCGTCCTCGAGGAGCGTGTAAAGGCTGCCCTGGGGGATCACGTCCGCCCGCTCGAAATGCCGCATCCCGCCGTCAGGAGCGATCCGCGTCAGTCCCTCGTGTCCGACCCAGAGGCCGCCACGCCTATCCTCAACGAGCGAGTACACGCACCCGAAGCCGGCACCCGAGGGCAACAGCACGGGTTCGAACCGCCGGCCGGTCGCCCTGAACAGACCGCCGCAGAGCGAGCCGGCCCACAACGTCCCGGCGCGGTCCTCGAGGATCGCGGTAACGCTGCGCTCAGGCAATCCGTAATCCCCGGCCAGGGTCGTTGCCCGGCCGGGCCGCAACTGGTGCAGGCCGGCTCCGTCGGTGCCTGCCCACAGGCTACCCTCGGAGTCCAGCGCCAGGGCACGGACTGGACTACGCCTGAAGCGTTCTACCGGCTCGAAGTGCTCCGGCGCATCGCGGGGGAGGAGGTACAGGCCGGCTCCTCCCACCCATACCCCGGTCGCCGGATCCACGGCTAGCGCTCCCACCGACCTGCTCCCGACGGCGGGTACGTGCACACGCCGGACGACCTTCCCATTCACCAGCTGGTAGACGGTATCGTCCATCAGGATCCAGACCGACCCTGACTCATCCGAGACGATGTCGTACACCCCCCCGGCGGTTCGGAAGGCCGGGTCACGGACACGCTCGATCGTCCCTCTCGACCAACGTGCCAGGCCCTCCCGCGTTCCTACCCAGATGGTGCCGTCGTGTCCGGCGGTCAGACTCAGAACCTCGTCGGCAGGCAGGCCGTCGCTGACATCGTAGCGGGCAGCGAGGCGTAGCCCCTCGAACCGCAGGAGTCCCCCTCCGCATCCCGCCCAGACCGAGCCGTCAGTGCCCTCGGCGAAGACCCATACGAGCTGCCCTGAGCCCTTGCCCATCGCCACGGGCCGAAATCTCTCACCCTCTCGGACGATGATGCCGGCGTCCTGGGTTCCGATCCAGAGTCGGCCTGCCGAGTCTTCGAGCAATGAGAGGATGCGGATGCTCGTCAACCCCGGCGTCGTTGCCGGCGCGAAGGTCTTGAAGAGGCGCCCGTCGAAGCGGACGAGGCCGCCGAAGGTGGCAAGCCAGAGATAACCCTGCCGGTCCTGGATCACGTCGTTGACCGACCTCTGCGGAAGCCCCTCGGCGGTGCTCCACACGTCGTGGATCCGTGGCGGCGGCGTCTCGACCGTCGCCGCGCCGGCCCCGAGGGCGACGAGCAGGAACAGGGTCGACAGGGCGGTGCCGGCAAGCCCAGGCCGCCCTGACAAACCGCAACCCCCGACCCTTCCGGCAGCGCGTCGCCCTTCCACCGTACCTCCTCCCTAAGATTACCAGTGGCACCGAGCCTTGAGAACTCAGGGATTTGCTCAACCCTGAGAAGAACTCTGATCTTAAACCGTCTCGGCGCGGGCACGTGTATTTCTTGAAAGCTCCAGCTGGACATGATGCTTGCGTCGAACCACGGTCAAGGAGGGTGATTCCATGACGCGTGCGCCGGAGTTTCGTGCCCTGGTGGTGGTCGGCGTGCTGGCTCTGGCAACGCACGCCGTGTTAGCCGGCGAGCAGGCCCTCGGGAGGCAGCCCCGGGAAGCAGGCAGCAGCAGGTCAAGAGCCAGGTCACCGTGCCGTTCACCCTCGGTCACAACCGGATGATCGTCGAGGTCGGGCTGGTGCGCCCGGACGGCACCATCAGGAAGGCGAACGCCTGGGTCGACACCGGCACCGAGGTCCTGATCGTGACCGAGGCGGTCCCCGGGAGCTCGGGCTCGGCCAGAGGCTGTTCGACTGGGACTCGCGCAGGTCCGCGGGGCCGGTCTCGGGCTTCCTCGGCGCCAAGGTCCTGAAGCTCTTCCGCCTCGAGGCCGACTTCCCCAACCGGATCTCTTACTGGGAAGCCGGCCCCGAGACCGACGACCACGACATCGACATCGTCGGGCTCACGGTCCGCGCCGAGGATGACGGCGGCTTCTCTGTGGCCGGTGTGGTTGCCGTGAACAGCGAGCCCTCGGTCGATGGGATCGAGGCCGGCGACCGGCTGGTCCGAGTCGGACAGCTCGAGGTTGAGGGGGCAACCAAGGGGCAGGTGATCGGAGCCCTGCGCGGCCGGCCGGGAGCGGCCCGCACCCTGGTGGTCGAGAGCGGCAGGCGCCGGATCACCGTGCAGACGAAGGTGATGGCGGGCTCCCTTCTCGGCGCCCACCATGCTAGCGTGCGGCCGACCCCTGTCGAGGCCGCCGGTTCCGCCGTTTCGGGTGGTAGCCTTTGCAAGAGGGAGCATCCGATGGGCGAGCGCGAGGACAGGGTCCGGGGGCTAGCCAGGGAATGGTGGCTGCGGGGAGTGAGCTGCTCCGAGGCGTCCTTCACAACCCACAACCGGTGCGCGGGCATCGAGGCGCCCCTCGAGGAGCAAGCGTCACATCTGCTGTCCGGCGGTCTCATGCACAGGGGCGACGCGTGCGGGCTGCTCTCGGGCGCCGTCCTGTCCGCCGGCCTGCAAGCTGCGCGGCGTTTTGAAGACAACGCCACCCGGGCGGCGGCGACCTTGCACGCTGCTGTGCGGCTCGCCGAGGCCTTTTCCGAGGCCTCAGGCGCGATTGACTGCTGGGAGATCACGGGCCAATCACTGGTCAGGCTCGGAGAGAAGGTCCGGTACGTGCGCGACGGCAAGGCCCGCCAGTGTGGCCGCCTCCTCATGAAGTGGGCGAGCCGCACGGACGCGCTGATCGATAGGGCGCTGACCGAGTTCGAGGCGCGCGGCCGGACTCAGAACTGCGCCAACTGCGCGGTCCAGACCTTCGAACGGATCGCCTCGGAGCAGGAGCTGGCGCGGTCCGGGACCACCTACGTGGCCGGGCTCGCCGGGGGAGTCGGGCTTCGGGGCCGCAGCTGTGCGGCCCTGACCGTCGGCATCTTCGTCTTGACCTTGCGGCACTACTCCGGCCGCCGACGCCCGAGACGAGACTCGCAGCTCCTGGGCAGGTTGCACGAACTCGGCCTGGCGAGCTTCCGCAGAAGGCCCGCCCGCCTTCTCGAGAACTTCCAGCGCCAGCACGGCAGCGATCTCTGCAGCGAGATCGTCGGCCGACTGTTCACGACCCCCGAGGATCACGCCTCCTTCATCGCCGACGGAGGCTGCCGAGAGGTCATCGACTTCGTCGAGGACCAGGTATCGGCAAACACGCGTGGAACATGAGACGCCGAAGCGGGTCGCTGCCGACGCCCGACCTTCGGTCACCGGGCAAACCGGCTCCCCCGTACCCGAGTCGCCAGTTGGTTCTTGTCAGGCTCCCCCATCGCCTCTAACTCCCTCCCGACGGATGCCGCGTGCAATCCGTAGACTGGATGATGATCAGTCCTGGAGGATCTCGGAGAATGAAAGGCGCATTTCGACTCCTGCTGGCGATACCGTTCGTCATGATGTTGGCCCGCCCGGCCAGCGCGCAGACCGGGTCGACCCTGACCAGCATCGGAGGAGCTCTCCTCGTCGGCGCCCAAGAGGTTCGCGCTGGCCAGCCAAGCCTCACCGAGAATCTCACGCCAGAACCCGGGCTCGGCGTCGAGGTCCGGCGAGAGTGGGAGCGGGACGGCCTGGGATACTCCCTGGCTGTCGGGTACGCCCGGCGCAAGGTCGAGGTCGCCAGCCGGTACTGGTCCGGCGGCGGCCCCAACGAAATGCACGCCCAGGAGCGGGAGCCGATCGCATACCTCGCCGGCGGCATGCACTTCCACCTGCTCCCGTTGGCTCCGGTTGATCTCGAAATCGGACCCGTGGTGGGTGCCGTCCGGCGTTCCGACGCGAGTGTTGTTTCAAGCTACGGCGCCGAGATCATGGCCCGGCAAAGGACTGAGGCCGGCCGCTGGGGCCTCTCCATCGCGTGCCGCTACCTCAAGCTCCCCGTCCTCCCGGAGTACGACGCACGCAGCTGGGGCTTTCTGATCGTCATCGGAGTGACCAAGGCCCGGTAGCTAAGACCGCCACCCCGCCTCATGCGTCTGGCGTTCCGCCTCGCGCGGCTCCGCAGCCATCCCATCGTGTGGCCGTGTATGCTCTTTCACAGCGTGCCGGCCGGCGAGCCGGTCACCAGCTGGGTGCGCCTCCGCTTCCGGTTCAGCACGGAGTGAGGATTATCGGATGCTGCACATCTACGTCGATGCTGACGCCTGCCCGGTCAAGCAGGAGGTCTACCGCGTCGCCCGTCGCTACGGCCTCGGCGTAACGCTGGTGGCCCACTCCTGGATGCGGGTTCCGGATGAGCGACGCGTCTCGTTCGAGCTCGTCGAGGAGGGCTTCGACGCGGCCGATGACTGGATCGTCGAGCACGTGGAGCCCGACGACATCGTCATCACCGCCGACATCCCGCTCGCGAACCGGTGTCTCAAGGAGGGGGCGCGGGTGATCGGCACAACCGGCAAGCCGTTCACGGACGCGAATATCGGCCAGGCCGTCGCGACCCGGGACCTGCTGGCGGACCTCCGCGGCGCCGGGGAGATCACGGGCGGACCCCGGCCCCTGACCCAGCGTGACCGCTCACGCTTTCTCCAGCAGCTCGACGAAGCGATTCAGTCGATCCGACGCAGCCGGCCGTCAAGCTCAACCTGATGTCTCGCTTCAGCGGAGTTCTCTCCGCGGCGTACGACCGCCGGGCTGCAATCCCCTGGCTCGCCCTTTAGCAAGCCGCCGGCTCGCCGGCCCTAACCCCTGGAGGATCTTACCCATGGCACTCTCCGCACTTGACGACATCGAGACCCTGATACGAATCAAGCTCCAGCGACCGTGAGAGACTCGGCCTCGTCAGCGGGACTGAAACGACGGGTCCGTAGCTGGTGGCCCGGAGCGCCATACCCCAGCCGGTATGACCGCACCTCACCGAGTATGAGACCCTACACGTAGTACGATTATCGACATCGCCCCGTTGACGGGAAAGTGCTGAGGCAGCAGGAGGCCGCGGGAGTTTCCAGGACGCGGACGAGGTTGGACCGGCGTTTGCAACCCTAGAGGCCTGGCCGGGAATCCCGGCACAAAGGGAAGGACACATGAGACAACACAAGCGAGCTGGTTCAGTAACTCTGGGCGGAAGGTGCTGCCTGCTAGCCGCACTTCTGCTGGCAACTGCTGGCAACCTGCCGGCCGAGGATGCGGCCACCATCTGCGCAGTCGCCGCCCGCGGCAAGCCGGAGCTGGAGAGCATGTGCAACTTGGCCGCCGCCGGCGAGATCGAGCAGATCCGTGCGCGGCTGACCGACACTCCCAAGCTCATCAGCAGCTCCTCGGACGATGGTGTTTCGCTCCTCCATATGGTGATTCACGTTGGCAACCGGGAGATCGTGGAGCTCTTGTTGGACCGGGGCGCAGGCGTGAGCGCGCGAACGAAGGGCGGGGTCACCCCCCTGCACCTCACCGCCACGACCGGGAACGTCGAGATTGCCCTGCTGCTGATCGAACGGGGCGCCGAGATCGATGCCAGGGACATGGACGGGGCGACGCCGCTGATCTGGGCGGCGGCCCGCAACCATGAAGACCTGGTCGCGGCCCTGCTCAAGGCCGGCGCCGAGCCCAACCTCCGGGATGAGGCGGGCTGGACCGCACTCCACTGGGCCTCGTGGCAGGGATCGAAGAAGATCATTCAACAGCTCATCGAGGCCGGTGCCAGCGTCACCCTGCGTAACATCCAGAGCAACCACGGTCCCCTGCACCAGGCTCAGGCCAGCACAACCGTCCTGCCCGACTTCAATCCAGAGAAGTGCGCCAACGAGAGTGGGAAGGCGATCGATGGCACCCCACTGTGCCTGGCGCTTCAGCGTGGCCACGCCGACGCCGCCGCCGTCCTGCGCGGCTACGTCTACCCGACCGCGCCCGGTCAGCCCGGGTATGACCAGTTTGCTTGGTTCCTCGACGCGGCAAAGAACGGGGACCTCGAGGCGGTCAAGGAGCTGGCGCGGGACCGGACGCTAGTGAGACGAACGAACGACTCGGGCTGGACCCCGCTCATGTTCGCCTTGCGCTACGACCAGCCCCGGATGGCGGAGGAGCTGCTGCGCTTGGGCGCCGAGATCGACGCTCGAGACAAAGAGCAGTGGACGCCCCTGATGTACGCCCTGCGCTTCTCCCAACCCCGAATCGCTCAGCGTCTAGTGGAGAAGGGAGCCGACCTCGTCGCCAAGAACCAGGGCTGGTGGACCCCTCTCATGTTCGCGATCCGCTACGGCCACGAGGATGTCTCCCGTGAGCTGATCCACAGGGGGGCCGGGATCAACTCGGCAAACCGCTCGGGATGGACACCGCTCATGTTCGCCCTCAGGTACCGACGCACGGCGACGGCCCACCTGCTGGTGGACCGCGGCGCCGACATCCAAGCCCACAACGAGGACGGCTGGACGCCCCTGATGTTCGCAATCCGAAACGAGGGCGGGGCCGAGGCCCGGTTGCTCATCGAGCGCGGCGCCGAGATCGATGCGCGGGACAAGGACCAGTGGACGCCCCTCATGTACGCCCTTCGTTTCGGACAGCCCGAGATCGCCGGGCTGCTGATCGAGCGCGGCGCCAAGATCGATGTCGCCGACGCCAAAGGCTGGACGCCGCTCATGTTCGCGCTTCGCAACGAGCAGCCGGCCATGGCCCGCCGTTTGCTCGAGGCGGGGGCCGACGTCAATGCGACCACTGCGGATGGGTGGACCCCCCTCATGTTCGCCATCAGGTATGCAGGCGCCGAGCTCGCCAGGCTGTCAATCGACAAGGGCGCCCGAGTTGATGTGGCCAACTCCGACGGCTGGACTCCGCTGATACTCGCCATCCGGAACGGCCGCGAGGAGATCGCGCTCGCCTTGATGGACACGGGTGCGGCGATCGATACCCGGGACAAGGACCTGTGGACGCCCCTCATGTTCGCCATCCGCTATGAACAGGTCCGAGCAGCCGCCGCGCTCATCGAGCGCGGCGCTGACCTGGATGCCATCGAGAGCAAGGGGTGGTCCGCTCTCATGTTCGCCCTCAGGTACGGGCATCCCGAGCTCGCCAAGACCTTGATCGGCCGCGGAGTGAAGCTCAACATCCACAACGGCGACGGCTGGACCCCTCTCATGTTCGCCATCCGCAACGGGCAGCCGGAGTGCGCCGAGCAGTTGATCGCGAAGGGCGCCGAGACCGAGGCCGCCGACAAGGACAACTGGACGCCTTTGATGTTCGCCCTGCGCTTCGAGCAGCCCAAGCTGGCCCGGCATCTGATCGAGCAGGGCGCGGACATCGGGGTCCGGGGCAAGTCCGGCTGGACGCCCCTGATGTGCGCGCTCCGTTACGGCCAAGGCGACAACGCGCAGCTGCTGGTCAAGAAGGGCGCCGACCTCAAGGTGAGCAACGATGACGGCTGGACGCCGCTGTTGTTTGCCCTGCGCTACGGTCAGCCCAAGTGTGCGCGACTCATCATCGAGCGCGGCGCCACCCTCGACACCGCTAACAAGGACGGCTGGACTCCCCTGATGACGGCGGTTGCCAACGGCCACATCGAGCTTGCACGGATGCTCATCCAGGTCGGCGCCTCACTCGACGCGCACACAACCGATGGCTGGACCCCGCTGATGCTCGCCGTGAACGGCGGCCACGAGGAGATCGCCGAGCTGATCATCGACCGGGGCGGCGACAGCACGCGCGTGACCACGACGGGGGTCAGCGCCGTCAGCCTCGCCCAGAAGAGGGGGCTCACGTCCGTCCTGCGGCGACTCGATGCCCCTGCGGGCGGAGACCAGGTCTCCAAACTGCCCGCCCTGCTCAGGGAAGCTTTCCCGGTCTTTCCCGGGGCCACGATCATGCCGGTCGAGGCCTGTGAGCAGACCGGTCAGACCATGTGCAGCCTCTCGCTCCGCACCGACGCCTCGAAGCAGGAGGTGTACGAGTTCTACGATCGGCAGATGAGACGCCCCGGCTGGAGCTACGACAAGGGCGTGCACGCCGACTCCGCCTCCGGGGGTCTCGGGAACCCGAAGATCTGGGGCTTGATTAACTTCACCCACAGCACTGACGAGCGGGTGACCTCGGCGACGATCCTGATCCCGGCGGACTCGGCCACCGGGGATCGCACGACGCATGTGGAGCTGCTCTATCAGAGCCACCTGCGCCGGATGGACCTGAGTGGAATGCAGCCCAGCCTGCCGAGCTACTCCAAGGTCGTGTCCACCTACCCGAAAGGGACCGAGCTCTGCACCACCTACCTGATCGTCCAGGAGATCTCCAGCGACGGCAAGTGGACAACCACCGGCCTACTCAGCTACCGCAACCACGAGCCCCAGCTCCAATGCCATGGGACCCGGCTCGAGCTCAGAGTACCGCTCACCCTCGCCGGGAAAACCTACCCCGCAGGCACGCTGCTGACAGTCGATCGGGATCTCCAGTGGGTGCAGGTCTCGAGCTGGGACTGAGCGACCCACGGGCTTCCCACCGTTTCTCGAACAGGGTGCCGCCGAGGGGCTTGATGCCGGCCAGCGTGCGGTCTATCCGTCCCAGCGTGTCGGCGTCCACATCGAGGGCGGCGGCAGCGAGGTTCTCGTCGACCTAGTCGGTGCCGAGGCACCCCAGGCTGGCCTCGGCGTATTCGTGGACGTGGCGTGGCTAGCAGTTGACGGCAAGCTCTCCGAAGTTGAAGCCGACCGGAAAGGCGTACGGCTCGGATTCGGGCGGAAGGAGGAAACCGAACTTGGTGGCCACCACGATCTCGTGGCGGCGGCTGGCGATGACGCCCCACCAGGGTCTCGTTGTGGCCCCTGCCGTAACTGTCGGCAGTGTCGACCATCGTCGCGCCGGCGTCGAGCGCGCGGCGCAGCGCCATCGACGCGCGAGCGTCATCGATCTCGCCTTACACGCCGGGTGTAGGGTATTCCAGAGGTCCGCGTCGGCCAGTGGTCGTTGGCGGCATGCGTTCCGGGTAGCCCGTCAACTCCACGACCCGAACCGGCGTCGAACGGCACGATGACGGCTCGACCCCGGTTCCTAGTCCAGATCCTGCTGCTCGCCATCGCTGTGCCGGGCGCAGCGGGAGCGCAGGCGCGCCGCGCCAGGGCACGGACCGTGCCGGAATCGGACGTCGTCCGCGTCGAGCAGGGCTTGGTGCGGGGATCGCGTGAGGGCGATGTCGTCGTCTACCGCGATGTTCCGTTCGCAGCGCCGCCGGTGGGGCCGTTGCGCTGGCTCCCGCCCGAGCCGCCGGCGCCGTGGCAGAGCGTACGCGACGCCTCCGAGTTCGGGCCGCCGTGCCCGCAGCTCGACGACAATGGCGCCTACTTCGGCGACGAGGACTGCCTCCAGCTCAACGTGTGGACGCCGTCTGTGCGCTCACCAGGCACGCTGCTGCCAGTCATGGTGTTCATCCACGGCGGCGGCCACGTGCAGGGCTCGGCCACCGTGGAAGCAGGACCCGGCGAGATCCTCTACAACGGCGCCGAGCCCGCCCGCCACGGCCGGGTGGTCGCGGTGACCGTGCAGTACCGGCTCGGGGCCCTCGGCTACGTCAGTATCCCCGAGATCGACGCCGAGCGTGCCGACGGCGGTTCCGGCAACCTCGGCACCCTCGACCTGGTGGCCGCGCTCGAGTGGCTGCACCGCAACGTCGCCGCGTTCGGCGGCGATCCCGACCGGGTGATGGCGTTCGGCGAGTCGGCCGGGGCGGTCGAGACCTGCATGCTGCTGGTCGCAACCCCCGCGGCGGGCCTCTTCTCCTCCGCGCTGATGGAGTCAGGCGGCTGCAGCGCCCACACCCTGAGCACCGCCCACGCCACCGCCGCCGAGCTGGTTGCAGCGGCCGGATGCTCGGGCGCCGCCGACGTCGCGGGCTGCATGCGCGCGCTGCCGGCGGATGCGGTCGTGCTCGCGCTGCCGTCGCCGCCCAGCGTCACCGGCCCGCAGGGGCCGTACCAGCCGGTGGTCGACGGGGTGGTGATCCCGGACGACCCGCTCACCATGATCGCGTCCGGCCGCCACCACCAGGTGCCGCTGGTGGTCGGGGCCAACGCCCAGGAGACCGGTCGTGACGCCCCGCTGAGAATGACCGAGGACGGCTACCGGGCGGCGGTGCTGGGGCTGGCCGGAGGCAACCAGGCCCTGGCTGATCTCGCCCTGGCGCACTACCCGGTCTCCGACTACGGTTCGCCGCGGGGCGCCTACGTCGCGCTGACGAGCGACGTCAAGTTCATCTGCACCGCGCGCCGGGTGGTGCGCGCGGCCCGCTCCGGCCAGGGTCTCCCGGTGTGGCGCTACTTCTTCGCCCGCGCCTACCACGGCGGCTCGGCCCTGCTCGAGGCGTACGGCGCCTACCACGGCGCCGAGCTGCCCTACGTCTTCGGCGACCTGCACATCGCCGGCTACGACCCGCCGCCGGAGGAGCAGGCGCTGTCCGACGCCATGCTCGGCGCCTGGGCGTCCCTCGCCGCCGACGGCGACCCCGGTGTGGTCCAGGGCGTAGGGTGGCCGCAGGCGGCGTCCGGCGACGACCCGCACCTGCGGCTCGACGTGCCGGTCAGTGCCGGCGACGGTGTCCGCACCGAGCAGTGTGACTTCTGGGACAGTATCCTGTCGTCAGGTCGGTAGCCAGCGTCATGGCGTTCAGGCGCTGGCTCAAGGCCCACAAGCCTGACGCGTTTGAACGGCTCTTCCCCGAAGGCAAGCTCAACTATGCTCGCAGCACGGGAGAGGAGATGCCGCGACAGATCGCCGAGTGGAGGCAAAGCACGGAGTGAGCCGGGCACTCCGTTGCCCGCACCCGTATACTTGATCTCGAACCGAGAGCTGCTACATGGGAGGAAGGCGATGGGTGCCCCACCTGATTCTCGGCTCGCAGAAGACATCATTCAGGCGCATGCTCCGGCCCTGGGTCGAGATCGTCTCGCCTACACCAACCACGTCCTTCGCGTTCTGCGCTTCTTCCAGGAGCTCGGCGGTGGCTGTCCGGACCAGGTCGTCATTGCCGCCGCCTTTCATGACCTCGGTATCTGGACCGACGGCACGTTCGACTACCTGATGCCGTCGGTACGCCTCGCGCACCAGTACCTGGAATCGACCGGCCACGGATCTCACGCTCCCGAGGTTGAGGCCATCATCCTCAACCACCACAAGCTGACGCGCTACCGCGGTCCGTTCGGCCGTTCCGTCGAGCTGTTCAGAAGGGCCGATTTGGTCGACGTCTCTCTCGGCCTCATCCGCTTCGGCATCCAGCGGGCCGTTGTTCGGGACATCAGGGCCTCCCTCCCCAACTCCGGTTTTCACCGCCGGCTCACCACCCTCGTGGTGCGCCAGCTCCTGCATCATCCGCTCCGCCCTCTGCCGATGGTCCGATGGTAGGGAGAACGAGCCCTGGAGAAGATGAAGGCCGAGGCACGCAAGCTCGGGGCGGACACCCTCATCAACCCCCGGGTTGAACCCGAGAGGGGTGGCGGAACGTATCTCACACCTGACGGTGCGGTGAGCGAGGGCGGCAGCCAGCTGTGGAGCGCCACCGCGGCCGTCCGGGTCGAAAGGTAGCGGGCGAAGGCGCCTGGAGCCGGGGTTCCGCATCCGGAGGGCGGATGATCAGTCGCATTCTCCTGGTCGTGGTGGCACTCTTTCCGATCTCCGAGATCGCGCTCTCGTTCCTCAAGCGCTCGCGCGGCCGAGCGGCGAGGACCGAGGACCGGGGCTCGATGCGGCTGCTCTGGCTCAGCATCATGCTCGGGATGGCCCTGGCCATCGCCGCCCAATGGGTCCCCGGGACTCGACTCCCGGTCTCGTTGTCGATCGTCCGCGATGGAGCGCTGGCGCTGCTGGTGGGGGGCCTGGCCCTGCGCTGGACGGCCATCATCACGCTCGGCAGGCTGTTCACGGTCGACGTGGCCATCCACTCCGACCATGCCGTGGTCGAACGTGGGCTTTACCGCTTCATGCGCCACCCGTCGTACACCGGCCTCCTGATCGCGTTCCTCGGGCTGGGGCTGTTCTTCGCCGACTGGCTCAGCATCGCCGGGCTGCTGGTCCCGATCATCCTCGGGGTGCTCAACCGGGTCGCCAGGGAGGAGCGGGCGCTTCTCGAGTCGCTCGGCCCCGCATATGCGGCCTACTGCGCCCGCACCAAACGGTTCGTCCCGGGTCTGTTGTAGCGCGGCAGCGATCCGGGTACGCTCGAGGTACGGAGGACAACCCGTATGGCCTACGCAGGCGTGGCGATCCGCTACCTGGCAATCCTGCTCGACCTGATGGTGCTGTCGGCCGTGTTCTTCCCGGTCACCCGCATCGCCAAGGGCACATGGATCATGTCGGCCAGCGACCACCGCTGGGCTCACGGCTGGTTCGTCACCGACCCCTTGTGCCTCGCCTTCCTCGCCGCGATATTCCTGTACTTCGTTCTGTTCGAGGCGTTCGCAGGTGCGACGCCCGGGAAGATGGCGGCCGGACTGCGCGTCGTGCGCCCCGTCGGGGGGAGGCCCGGCCTGCCGCGGTCCCTGGTCAGGAACGTCCTGCGCGTCGTGGACGGCCTGCCGGCGCTCGGAATTCTCGGCGCCGTGCTGATCGCGACCTCTGGGGACCGCACGCGTATCGGAGATCGCCTGGCGCAAACCAGAGTCGTCCAGAGCCGAGCGAAGGCGTGACGAGAGTCCTCAGAGACCTCATCTCCGCCAGGACGGCAGGCTACATCCTGCTCGCCGCCCTCTGTCTGTTGGCGATGTTCCACCTTCTGGTCTTGGTACGGGTTGTGCCGATGACGCTTGTGTGGGGCGGCCGGGCGGTCGATGCGCCGGTCAATCCGTTGTTGCTGGAGGTCGTCAGCCTGGTCGTGACCCTGCTCTTCTGTCTGGTCGTCGTTGCCCGCATCGGGCAGTTCCGATCGGCCGCCCTGCAAACGGCAGGCCGCTACTGTATCTGGTTGGTCTTCATCTACTTCACCTTCAACATCGTCGGCAATCTCGTGTCCCTGTCGTCGCTCGAGAGCCTCATCTTCACGCCCGTTAGCGTTGTCCTCGCCATTCTGGCGCTCCGACTGGCGATCGAGAGGTAGCCGAGCCGCCGCCAGGCACCACATCTCCTCCCCTGCGCGGCGCGATGACGCCCACAAGACCAGTGTGGCCGGCGCCAAGAACGGTCGGACCCGTATACTTGGAGTCAGGACGCTCATGGCCGGGAGAGTCCAGTCAGTGGAGCAGTCAGACTCTCGAGGACGCCGTACGGTTCTCGAGCTCGTTGGGAGGCCAGCATGAGGACCTACACGGGAAGCTGTCATTGCGGTGCGGTCCGGTTCGAGATCGAGACCGACCTCACCAGCGTCACGGAGTGCAACTGCTCGATCTGCACGAAGAAGGGCGCCCTGCATCACCGTGTCCCGCCGGAGCGCTTCAGGCTCCTCTCCGGGGGTGAGTCGCTGGCTCTCTATCAGTTCGGGACCGACACGGCCAAGCACTGGTACTGCCGGTACTGCGGCATTCACCCGTTCTCAAACCCGCGCTCGGCGCCGGATCTGTTCAGCATCAACGTGCGCTGTCTCGACAACTGCGACCTTGGGGAAGCCGGCATCGAGGTCAAGCACTTCGACGGTAAGAACTACGAGCAGGCGCTCGAGGAGCTCAGGTCGAAGCAACCGGAGTGAGGTGCCGCCGCCACATCGCGGGCCTGTCCCGCTTATCAAAGATCCGGTCAAGGGAGCGTCCATGTCGAGCATCGAGGCCGAGATTCAAGCCATGGTCGACCGCGAGACCCAGGCGTGGAACCGGCTGGACGCCGAGACGCTGGTCTCGCTCTTCCACCCGGACATGGTCTGGCCGTGGCCACCGGCTCCTCACGCTCACGACCCGGAGACGTGGGTCTTTCCGCTCGGCAGGTACGACCGGGAGCGCTGGCGGGCGGGTTGGGAAGCCCTCTTCCGGGACTACGAGCTCGTGCACAACCACCGCCGCACGGTTCGGATCGAGGTCTCCGAGCAGGGCGACGGCGCGTTCGCAGTGGTTGACGTTGACACCCTGTGGCGCAGCCGGGCAACCGGCGAGCCATTCCACTGGAAGGGCCGGGCGTGCAAGGGGTACACGAAAGTCGGTGACCGCTGGCTCCTGATTCTCCACACCGGCCTGTTGGACTACGGAGGCTCCGACGCATCGAGCTGAAACTGTCGCCGCTTCGACTCCCGCCCGCTCTCTGAGGAGCGGCGCCCTGTGGGGCGTCGCGCTCCGGGTCTGGCTCGGTGGGTGCGGCCTCGCAGCGCCACGGCCGCGCGCGGCCACGGATTGGCGGGGGAAAGACTATGAGTCACCCTGGAGTATCGGCGGAAGAGGCAATCCGGAGCGTCGTCGAGAGCATCAACGAGCTGTGGCTGAGCCGGCGGTACGAGGAGATCGGCGGGCTCGTCTGTGAGGACGTCGTGGTCGCGCCGCCCGGCCTCGCGACGCGCGTTGGCGGGCGCGAGGCATACGTCCGCTCCTACCGCGACTACGACCAGGCAGCCACGACGCACGAGTTCTCCCCCGGCGAGCCGCAGATCGACGTGGTGGGAGACGTGGCGGTCGCGGTGACCCCATTCTTCATCGTGTACGAGGTGGAGGGCGTGACGCACCGGGAGAGCGGGCGCGATATCCTCATCCTGTCACGATCGGGAGGTGAGTGGCGTGTCGCCTGGCGTACGATGCAAACCGAGCCGGCCGAGTAGCAACGGCGGGTGGTTCATGAAGCCTGGGTCCTCGACCGCCGCCGGGGCTGTCGCGACCCCTTTCCTGACATGGATCCGGTAGCGATTCGCCGCGCGACCCTGGACGATGCGCCGTTCCTTGCCGCGCTGTCGACCGAGCTCGGCTACCCGACCTCTTCTGCCGCCGCCAAAGACCGCCTGCCGCCCGTCCTCGGCTCGGATGACCATGCTGTGATCGTGGCCGCCCTGCCCGACGGCACGGTTGTCGGGTGGATTCACGTGTTCCTCGCCCTCCGTGTCGAGTCGGACCGGTTCGCGGAGCTTGGCGGGTTCGTCGTCAGCGAGCCGCAGCGGCGCCGGGGCATCGGCAAGCTCCTGCTTGCAGCTGCCGAGGCGTGGGCCGCGGGCCGTGGCGTGGGCAAGCTGCGGGTGCGCAGCCGCACGAGCCGGGCCGACGCCAAGCTCTTCTACGAGCGCCTGGGCTTTTCTGAAACCAAGCAGCAGCGTGTGATGGACAAGGCGTTGGGAGAGGGTGAGTGACGGGCACGGCTTCATTCCCGGCATGAGCGAGCGCTGCGTCGTGGTGTTCGACGGGATGTGCGACCTGTGCGCGGGCTCCGTTAGGTTCATTCTGAGCCACGAACGTGACAACGAACTCCGCTTTGCCGCCGCACAGTCGCGTGCGGGGAGGGAGCTGCTGCGCCGGCACGGGTTCGAGCCGGAGACGGTCCCTTCGCTCGTGGTCGCGGGCGCCGGTCAGGTCCATCTGCGCTCCACCGCAGCGCTCGAGATCGTAGACCACCTGCGCCCGCCGTGGAGGTGGCTCTGCACCCTCCGGATCCTCCCCCGACGGTTGCGTGACGCGCTCTACGACCTGGTTTCCCGCAACCGCTACCGCTGGTTCGGAAGGCGCGACACCTGCCTGCTTCCGACACCGGAGCTCGCTTCCCGCTTCCTGGACAACACCCCGCCACCACCGTAGTCGGCTTCACAGCGACAGGGCACGCCCTACCTGTGAAACGCACACTCGTGGACGAGGCTGCCTTCCCCACCGGGCAGTTCTCCAAGCTCTCCGCGGCTCGGCCGGAAACCCGGTTCGCAGCGAGATTCGCGAGGCAGGCGTCGGATGTGCGCTTTCTCGTGCAGGAGCACGGCGCAGGCGTACCTGCAGGTACGTTGGAGACGTGTGACAAGCGAAAAACGCGCAGATGATCCTGTATCGCGAATCGCAGCCGGACCGGGTCCCCGGCCGGGCCGCTAAAGGCCCCAGTAGTTCTTCGCGCGGCGGGCGCGCAGGGTGCGGTGCACGGCGTAGGTCATGAAGGCGAAGGCGGCGACGCCGATGACGGTTCCGAGCAGCGGGTGGGGCCTGTAAACGACGATCGCCGCCGTGACGCCGGCCGAAGAGCCCCCGACGCCTTTCAAGAAGAGGGGGTAGGCGGCGCCGAAGCCGGCCACGAGGCCGGCCAGGACGGCCCAGACGACGTCGATGACGCGGGTGCTCTCGAGCCGGCGCTCGAGCTCGGCCTTCTGCCGCTGGTACAGGGCGTCCGCCTCCGATGTGGGGCGCGGCTCTTGCACCGTGCTCCAGTGCCGATCGTGTGAGGGAGGCCTTTGCTGCACGAGGCCGATTGTACCGACACCACACGAACCTCCGACTCAATGTGTTCTGGGCCCAATCGTCACGTCCGTTGCAGGTCGCCCGGGCGCCTGCCCCGTTTCTCTCTGGAAGGAAGGCCGCAACACCCGGTTCTTCGCGGCTGCTGCGCCAGGGCGTAACCTCTCCGCCGCCGGAGCGAGTATCGTGGGCACATCGAGCTGGGCTCGGCCGGCGGTTGCACCAAGATCGGAGGTCTTCCCTTGGGACTCATCGACTGGTTCAAGAGGACGACGTTTCAAGGCACCATCACGCGAGACCTCGGGTCAGTGACCCTGCGCATCGGCCTGGGCAAGACCCGCGTCGAGGTCCAAGAGCTCGAGCCGAAGGGTACGGAGCGACGATTCCGGCTCAACTTCGTCGCCACGAGCTTCCTCAGCTGGCAGTCGCTACCGCTGGTGCTCACGACCGAGCAGATGACCAGGCTCGGCGAGCTCATTCAGGCCGCTCTCGCCCCCGACTCCGGCTCCGAGCCGATCCATCCCACCTGGTGACGTGCTGCCGCTCCGCAAAGGCCGCTGCGAGCTTGGTTCCCGTGGTACTCTGTTCGCGCCATGGAGCACAGCACGGAGGTCTTCCTGTCGGTCGTGGTCCCGCTGTACAACGAGGTGGACAACGCGGCGCCGCTGGTGGAGCGCGTGGGGGCGGCGCTGGAGGGCATCGGGGGCGGCTGGGAGCTGGTGGTCGTCGACGATGGTTCGACGGACGGCTCCAGCGAACGCCTCGACGCACTGGCCGGGGAACGGCCGTGGCTGCGGGTGCTCCACTTTCTCGACAACTGCGGTCAGTCGGCGGCGATGGACGCGGGCTTCAGAGCGAGCCGTGGCCATCTGGTCGCGTTTCTCGACGCCGATCTCCAGACCTACCCTGAGGACATCCCGGAGCTCGTAGCAACCCTCGAGCGCAAGGGGGTCGATGCGGTGGTCGGAATCCGCGCCGAGCGCCACGACAGCTGGTGGCGCCGCTTCTCCTCGGGCTTTGCCAACGGCGTGCGCAACCGTCTGACGCGTGAGGACATCATGGACACGGGCTGTCCGCTCAAGGTGTTCCGCGGCGAGGCGATCCGCTCGATCAAGATGTTCAACGGCATGCACCGTTTCCTGCCGACGCTGCTCAAGATGGAGGGCTACTCGGTACTCCAAGTGCCGGTCCGCCACACCGCGCGCGCGGCCGGACGGAGCAAGTACGGCACCTGGGACCGGGCCTTCAGGGGCCTTCGCGACGCCCTCGCCGTGCGCTGGATGCAGGATCGTCACCTGGACTGGAAGCTGCGGTGACGGCAAACCAGGCCGGGAGCCTCTTCCCGCGACCGCGGCGCTCGCCGGCATCGCTGTGGCTCGCCCTCGTGGTCATGCTGCTCACGCTGCCGGCCACGGCCACGACCCCCACGCCCACCCCAGATCCAGGCACCCGGCCGTTGCACCTCAAGATCAAGCCCGCCGGCGTCCGCTCCGTGGAGCTCATTCCCCGCCCTGGTGGCGGCTACCTGTACCGCGTCAGCTGGCGCGACGGCCACGAGTCCGACCTTCCCCCGGATCGCTTCGCGGAGCTTCTGTACGCAGACTACTCGGGCCGTACCACGCTGTTCGCGGTGCTGAACATCTCGTCGGCGGTCGGCATCGCCTGGGTTGTCTTCGGGCTCCTGGGCCAGGTGCTGTTCACCGGGCGCATGCTGGTGCAGTGGCTGGTCAGCGAGCGGCGCAAACGCTCGGTGGTGCCGGTCTCGTTCTGGTGGATGAGCCTCGGCGGGGCGAGCATGCTGGTGATCTACTTCATCTGGCGCCGGGACATCGTCGGCGTGCTCGGCCAGAGCACCGGCTGGGTGATCTACGTCCGCAACCTGTGGCTGATCTACCGCCACAAGGACGGCGCCCGCGAGAGTGCAACCGCTTGACGAGAATCCAACCACCAAGACACAAAGACCACGAAGCAGAAGAACACAAACAGAAGACAAAGAGGTTCTTAGCCGGACAAGTCAGTGGCAATCTGCTGGGACCTCCGATCCACCAGCCCTCGGGATGCCGATCGGAGACGCTGTGGAGCACTCACTCAGGGTGCGCGGGAGGGCGGCCGGCCGTGGCGGGGGGGCAGAGCTCGACGACCAGGTAGGGGTACAGGGGCGCCAGGAGCCTGCCAATACCGGCCTTGAGGCCGAGGTCGAGGGACCACAGCCAGAGGGCCATGGACGGCTTCAGCAGGCGCCCCCACCAGTGCCGCCCCACCTGGCGAAAGCTCAGCCTGCCCGACAGGGGGCGGAGGTGGGCCCGGCGCCCGAGTCGACGAGCCCAGCGCCGGAAGGCGCCGAAGGTCGGCAGCAGGACATCCGGGAGCCGGTGCAGGCGGAACGAGCCGATCCGGTCGCCGTGCCAGAAGTCGACCGGAAAGGCGCCGTTGGGGCAGTCCACCAAGACGGCGCCGGTGCCGTCGCCGACCCGGACCAGCTGTTCGATCACCTTCGCCCGCAGCACATCGCGCCCTGGCAGGGCGCGCACTGAGTACGGTCTCGGGCTCTCGTCGACGCCCACGTGCTCGATCATCCCCGACGAGATGACGTCCGCGAAGGCGCCATCCCTGAACGGCAGGTGGCCCGCATCGCCCACCACGAGCCCGCGCGCGTCGCCACCCTCGGCGACCCATCTGCCGAGCCGGTAGATCGAGCTGTCGACGCCGAAGCCGTCGACGCCGTGCGAGCGCCACTCGTCCACCGCGTAGCCGTTGCCACAACCGACGTCCAGCAAACGCCCCGGGCGCCCCGGCCCGAGCAGGCGTGCGTAGTACGCCACCCTCTCTCGCGCCCCCCTGGCCTCGAGCGCCTCGGCCTCGCGCAGCAGCGCGTTCTCCTGGCCTTCGTTGGAGGCGGCTATCGGGTACCCTGCCTCGAGCTTGTTCACGCCGTCAGCCTACCGTCTCGAGGCGTACCGCGCCAGCCCAGGTCATCCAATCGCGATCCACCGCAACCGACGATACGCCAGCCATCGCGGCAACATTCTCCGAGAGGGGCAGGGCACCCTTCTTTGGAGCTCCGGCGCCCGGACGTCTGCTCCGCAGACGCCCGTCGTCACCTGCCCGAAGCGGGCGACGACCTCAGCCCCCGAACCGCCTTCAAGGCCCGCTCCGGGCAGGCAACGAGGCGCCTCCATCGTAACTGTAGCCACACGGGCCGACGCGCTTCCCGCGAGTTGCCAAGCTCGAGGTTTCCCGCCAACGCGACAGCAAGCAGATGGCACTCCAGGAAACCTCGAAGCATGGCACGCCCCGCCGAGAGCGACATGCTCTGGAGCGCGCTGCGTCCGCATTCTTCGGGCGGGTTTCGGAACTTAATCACTTGATTACTCAATCACTTAATCACAGTGGTGGTGGGCGAGAGGGCGCTCCTGCGCGATCCCTCCCCTATCAATAGGGAGGGGGGCTCACA
>CAZKGM010000030.1:0-40173 GCA_964552395.1 uncultured Thermoanaerobaculia bacterium | reverse complement strand
GAAGGTCACGAACGCCACCATCACCGCCGACAACGGATCCAGCTGGAAGGAGGCGTTGACCGAGATGCTGCCTGCGGCGATCCAGGTGAAGTAGCGCTCGACGATGGTCACGGTCGGCTGATGGACGTACTGCCAGAGGGTCGAAAACGCGACCGCGGTGGCAGCGCCTACGGAGCCCACTCCGACAGCGTTGACGAGTGATTTGCGCGCACGGACACCGCCCAGGAGTAGGTTGAGAACGAACCCGATGAGCGGGAGAATCGGAATCAGCCACAGGGAGCCCAGCATGCCGTCCTCCTACCAGCGCAGGATGTTGAAGCGGTCCACGTCGATGGTTTCCTTGAGGCGGTGGAGCGCTATGAAGAGGGCGAGCCCGACCGCGGCTTCCGCGGCGGCGATGCCGATGATGAAGAACACGAACAGCTGACCCGTGAGGGCGACGGCGACTCCGCGTCTTGCCGCGAACTCGAGCGCGAAGGCGACGAAAGCAAGGTTGGCGGAGTTCAGCATGATCTCCAGCGACAGGAAGATCGCGATGCCGTTACGGCGCAGCAGCACGCCGATAGTGCCGATGACGAACAGGACCGCCGACAGGGAGAGAATCCACGTGTACGGGATCGGGATCAGCGTCGCGGGAGTCATCGCTCCTCCTTGCGGGCCAGCACCAGGGCACCGACGAGCGCCGCCAGCAGCAACACGGAGACGAACTCGAACGGGAACAGATGGGTGGTCATCAGGGCGCGGCCGATCGAGTACGCAGTGCCCTTGCCAGTGTCGGGAAGAAGCGAGCCGAACGACGGTGATTGTCTCGCGATCACGAGGATAATGGCGACACCGATTGCGATCGCAGCCGCAGCGCCGAGAGCGGCCTGTAGCGGTCGCCCGGATCCCAGACGTTCCACCGATCGAATGTTCAGCAACATGATCACGAACAGGAACAGTACCAGCACCGCGCCGGCGTAGACGATGAGCTGGATGGCGGCGAGAAAGTCCATGCCGACCATGGCGTAGATCGCCGACAGGGCAAAGAACACGATCGCCAGCGACAGCACGTTGACCACCGGGCTGCGGTGGGCGATGGTCACCAGAGAGAAGACGACGGCCAGCAGTGCAGCGACGAGGAAGACGTAGGTCACCATGCGACCTCCACTACAGGATTCGCAGCGCCATGGCGGCGCCGACCCACACGAAGTTCAGCACCGACAGCGGCACCATGACCTTCCAGCCGAGCCCCATCAGTTGATCGAAGCGGAATCGCGGCAGGGTCCAGCGAACCCAGACGAAAAACCAGAGGAAGAACGCGACCTTCAGCGAGAAGACGACGACGGTGAGGATCGCCCCGATCCACCCGGATGGCGCCGCCACACCCGGCAGCGTCCAGCCTCCGAAGAACAGGATCACAATCAGGGCCGAGGAGGTCACCATGTTGATGTACTCACTCATGAAGAAAGATGCGAACTTCATCGAGGAGTACTCAGTGTGGTAGCCCGCCACCAGCTCCGCCTCGGCCTCCGGGAGGTCGAAGGGCAGCCGGTTGGTCTCGGCGAAGACCGCCACGATGAAGGTGATGGCGCCGATGATCTGCGGGAAGACGTTCCACCGTGGCAGGAATCCCCACCAGGTTCCGGTCTGCGCGAGCACGATGCTGTCGAGCCGGAACGATGAGGTCGACATCAGGACGCCGACGACGGCAACGGTCATCGCGAGCTCGTAGGAGATCATCTGGGCCGAGGAGCGGATGCCGCCCATGAGGGCGTACTTGTTGTCGGAAGACCATCCCGCGAGCACGATCGAGTACACGCCGAACGAGGCAATTGCGAAGATGTAGAGGATGCCGAGGTTGAGTCCCGGAGCGACGATGAAGCCGTCGATGGCGTGGCCGAAGAGCTTGAGCCCGGGATCGGAACCGAACGGGATGACGATGAAGGTGCTGAGGGCGACAACCAGGGCAATCGCCGGCGCCAGAACATAGAAAAACCGGTTGACGCCGTCGGGAATCAGGTTCTCCTTGGTCAGGAGCTTGACCGCATCCACCACCGGCTGCAGCAGTCCCCAGGGCCCCACGCGGTTCGGGCCGAGCCGGTCCTGAATCAGCGCCGAGCCGCGCCGCTCCACCCACACCATGATCGGCACCGTGGTGAACAGCACGCCGATGACCACGGCCAGCTTGATGAGGGTGACGATGATCTCAGCCCACATGGGCGACCTCCTCCAGACCCAGCGCCGGCACTCCGGGCTCACCGGCGAGACGCCGGTACGTCATCCCGGCGAAGGCGGGAACCTCTGCCGCCAGTTCCTCGAACAGCGCCCGCGGGGAGAGCCCGGGATCGATCTCGAGGCCCAGTCGGGCGGCCAGGAGGAGCAGCGCCTCCGACGCCGGTTTCGCTCCGGCCTTCGGGAAGAGCCCCCGCTGCGCCAGCTGGACTCGGCCGGTCGAGGAGGTGTAAGTGCCGTCGGTCTCGGCCCACGAGGCAAGAGGGAGCAGTACGGACGCCTGGCGTGACAGCGGCGTGTGGGTGCGGCCGAGGGCAATGACGGGGCGTCCTTTCAGCATCTCGGCTGCGGCCTCGGTCTGCAACCACGGATGGGCGTGGTTATCGAGCACGACCAGCGGCCCCGTGGAGCTCCCGAGCATCGTCGTCAGGGCATCCTGATCACCAATTGGGAGGCCGATCAGTCGCGCCCCGGTGCTGTTCGGGTGGCTGTCGACGTTGGCAATCCATTGACGCTGGCCGTTTTTCATGCGGCGGTTCTCGCCGCGGTAAACCGGCGTCAATACGCGAACCCCAAGGTGATCCGCGAAGACCTTCTTGGCCAGGAACAGAGCCTCGTTGGGCAGGTTGGGGGAGGCGACGACCTGGACCTCGGAGTCCGAGGACAGGAGCCGCGTGATCTCGTCGATGGCTTCGGACCAGGACATCTCGGCCGCGCCCTGGTCGCCGGTGCGGGCCGGCTGCTCGATGTCCCGCGCGTTGAGGCTCTCGGCCAGGAAGCGACCGTAGTCGCACATCCACCAGCCGTTGATCTCGGCGTTGTGACGGGGCACGAAGCGGTAGACGACGCCCTTGAAGTGCCCGAGGTCGACGTTGCAGCCGATGCTGCAGCCCGGGCACACGGACGGCGTCTCCTCGAGGTGCCACACCCGCGCCCGGAACCTGAACTCCTTCACGGTGAGGGCGCCGACCGGGCACACATCGGCCGCGCAGGCTGACCACGGGTTGTCGTACGGCTCGCCGTTGAAGGTGTCGATGTAGGAGTGGTTGCCGCGCGACTTCATGGTCAGATCACCGGTTCCAGAAATCTCCTCCGTGAAGCGGATGCAGCGGGTGCACTGGATGCAGCGGTTCTGGTTCTGCACCACGTGTGGTCCGATGAGGCGACGCTCGAACCCAGGGAAAGTGCGACGCTCGTCGACCATGTGCGTGGTGTCGAGACCGTGCTCGAAAGAGTAGTCCTGTAGGTAGCACTCGCCGGCCTGATCGCAAACCGGGCAGTCAAGCGGGTGGTTCTCCAGCAAGAACTCCATCACCGCGGCCCGCGCCTCGTTGACGCGCTCGCTTGCGGTCAGCACCGACATACCTTCTGCAACCGGCGTCGAGCAGGCGGTGACGAGGCGCGGCTGATCCTCGATCTCGACGAAGCAGATGCGGCACTGGCCGACAACGCTGAGCCCCGGGTGGTAGCAGTAGGTGGGCACCTCGATGCCAGCCTTCAGCGCCGCCTCGACGATGTTCGTCCCTTCGGCGATCTGAACCTCGTGACCGTCAATCGTGACTGTGACCATGCTCTCTCCTAGAGCCCGAACGTGCCTCGTCCCGAGCGCACCGGGAGGACAGGGAGCTTCTTCTCCGGCATCGGCGCCGCGGCGTTGATGTAGGCCTTGAATTCGTGACCGAAGTGGTTGAGAAAGCTCGCGATCGGTCCGCAGAAGGCATCTCCCAGCGGGCAGATCGTCATCCCCTGGCTAGCGTAGCGGGAGATCCGCTGCAGCGTTTCGATGTCCGCGGGGCGGCCGTGGCCTCGCCGGATGCGGCGCACGATGTCGAGGGCCCAGTCCGAGCCCTCCCGGCACGGCGTGCACTGGCCGCACGATTCGTGGGCGTAGAACGTCAGCAGATTTTCCAGCGCCCACACCATGTCGACGGTCTCGTCCATGACGATCAGCCCGCCGGAGCCGAGCATCGAGCCGGCCTCGGCGACGGCGTCGAAGTCGGCGGCGGTGTCAATCTTGTCCGCAGGCAGCACGGGCGCCGACGAGCCGCCGGGGATGAACGCCTTCAGGGCCTTGCCGTCGCGCATGCCGCCGCAGTGCTCCTCGATGATCTCGCGGAAGGTAACGCCGAGCGGCAGCTCGTAGACGCCGGGCCTGTTGACGTGCCCCGACACGCAGAACAGCTTCGGCCCGGTGTTGCGCGGCCGGCCGATGGAGGCGAACCATGCCGCCCCGCGCTCGATGATGTGGGGAACGCAGGCCAGGGTCTCTACGTTGTTGACCACGGTCGGGCATCCGAAGACGCCGACCACCGCGGGGAACGGCGGCTTGAGGCGTGGCAGGCCCCGCTTGCCCTCGATCGACTCGATGAGCGCGGTCTCCTCGCCGCAGATGTAGGCGCCCGCGCCGCGGTGGACGAACACGTCGAGGTCGTAGCCGGTAGTCAGGATGTTCCTGCCGAGGTACTTCTTCTTGTAGGCCTCGGCAATCGCACGCTCGAGGATCTCGGCCTCCTCGACGAACTCGCCGCGGATGTAGATGTAGGCGGTGTTCGCGGAGATGGCGTACGACGCGATGATGATCCCCTCGATCAGCATGTGGGGATCGACGTGGATGATCTCGCGGTCCTTGAAGGTCCCCGGCTCGGACTCGTCGGCGTTGCAGATCAGGTACTTGGGCTTGGGCGAGTCCTGCGGCACGAACCCCCACTTGACGCCGGCCGGGAAGCCGGCCCCACCGCGTCCACGGAGGCCGGCGTTCTTGACCTCCTCGCGGATGGCCGATGGGTCCATGATGAGCGCCTTCTTGAGGGCGCCATAGCCGCCAAGGCGAAGGTAGGTGCTGATCGACCTGGAGTTGGCCTCGTCGCGCGCTCGGAGCAGGATGGGTTCCATCATCCCCCCGCGGTTACGGGAGCTCGTCGAGGAGCTGGTCCAGCTTCTCGATGGTGAGCTCGGTGTAGTAGTCGCTGTTGACCTGGACGACCGGCCCCTCGCCGCAGGCGCCGAGGCACTGGACGTCGAGCAGTGTGAAGCGACCGTCGGGCGTGGTCTGACCAAAACCGATGCCGAGCCTCTCCTCGAGGTGCTCGACCAGCGCGGAGGTTCCGCAGAGCTGGCAGGAGAGGGTCGTGCAGACCTGGAGCAGGTACTTCCCCGGCGGCTCGGTCTGGTACATCGTGTAGAACGTCACCACCCCTTCGACGAACGCCGGCGCCAGCTCCAGCCGCTCGGCGACCGCGGTCATGATGCCCGGTGACACCCAGCCCCAGAGCTCTTGGCACATCCACAGCACTGGGAGAACGGCTGCCCGCTGGGTGGGGTAGCGGCCCAGGATCTGCCGGATGCGCTTCTCCATGGCATCATCGAAGCGAACCTCGGTCACCTCGGTTGGGAGGGCCACCTGAAGTGGTTGAGTGCGTGCGAGCGTCATCGATCACCTCGGTCCGGTGAGGCGGCTGGTGGCTGCCTTCTTCGGCCCCAGTCGAAAACTCCCTGCTTCCAGAGATAGATGTAGGCGAAGGCGATGAAGGCGATGAACGCGAGCATGTCCCAGAAAACGGTCAGAGCCTGCTCGGCGAGGAGCTCACGGTAGCTGACCGCCCACGGGTAGAGGAAAGCGACCTCGACGTCGAGCACTACGAACACCAGGGCCACGATGTAGAACTTGACCGGGATTCTCTTCCAGCCACGGTCCAGAAGAGGCACGCCGCTCTCGTAGGTCTGGCGCTTCAACGCGGACGTTGAGCGGCCTTTCTGACCGAGAATGGCAGCCAGCCCAAGGAGCGCGGTCGCCGTCACGATCGCGATCGCAAGCACCATCAAGACTGGAAGATACTGGCTGGCCATGCGCCCTCCCCCATGTGGCCATTTTCACAACCGGCATCCTAGCCGGGACATTTCGGCCCGTCAACTGAGGAGGCCCCCAACAGAGCCGCATCGGGGACCTCATGACAGGGACTTGCGAATCATTTCACGAGGATGTATCTTACGAAGCCGTAGGGGAGATCGCAAAATTCGGAATTCAAGATCCGGATTTCCGGTTTCACCCGATGAGGGCAGAACGGGCAGCCCGGGAGGGGACAGGATGAGGATCAGCAGGACAGAGGAGCACGGGGTCCGGCTCGTCATGCGCCTGGCGGCGCACGGGCGGCAGCTGACCGTGACTCAGCTTGCCGAGCTCGAGAACCTGCCCGAACCGACCGTGGCCAAGGTCCTGCTGCTGCTGCGCCGCGGCGGCATCGTGCGTGCAGAGCGGGGCCGTCACGGTGGCTACTCGCTGTCAGCATCGCCGAGCAGAATCTCGGTTGGTCAGGTGCTGGAGTCCCTCGGCGAACCGCTCTTTGAAGGGCGGTTCTGCTACGGAGCCGACGTGCCGGAAGATCGTGGCTGCCCGCGCGAGGACGGCTGCGGGCTGCGCTCCGTGTGGCGCCACATCGAAACAATGGTGATGCGAGTGCTGTTCGGGACCTCGCTCAACGACCTACTACACGGCGAGGAATCGGTGGAAGCACACGTTGGTGATCTGTGGCCGCTGCGGACCGGTTCCGGTTCCGGCCGCCTTCCGACAACTGAAGTGAATGAGCGGGCCGGACAAGGCATGAGGCCCGCGTACAAGGAGTCATGACGAAATGAGCTCAGCGCCGGTGTTTTCGTGCAGGAACGTCCACGTCTACGTGGCGGACAAGGAGATCGTCAGGGGTGTGAGCCTCGATGTCCAGGCGGGGGAGAAGCACGCGCTCATGGGACCCAACGGCTCCGGCAAGTCGACGCTTGCCGCGGCCTTGATGGGCCATCCGAGCTATCGCCTCGAGGGAGAGATCTTCCTCAACGGCGTCTCGGTATCCGACATGAGCCCGGACGAGAGGGCGCGCCGAGGGATGTTCCTGAGCTTCCAGTACCCGGTGGCGGTCCCGGGAGTGAGCGTTGCCAACTTCCTGCGTGCGGCGCTCTCCGCCTGCCGCGGCGAGGATGTGCCAGTGCGAGAGTTCCGGCAGCTCCTGGCCGACGCCTTCTCGGTGCTCGACATGCCGAAGGCATTCATGGGACGGTACCTCAACGACGGCTTCTCGGGCGGCGAGAAGAAGCGCCTCGAGATCCTGCAGATGATGCTCCTGCAGCCGACCTTCGCGCTTCTCGACGAAACCGACTCAGGGCTCGACATCGATGCACTCAAGGTCGTCTCGGACGGCATCAACCGGGCCAGTGGGAAGGATGTTGGCGTCCTCCTCGTCACCCACTATCAGAGGATCCTGAACTACATCCGACCTGACCGCGTGCACGTGTTCATGAAGGGGCAGATCGTGCGGTCGGGCGGTCCGGAGCTTGCCACCGAGCTCGAGGAACGCGGCTACGACTGGCTGGAGCCCGAGCTCGAACCGGTGGCGGGGGGATAACATGAGAGCAACCGATCGAGAGATCGAGAGCCTGAACCAGGACTACCTGGAGAAGTATGGTTTTCACGATGCGGAGGAGTATCTGCTGAAGGCGCCTCGCGGCTTGAACCACGAGGTCGTGGAGATGATCTCCCGCTATAAGAGCGAGCCCGAGTGGATGCGCGAGTTCCGCCACCGCTCGTTCGACATCTTCCTGTCAAAGCCGATGCCGAAGTGGGGCGACCAGGAGATGCTTGGTGAGATCGACTTCGATAACATCTACTATTACCTCAAGCCGACCGGTCAGCAGACCACGGATTGGAACGAGGTTCCCGAGAAGATCAAGAAGACCTTCGACCGCCTCGGCATCCCGGAAGCGGAGCGCAAGTTTCTCGCCGGCGTCACGGCTCAGTACGAGTCGGAGGTGGTGTACCACTCGATCCGCGAGGACCTCGAGAAAATGGGCGTCATCTTCTGCGACATGGACACCGGTCTGCGCGAGCACGAGGAGATCGTCAAGAAGTACTTCGGGACGGTGATTCCTCCCGCCGACAACAAGTTCTCCGCCCTCAACAGCGCCGCCTGGTCCGGTGGCTCGTTCATCTACGTGCCGCCCGGCACTAAGGTCGACATCCCGTTGCAGGCGTACTTCCGGATCAATGCCGAGAACATGGGGCAGTTCGAGCGCACGCTGATCATCGCCGACGAGGGCGCCTCGGTGCACTACATCGAGGGCTGCACGGCGCCGGTGTACAGCTCCGACTCGCTGCACTCCGCGGTCGTCGAGCTGATCGCGCTCAAGGGTGCACACATCCGCTACTCAACGATCCAGAATTGGTCCACCAACGTTTTCAACCTGGTGACCAAGCGCGCCAAGGCGTACGAGGACGCGGTGGTCGAGTGGGTCGATGGCAACCTCGGCTCGAAGCTTACGATGAAGTACCCGGCGATCCTCCTAGTCGGCGAGCGGGCGCACGGCGAGGTGCTGTCGGTGGCGTTCGCCGGCACCGGACAGCACCAGGATGCCGGTGCCAAGATGATCCATGTCGCACCCAATACGACCTCGCGGATCATCTCCAAGTCGATCTCGAAGGGTACGGGGCGGTCGTCCTACCGCGGCCTGGTCAAGATGGCGAAGGGCGCCGTCAACTGCAAGACCCACGTCGAGTGCGACGCGCTGCTGATCGGCGAGAGTGCTCGCTCGGACACCTACCCGACCATGGAGATCGCTGAGAATGACGTCAGCGTCGAGCACGAGGCCAGGGTCTCCAAGCTCGCCGATGAGCAGATCTTCTACCTGCAGAGCCGAGGCATCTCCGAGGATCAGGCACGACTGATGATCGTCAACGGGTTCATCGAGCCCTTCGTGCGCGAGCTGCCGATGGAGTACGCGGTCGAGCTCAACCGCTTGATCGAGCTGGAAATGGAGGGCTCCGTTGGCTAATCCCGTCACCGCCGTTCCAGAGACGCGGCCGCTTCTCGACGAGGCAGCGGTGCGCGAGCTGTCCCGGCGCCTCGGCGAGAGCGACGTCCTGCTCGGGTTTCGCCTTGGCGCGCTGCGGATCTTAGGCGACACGCCGCTACCGGATCGTGTTCAGCACCTGTGGCGCTACAGCGACCCGAGCCGGTTGCTGGCGCCTGAGCTGCTGGGCGAGGGCGGTCAGCCCGCGGCCGTGGAGGTGCCGGAGGTTCCTCTGGACGGGGCGGTGATCCTGCTGCGAGCCGGCGCACCACCGCTGGTTCGCCTGTCGGAGGACGCCGAGCGCTCGGGGCTCCGCGTCATGCCGTTGGAACGGGCCGACGCGGCGGCAAGCTTGCTGGGGAGTGCGGTGCCGGCTACGCACGGCTTCTTCGAAGCGCTGAACGCGGCGGCCTGGAGCGCCGGGCTCGGACTCTTGGTCCCGCCCAAGGCTCGCGTCGAGGGCCCGATCCGGGTCATCGTCGCTGCGGCTGCCGGGAGCTCGATGCCACGCCTGCTGGTGCGGATCGGAGAGCTGGCCGAGGCGACGATCGTCGAGGAGCACGCAGGCGGGGGAGAGGGGTCATACGTGACCTCGGTAACCGAGATCGAGGCCGGGGCGGGTTCACACGTCCGCCACGTCCTCGTGCAGCGCTGGGCGGCCGGTGTCGCAGGCCACGTCACCACCCGCGCGCGGCTCGGCCGCGACGCCGATCTGGCCACGATCCTGGCCTCCTTCGGCGGCTCGCGGGTCAAGATGGACATCGGCGCGGTGCTGGAGGGCGCGGGAGCTCGCAGCGAACTGGTGGGGTTCGTCCTCGGCGAAGACCGGCAGCACATGGACCACCACACGGTTCACCACCACCGTTCCGGCCACACCTGGTCCAACATCGACTTCAAGGTGGCGCTCACGGATCGCGCCCGCTCCGCCTACACGGGGATCATCCGCATCGACGAGAAGGCCGCCGTCACAGAGGCCTACCAGGAAAACCGCAACCTGCTGCTCTCCGAGACCTGCCGCGCGGACACCATCCCAGAGCTCGAGATCTTGACCGATGACGTGCAGTGCTCACACGGCGCGACCGTGGCGCCGCTCGATCAAGAGATGCTCTTCTACCTCGAGAGCCGCGGCATTCCGTCCGAGAAGGCGGAGCGCCTGATCGTGCGCGGTTTCCTGGAGACGACGCTGTCACGGGTGCCGGAGGCCGTTCGCCCGCAGGTCGTGGACATTGTCGAGGAACGCCTGAGTCACTTCCTCGGAGGGCACCGATGACAGGTGAGGCCGAGAAGCCCAGCAAGGACCCAAGCCCGCAGCCGTCGGTTGCGGAGGACCGCTGGCCGGAGCTGACGAGCCGCTTTCCGGCGTTGAGGAGGACCGTCAACGCCCACCGCCTTGTCTACCTGGACACCGCCGCCACCGCTCAGAAGCCGGACGGCGTGATCACGGCCGAGCAGGACTACTACCGGAGCTTCAACGCCAACGTCCACCGCGGCATCCACACCCTCGCCGAGGAAGCAACGGCGGCGTACGAGTACTGCCGCGCGCGCGCAGCCCAACTGGTAGCGGCGCCGAGTCCGTCGTCGGTCGTCATCACCCGCAACGCCACCGCATCACTGAACATGGTCGCGCGCGGTCTCGAACACACTCTCCGCGAGGGAGACGAGGTCCTTCTCACCGAGATGGAGCACCACGCGAACCTGGTGCCGTGGATCATGCTGGCCGGCCGCACTGGCATCGTCCTCAAGCACATCCCGATCACCGACGAGGGACGGTTGGACCTGTCGAAGCTCCCCGCGCTGCTGACGCCGAAGACGCGGATCGTTTCGCTGATGCACGTTTCCAACGTGCTGGGCACCATCAACCCGGTGGCCGAGATTGCGAAAGCCGCCCATTCCCACGGTGCCATCGTCGTGGTCGATGCGGCACAGTCGGTGGGCCACATGCCGGTCGACATGGTTGAGCTCGGCGTCGATGTCCTCGCGTACTCCGCGCACAAGTGCTACGGCCCCATGGGGTTGGGCTTTCTCGCCGCAAAGCCGGAGATACTCGAGCTCATGGAGCCGATGGAGGGCGGCGGGGAGATGATCAACGAGGTCTACCTCGATCGTGCGACGTGGGCCGAGCCGCCGTTGAAGTTCGAGGCCGGTACGCCGAACGTGGCGGCGGCGGCGTCGTTCCCGGTCGCGGTCGACATGCTCGAGGAGGTCGGCCTCGCGGCCGTTCGCGAGCACGAGGAGGAGCTGGCCGGGTACGCGCTGGAGCGGTTGTCGAGCCTCCCGGGCCTGGTGATCTATGGTCCTACGGACCCCGCCGAGCGCGGCGGCCTCGTCAGCTTCCACGACCCCGAGGTCCATCCCCACGACATGGCCACCCTGCTGGACCAGGCGGGTGTTGCGGTGCGCGCGGGCCACCACTGCGCCCAGCCGCTGCACCGGCGCCTGGGCGTCGCGGCCACGACGCGCGCCTCGCTCGGCGTATACTCGAGCAAGCCCGACGTCGATGCCCTGTACGAGGGCATCCGCTTCGCGAGGAGGTACTTCAACCCATGAGCATGGATGCGCTGGACCAGCTTTATCGAGAGGTCATCCTCGACCACCACCGGCATCCGCGCGGCCGGCACGACATCGGTCGGGTGGATGTCGAAGCCTCCGGGCTCAACCCGTCCTGTGGAGACGAAGTGACCCTGCAGCTGCAGGTCGAGAACGACCGCATCACCGACGTCGCGGTGATCGGCCGTGGTTGTGCGGTGTCGACCGCGTCGGGTTCGATTCTGGCGGAGCTCGTCAAGGGCCACACCGTCGAAGAGGCACGACAGATCGCGGAGATCTTCAAGCGGATGATGCACGGCGAGGACCCGCCGGCCGAAGCCGATCTCGGCGACCTCGAGGCACTGACCGGCGTGCGTCAGTTTCCCGTTCGCATCAAGTGTGCCCTGCTGCCGTGGGTGACGCTGCTCGACGCCGCCGTTGCACGAGCCGAGGGGCGTACCGAAACCACCGTAACCACCGAGTGAGCCCTGGAGCCGAGGAATGACCGTTACAGCAGAGCAGATTCGTACTTCCCTGCAGCCGGTGAAGGACCCCGAGATTAACATCTCGATCGTTGACCTCGGGCTGATCCGCGGCATCGAGGTCGACGGCACGACCGTCACCGTTCGCCTCACCCTGACCTCGCCGATGTGCCCGCTGGGACCCGAGATCGTCGAGGCCGCGAAGTTCGCCGTCTGCCGCATCGATGGGGTTGAAAAGGCCGACGTCGATCTGGTGTGGTCACCACCGTGGGATCCCCGGGTGGACGCCACCGAGGACGTGAAGGCGCAGCTCGGGATCTGGGACTAACCCTGAGGAGGAGAACAACCCCAGGGACCCTGGCGACGACCCCTCATGAATGATGCCGGCTAGCCTCTCAGGAGCCCGTAGAGCAGCATGTCCATGCGCCGGCCTTCCTTGACGACCGCCCTGCGCAGGCGGCCTTCGAAGGTGAAGTTGCACTTCTCGAGCACACGCGCCGAGGCCAGGTTGGACCCAAAGACACACGCCTGTAGGCGGACGAGGTCGAACTGCTCGAAGGCCCACGCGCTGAAGGTCCTCAGCGCCGCGGTCGCAATCCCGTCTCCCCAGAACGGTTCGCCGAGCCAGTATCCGACCTCGGCCGAACCGCGTTCGACGTCGCTCCCGAGCTCGAGGCCGATGCCGCCGATGAGCTCCGCCTCAGTGGCGATGGCGAAGTCCGTCGTCGGTTGCTGCTCGGCCACAAGGCCGAGCCACGCGACGCCAGCCTCGCGGGTGTACGGATACGGGAACCGGTCACGGAGATGGATCGAGACGTTGCGGTTGCCGGCGTGCCGAAGGAGCGCTTCGAGGTCCTCCGGTCGGTAGTTCCTGATCCGCCAACTCCCGAAGAGAAGCTCCATGCAACGCATTCTACAGTGGGGACTCGGGTACGATGGATGTGTCACAACGGTGTTGAGTGAGCTCACAGGCGGCGGCCGAGCTGTCGCGGTCGCCGAGGCGGGTCCGGGGGACGAGCGGCGAGGCGAACATGACGTGGAAGATGCCGCGAGAGAGCCGATACTTGGAGGGCCGGCGCAGCCGCCGGTTTCCCATTAAGAGTGGCATCAGTGCGGTTTGGTTCGTCGTTCTGATCGTGCTCTACATGGTTCTCGCGGGCAATCCGGCCCTTCAACGGCGGCAGGGTCCGGCCGGCGCATCAAGTTCAACGTCCTCCATGCCTCCAGTGCCGGGGGGGAGGGTCGGCGGAGGGACCGGCTTCGTGTCGCGCGTCTTTGCTGACAGCAGTCGGACCTGGAGCGAGGTGTTCGCGGGTATGGGACGGAGGTACGAGGAACCGACTCTCGTCCTCTTCTCCGGCGTCGTGCACTCGGCCTGCGGCTTCGCGGAGCCCGCCGTTGGTCCCTTCTACTGCCCCCACGACCATCGGGTCTACATCGATCTCGACTTTTGCGAGGACCTTCGAACGCGCAGTGAGACCCCTGGTGACTTCGCGCAGGCGTACGTCATCGCACATGAGGTTGGCCACCACGTGCAGAACCTGCTGGGGACGTCCGACCGCATCCGTGCTCGGCAGCGCTCAGTGAGTGTGTCCGAGGCCAACGCCCTTTCGGTGAGGTTCGAGCTGCAGGCCGACTGCCTGGCCGGCATTTGGGCCTACCACGCAGATCGTCGGAGCCACCTCCTCGGGCAGAGTGGCTTCAAGGAGGCACTCGGAGCGGCCAGCGCTATCGGTGACGACAGGATTCAGAGTGCGTCTTTGGGGTACGTGATGCCCGACTCCTTCAGCCACGGCACCTCGGCCCAGCGCGCCTTCTGGTTCCAGCGTGGGTACCAGTCCGGCATCCTCGACAGCTGCGACACATTTACGGTTATGAGCCCGTAAGGGGCGCCGGCGCCTCGAGAGGCGATCCGAGCCGGTCGTCGGCTTCCAACGTGCCGAGGGAACCGGTGTGGAAGAAACGAGCCGGACGCGACGGACCGCGTCCGGCTCACGTCCGAGAATCGGACGCTGCGCTCGCGTAAGAAGACTCCGGGCTACTTCGTAAGCAGCTCGATAGTGCCGCTGAAGCTGTTGATCTCTATGTGCGGCCCGCCGGCGCCGGTCGAGAACTGGGCCCGGCGACCCGGCGCATACTTGCTCGTCCGCTCGGCCTTGGGGCCGATCTCGTTGTGGATGTTCCCGCTGAACGTGCTGAGCTCGAAGTCTGCCGCCAGATTCTTGGGAACAACAAGCGTCACGGATCCGCTCAAGCTCTTCAACTTGAGACTGTCGCTGCCTGTCGGCGCCGCCTCGCACCGGATTGTCCCGGATGTCGTGCTCAGCCTGCCGCCGGTGATAGAGCCACCCTCTATCGCGATGCTGCCGCTGACACTGGTAGCGCTGAGCTCGCCGTCAGCACGCGCCACCTTGATCTTACCGCTCACCGTTTCGAGGCTGGTGTTGCCGGCCGTCGTTTCGGTCTTGATGGTACCGCTGACCGACGAGCATTCTATCTGACTCGGTGTGCCCGTGATCGAGACGTCGCCGCTCACGGACTCAAGATCGAGTTTGCCGGACAGGCCGGCGGCGGAAACGTCCGCACTCACCGTCTCGACCTCGACGCGGCTGCCCTCCGGGACATGCACGGTCAGCTCGCTGCCGTCGACGTTGTGGGCGTGGCGGGGCAGAACAACACGGATGACGGTGCGTTTGCCCGAGCTGTCGATGGCGAGGCGCTCGGCCCCCTTTCCGAGCATGCCGGTAACCTCGACCTCGGCCTTGCTCCAGCCGACAACATCGACCGAGCCGGCGAGGTTGTGGATCTCCACGATACCGTCGGGGGATGCCGCGCGTGTCTCATTGATCTTCTGCTGAGCCCACGACGTGCCGGCGACAAGCAGAAACGTGATCAGGACGGTTGTCACTCTTCTCATCTCGACCTCCTTGGCCTCACAGCTCGACGGGTGTCATGGTCGCCCGCTCGAGGAGGCTGATTTCCAGTTGGTAGCTCGCCACCAGTTGGTGTGCGAGATCCACGTTGTTCGGATCCTGCTCCAAGGCTGCGGTGATTTGCGAAATGGCGTGGTCGATGACACGCAGGTTCTTCTGCACCGTCGCGACAGTTTGTGGCTGCAAGGCCCCCGGGCGGGTCTGGAGCACCGCGAGCAGCCGGTCGCGGGCATCGCCGAAGGAAGCTTCAGCTGAGGCGACCTCGGCCAGGGCCGTGCCTGGCACCAACACCGTCACCGGCCGGCTCGTTCCCAGGGCTGACCGAGGTGGTCTTCCCAGGTTGCCGCGGAGAACGACAACCGCTGCCACCGCCAGCAGCAGTGCCGCGGCAACAGCCAGCAACCGGCGGCCGCCCGGCAACGCCAGCGGGCGCCGTTCCAGCTTGCGGGCTATGGACGGCCAGAGATCGGTCGTCGGCTCGATCCTGTGCGGCAACCCGGCGACGCGTTCAAGAAGACGGAGTAGCCGTGCGGCCTTCAGCTCGCACTCCGGACATGATTCGAAGTGGTCCCGGACCAGCAGCGCTTCGGACCGCCGCAGCTCGCCGTCGACATAGTCATCGATCCGGTCGCGCACCCATTCGCATCTCATGAGGAAAGTGCCTCCCTCAGCAGCCGGCGTGCACGGTGCAGCTGTGCTTTCGACGTTCCCTCTGCGATCCCCAGAACACCGGCGATCTCGCGGTGGCGGTACCCCTTGATGTCATGGAGGATCAGGACAAGCCGAGCGCGCTCCGGCAAGCGGGAAATCGCCCGCTCGAGGTCCAACTTGAGGTCGACCTGCGCTTCGCCGTATGCGTCCGCCAAGACGCCGACCCCGCGACCTTCGCCGATCGTCACCTCCTGCGTCCGTGACCGCCGGTTTCCGAGCACGACGTTGACGGCTACGCGGTATATCCAGGTCGAAAACGCACTGTCGCCGCGAAACGACCGCAACCGCCGCCAGCCTCGGACGAACGTCTCCTGGGTGAGGTCCTCAGCGAGCGCAGCATCTTTGGTCATCCTCAGGCAGAGCGCGAACACGACACCTCCGTTCAACCGGTAGAGCTCCTCGAATGCCTCGATCTCGCCTTTGCAGGCCGCCTCAACCAGCGCTCTCTCGCTGCCAGGCTTCCCGGGCTCGGGCACCTCCCGGCGTCGGTCAAGAGAGCTGACCCGAGGCAACCGCTCTACCGCTTCCACACCCACTGTGATGCTCTCGCGTCGCGTTTGGTTTGAACGCGGGCTTCCGGATCTGTTGTATGCGTTCACGCTTCAAGTTACGACATCACCTTGACCTGGGTTCTCGGCATTGGCCGATCTGCATGCTAGGCTCAAAGGGATGTCATCCGATCGGTGAAGAGGAGAGGCGAGATGTCCAGGAGGAGCCGGCCGCAGAGTGGTTCAGACCTCGAGATCCACCCGCTGACGGCGGATCGCTGGCGGGACTTCGAGGAGCTGTTCGGCGACCGGGGTGCGTGCGGCGGCTGCTGGTGCATGTGGTGGCGGCTTCCGGGGAAGGAGTTCGATGCCGGCAAGGGGGAAGGCAACCGTCGCGCGATGCGCAGTATTGTCGAAGGAGGGCGGGTGCCGGGACTGCTCGCATACCGGGGTGGGACGCCGATCGGTTGGTGCTCCGTCGCACCACACAGCGAGTTTGGAAGGCTGCAACGGTCGCGGCTCCTGCGCCCGGTCGATGACCAGGAGGTGTGGTCGGTGATGTGCCTGTTCGTAGCCCGAGAGACTCGCCGCGGCGGTGTCGCTGTTCGCCTGCTCGAAGGGGCGGCGGACTACATCGAAAGACAGGGTGGGCGCATCCTCGAGGGGTACGCCGTCGAGCCGAAGAACGACCGCATGCCAGACGTCTTCGCCTATCACGGTCCGGTCTCCGCCTTCCTGGCCGCAGGCTTCGAGGAGGTCGCTCGCCGTTCTCCAACCCGTCCGATCATGAGGCGTGTCGTCGGCGGCTGACCGGTGGGCTGAAGCCTTCCGATACGTGCGTGCTACCCTCCGTTCTCAGCGCAGCGGGCGCCGTGCTCTCGACGGGCGAGGAGCCGGTTGCGGGGAGGGTCGACATGACGAGTTCTTCCCGAAACGTCCTGATCACCGGAGCCTCCTCGGGGATCGGCCTGGCCTGCGCGCGGCTGTTTCTCGAGCGTTCAGACCGGGTGGTGGCTCAGTATCGGAGCCACGCGACCCCGGTCATGCGTCTGGCGGACGAGTATGGCGCGGAACGCGTCGCCGCGGTAGGCGCAGATCTCTCCCAGGAGGTCGACTGCCGCCAGCTGATGGCCACCGCCGGAAGGCCTGACGTTGTCGTTCACTCGGCAGGGATCTGGACCTCCGGCGCCATCCGGACTCTGACCGCCGAGATCCTCGAGAAGACCTTCCGTACGAACACGTTCTCGGCCTACTACCTGGCCCGGGAAGCGTCCCGAGTGATGGAACGAGGGTCAATTATCCTCATCGGATCGACGGCGGGCCAGCGCGGCGAGCCCGAGCACAGTCACTACGCGGGATCGAAGGCGGCTCTCTGGGGCCTGGTCCAGTCGCTCGCCCAGGAGCTCGCGCCGGCCATCCGCGTCAACCTGGTCTCCCCTGGCTGGGTACGGACACCGATGGCGGAGCCGTCGCTCGCCGAGGGAGACAGGGAGAGCCGGATCGCCGCTGGTGTACCGCTGAACCGCATTGCCGAGCCTGAAGACGTGGCAGAGGTGGTCTACTTCCTCGCCGATGAGCGGCGGGCCCGTCACCTGACCGGTGCCGATCTGCCGGTCTCGGGTGGCGCTCTGCTGCCGATGCCGCGCGGCTGACAGGGGGTGCAGATGAAGTTTCTGACGCTCGAAGGTGGGCAGCTCGGAGCTCTGAGCGAGGATCGGGTGGTGGACCTGGCGGCCGCGGCGGGAGCTCTCGGCATGACTTTACCCGCGGCAACGCTCGTCGAGCTGGTCGAACGGGGTGATTCGGGTGCGGAGGCGGCCTGGGCGCTTTGCCTCCGGGCGTTGGAAAGGGGGATTGCCACACGACCGGTCTCCGCTGTCCGGCCGCGTGCACCGATCCCTTGCCCGCGGCGCAACATCATCTGTATCGGCAAGAACTACCGCGAGCACGTCAAGGAGGTTGCCGCGACGGCGATCGGGGGAACCGGCATCCCGGAACAGCCGATCTTCTTCACCAAGGCGACGACCGCGGTCATTGGCCCCGGTGATCCGATCCCCAGCCATGCCGAGGTCACCGACAAGCTCGACTACGAGGCCGAGCTCGCGATCGTGATCGGCAGTGAGGCACGGGACATATCACCGGAGCGGGCAATGGACCATGTCTTTGGTTACACGGCCATCAACGACGTTTCGGCACGAGACCTGCAGGCGGCCCACGTGCAGTGGTTTCGCGGCAAGTCGCTTGACGGCTCGGCGCCGATGGGGCCGGCCATCGTCCACCGGTCGGCCATGCCGGCGCTGGAGCAGATCCGCATATGCTGCTGGGTGAACGGCGAGCTTCGCCAGGACGGCCATCTCGGCCAGCTCATCTTCGACATACCGAGCATCCTGGTGACGCTGTCGAGCGGAATGACCCTGCTGCCTGGCGACATCATCGCTACCGGCACGCCGAAGGGAGTTGGAGCGGGCTTCAAACCGCCACGGTTTCTGGTCCCGGGTGACGAGGTGGCAATCGAGGTCACCGGGGCAGGACGCCTGGTCAACCGCGTGGCCTAGGCCGGGCCCTGCCTGTCTCCTTCGTTCAGGTTCGTTCTACTAGACACCGTTTCGAGTGTCGATGAGGCTTGATTGTGAACCGCCAAGTACGCCAAGCTCGACTGTCGCCGGTCGCAGTAGATTGCGAATGAACGATCCGGACTAGCTCACACTCGCAAGAACGCCAGCAGGTAGCGTCCCGCCACAAACAGCACGATCAGAGCAAGGATCGTCCGAATGACGCGCGCCGGAACTAGCCTTTGCAACCGTGCACCGCAGTACATGCCGGCGGCGCCGCCGAGGCCGAAGAGGAGGCCAAGACCCCAGTCGGGCGCGACGGCCTGCCCCGGGAAGAACGGCGCAATCACGACGTAGAAAGCGGCTCCGGCGGCGGAGGCGGCGAAGGTCCCGGCGAGCGCCGCCCCGGCGATCGTGTAGACGGGCAGGCCGAAACCCGCCACCAGGATAGGAGCGATGATTGAGCCGCCGCCGATACCGTAGAGACCCCCAACGATGCCAACCACCAGGGAGAGAGAGAACAGTGCCGGAGTTGAGAGTTCGAAGCGGTGGCCCGAGTACTCGTACCTGATTCGGGCCGCTGTGACCTTCTCGATGTTCACGCGCGACGGCGCGCCTGCAACGGCGCTCGCCAACTTGCCGCCGCCGCGTAGGCCCTGCGCGAGGCGGACGGCAACCCAGAGCAGGACGAGGCCGGCAAACCCCTTGAAGTTGGTCGGGTCGGGGAGGTAGCGGACGCGAACGATGACACCGGCCAGCACGCCCGGCAGCGTCCCGGCGATGATCACCCATGCGATGGGCCACACCATCCGGCCCTCGCGAAGGTACCTCCAGATGCCGCTGGGCGTGGCCACGACGTTGTACAGGTGGTTGGTGGCGCTGACCGCTGGCGTTGTGAAGCCGAGCACCGACATCTGAAAGGGCAGCAGCAGGAATGCGCCGGAGACCCCCGCCATGGACGTAAACAACGATATCGCGAAGGCAACCAGTGGCGGCAGCAGAGGCGAGACCTCGATGCCTGCGGTGGCGAAGTGCGTGTCGTCCTCCCAGACCCAGTAGCCGTCTTGTCCAGCTCTATTCTAGCGGCGACTGTTGCAGGATGACGCCAGCTACACGAGCTCCCGGAACAGCTCGTTGGAGAGGAGCCACCCGCGAGGAGCCAGCCGTACTGAGTTTTCGGCGCGCTCGGCGAGGCCAAGGCTGAGAAAGTCCTCGAGCTTGGCCGCGAACGATGGGAATACCGAGGCCGCCTCTGCCACACGGTCGCAGGCAACGCCGCGGGCGAGACGCAGCCCGAGGAGAACGTCCTCCGCGAGCAGCTCGTTGGGTTTGAGAATGGTGCTCCAGGCGAGGGGCCTGGTTCCCTGTTCGATCGCCAAGAGGTACGCGTCCAGGTTCTCGAGGTTCGCCCATCGCCGATTCCCGTCGTGGCCGTGCGCGGCGACGCCCAGAGCGTGGACAGCAAGATGGAGCCAGTAGCGCGTGTTGTGCTGCGCGGCGTGCCCCGGGAGGGCGAAGTTGGAGATCTCGTAGTGCTCGTAGCCGGCAGCGCACAGTGTCTCGTGAACCAGCAAGTACAGCTCGGCCGCCTCCTCGTCGCTCGCGAAACCCTCTGGGTGGCGGCGGGCGAGCGCCTGCAGCCGATGGGGCTTGTCCATCTCGAGCAGATAGACCGAGAGGTGGTGAGGTCGGAGCTCGAGCATCTTAGCCAGGCTTCGCCTGAGAGATGTTCGGCTCTGGCGGGGAATCGCCAACATCAGGTCGAGGCTCACCTGGAACCCGCCGTGCTCGAGCACGAGGCGTGCCGAGCGCTCGGCGGTGTCAGCGGTGTGCCGGCGGTCCAGAAGCTCGAGCTCCCCGGGGAGGAATGACTGAACGCCCATCGACAGGCGGTTGATCCCGACAGCTGACCACCTCTGCAGGAGCGCCGGGCTCACATCCTCCGGGTTGGCCTCGGCCGTAACCTCGGCCCCCACAGCGAAGGGGAAACGTGACGTCAGCCGCTCGAGGAACGCTGCGAGGCGATCGGGTGGAACCCGAGACGGTGTGCCTCCACCCACGTAGAGGGTCTCGAGGTAACTGCCGGCCGCGAGGTCGATCATCTTCAGCTCGTGCTCGAGGGCATTCATGTAGGGCTCGAGAAGCCGGCTCGAGGTGGAGACCACAAAGGTGCAGTACGAGCACCGTGACGTGCAGAACGGCAGATGAACGTACAGGCTGGAGCCTTCCCCACTGACGGCGTTCCGCGATGGCTTGGAAGATCCTCGCGCAGTCAGCGTGTCGCCTCCGGGTGACCCGCTACCGCTCGAACATCGATTCCGGCTGCTTCGAGCTCATTGCGGACGACTTTAGGATCGACGTGAGCCGTCGGCAGCGGTTCGGTGTTGGCCAGCTTCCAGAGCAGTGCCGCGGTGACAGCTGCGGCGCGTTGCTGCTGTCCGAGGTCGAGGAGGTCGAACGTGTCACGAGCACTGTGGTAGGCGGCGCCCACGGCGGCGGCGAGACGCGAGCGCAGCACCAGGATCGGCACACCGGCCAGGAGGAAGGGTTGGTGGTCGGAGTAGAGCCCGGGTTGATCGGGCACCTGGTCCGAAATACCGAATCCGGCCAGCTGCTGCGCCAGCTTGGTGAGCAGCGGCGCGGCCCGGGGTTGGAGCATGGTGGCAAAGCCGGTGGGCTCGCCGACCATGTCGAGGTTCACTACGGCGCGGATCGACTTGAGCTGGGCGGCGTGGTCCCGCACGTACGTCTCCGATCCAAGCAGCCCGAGCTCCTCGCCGGTGAAGGACACGAAACGAATCGTGCGTCGCGGGCGCAGTCCCTGCTCGACCAGGGTCCGCGCCGCCTGCCACAGTACGAGCGTTCCCGTGCCATTGTCTCCCGCTCCCTGTCCCTGATCCCAAGAGTCGAGGTGAGCACAGGCGATGACGACCTCGCTCGAGTCGCGGCCGGGGAGGTCGGCGACGATATTGTAGGCGGTTGCCGGAACACGGTCGGCGAGGAGAGTCACCCTGACCTCGGGGTTGGCGCCAGCCGCCGCCAGGCGCGCGAGCCAGGCGCCGGTTGTTGCCGGGATGCTGAGAGCTGGGATAGGACCCGGAGCACCTGACAGCGTCACGGTTCCGGACCGTAGCGGCTGCTCAAGGCCGGCCGGCGTGTACAGGAACGCTGCGGCGCCGGCACCGGTTGCGGCATCATACTTGCGGGTACGGTGTATCCAAGGTTGCCCTTGAGGTACGCCGGTCCGTACCAGGAGGGCCACCCCGCTGGCGGCATCGCCGAGGGCGGTGATCTCGTCTGGGGTACCGAACCCCGCGTCCACAACCCGAAGCAAGAGGCCTTGCGGCGGCGTCGAGGCCGAGTTTGCGAGGGGGACCACCGGCGGTGAAAAACTGGTGGGCTGCACCAGCACCAAGCTCGCCCTGTGAACCTCCCAGAGCGGCACGCTCACCGGCTCCCGGCGGACCAGCGGCACGCCGGCCTCTCGGAAAATCTCCGCGGCAAGGTCCTCTGCACGACTCCCATTCGGTGTTCCGGCAACGCGCGGGCCGACGCGGTCAATCAGCCGTACCGCCGCTTGGCGCATGAATGGCGAGCGAAGGGCAAGCCCAAGCAGCCGATTGATCTGGCCGTCGTGGGAATCGGCGGCGTTTGCCGTAACGATGCCGAGGACGACAAGAAGGACGGAGATGGTGGGCAAAACGGCGCGGCGGGAGGCGATCATGGCACATATGGTACCGCAGGTGGAATTCCATGGCGGCAAGGAAATTGCTAGGGTTAGTGACGTGCACAGCGACCGCGGTCCCTTCCGCAGAGCGCTCGAGGTCTCGCTGCTGGTCCACCTGCTGCTGGTCTTCCTGCTGCTACCGCACCTGAAGAGGGTTTGGCCGGCGACCTCGTCGGTGGCCGAGAAGATGACGATCCGCCCGCCGGTCGACGCGAAACCGTTGAAGTTCGAGCTCGTGGAGCTTCCGAACCAGCGCCAGGAAAAGCCGGCCGACGAAAGTCGAGCGGCTGCCTCTGATCTCGACCGCCGAGCGCACGGCGGCGAAGGAGAAGCCGGGGCGAGCCGACCCGGCAGCCGTGGCAACACACCGGAGGCGATTGTCGCCGAGGGTGGAAGACGGCTGGGCGTAGGAGCGCCGCCGATGCGCCGCGGGCCGCAGCAACGGCCGGTGCCGGCCCCACAGCCGCGGCCTGTGGCTCGGCCGTCTCGCGAGACCGAGCAGACGCAGCGGGAGGCGGTCCTCAAGGAGGGAGCGGGCGAGCTGAAGCCGGAGCCGCCGGAGACCAGGCCGGCAATCCAGCTGCCACCTGCTGGTGCGTGGGCACAGCCGCCGGACGAAGGAGGGCTGGCCCAAAACCCGGATCGCAAGGGTGGGCGCTTGGATACCGGTGCGCTCTCCTTTGATACCCAGTGGTACGACTGGGGGCCGTACGCTGCAGCCATGCTGCGCAGAATCCGCCGCCACTGGCGGATCCCGGAGCTGGCGAGGCTCGGCGCGAAGGGCGTGGTCAGGATCAGGTTCTTCATCGAGCGCGACGGCACCGTGAGCGGGCTCAAGATCATCGACGAGTCCGGGAAGCCGCCAATGGACTTTGCGGCCCGCGATGCAATCAGCGATTCCTCGCCCTTCGACGCGCTGCCCAGCGATCTGACCGGAGTGACGCGCGAGGGCGTAACCATCTCTTTCTACTACAATATGAACCCGCCGGACATGAAAGAGTGAGGAGCACTACGTGATTGACATACTGATATCGGGCGGCCCGGTGATGATCCCGCTCGGGCTGCTGTCGCTGGTGGCACTGGCCATCATCTTCGAGCGGCTGTGGGTGCTGAGGCGTGGCAATTTCGTGAACGACACCACCGTGACCACGCTGGCGCAGCTCTTGGCCCAGCGCGAGTATGTCCCCGCGCAAGAGTTCTGCAGGCGTCACCCCGGTCCCTTCACGGAGCTGGTGACGACGTTGGTCGAGAACCGACACGCCCCGTACGATGAGCTGCGGGAGATCCTCGAGGACACGGGGAGGCGGCAGCTCAAGGGGCTCGAGCGTGGCCTGCCGGCGTTGGCGACGGTCGTCGCCGGAGCGCCGCTCCTCGGGCTCCTCGGTACCGTGCTCGGGATGATCAAGATCTTCACGGTGGTGGCGTCGACCGGAACCAGTGTCGCAGAGCAGCTCTCCTCCGGCATCGCGGTGGCCTTGATCACGACTGCAACCGGTCTGATCATCGCCATCCCCGCCCTCTTCGTCCACGCCTACCTCGAGGGGCGGGCCGAGGCGATTCTGTCGGAGATCGAGGCCAAGCTGCTCGACTTCATGCACCTGGTACGTAGGCCGATCGTGGCCAACAACAAGGATGCGTGATGCGTCTGAGCAGACTCGGTCGTCGAGGCAAGCCGGAGGTGCCCATCGCGCCGCTGATTGACGTGGTGTTCTTGCTGCTGATCTTCTACTCGGTGACAACGCAGTTCGTCTCGGATCAGCGCCTCAAGCTGAAGCTGCCGGAGGCAAAGACGGCGGAGTCCGCCGGGGTGAAGCGGGAGCACCGTTCGCCGGTTGTCACGGTCGCGGTTGACGGCACCATCTGGATCGACCAGAAGCTGGTTCCCGAGGCCAGGCTCGAGGCCGAGATGAAGCAGCTCGTGCAGAGTACGCCGGACCAGACAATCATCCTCAAGGGTGATCGCGGCGCCAACTATGGCATCGTAATCCACGTTCTCGATGTGGCACGCTCGGTGGGTGCCAAGACGATTCAAATGTCGGCCGTGAAGCCAGAAAAGTAGGCTCCGGGCCGAGCTCAACACAGTGGCCGGTGACCGTCGGCCGGGGGAGGAAGCATGAGAATCCTGCACACCATGATTCGCGTCGGCGATCTGGACCGCTCCATCGCCTTCTACACCCAGGCACTGGGAATGCGTCTGGTGCGCCGACAGGACTACCCGGGCGGTGAGTTTACGCTCGCATTTCTGGGTTACGAAGACGACACGGCCCAGATCGAGCTGACCTACAACTGGGGCCGGTCGACCTACACGCTCGGAGACGGCTTCGGCCACGTCGCGATCGGAGTGGCGGACATCGTGGCGGCCTGTGATCGGGTGCGCGAAGCGGGGGGCGCCGTCGTGCGCGAGCCGGGCCCGATGAAGCACGGTACAACCGTTATTGCCTTCGTGGAGGACCCGGACGGCTACAAGATCGAGCTCATCCAGGAGTGAAAGGAACTACAATATGACCCGGCCAATTGACCTTCTGTTCCGGCCCTTCCCGTTCGGTTCCGTCAGGCTGGCAAACCGGATCGTCATGGCGCCGATGACGCGCAGCAAGTCCCCGCGCGGTGTTCCGACCGCTGAGGTGGCGGCGTACTACCGTCGGCGAGCGGAGGGCGGCGTCGGGCTCATCGTCACCGAAGGCACCGTGGTCGACCACCGGGCCTCGAACGGCTATCCCGATGTCCCGAGAATGTTCGGTGAGGATGCGCTGGCAGGATGGAAGCACGTGGTCGATGAGGTTCATGCCGTGGGCGGAGTCATTGTCCCGCAGCTTTGGCATGTTGGGAGCTACCGTACGCGCGGCATCCCACCTGACCCACAGGTCCCCGGTTACGGACCGTCGGCGGTGCCACATCCTGGTCACGGCGATGACCCGGAGCTGCCTGTGGCCATGACCATCGATGATATTGCACAGGTGGTCGCTGCCTTCGCGGCGGCTGCGGCGGCCGCACGCCACCTCGGCTTCGATGGCGTCGAGATTCATGGCGCCCACTGCTACCTGATCGACCAGTTTCTGTGGGAACGAACAAACAGGCGAACCGACGGCTACGGCGGTAGCCTCGAGCGCCGCCTGCGGTTCGCCGTCGAGGTGGTGACAGCCGTCCGCGAGGCGGTCGGTCCGGACTTTCCGATCCAGTTTCGCTTCTCGCAGTGGAAGATGGGGGATTTTCGTGCCAAGCTCGCGCCCTCGCCAGAAGAGTTGGAGAGGCTGCTCACTCCGCTCGTCGAGGCGGGCGTGGACATCTTCCACGCCAGCACACGGCGTTACAGCGAGCACGAGTTTCCCGGCTCAGAGCTCAACCTGGCAGGGTGGACCCAACGACTGACCGGCAAGCCGGCGATCACCGTCGGCAGCGTCGGGCTCGATGCAGACTTTCTCTCCTCCTTCCGTGGCCGGAGCGCAGCACCGGTGGGGATCGATGACCTGCTCTCGCGGCTCGAGCGGGAGGAGTTCAGCCTGGTGGCGGTCGGTCGTGCCCTGCTCGCCGATCCGGAGTGGCCGCGCAAGCTCCGCGAAGGCCGGGAGGACGAGATCGTGCCTTTCGCCCCGGAGTGCATGGAGCGCCTCGTATAGACGGCGACCGCGGTGACACGAGGGCCCGGCCCACCGAAGGGACCGGCGGGCCGGGCTTGGATTCACGTCGCGGAAATGGGCCGGATCAGAACCGCTTCAAGAAGCTGACCCGGATGCTGCGCGCCGGGAGACGGTAGTACTGGGCGTCTCCGACCTCGCTTTCAGACACCGGAGGCCGTGTGTCATTCAGGTTGTAGCCCTCGATCCGCAGGTCCCAGGAGGTGAAACGGTAGCCCACCGTGGCCGACCATGTGGTGTAGGCGGGTGCCTCGGAGTGGTTGCGCATGTCGAGGAAACGGCGGCCGACCCGATCCGCCAACACCACGGCGTGGAAGCCGCGGGACGGCGAATAGACAAGCCCGGTCGAGGCCAGGGTTCGTGCCGAGAGCTCGAGCCGGTTGCCGTCAAGCCGGGTCGGTACGCCATCGAACGGGCGCTCGTAGTCGGTAAACCGTGCGTCGTGCCAGGCCACCGTCGTTCGCCACCTGAGGTCGGAAGCGAGCCGGACGTCAAGCTCGAGCTCGACTCCCTTGAAACGCTCCTTGCCGGCGTTGGTCAGCCCCGGTTGCCCGCCCTCGGTCAGCTTGGCCACGACGAGGTTGGCGAGGTCCATCTGGAAGGCGCTGAGCTCCCAGTCGAAGGCGCCGTTGCCGTGGCGTCCCTTGAACCCGAGCTCGTAGGAGTGGGAGGTCTCGGGCTTGAGAATCTCCCCTTCGGCGTCCGGCCCGAAGTCAAGAGCGGCGGGCTTGAATGTCCGGCGGTAGTCGGTGTACGCCCAAACGGCGTTGTCGCTGCCGCCCCAGACCAGCCAGCTGACGCCGACGACGCCGCTGCCGCGGCTGAAGGTCCGCACATCGCCGCCGCTGTCTCCGCTGCCGGTATCGAGCTCAACCGTCGAAGCGTCTATCGACTCGCGCGTACGGTTGAGCCGGGCTCCGATCTGGACGCGCCAGCGCGGTCCCGGGTTCCACTCGGTCTGCAGGTACAGGCCCGAGAAGTTGCGAGTGTCCTGCATTCGCAGCCTTCCCTGCGCGGGGAGGTCGTTGAGACTGGGCACCTGAGTGCCGTCAAGCGACGCGAAGTAGTCAAAGTCCTCGGAGCGCTGGTCGGCCTTGCCGTACAGGTGGTCGGCGCCCATCACGACCTGGACGTCGGGATGCGGTGAGAAGACGACGTGTGTATCGAAATAGACGTCGTCCAATGAAAGGTCCTGGCGGTAGCCGTTGGCGTTGGGGTCGTTGGTCGAGACATCGGTGAGGAAGCCGCGGCCTGTGCTGCGGTTGGTATGGCTCACCGACAGCGTCGTCGACCAAGTGGCGTTGCTGAGCTTCCTCTCGAAACCGGTTATCAGGGTGAGCCGGTCGTCGTCGATCTTGGAGCCCCTTGGGTTTTGGTTCGCATCGATCGGCACCAGTGGCGACAACACCTGCCCGGTGCGTGGGCTGGGGCTGGCCGGGTCCTGCCGGACGATGTAACCGTCGATGTCGAGACGGAAGGTGCCGCTGCGCGTGGTCCTGGCTGAACGGTACAGAACGTGGGTGCGGTCGAAACCGGTGCGGTCGTCACGGAACCCCTGCCGCTCGCCGCTGATCACGAGCGAGTGCTTGAAACCCCTCCCGGGGAGGAGAGGGGCGGTGTAGGCCATGCTGCGACTTCCGTAGCTGCCGATGCCGAGGCGTAAGGTCCCGCCGGGAGTGCCGGCCGCGCGGTGGATGACCTGGATCACACCGGAGAACGATGTCGCACCGTACATGACCGGTGCCGCACCACGCACGATCTCGATGCGATCCACGTCGGTGAGGTCGAGAGCGGGCAGGGCGGGGTTGAAGGCGCCGCCCCAGGGTACTCCGTCGACTACCAGCAGGAAGGCGTCGAACTCGCGCAGGCCCCACAGCTCCGGGATCGAGCCGGCGGGACCGCCGTCCCCCCCGGGTGCGACTGCAACGCCGGAGGCCAGCGCGAGTGCAGAGCCGAGGTCGGTGGCGCCACGCGCCCGCAGCTCCTCACCTGAGATGACGGTGACCGATGCCGGCACCGTCTCGACGTCCTCGGGCACGCGGGTCGTGGTCACCTCGATCGTTCCGGAAACCACGGGCAGCTGCAGCTGACTGGGTGTTTCCTGGGCGAGCGCCGGTATCCCGGTGGCTGCGCACAGGCAAGAGACAACGAAGGCTCTTCGCAGGACATACATGGATCTCTTCCTTTCACGGTTTGGCCGTTGGTCCAACGGCTCCGTCCTGCCGTACCGGCACGGTGCTCGGGCCGGTCGGAGGCTGCACGGACTGCCATTGAGATCTGCCGGCCATGACGTCGGCCCTTCCATCGCACGAGTCTCCCCGATTGTGGAATGGGCTCTGCGCTGTGGGCTGACCGTGAAGGGTCTACTCTCGCTGCGGCGTTCCGAGGGGACGCAGGGGAAGCAGTCGCACACACCTAGCGGCTCCGGCGCGCAGGCCGTGTGGACGCTGGAGTGGCGTGATCCCGGCAGAGAAGATGATCGGAAGAGGCTCCTCAGTTAGGAGGGCGAGAAACGTCTCCGGGGCCTGATCCCCAGCAGGTCCGAGGTGGGCCTTCCGCGTAGGGATCTCGGTTTGCGAGGTGCCCGCTACCGTGGCCGTCCACCACTCCCCGCGAGCGAAGTGCACGGTGGCCAGCGGTGCGTCAGAGTTGCCGATGATCGTGAACGCGGCGCTGGTTGCGCTCTCGATCTCACGACCGCCGAGGCCGACGCGCAGGCGCAGGCGTGCTCGCGGCGTCGGCAGGTTGGGGACGAACCAAGCCAGCTCTCGGGTCGTGCCCTCGAGCTCGGGCGTCAGACGGACCATGTACTCGCGCCCGCCGTCGAGCGACAGAAGCAGCTCGCACTCGCTAACTGCGGGCGGCAGCGCCGTCCAGCGAACCTCAACGCGCTGACCGGAGAATAGGATGTCGCCGGCCGTGGGGCGTTCAATGTGCCCGGCGACCATCTCGGCCATCGATTCCATTGGCCGAACGGCCGTCGCATGCGCGGCCAGCGGTGCGCACAGGAACGCCGCGGTGACGCAGGCCCATCCGGGCCACCCGAACCGAATCCCCCCCAAGGTTGGCACTGGGCGAGATCATAGCATGGAGCTCAGCCCACTTGGGGCGTCCATACCACGGTCGGCTACTCCTGCGGGGGCAGCCGGTCGACGAGCACATGGCGGGCAACGCTGTCCTCCACGGCCAGCAGCGTGCAGTCAAGCTCGATGACGAGTGCCGGACGACACTGGAGGACGCGGACCTCGAGGCCGGGGGACAGACCGAGGTCGGCGAGCTGCGATCGCGTGCCATCGAGCGCAGCGGCGAGCTGTACCACGGTGGCCTTGTCGCCGGGCCGTAGCTCACTGAGACGAGCTGTCGTCTCGGCTGGGAGTTCTACTGTGCTCATGCCGGGTTGCCCTTCATGACCTTACGGAGCCAGCTGACGAGGCGGGACTCCTCTACGAAACGGTAGTGGCAGCTCGGACAGCAGTAGCTGTGGCAGCCGCCGGCCATCGGGCATCCGGACGGGCAGGACTCCTGCCCCAGGAACCGAGCGCCGCACAGCGGACACTGCACGGTTGGAGCTACAGGCTGATGGCGAAGAGGCGCAAGATCCAATTGAGGAGACCCCCGACGGCGAATGCGAAAGGAACGATGAAGGCGGTCTGGGCAACCGCAGTCTTCAGGCCGCGCTCCTTGATCATGACGAAGAAGTTGGCGATGCAGGGTACGAAAAGAGTGATCACAACCAGCGAGACGACGGCCTGCAGGTTGTCGAGCTGCCCTTGCTTTTGGAGTAGGAATAGCCCGGCGGCACCGTAGTCGCGGCGCAGGAAGCCGATCAGGAACGCGTCGGCAGCGCGGGCTGGGAGGCCCAGGATGCCGACCACCATAGGCTCGGACGCGCGTTCCAAGAGAGGGAGGAGACCGGTCGTCGCGAGAGTCCACAGGATCAGCGTTCCGAGAAGGAACAGGGGCACCGCTTCCTTGAGGTACCACTCGGTTCGGGCGACAGTCTTGATGAGGATGTTACGCACGCTGGGCACCCGCAGCGGCGGGATCTCGATGATGAAGTCCGAGGCGCGGCCGGGGACGACTTTGGATGCCGCCCAACCGACCGCAACCAGAGTCAGCAGCACTACAGCACCCCAAATCAGTGTGCCGGCAAACGAGATCGAGCCCAGCATGGCGAGGATGACGCCGAGTTGAGCGGAGCACGGTACTCCGAGGGCGAGAAGAAGGGTGACCACGACCCGCTCCTTGCGGGAGGGGAGGATGCGTGTCGTAAGAGTCGCCATGGTGTCGCATCCGAGGCCCAGCACCATCGGCAGCACAGCCTTGCCGTTCAGACCCATGACCCGAAACAGGCGGTTGACCATGACTGCGAGCCGCGGCAGGTACCCGGAGTCTTCAAGGACCCCGAAGAAGATGAAGAACGTGCCAACCACGGGCAGCACGATGGCGATCGAATAGGTCACGCCCATCGTGATGAGGCCGTACTGACCAACGACGAGGTCGCGAGCCCACCCCCACGGCAGCAGCCGGCGGGCGACGGCAGTGGCGGCCGGGTTGATCCAGGACCCGAACACTGTTCCCTCGACGAAGTCAACCAGGGTCCCGGCGCCCAGGACGCCGACAAACTCGTAGGCAGCCAACAGCACGAGGGCGAGAATCGGAATGCCCCACAGCGAGTGGACGCTGGCCGCACCCAGTCGCTCCCGCAGCCTGGAAGGACGGCGCCTCCGACCTCGCTGTGTGCTGTCGAGAAGAGCTGCAACACACGCGTGTCGCGCCTGCGCAATGGCGGCGGCGGGAGTGTCACCGACAGAGTTCTCGATCTCGTCGTGCAGGCGACGGGCCAGTGCTACTGCCGCCTCGCCCGCATGACGAATGATGCGCTCTTCGAGACGCGCGTCGCCGCTGAGGAGCATGAGGGAGAGGCCGCGGCGACAGCTGCCGAGGTGCTCGGGGAGCATCGCTGAGACCTCGATCGAGGCCTGCTCGATGGCCGGCGGGTAGGAGACCGTAACGGCTCCGATCGCAGCGGTGGCCAGGCGCTCCGGAATACGCTTGATACCGAGGCCGCGAACGGCCGTGGTCGGCACCACGGGGACACCGAGGATCTCCTCGAGGTCACCGCTTGGAATCTCGACGCCGAGGTCGCGCGCCTCGTCCTCTAGGTTGAGGACGAGCAGCTGGCGGCGTCCGAGCTCCGCGAGCTGAATGGTCAGGTAGAGGACGCGCCGCAGGTTCTTCATGTCGCCGACCTGAACCACCGTCGCGTGCGGCTCTGCGAGCAGAATGTCACGCGTGACTGCTTCGTCGTCCGAGCGGGGGGTGAGCGAGTTGGTGCCCGGCGTGTCGATGACCTCCGGACTCTCGGGAACCGCCTTGCCGGTGCCGCGCGCGATCTCGACCGTCGTTCCCGGGTAGTTGGAGACCGTAACGTACCGGCGCGTGAGCGCGCCGAAGATGACGCTCTTGCCGACGTTCGGGTTGCCAACCAGGAGCAGGGGAGGTGTTGGCTTGCCGGCGGTTGCTGGACGGCTCATCAGAAGCGGCTCCTTCGGGCGCCCAGTCGGCGCACGTGGACGATACTAGGTCTACGTCTCAGCGCTGTCAAGCATGCTTAACGAGTCTGCGACGAGGCGTCGTGCCGACCCGCATCCTTCACTGGTGCGTCAAGCGAAGCGTGCAAGGTCGATGCTCGCAGCTCGAGCCTCATGATCCACCTCTCCCAATCACTGAGGTACCATGTGCGACTCCCGAGGTCCGGCGAGTTTGCTCAAGCCGCGGATGCGACGAGGGGACCCGACTGCTGTAAGACGCTGAGGACGAGAAGGGAGCGCCTGCCGGTGAGTCAAGAGAGCCGGGAACGGGTACTCGCCCTGCTGCTCGGAGCGGCGGTGGTCGTCATATGGGGCGTATCGTTCGCGGCGACACGAGTCGCCGTGCGCGAGGTGCCGCCGATGACGCTCGCGTTCCTCCGCTTCGCGCTGGCGGCGGTCGTCCTGTGGCCGCTGGTCAGGCGCCGCTGGCGTTTGCACCCGCTGCGGCCCGAAGATCGATGGGCCGGGTTCTTTCTCGGTCTGACCGGAGTCACGTTGGCCTTCGTTGGCGAGAACATCGCTCTCAAGCTGACGACGGCGTCGCACGCGGCGCTCATTGTCGCCACTACGCCCCTGGCGACCGCGGTGGTGGAGGCGGTGGCGTGCCGGCGGCTGCCGCGCCTGGCCACTGCGGGGGGCCTGCTCGTCGCCCTCGCTGGAGTCGTCCTGATTGTCGGCACTGCGAAGGGTTCGGAGGGGTCCGTCACCGGCGACCTGTTGATGCTGGCTACGGTCTCCTCGTGGGTCGCCTACAGCTTCCTCACCAGGAGGCTGACGGCTCACTACCCGACCCTGGTCGTGACGCAGATTGCGCTCGTAGTCGGCGCCGCGACCCTGGCGCCGCTGGCGGTGGTGGAGTCGATCGTGGTTGGCTGGACGAGGCCGACGGTGGTGACCTTGTTGGCACTCGCCTACCTGGGCGTCTTCTGCTCTGCCCTTGCCTACCTGTGGTGGAACCGTGCCATCAGGGTGCTCGGCGTGACGACGACCAACAGCCTCATCTATGGGATTCCTCTGGTGGGCGTTGCAGCGGGGGTGGTTGTCCTCGGGGAACCCTTGACGGCCACCGTCGTGGCCGGGGGTGCGCTCATCATCGTCGGCGTGACCGGCGCGAGCTGGGGACCGCAGCGCAGGGCACGGGTGCGGTGAGGGGCGTCTGCGCTTTGCCACTTCGCTAACCAGCGGCAGCCGATCCCTGATGGCCCAGGATGAGCCGCTCAGACCATCACCTTCGCCACCGGCAGCTGGCTTGACACCACCCGTTCCCCACACCACCATGGGCGCATGACGGTGGGAGCCGAATGATGAGCAGGGGTTCCGGGGACCGCGTGCCCGCCCTCGTCGTCGGGCTCAACGCGGTGATCATCGCGGTGACAGATGAGCACCCACGGGTGTTGACCGTGTCTCTGCCGGCAGACGCTCCCATCGAGGGCGGCTCGCGCCCGGAGGCCGACAGACCGGGTATCGAGGCGCTGCCGACCGGGCCGCTCGACCCGGCGGGCGATAGGACGCTGGAGCGCGCCCTGCGCCGCTGGGTCCTGACGTTCACCGGCATGGAGCTCGGGTACGTTGAGCAGCTTTACACCTTCGGCGATCGTTTTCGCGACCCGCGCGAGCGCGCCGGTGGTCCGAGAGTAGTGTCGGTCGCGTACCTTGCGCTCGTCCGCGAGAGCCGGCTGCCGCGTGGGCTGGCCGCCAGGTGGCGGGAGGTGTACGAGTTTCTCCCCTGGGAGGATCGGCGCGGCGGACCTCCAACCGCTCTGGCCAGCGGCATCGACACCGTTCTCCGCAGCTGGGTCGGCGCCGCCGCCGGTCCTGCGGAGAAAGCGAGCCGCCGCGAGCGCGCCGGCATCGTCTTTGGTCTCGACGGCGCGCCGTGGGATGGCGAACGCGTGCTGGAGCGCTACGAGCTACTGTTCGAAACCGGGCTCGTCCCCGAGGCGCGGCGCGAGGGCGGCGCCGACCACCCGGCTGCGGTTACCGTCAAGGCCGGGCGCGAGATGGCCTTCGACCACCGCCGCATACTCGCCGCCGCGCTCGGCCGCATGCGCGGCAAGATCAAGTACCGGCCGGTGATCTTCGAGCTGGTTCCCGAAACCTTCACTCTCTTGCAGCTGCAACGGACGGTCGAGGCCCTGGCCGGTGTCGGTCTGCACAAGCAGAACTTTCGGCGTCTGGTGGAGAAGGGCGGTCTCGTGGAAGGTACGGGAGCGCTGGAGCATCTCACAGGCGGCCGGCCCGCTGAGCTTTTTCGTTTCCGCCGCGGAGTACTGCGCGAGCGTCCGGCGCCGGGCGTCGGCCTTCCAGGACACCCCCGGTGACCTTTCGTGCGTCAGCCTACGGGTGGTGGTGGTTGAGCCGCGTTCCCTGACGCGAGCAGGGCGTGCTCACCTTGTCACTCCTTCACAGTCTCCCCCCGCGCCTCGGAATGGGAGCTCCGTGAGGGGGCTTGACAACTAAAATACTCAGAGCTAGCATAAGTGTGGCCGGTCAGTACCGGCCTCTTCTTGAGCGTCAGTTATTCTCATATTGAGTATAATTACCGGAGGCGCAGTGACTACGAAGACCCGAGGGATGGAGCTCCGGCAGACGTATGAGCAGGAGGGCGTGGCGCTGGCCGCCGCCCGAAAGCGAACGCGAGCCGTGATCCCCGATGTGGAGTGGGCGGTCTACGAGCCGCTCATCGCGCGGATCAACCGCCTGAAGAGCGAGCGGCAGGCAGTGATCCTGGCTCACAACTACCAGACACCGGAGATCTTCCACGGCGTCGCCGACGTGACCGGCGATTCGCTCGCTCTCGCGCAGCGCGCAGCTGACAGCGACGCCGAAGTGTTCGTGATGTGCGGTGTGCACTTCATGGCCGAGACGGCGAAGGTCTTGAACCCGGAGCGCATGGTGCTGATTCCGGACCTTCGAGCAGGCTGCTCGCTGGCCGAGTCAATTACCGCATACGACGTGCGCCGGCTGCGCGATGCCTACCCCGGGGTCCCCATTGTGACCTATGTCAACACCTCGGCCGAGGTGAAGGCGGAGTGCGACATCTGCTGCACCTCGGCCAACGCCGTCGAGGTCGTGGAGTCGCTCGGTTCCGAGCGGGTGGTCTTCGTCCCCGACGAGTACCTCGCCCATCATGTAGCTGCGAATACCGACGTCGAGGTCATTCCATGGCTGGGACACTGCGAGGTTCACGAGCAGTTCACGCCTGCTCAGGTCGCGGTCTACCGCGAGCAGTTTCCGGGCGTGACGGTGCTCGCGCACCCGGAGTGCTCCTCCGGCGTTCTCGAAGCGGCGGACATGGTCGGGTCCACGTCTGGGATGATCCGCTTCATCCGCGACCGCCGTCCGCAACGGGTCGTGATGATTACCGAGTGCTCGATGAGTGACAACGTGGCCGCCGAGTTTCCGCATGTCGAGCTCGTTCGGACGTGTACGATCTGCCCACACATGAAACGCGTCACTCTCGAGGGGATCGAGCGCGCGCTCCTCGAGCTGCGGTATCCCGTGGAGGTGCCGCCGGAGATCGCCGAGGGCGCGCGGCGTTCGGTCGAGAGGATGCTCGAAGTCGGCAGGGGGGGGTGCGGATGAAACCGCGCTTGCTCGAGGAGACTCGCGCCGACGTCGTGGTGATCGGTGCCGGAGTTGCGGGACTGATGACCGCTCTCCACGTGGCCGGCCGGCCGGTGCTGCTGATGGCGGACGCGGCTCCGGGCAGCAGTGGATCGAGCTCGGCCGCGCAGGGAGGCATAGCGGCGGCCCTCGCAGGCGACGACTCACCGGAGCTGCACGCAGGCGACACGTTGGCCGTCGGCGGCGGGCTCAATGATCCGGATGTAGTCCGCCTGGTCACTCGCGAGGGGCCGCAACGGGTTCGCGAGGTGGCTGCGCTCGGTGCCGCTCTCGATCGCCTCCCCGACGGCCGCCTGGCGCTCGGCAGGGAGGGTGGTCACGGGCGGCGCCGGGTGGCACACGCCGCCGGAGACACCACCGGCGCCGAGCTGGTGAGGGCCATGGCAGCGGCCGTCGCGGCCAGTGACCACGTTCACACGGTGATCGGCCTCGAGGCACAGGCGCTGCTGCTCGAAGGCGAGCGTTGCGCTGGCGTACTGGCGAGCGACGGCATGGGCCGGACGGTAGTGGTGAGCGCTCCTGCGGTGGTGCTCGCCACTGGGGGCATCGGCCGGCTGTACCGCCACACCACGAACCCCGAGCCGGGAAACGGAGTCGGCCTTGCCCTGGCGACGGCGGCAGGCGCTCGCCTCGCCGACCTGGAGATGGTGCAGTTCCATCCGACGGCGCTGGCCGACGGATCGGATCCGATGGCGCTGTTGACCGAGGCATTGCGCGGCGAGGGAGCCAGCCTGATCGATGATCAGGCATTGCCAATCATGGACAACGTGCACCGGGACGGCGACCTGGCGCCGCGGGACGTGGTCTCGCGGGCCATCTGGCGCCGTCTCGCCCGAGGACGTCGGGTCTTCCTCGACGCAACGTGCCTTGGCGATAGCTTTGCCACTCGCTTCCCCACGGTTTGGAGCCTGTGCCGGAAGCGCGGTCTCGATCCGCGCCGCATGCCGATCCCGGTCATGCCGGCGGCGCACTATCACATGGGCGGGGTGCTCGTCGACACCTGGGGCCGGAGCTCGCTGCGCGGCCTGTGGGCCTGTGGAGAGGCTGCCTGCACCGGTCTGCACGGCGCCAACCGGCTCGCCAGCAACTCGCTGCTCGAGGCGCTCGTCTACGGCGCCAGGGTGGGGGAGGACATCTCCGGAGCGATCCTCCCGGTACCTTCCGGTCGGGCTGCAGCTGTGGCAGCGGCCGCAGTGCCAGCCGGTGATGCCCGTACCGCAGAGAGCCTGAAGGCCGTGGCCGAGGTGCGCCGGCTGATGTGGGGCCGAGTCGGCATCGAGCGCAATCGCGCCGGTCTCGAGCTCGCTCTGGCGAACCTCGACCGTCTCTGCTCGGAGTCTTCTGGGCAGCCGGCTGCGTTGCGTGGAATGCTTCAGGTGGCACAACTCGTCACGCGCGCAGCCCGCGCCCGCGCAGCGAGCTGCGGCGCCCATTTCCGGACCGACGCGCCGCCCCAGGACCCAGAGCAAAGGTACCGCTTGGTCTTCGATGGCGACGGGAGGCTGTGGCGAGTGCCGGTCGCCGCGGCCCACCCGATGGTCAGGACCGGAATGGAGGTCTCGTGATGGGGGCGCCTGCCGGCCTGCCGCGGATTGTGTATCAGCAGGTGATCGAGGCGGCCCTGCGCGAGGACCTTGGTCGTGCGGGCGACATCACGAGCAGTGCCGTAATCCGCGCCGAGACCCGCTGTGACGCTCGGATCGTGGCCAGGGAACCCGGCAGGATGGCCGGCGGGCAGGTGGCCGCCGACGTGTTCCGCACTCTCGACTCCGGAGTGGTGATTGACATCGTGATTCTCGACGGTGAGGAGATCGCTGCCGGCGACATGGTCCTGAAGCTGGCAGGACCAGCACGGCCGATACTGGCCGCCGAAAGGACCGCGCTCAACCTGCTGGGCCGCCTCTGCGGGATCGCCGCCCTCACCGGCCGTTTCGTGGCCGCCGTCGAGGGAACCGGCGCCAGGGTGGCGGACACGCGCAAGACGAGCCCGGGAATGCGAGCTCTCGAGAAGTACGCCGTACGTTGTGGCGGCGGCATCAATCACCGCTTCGGTCTCGACGACGCCGTGCTGATCAAGGACAACCACCTGCTCGTCGCGGGAAGCGTGACGGCCGCCGTGGAGCGCGTGCGGGCCGCCGTGGGGCACGCCGTCATGGTCGAGGTCGAGGTCGACACTCTCGAACAGCTGAGCGAGAGTATGGCCTGCGGCGTCGACGCCGTCCTTCTCGACAACATGGACGTGGGGACACTGCGGCGCGCCGTCGCCATTGTCACCGGCCGGTCGGTCACCGAAGCCTCCGGTGGGATAACGCTGGAGACCGTCTGCAGCGTTGCAGAGACCGGCGTCGACGTCGTGTCCGTAGGCGCCCTGACCCACAGCGTGAGCTCACTCGACCTCTCCTTGGAGGTCGAGACGGTGCATAATGCCTGAGTGACCGAGGAGCTGCGATACGGAGCCGACATGGGTGGCCAGGAGGTGGCTGGCGGCGAGAGCGCGGCCACCTCCGGCGGAGGCGCCTCGTCGGTCCCCTGGTGGCGTCGCCCCCTGCGGGTCGTGCCGGTCATCATCGGCATCAACGTAGTGGTGTTTCTTGCCTGGCAGCTGTCGAAGGCCGTCCCACAGCTACGCGGCATCATGGTCGTCAACTTCCTGACCAGCCCACTGCATCTCGAGCACAGGCTGTACTGGACGCTTCTTACCTCAGTGTTCTCGCATGCCGAGCTCTGGCATCTGGCGATCAACATGATCGTGCTGTACAGCTTCGGCGCCGTTCTCGAGCGGCTGTGGGGACCACGGACCTTTCTCGGATTCTACTTGGCGGCCGGGATCTTGGCCTCCGTCAGCCACTGTGCGGTCACGCAGTGGCTGTTGAGTCGGGGAAACGTGTCGGCGCTCGGTGCCTCGGGCGCGATCTCCGGCCTCCTGTTGGCGTATGCCCTCATCTTCCCCCGCCACAAGATCCTCGTACTGGGGATCATCCCGGTGCCGGCGGCGGCGGGTGTTGTCGCCTTCGTGGGTCTCGATGTCTGGGGCCTGATCGCTCAGACCCGAGGCGGCGGGCTGCCGATCGGGCACGGTGCCCACCTCGGCGGGGCGGCTGCAGGAGCCGTGCTGTACCTGCTGTTCATTCGCCCAAAGCTGGCGGCGCGGAGGGGATATAACGGCGCCGGGATGCCGCCGGCGTTGACACGCGAGGAGTCGCGTCGCCTCGAGCGCCTGCACAGCAAGGTCGAGGAGGAAGGCCGCGAGTCGCTTACGCCGGAGGACAGGTTGTTCCTGCATCAACTGCGGGAGCGGTTCCGGGACGTCCGCGGCGGCAGCTGACTACAGGTCGCCGCAGCGGGGTGAGATCCTGTTCCGGCGGATGACAGGAGCGGCTTCCGGAGTGGCGGCGGATGCATTCGTAGCTTACAGGTGCGAATCCTCAACGCAGGTTGTTAACGCCAGGGTGCTGACCCCCGTTGACATTGTCTGAGCCCAGGGCTGGATGCTGTGCTGTCTTGAGACGATTCTGCTGTGATGAGAGTCACTGACGCATCTACCGCCCTGGAGTGAGATAGTAGATGCCCTTCTGTGCTGCAGCGCCGGGCGCTTGGATCCGTAGCGGCCTTAGAGAAACCTTGCATTGCTGCTGAGGGGGAGGGTTTGCCATGAAAATCGACACCACAATCCAGATCAAGACGAAATTCGCAACCTCGACAGGAGAGCTGGCAACCCAGTGGGAACGGGTAAACTCCGGACCGGCCACGTGGACTGGCGGCGCCCATCTCGTGCTGCTGCCGACCGAAGGCTGCAACCTCCGCTGCGTTTACTGCTATCAGGGACACCATCCCATCACCATGTCGCCGGAGATCCAGACGGCGGTGAAGCGACTCATCAAGCGTCTCGTCAACGAGCAGCGTGTGCCGTGGCTCCATCTGGAGTGGTACGGCGGTGAGCCGCTGGCGGCATGGGGCGTCGTCGACGAGGTTTCGAGCTACGGGCAAGGCCTCGCGGAAGCACGTGGCATCGGTTTCTCGATGTCGATGACCACCAATGCGACACTGTTGACGGCCGAGCGGTTCGCGCGGCTGACCGAGCTGAGCTGCACGGACTACCAGGTCACGATTGACGGTCCGCCGGAGGACCATGATCTGCGTCGGGTCAGCGCCGGCGGCCGCGGCTCTTTTGCCAGCGTTTGGTCGGCTCTGAAGAGGATGCAGGAGAGCCCCGCCGACTTCCGGGTCGTGGTACGTCTCGGCTTCGATCGCTCCAACATGGAGGCGACCATCGACTGGGTGCCTCGCCTTGCCGAAGCGTTCGCCGGAGACGAGAGATTCCAGTTCTACGGCCGACCCATTTCCTACCCCAACGACAACGGTCTCGGCTGCTCCGCCGACGAGGCCAACCGGTTCGCCACCGAGCTCGCATCGGCGCTCGCCGCCGCCGGCCTCACAACGGTCAACATGGCGCGCGAGACACGGCCGGGAGGTCTCGGCTGTCACGCCGGGCTCGCGAACTCGGTGATGATCGGCGCAGCCGGCACGCTGCACAAGTGCTCCGTGAGCCTTGAAGCCGGGACCAACAACGTTGGTCGGATCCGGGAGGATGGAACGCTGGAGCTTGACACCGACCTCTGGAACCGCTGGATCACGGCCGACGTCCCATGCCATATCGTGGCTGGTGAGCAGCGGGACGCCGCCTGCCCCAAGTCGCCGGAGCTCGCGTGTCCCAAGGGACCGCAGCTTGCCTGTCCCAAGGCGCCAGAGCTGGCGTGTCCGAAAGCACCCGAGCTTGCGTGCCCGAAAGCCCCTGAGCTGGCCCGCCCCGAGGGACCGCAGCTCGCCTGTCCGAAAGCGCCGGAGCTGGC
>CAZKGM010000029.1:15035-40359 GCA_964552395.1 uncultured Thermoanaerobaculia bacterium | reverse complement strand
GACGGGTGCAGCCGTGAGCCGACGCGCCGGTCCGTTCCCGCCCCGCCGGCCCGCAAAGCGGGCTGCGGGCTACGCCCGCACGGGACGAGCGATCGCGCTGTGCCCTTCCAAACGGGATCGCGCAGGGCGTTCTCCTCGCGCCTCGCCGCCAGCGAGCGAGGAGTCGCTGACCTCGTGGTCGCGACGACGAAGCTCGAGCAGGGGCGAGGTGCGAGGGGGCGTTCCTGCGCGATCCCTCCCCCATCAAAAGGGAGGGGGGCCACTCACCTCCCGGAGCACCTCGGAGGCAGATCCGAGCGGAGCGGCCCCTCGGGGCGAGAAGACCGGGCCGAGGTCCTCCTCGAGACCGGGCTTCTCGATCCCAAGGGGTGCGGCCGCAGGCCGCGGATCTGCCGGAGCCCAAGTCATCCGCTCGCGACCTACTGCGAGCGACGATACGCCAGCCAGGGCCGTGCTCTTCACGCCTCGCTGTCCTCAACATACAGGGAGTATGCCTGCGGCAGCTCGGCGCTCAGAACCCACCCCTGACAAGCGTCTCGCCGCTCTCGCTACGTTCGCGTCCGGATAACTCGGGCTAGAGAACCTTCTATTCTCTTATCTTTGCGCCTCTGCGGCTTGGCGCCTTTGCGTTCTATCGGTCCCCCGAGCCTGCAGCAACTTGGAGCCCCTCGGACCACCAAGTCCCCTTTGCGTCTTCCTTCGTGTCTTCGTGTCTTGGTGGTTCGTTCCTCTCTGGTCTAGCCACGATCGCGCGCTGTTCCCCGGGCCGGTCAGACCGCTAGGGTCTTCTTCGCCAGCGCGCCGATGACTCCGGAACGGCACTCGGGGCCGGTCATGAAGCCGCCCGAGTGACGGGCCTGGACCTCGAGCGCCTCGGCGAGCGTCGCCTCGCAGGAGGCACGGATGGCCTCGACCAGTGCCCGGCGAGCCGCCTGGCTCGCGGTCTCGGCCAGCCGCGGCAGCTCTCGGGTCACGCCCTCGAGACGGCCCTCGGCCACGGCGCGCTCGGCGGGCCGCTGGCCGACACCGGCGGCGATCCGCCACGCCGCCCGGACGGCCTCCTCGAGCGGCTCGACGACGTCCACCAACCAGCCGACCGCGTCCTCTGCCGCCACTTGTCCACCCTCGAGCAGGAGCCGCAGGAGCCGCGGCCACTTCTCGGGCACGGTCTTGCGGAACGGCCAGTGGCAGCCCTCCATCCCGGGGATCACTGGCAGCGTCACCTCGGGCATGCCGAGGCCGGCGCCGTCAACCGCCACCAGGTAGCGGCAGTGCATCATCAGCTCGAGCATGCCGCCGAGGCACCGCTTGCCGCCGATGAACCCGACCGAGACCCCGAACTCGTCGTGCAGGCGGCGGGCGGTGGCCGACCAGGCGCGCGAAATCGCGACCCCCGCCTCCTCATCCTCGAGGGCGGGGAAGAACTCTGTGGTGTCGGCACCCACCATCTGCGTCGACAGGTGGAAGTCGCCGCTGACGATGACGCGCTCGATGCCGGCGGCCTTGAGCCAGTCGATCGCCCGGTTGAGCTCGATGTCGACGTCGCTCGAGTAGCTCTCGCGGCCGAGGGTGATGACACCGACCGTGCCGTCGTGCTCGGCGTTGACGTAGAGCTGCTGCCACTCCGGGGAGGCCAGCCGGTCCAGCGCCTCCGGGTGCCACGGGCTGGCCGCGGCGGCCGGGTCGAGCGCGTGGTACGCCTCCACGGTGCGGATCGCAGCCTCGGCGCCGGCGGCGCGCAGCACCGCCGGCGTGCCGCGGCCGAACTGTGCACACAGCTCGCCGATCGCGTTCATCAGCGCGAGGTGGGAGCGCTCCTCGTAAACCATGAGCGCCGTCATCTGGAACAGCGGCCCCAGGATGCGGGTCGCGAGCTCGTCCTCGCCGGCGGCATCCAGGCTCCAGTTCACCAGCGGCCGGAAGTGGTTCGGCGGGTACCAGTCCTGGCCGCTGTCCTTGTGCTCAACGAGAGACGCGGCGGGCTCGAACAGGCCGCCGTAGTGCTCGGCCAGGTGGTGCAGGCACGACCAGGTGAGGAAGTTGGCGCCCTTGGCGCCGATCGCATCGTGGGCCCGGAACGGGTTCGGGCCGAGCAGCCGGCGGACGTACTTGTCCACCTTCCAGAACGGCATATTGGTGGCCTCGTGGTAGCGCACGGCCGCCAGGGTCAGGCCGCAGAACAGGACGTCAAGGACGAACGACCAGTGGTCGCTCACGGGGAGCGGCAGCAGGCCGAGGGCCCACAGCAGCTGGGTGACGGCCGACGGCTCGGGCTCGACAGTCTCGAAGACCTTGTTGACCTGGTGCGGGAAGGCCGGGTGCGCGATGCCGACGCCGAGCGCCGAGCGCGGGAAGCCGGAGGTCACGGAACGGATCTCGATGCCGGGAAACGCCTTCCGGAACACCTCGTAGTGAGCCTTCTTGATCTCAAGGACCTCGGGAACCGCCTCCAGCAGGAAGCGGGGGCACAGGCCGGCAAGGGCCGCCGGCAGGTGCTCGCCGTCGTAGCGCAGCTGCACGACGTTGGCCATTACCTTGGCGGCGCGGCCGCGGCCGAACGCCTGTGCGAGACCCGGGTACTGGCGCCCGATCCCGTCCGGGGCGCCCGGAAAGTCGAGCGCCACGATCGGCACGCCGAAGGGCTCGAGGCGGACGCCGAGTTGCATCGTCTTGCCAGCGCCGACGATGCCGTTGGCGCCGGAAATGACCAGCGACCCGCGCTCGGTCGCGGGTCCGAAGACACGGTCCACCAGCTCGCCGGCGCCGGCCGGCAGGGCGCCGCGGGAGAAGATCTCGTGCACCGTCCCAAGGCCGAGGGTCTCAAGGGTCGACGATCGCAGTGCGTTGGTCATCGTTGCCGACCTCCCTCCGAAACCTCCAGGATCGCCGCAATCCCGACGTCCCCGGCAGCGCAGCCGAAAAGCAGTACGTAGCCGCCGCCGAGATCGACGGCCTCCTCGAGGGCCTCGATCAGTAGCCGCGTCAGGGTCGGACCCTGCGGGTGCCCCCACACCAGCGAGCAGCCGGTCCTGTTCATCGTCTCCCAGTCGCAGCCGAGGAGCTTCGAGAAGATGGCATCGTTGACCGCGAACGGGTTGTGGTTCTTGATTACGGCCATGTCGCGGATCCCGAGGCCGGTGCGATCCAGGAGCTTCTGTACCGCCAGCGCCGGAGCCTCCGGCATCAGGCTCGGCGACGTCCGCAGTGCGGTCTTGGCGACCAGGCGGATGTCGATCTCCGGCCGCGGGCTGAGCTCGCCGACCTTGTCGCGGTCGCACACCAGCAGGCACGCCATGCCGTCGGAGGCGTGGGTCTGGGTCCCGGCCGTGACACAGGTGTCGAGCTCCCGCATCCCGCGCAGGGCGTCAGCCGTCAGCCGCCGCACGCCGGTGTCGTCGTCGACGCGGCCCATCACCCTGCCCTGCATGTTGAGCACCTCCAGCGGTACCAGCACGCGGTCCAGGAAGCCGGACTCGCGGGCCTCGAAGTACTGCTGGTAGCGGCACAGGGTGATGTCGTCCACTTCGGAGCGCTTGATGCCGTACTTGCGCGCCGCCAGCCCCGCCGTGGCAAGCATCGCGTTGCCGGTTGCGGGGTCGAACCCGAAGTTGTCCCAGACGTCGGCCAGCGCCTCGGTACGGCGGTAGCCGCGCCGCTCGGGAAACACGCCCACCGGTGAGTCGCTGGTGCGGTCGAAGGTCAGGACCCCGACCGTCTCGTTGCCGCCGCCGTCGACCTCGGCGGCGGCCAGGAACACTGCCTGGAGGCCGGTGGCGCACGCCTGCTCGAGGTGGAAGCCCGGAACGCGGCGGCCGAGGCAGCTCGCCACCAGCGGCGCGTTCCAGAACTTCCAGTGCCAGGGAATGGTGGAGCCGATCACCAGGTAGTCGAGGTGCTCGGCGCGCACCCGCCGCAGGCCGAGGATGCGGTTCATGGCCTCGCCCGCGAACTGGCCAATGTTGACCTCGGCCAGGGCCGAGGTCTGCCAGGCGGGGAAGTAGCTGCTGCCCCACGTCCCGTACGGGATCCTCGCCCGGGAGAATGCCTCGAGGTTCCTGCTCATACGTACCCCCAACTCGGTGCCGGAGAGCTGTCGGTCCCGAGCTCGAGGCTGCGAGCTCGAGATCGGGTTGTCACACCTCCAGCAGGGTGTCCGAGCACTTGATTGTCAGCGCCGCGAAGTCGCGCGCCCCGGTCGCCTTGAAGCCGTCCCAGTCGTAGAAGCCCTTACCGGCCTTGACGCCGAACTCGCCGTTCTTGAACATCCGGGCGAGGATGGCCGGTGGGTAGTAGCGGGGATCCTGGGTGGCCAGGTACATGGCCATCGCGACTCGGTACATGGTGTCGTTGCCGATGAAGTCGGAGAGCTTGAACACGCCCTGGGGATGCCCGAGGCTGCCCTTCAGCCCGCGATCCCCGTCCTCGACCGTGATCTCGCCGCGCTCGAGCGCCCGGTACGCCTCGAGCATGAACGGCACCAGATGCTTGTTGACCCAGAAGCCGGTGACGTCGCTGGCGACAAACGGGTCCTTGCCGAGGCCGCGCAGGATCTCCAGCGTCATGCTCAGGGTCGACTCGGCGATCTCACTGTGCCGTACCACCTCCACCGCCGGCATCTGGTACACGGGGTTCATGCCGTGGGTGCCGATGAAGCGGTCGGGACGACCGGCGGCGACGCCCATCGTGTGCACGCTCAGCGACGAGGTGTTGGTCCAGATCATGGCCGCATCAGGGAGCTGGGGCGCGAGCCTGGCCAGCACCTCGCACTTGAGGCCGAGGTCCTCGAGGATCACCTCGAGCAGGACCTGGCACGAGCCCAGCTCGCTGATCAGCTCCTCCTCGGAACCCACCACCGTGAACCGGCCGGCGGCCTGCTCGGCGAAGCCCTCCTCGTCCGGGTGCCGCTTCTTGGCGATCCAGCCGAGAGCCTTGGCGAGGGACTTCGGCGCCCTGTCGCGGGCTTCGGGCACGGTGTCGAAGCCGACCACCTCGTAGCCGCCTTCGACCAGGTTGGCGATCCAATCGACTCCCATCTTCCCGAGACCGATGACAGCAAAACGCTTTACGTCCGACACTTGCATGAGGCTCTTCCTTTCCCTTTCCGGGGGCTTCCGCAAGCCCCTCCGTCTTGAGACGACAGATTGTTGCAGCCCCCCGGAGAGTACACCGAATGCCGGACGCGAGGCAACCGCAGCGATTCGCAAAGCGAATCGCAATAAATGAGAGGAGGACGGAAGAACTGCACCCGCGCGACCTCTCTCTCTTTTTCTCGAGTGTCATCCTGACGAGCCTCGGCGAAGAAGGACCTGGGTGGGAGGGCGGGACCTTCTTACTTTCTCACTTCCTCACCTCCTCACTTCCTGGGCGGGCGGGGGTCCCTAATCACTTAATTACTTAATGACTTAATCACCTCGATACCCGCTCGGCGAGCGACGGAATCCCACGCCAATCACCCCTTGACAGCCGTGGTCTCCGGGCGCATAATCATCTTCGAACGAACGTTCGATCGAGAAGGACGAATGGAAATGGCCGTCGAACGCAGCACCAGAAACACCGGCTACGACGAGAAGCTGGAGCACGTGCTGCGAGCCGGGGCGCTGGTGATCGCGCGCGAAGGCTACGGCCAGGCGACTATCCGCCAGGTGGCGCGTGAGGCCGAGATGAGCCTCGCCGGGCTCTACCACTACTTTTCATCGAAGGAGGAGCTGCTGTTCCAGATCCAGTTCCACACCTTCGACGCCATCGTTGCGGAGCTGGAGCGGAGGCTGGAGCGGGTCGACGACCCTCGCCAGCGCCTCCGGGTCATTGTTGGAAACCACCTCGAGCACTTCCTGGCCCGTATGAACGACCTCAAGGTGTGTGCGCATGAACTCGGGTCTCTCCACGGCGACTACTTCGACCGGGTGGGGACACTGCGACGGAGGTACTTCGGGATCACCCTGGACACGATCGAGTCGATCGCCGCCGCAGCCGGCGGCTCGCAGGTCACCCCCAGGCTGGCGACCCTGTACCTGTTCGGGATGCTGAACTGGATTTACATGTGGTACCCGGAGGAGGACGGCGCCGGCGGCGATGAGCTCGCCGACCAAATGCTGACGCTCTTCCTTGACGGCTACCTGCCGCGGGCCGGCGGCCCGACGAGAAACGGAGGCTGAGGTCATGTTCGAGCAGTTCGTGGAGTGGGAGCGAAACCGGCACGACTACGCCCGCCGGTGGAAGGAGCGCACCGGCGGCAAGGTGCTCGGGTACTTCTGCACCTACGTCCCGGAGGAGATCCCGTACGCGGCCGGCGTACTGCCGGTGAGGATCCTCGGCGGTCACGAGCCCCAGGACGTCACCGAGCCGCACATCTTCGGCATGTTCTGCCCCTTTTGCCGGGATTGCCTCGCCCAGGGCCTGAAGGGCCGCTACGACTATCTGGACGGGATCATGATCGCGCAGAGCTGCCTGCACATCCGGCAGGCATTCACGAGCTGGCAGAAGCACGTCCCCACGGCCTACTCCTACTACCTTCCGTTTCCCCATGGAGTACAGAGCAAGCGGGCGTACCCCTACCTGGAGGGCGAGCTGGAGGCATTCCAACGCTCCATCGAGGAGTGGACTGGGCGTCGCATCGGCGACGATGACCTCAAGCAGTCGATCGACACCTATAACACCAGCCGCCGCCTGCTGCGCGAGGTATACGAGCTGCGCAAGGGTCCGGCGCCGCCCCTCACCGGCGAGGAGGCGATGGAAATGGTTATCTCCAACCAGATGGTGGACAAGGCGGACCACAACCGGGCGCTCGCCGAGCTGCTCGAGAAGCTGCCGGGACGGTCGCCCAAGTCGGGCGACGGCATCCGCCTGATGATCGTCGGCAGCGAGGACGACGACATTCCGTTCATCCACATGGTCGAGTCCCTCGGCGCGACGATCGTCGTCGACGAGCACTGCACCGGCACCCGCTACTTCTGGAACCAGGTGGAGGCCAACGGCAGCCTGCACAAGGCGCTCGCCGCCAGGTACATCGACCGGCCCGCGTGCCCGTCCAAGGACTGGCCGCAGCGGACCCGCATCCCGCACACGTTGTCGCTCGCCAAGGACTTCGACGTGAAGGGGGCGATTCTGATCCAGCAGAAGTTCTGCGACCCCCACGAGCTGGACATCCCGGCCCTCAAGAAGGCCCTGGAGGAGGCCGGGATTCCGACGCTGTTCCTCGAGTTCGACGTCACGGTCCCCCTCGGCCAGTTCCGGATCCGGGTCGAGGCCTTCCTGGAGATGCTGAGCCAGGCGGACATGTTCGACGACGACCTCTATTGATCGGGACGGAGGACACCATGGCAGCCAAGACGATCTACCCCACCCGGCCCCTCGCAACCTGGAACAAGGCCAAGGAGCTGCGCAACACCTATTACCAGGAGTACGCCACCGCCCGCGACAGAGGGGCCATCCGCTGGGCCGGCGGCGCGTGGAGCCTGGGCGCGGTCCCGGCGGGCCTCGGCCGCGACGTGTGCAGCCTGACCAGCGAGCCGTACGCCGCCTCCATCGCATGGAACCGCGAGCTCTCGCTGCAGTGCCTGGAGGCGGTCGAGAAGCGTGGCTACGCCCGCGACCTGTGCTCGTACATGCGCAACTACTGGGGGTCGCTGATCCTCGACAAGTACGCGTTCGGCGGGCCGTTCCCGAAGCCCGACTTCATCTGGCAGGACCACATCTGCTGCTCGCACGCCAAGTGGTACCAGGTCGTGACGGACCTCGAGCCTGAGATCCCCCACTTCTGCATCGACGTCTCGGTGGGCCCGTACCACGAGCTGACCGAGAACCGCCTCGAGTACCTGGTGGCTCAGATGCACGACGGCATCGAGTGGTTGGAGAAGGTGACGGGGCGCACCTACGACGACGCCCTCCTCATCGAGGCGGTCGAGAACGAGTGCCGCTCGACCTCGGTGTGGGCCGAGGTTTGTGCCCTCAACAAGGCGGTGCCGGCGCCGCTCGACGAGAAGAGCATGTACTCGCTGTACGCCCTGGGAACCCTGATGAAGCACGACCGCCGGGTCGCCGATTACTACGAGGAGCTGCGCGACGAGGTCGCCGACCGGGTGGCGAATGGAATCGCCGCAGTCGGCAACGAGCGCTGCCGGGTGATGTCCGACACGCAGCCGCCGTGGGCCTTCCTCGACGTCTTCCGCTACCTCGAGGAGTTCGGCTGCGTGTCGGTCGGCTCGCTCTACACCTTCGGTCTGATCGGGATGTGGGAGGTTGGCGCGGACGGCACCTGGGGGCCGCGGAAGACGCCGATGCAGAAGGGCATCGAGATCAAGGACCGCGACCAGGCCCTTCGAATCCTCGCTGAGTGGAACCTGTCGAAACCCGAGTGGCAGCACTTCTACTCGCCCCACCTCAAGAGCGAGATGATGATCCGCATCGCCCGCGAGTGGCAGCTCAACGGCGTCATGCTGCACTACAACCGCGGCTGCGAGGGGCTGACGGTCGGCATCGCCGAGAACCGCCTCGCGCTGCTGGAGGCCGGCTTCCCGGTCATGACCTTCGAAGGCAACATGGGCGACGAGCGCGAGTTCGACCGCGCGCGAACCCTGGCTCGCATCGACACCTTCATGGAAACCCTGAACCTGCGCCGCCAGGCCAGCTGACGAATCGACGAAAAGGGGGCTCATCCGTGATCACCGCAGGAATCGACATCGGAGCCAAGACCATCAAGGTGGTCGTGGTCAGGGACGGCGAGCTCGTCGGCAAGGGCATGGTACTCGCGGGTCTCGACACGCAGACTGCGCTCGACGGCGTCCTCAGGGAGGCTCTCGAGGCCTCCGGGGGGCTTTCGCTCGAGGACCTCGACTTCGTGCTGGGGACTGGCGCCGGCCGCCAGGACGTATCGTTCGCCAACGGCCAGGTGACGGAGGTCAGCGCCGACGCCAAGGGGGCGTGCGCGCTGATCCCGACCGCCCGCACGGTTATCGACGTCGGCGCCGAGGAAGGGCGGGCCGTGCGCTGCGGCGACAGCGGCAAGGTCGAGGACTTCGCTGTCAACGAGAAGTGCGCTGCCGGCGCCGGCACCTTCACCGAGGCGATGGCACGGGCGCTCGAGGTCGACCTCGAGGAGCTCGGGGCAATGGCGCTGCGCTCGACGAACGCCGTGGCGATGAACGCGCAGTGCACCGTGTTCGCCGAAAGCGAGGTCGTCTCCCTGCTCCACGCCAAGACGCCCAAGGAGGACATCTCGCGGGCGGTGCACGATGCGATGGCGTCGCGTATCACCTCGATGGTGCGCAAGGTCGGCTTCCAGAAGGACGTGGTGCTGGTCGGCGGACTGGCCCGCAACCCCGGCTTCGTGCAGTCGTTGAAGCGGGGTCTCGAGAGCGAGGTGCTGGTGCCCGCCAACCCCGAGTACGTGGGCGCCTACGGAGCCGCTTTGATCGCCGCCGAGCGGGCTCAGGAGGGGAGGTAATCATGGTCGTCGAGTTCTGGCGCTGGAAAGAGTACAACTGGCACGATCCCGAGGCCGACCCGCGTGCCGCAGAGGTCCTGTCGGCGGGCATCGACGTTGGCTCGGTGAGCTCGCAAGCGGTCATCATGGCCGACGGCAAGATCTTCGCCTTCTCGAACATGCGCACCGGCTCGAACAGCCCGGAGAGCGCGAGCAAGGCGGTCGCCTGGGCGCTGGAGGACACCGGTCTCACGATCGAGGACCTGCACTACGTCGTCGGCACGGGCTACGGCCGTGTCAACGTGCCATTTGCGCAGAAGGCGATTACCGAGATCGCTTGCCACGCCCGCGGCGCCAACTTCATGTACGGCCCGGCGGTACGGACCGTCCTCGACATGGGCGGCCAGGACTGCAAGGCCATCCACTGCGACGAAAAGGGCAAGGTGCGGGCGTTCCTGATGAACGACAAGTGCGCCGCCGGCACCGGCCGCGGCATGGAGGTCATGGCCGACCTGCTGTCGGTGCCGATCGAGGAGGTCGGCGGCATGTCGCTGGACGTCGACGACGAGCCGCCGCCGGTATCGAGCACCTGCGTGGTCTTCGCCAAGAGCGAGGCCTCCGGACTGCTACGCCAGGGGTGGCCGAAGAACCGCGTCCTCGCCTCCTATTGCTCGGCGATGGCCCACCGCGTGTGCGCCCTCCTCGAGCGCATTGGCGTCGAGCAGAGCTTTGCAATCACCGGTGGCATTGCCAAGAACTCGGGCGTGGTCACCCGCATCGAAAAGGAGCTCGGGGTCGAGGCGCTGAAGACCGAGACCGACAGCCAGATCGCAGGCGCCGCCGGCGCGGCCCTGTTCGCCAGGGCGCTGTACCTGAAGTCGAAGAACGGAAACTGAGATGCTGGCGAACTACGGCTACACCGACGGCTCGGGCTCCTATTTCATCACCGTCGACACCGACAAGTGCGTCGAGTGCGGAGACCACCCCTGTGCGGGTGCCTGCCCAGCCGGCGTTCTCGAGATCATCACCGACGACTACGACGACGAGGTGTGCGCGGTGCGGGAGGAGCACCGCAAGCAGATCAAGTACTCCTGCGCGCCGTGCAAGCCGGCTTCCGGCTGGCAGACACTGCCCTGCACCGACGCCTGTCCGCACGGGGCCCTCGCGCACTCGTGGTGACGGGCCGGGGCATCGTGCCGCAGACGACGGGCTGAGCGGAGGAGGAGATGGCCACGATCGAGATCGACGGTAACCGGATCGAGGCCGATGGCGGAGCCACCGTGCTGGCCGCGGCGCTCGGCGCCGGCCATTACATCCCGCACCTGTGCGCCCACCCCGACCTGCCGCCGGGATGCTCCTCCACGCCCTCGGAAGCCATCTACCGCACGGGAGAGCGCATCGAGCACGAGGGCGGACCGGAGCCGTTCGAGGGCTGCGGGCTGTGCCTCGTCGAGGTCGAGGGCATGGAGGAGCCGCAGCATGCGTGCGACCTCCGGGTCGAAGGGGCAGCCGCAGTGCGCACCGACACGCCTGCTCTTGTGGCGCTGCGCCGCCAACGGCTGGCCGCGATCCTCGCCCACCACCCGCACGCCTGCATCACCTGCGCGCAGAAGGAGGGCTGCAGCCGCGAGCCCTGCTCGACCGGCCTTCCCGTCGCCGAACGGTGCTGCCCGCTGCTCGGCCGCTGCGAGCTCGAGAAGGTCGCGTCGTACATCGGCGTACCTCCCGAGGCGCCTCGTTTCGTCCCCCGCGGCCTGCCGGTCGAGACCGACATCCTGTTCCGCTGGGAGCCCGAGCTGTGCGTGGGCTGCCTGCGCTGCGTCCGCGCCTGCTCGAACCTCAAAGGGGTCGGCGTGCTGGGCTGGGTTCGGCATGCCGGCGAGGTCGTGGTCGGGCGTGTCGGCACTGGTCCCGATAACGCCGACTGCAGGCTGTGCGGCGCCTGCGTCGAGGTCTGCCCGACCGGCGCCCTCACCGACCGCAACGTGCCGGCAGCCGGCCGCGAGGCGCGCCTCGTGCCGTGCCGCGGCGGCTGCCCCGCCGGCATGGACGTGCCGCGCTTCCTGCGTGCGGTGAGCCGCGGCAACCTCGAGGATGCCGCCCGGGTGGCCCTGGATCATCTGCCGCTGCCGAACAGCCTCGGCCGCGTCTGCTTCCACCCGTGCGAGGGCAGCTGCCGGCGCAGCGAGCTCGGCGGCCCGCTGTCGGTGTGCCGACTGCGCCGCCACGTCTTCGACAGCGTCAGCCCCGAGCCCGGCGCCTGGCGCCCTGCAGAAGATTCGCGCCACCAGGTGGCCGTCATCGGCGCCGGCCCAGCCGGTCTCGCCGCCGCCCACTTCCTGCGCCGGAAGGGCCACCGAGTCACCGTTTTCGAGGCCGAGGCCGAGGCCGGCGGCATGCTGCGCTACGGCATCCCCGAGTACCGCTTGCCGCGCGAGGTCCTCCGGCGGGACCTCGAGCTCATCACTGCGCAGGGAGTCGAGCTTCGCCTGGGCCAGGCCCTGGGCGCCGAGGTGACGCTTGAAGGCCTGCGCGCCGACGGCTACGGCGCCGTCATCGTTACCGCCGGTGCCGGGGCGCCCCGCCCGCTGCCGATCGACGGCGCCGACCTCGACGGTGTCCTGGCCGGAATGGACCTGCTCAAGGAGGTCGCTTCCGGGACCTTCGACCGGAACGCCATCGCAGACCGCAGGGTCGTGGTCATCGGCGGCGGCAACGTGGCCATCGACGCGGCGCGAACCGCCGTACGACTCGGCGCGGCCGAGATCAAACTCGCCTGCCTCGAGCGCGAGGACGAGATGCCCGCCTATCGCAGCGAGGTCGAGCAGGCGCGCGCCGAGAACGTCACGATCCTTCCCTCCTGGGGACCGCGCGAGGTTATCGGCGACGACAGCAAGGTCCGCGGCGTCCGCCTCGTCCGCTGCACCGCCGTGTTCGACGCCGCGGGCCGGTTCGCCCCGAGCTACGACAGCGGCACGGTGCGCGAGCTCGACGCCGACGTCGTGATCCTGGCCATCGGCCAGCAGGTCAGCCCGCGCCTGCGCGAGGTCGATGGGATCCAGCTCACCGACAGCGGGCTGCTGCGCGTGAACCTGGACGACGGCGCCTGCGGCGACGGTCTGTTCGGCGCCGGCGATGTCGCCTCCGGCCCGTCCACGGTTGTCCAGGCGGTTGCCGGCGCGCGCCGCGCGGCGGAGTCGGTGGATCGTTTTCTCGGCGGCGACGGCGTCATCGGCTCGATGCTCGAGCCGGAGCAACCACGGCAGTGGCTGGGTCCAGATCCAGGCTTCGCCGTGAGGGGAAGGGCCGAGCCCGGGCTCGCCGCGGCGGGCTCCCGCACCGCCGGCTTCGGAGAGGTCGACCTGCCGCTCGACAGCGCGCTGGCCAGGGCCGAGGCGGCCCGCTGCCTCCAATGTGACCTGCGACTGCTACTGTCACCCCCACACCTACCCCCGCAGCTGTGGCTCGCACTCGATGCCGAGGCGGTGGCGAGGGTGCCAGACAGCGACGGCGTCTACCAGCTCCTCGGGGCCGACCACGTCGCGATCAAGATTGCCGGCACCCCGAACCTGCGCCGGGCCCTCGAGGAGGAGCTGGCCGCGGACTCCCCGGCCCCGTTCTTCGTCTTCGACCAGGACCCGATGTACACCAAGCGGGAGAGTGAGCTGATGCAGCAGTTCCTCGCCCAGCACGGGCACCTCCCGCAGGGCGGCGGCGATGACCTCGACGATCTCTTCTAGCCCGCATCATTCACTCGCAATCTACTGCGACCGACGCTACGATCGCTCATGAATATTGCGGGCCAGTCGGAACCCGGGGCTACAATCGTGATTGGAGATGAGCCGATGAAGGGGAACGACGAGCTGTGCGGGGACGCCGACGACGACGCCGGCTGGACGCGGCGGACGACCACCGACGAGCCGCGGCTGTCGGAGCTCGTCGAGCTGTACGAGGAGCTGGGCTTCGAGGTCCAGCTCCGCCCGGTCTCGCGGCAGGAGCTCGGGGACGACTGCACGGAGTGCTACCTGGCGTCTCCCGAGCGCTACCGCACGATCTACACCCGCCCGAAGAGCGAGTGAGAGAATGGCTGGTCGGACCCCCGCCCGGCCGGGGGACGGCAGGGAGGTGATGGCACCGTGAGTCGCAACGGATCGCCAATCAAGAAGCTGCGCTCGACCGCCATGCTGCGGGACCTGATGGCCGACTACTACCGCGAGCTCGACGAGGCAGCCGGCTCCGGCCCCGCCCGAGTGGCATGGTGCAACAGCGTCGGGCCTGCCGAGCTGCTGCGAGCGCTCGGCTTCAAGGTCTACTTCCCCGAGAACCACGGCGCCATGCTCGGCGCGACGCGGATGGCGACGGATCTGATTCCCGCCGCCAACGCCCTCGGCTACTCGCCGGAGATCTGCTCCTACCTCACCAGCGACATCGGATCGTACCTGAGCCGGACGACGCCGCTGACCAGGGCGTACGGCCTCGAGTCGGTGCCCGCCCCGGACGTTCTGGTCTACAACACCAACCAGTGCCGCGACGTCCAGGACTGGTTCGGCTTCTACCAGCGGGAGCTCGGGGTTCCCATGATTGGCATCGAGACCCCGCGCAGCCTGAGCCAGATTACGTCCGACGTCGTGAACGACCTGGCGGCCCAGCACCGGGCGCTGGTGCCCCAGCTCGAGAGGATCGCGGGTGTGAGCCTGGACCCCGACCGACTGCGTGCGGTGACCGCGTCCTCATACCGCTGCACCGAGCTGTGGCGCGAGGTCCTCCGCACGGCCTGCTGCCGCCCGGCCCCGCTCACCTTCTTCGATGCCACCATCCAGATGGGACCGGCGGTTGTCCTGCGCGGCGACGAGCGCGCCGAGCGCTACTACGAGGCCCTCCTCGCAGAGCTGAAGGAACGAATGGAAAGCGGGGTCGGTGCGGTCGACGACGAGCGGCACCGGTTCTACTGGGAGGGGATGCCGGTGTGGGGGAAGCTCCGAGACCACGCTGAGCAGTTCGCCTCCCTCAATGCTTGCGTCGTCGCCTCGACCTACTGCAACAGCTGGATCTTCGAAGGCCTCGCCGACTATGACCCCTTCATGGGCATGGCTCGCGCCTACTCCGAGCTGTTCATCGTACGGTCCGAGGCGCACAAGCAGCGCTATCTGGAGACGATGGCGCGCGACTACGCTATCGACGGCTTCATCTTCCACAACGCCAAGACCTGCCCCAACAACTCGAATTGCAACTATGGCATGCACCTGCGCCTGAGCAAGAAGCTCGACATCCCGCACATCGTGATCGACGGCGATCTCAACGACCTGCGGCTGTACTCGGAGGAGCAGACCCGGACGCAGATCGAAGCCCTGGTCGAGCAGCTGGAAGGGGTGATGTAGATGCCGTCGCGGGGGTCCGGGACTGCGGGTCCCACTGGGGACGGCTCCAACCGGAAGATCTACTGCGGCGTCGACCTCGGCGCTTCCGCGACCAAGCTGGTACTGCTCGACGACGAGCGCACCGTCCGCGCCACCGTCATTCGGCCCTCCGGCGTGGACTACGCGGCCACCGCCCGCGCCTGCCTTGCCGAGGCGCTGGCGTCTGTCGGCAAAGAGGGTTTGCGACCGGCCCGCACCGTGTCGACGGGCTACGGCCGGCGCAACGTCGAGTACGCCGACGCCAGCGCTACCGAGATCCACTGCCACGGCATCGGCTGCTACCACCACCTCGGCCACGCCATGACGATTGTCGACATCGGCGGCCAGGACAACAAGATCATCCGCCTCGGCACAGACGGACGGCGGGTCGGCTTCAGGATGAACCGCAAGTGCGCCGCCGGCACCGGCGCCTTCATCGAGGAGATCGCTCTGCGTCTCGGGTTGCCGCTGGACGAGATGGAGGGCCTCGCCCGCGAGGCGACGACGGCGGTCAAGCTCTCGAGCTTCTGCACCGTGTTCGCCAAGACCGAGATCCTCTCCCACCTACGCGATGGGGCCCCCATCTCGGCCATCGTACGCGGTGCGTTCCGCTCGGTCGTCGTCCGGGTCATCGAGATGGATCCGCTGGAAGGGAACGTGGTCCTCAGCGGCGGCGTCGTGGCGCACAACCCGACGATTGCCGACATCCTGGCCGCGGAGCTCGGCCGCCCGGTCGAGATCGCGCCCGACCCGCAACTCACGGGAGCGCTGGGTGCCGCGCTGGTGGCGGTGGGAACCCCCGCCACCCACCCACCCTCCCGGTGACGGAGTGACGGAGTGACGGAGACCCCCGCCCACCCAGGTCCTTCCTCGCTGACGCTCGTGAGGATGACACATGTGGGGGGCCCCGCAGCTAAACCCCGCTGTTCTCCCAGTCGAGGGTCAGGGCTCGATCCAGGTCGGACAGCCCGAAAATTCCGAGCGCCGACGGCGCACCCGGCGTCGAGCTGCCATAGATGTAGTCGATGTTGATGCCGGCCACCGCCAGGGTCTGTGCGGCTCTGGCAAAGCTTCTAGGCTGGTTCGGCATCTCGAGCGCAAGACAGTCCTTGGCCGTGGCCTCGAGACCCGCCTCGGCGAAAATCCGGATCGCCACTTCCGGGTCGTCGACCACCAGGCGAACGTGTCCCCTGTCGGTGTTCTCGCGGGTGGTGATGGCTCGGATATCGATTCCTCGGTCCCCGAGATGGGCGCAGAGGTCGGCCAGGATCCCGGGACGGTTCTCCAATAGCAGCGTGATCTGCTGAACCCGCTCGCACTTGAAACCCATGGCCCCTCCCCAGTAGGTGATCTCGCAGCGTCGAGTCTAGCCATCCGCAGTGTCGATCGCAAGGCAGCTCTTGCGACGCCCGCCGGTCGGTGCTAGCTTCGGAAAGGACAGCACGGGGAGCGCCGGAACCATGAGCCGATACTTCATGCTACGCGATGGGAAGGTCGTTGAAGCGCCGGACCATGCCACGTGGGCGGGGTGGTACAAGAGCGCGTACGAGAGCGTTCGGGAGATCATCCGCTCCGAGACGGCACACGCCACCGTGACCACCCAGTTTCTGCCCATCAGCATGACGCTGTCCGCGGATGAGCAGCCGCTGCTGTTCGAGACCAGGGTAACCGGCGGCTGGCTTAGCGGTCAGGGCGACCGTTTCACCAGCCTGGAACGGGCCAAAGCCGGCCACGAGGCGTGGGTGGCTCGCGTGCGGACGTTCGAGGAAGAAAACGAGCTGCCACCTCCGGGCGCCGGCTGGTAGGGCTGCGCGTCATTCTCTGAAGCGAGCTGTGTCCGCGTTCTCCGGGGAGCCCGGGAGGCACTCTTCGTAGCTCGCTGCTTCCGTCTTTCCCGCGTGGGTGGGGGGTCTTCCCCCGCTTTCCGTCTTCCCGGGTAGGCGGGGGCCTCCGCCACTCCATCACTCCATCACTCCGTCACCGGGCGGGTGGGTGGAGGTCTACCTTCTGTGCTCGGCTACCGGTGCTTCCACACTGGGCGGCGGCGCTCCTCGAAGCTGGTGATACCTTCTGCAACGTCCTCCAGGCAGTACAGGTCAGTCAGGAACAGCTCCTCGAGCGCCTTCAGCCTGCTGGGATCGTGGGCGCCGGCGCCCACCTGCAGCGCCTTCTTCGTCATCCGCAGCGCCGCGGCGCTGAGGCTGTTGAAGATCGCGTCAATCTCCGTCCAGCGATCCTTGGCAAGAACTCGTTGCACGAGCCCCATGGCCGCGGCCTGTTCCGCGCTCAGCCCCTCCCCGGTGAGGATCACGTAGGCGGCATTCTGCAGACCCGTCAGGCGTGACAGCTGGTGACACGCGACCGGCGGAAAGAACGAGAGCTTGATCTCCGGCTGGCCGAGGGTCGCGCCCGGATCGGCGACCACGAAGTCGCAGAAAGACACCAGCTCCATGGCGCCCCCCAGGCACGAGCCGTGGACCATGGCGACGGCGGGAACCGGCACCTCGGCGAGTGCGACACACGCGCGGCTCAGCGCGGCCACCATCGCCGGCGCCTGCTGCGGCCGATGCTCCGCCACCGACGCCCCCGCCGAGAAGCACCGTCCGGCGCCCTCGATGAGGACTGCCGCCAGATCGTCCTGCTTCCCGAGCCCCTGCAGCAGGCCGGCAAGCTCCTCCAGCACGGCACTATCGAGCACGTTGACCGGTGGTGCGTTGATGGTGAGGCGGGCGACCCTCTCGTTACGGATAACATCGATCATTGCTGCGTCCCCCTCGAGCCCCTCTCGCCCGGTCGCTCGCGTGGCGCCCGAGGCTGCGCCGGACGAGGTCAGGAGTCGATCAGGTACTCCGGAATGTCGTCCTCGTCGCGAGTCCCATTCTTGATTTCCTGCGTGACGATGGCGCCCGTGAAGTACTGGTTCAGGTCCACGTCGACGTCCTTGAACATGTGGCCGATCTTCACGATCTTGCCATTCATGAACTCGATCTCGGTGGGTCTGCGGTTGCGCAGGTCGAACCACATCGACGGGTAGTGCCCGCCACCCAGCTCGAGGTAGGTGAGGCACTGATCGAGCGCGTCCTCGCCGTAGTGGTACCCGACCAGCGCCGCCACCATGAGGCCCTCCCGCAACAGGGCCCTGGCAGTCCGGCGCGTGTGCTTGAGCCGCATCGCCTCGTCCATGGTCAGACCGTGCGCGGCGCAGAGCGCGTTCAGAGCCGAGTTGAGGATCGCCTTGAAGAAGGCGGCCTTCTTCATCTCGTGATGAGTCACCGCAACCGTGGTCAGGTCGACCTCGGTGAGAATGGTGCCCATCTGCTGCGACCACACCGTAATCCGATCGGTAGCCGGCCCGAGGAGGTTCGGCGGGTGGAACCAGTTCATGGTAGTCCAGCCGTCGGGGCTCTGGTTGCCGGCATAGTTGACAACCCCGCGGCAGACCCGGTTGCCGGGGACGTACCGGGCGATGATGTCCTCCGGACCGATCCCGTTCATGAACGCGGTGATCCTCATCGTCTCGGGCCAGTTGACCTCGACGAATCGCTTCATCAGCGACTCCACGGCCCACGCCTTGGTGCAGATGAAAACCGCCGACAGCTCCTCGACCTCGCCAAGCTCTCCGAGATCGGTGAAGCACTTCTCGGGTCGCTCGTGGAGCTGCACCGCGCCGCGAATGACGAAGCCGTCCCGGTTGACCTGCTCCGCCCTCTCCGGCGCGACATCGACGCCGTAGACCTTGAAGCCACCCCGCACCAGGTAGCCGCCGAGAATGGAGCCGACGGGGCCCATCCCGAGGATGCCGATCACCTGCTGGCTCAACCTCTCCCTCCAAGTGCGGTGGGTTGGTTCGAGTCAGGCCCCGTGCCGTTCGAGCTGCCCGCTACCGCCGACGGGAGCTCCTCCCATCCCTTTCCTGGAGTCGACCGGCTCTGATGAGCGAGCGCCATCAGCTGCGATTGTAGCATTCACGGTTTCTAGTTATTGAGACTCTGTCACTTATGACCGTACATTCGGAGCTCCGAACGCTCCGCCAATGTATTCTGTGCCCGATGGCGAGCGCTGCACTGTGGCTGTACCGGGGCCTCCTGCGCGGCGGGCTAGTGGCAGCCGCGCCCGCACTGTGGGTCAGGGACCGCGCAACGGGCAAGGTACGACCCACCCTTCGCGAACGCCTCGGTCGCGGTCTGCCTGCCGTGGAGCCCGGCGGTCTCTGGATTCAGGCCGTGTCGGTCGGCGAGGTCGAGGTCGCACGGCGGCTGGTGACCGAGCTCCAGTCCAGGGCGCCCGGGCTCCCGCTCCTGGTCACCACCACGACTGCGACCGGGCTCGGCCTGGCCCGCCAGACCCTCGGCCGGAGCATCCCCGTTCACGCCTGCCCCCTCGACCTCGGCCGGTCCGTGCGGCGGGTGCTCGCGCACTCGAAGCCGCGCGCCCTGGTTCTGGTCGAGACCGAGCTGTGGCCCGAGATGATGCACCAGGCTGCACAGCTGGGAATACCCACCGCGGTCGTGAACGGACGTCTTTCTGAGCGCTCCTTCGCGCGCTACAGGATGGTGCGGCACCTGCTCAGGCCTCTCCTCGAGCCCGTCGCCGTGGTGCTAGCGCGCGCCGAGACCGACGCCGAGCGCTTTGCCGGCCTCGGCATCGCTCCTGAACGCATTCGGGTCAGCGGCAACATCAAGTACGACCTCGTGGCCGATGAGACCCCGCTCGAGTGGTCTGAGTACCTGACGTCCTGGACCGACGGCCGGCCCGTGGTCGTGGCCGGATCGACCATGGACGGCGAGGAGGCAGTAGTACTCGACGCCATCGACCGGCTCGGCGGCTGGAGGGAGCTGTTCCTGATCCTCGCGCCGCGCCACCCGGAGCGTTTCGATACGGTGGCGCGCCTGTTGACCGACCGCGGTATCGCCTTCGCGCGGCGCAGCGCGCCGACGGCGGGTCCGGCACGCGCGGACCTCCTACTCCTCGACACCATCGGCGAGCTGGCACGCTCCTTCCGCTTTGCCCACGCCGCCTTCATCGGTGGCTCGCTGGTGCCCACCGGCGGCCACAACCCGCTGGAGGCGGCGGTGTGGGGCGTCCCGGTGCTCAGCGGGCCGCACCTGTTCAACTTCCGCGAGGTCTTCGAGGAAATGACGATGGCCGGAGGAGCACGAGTCGTGGCCGACGCCGGCGAGCTCGCGGCCGCGCTGGCGACCTGGCTCACCGAGCCCGGTGCGGCGGCGGCGCGCGGCGCTGCCGGGCTCGCGGTCGTGGACAGGAACCGCGGCGCCACAGAGCGCACGGCGGCCGCCCTCCTCGAGCTCTTGGAGCGGTCAGAATGAGGTGGGAGCTCCTGCTGACACCCCTGACGCCGCTGTATGCAGCGGCAGTGCACGCTCGTTCCGCGGCCTACGCCCGCGGCTTCCTGAAATCGCATCGACTCCCGGCCCCGGTGGTGTCGGTTGGCAACCTCACCTTCGGTGGCACCGGCAAGACCCCAACGGTGATCGCTCTGGTGCGCGACCTGGCCCGGCGCGGCCGCCGTCCCGCGGTGCTCACGCGTGGCTATGGGCGCCGCGACACGACATCACTGGTGCTCATCGGCCCCGACACCGGGCTCAGCGCCGAGCGCGCCGGCGACGAGCCGCTCGAGATGGCCGAGCGCCTGCCCGGTGTTCCCATCGTGGTTGACGCCGATCGTGCCCACGGGGGTCGCGAGGCGATCCGGCATGGCGCCGACGTGTTGATTCTAGACGACGGCTTTCAGCACCTGGCGGTAGAGCGGGATCTTGACATCGTCCTCCTCGACGCCGCTGACCCGTGGGGCGGCGGTCACCTGCCGCCGCGCGGACGGCTGCGGGAGCCGGTCGCCGCCTTACGGCGCGCTTCGGCCGTGATCGTCAGCAAGCTCGAGGCCGGAGACAATGGTGTGCTCGAGAAGATTCGGCGGCGCATCGAGGCACTGGCGCCAGCGGTACCGATCCTGAGCACCCGGCTCGTGGTGAGCAGGCTGCGCACCCCGGACGGCCCGCTGCCGCCCGCAGCGCTCGACAGGCGGAGGGTACTCGCTTTCGCCGGGCTCGGACGGCCGCAGGGGTTCGAGCAGCTCCTCGAACGGCACGGCGCCCGCGTCGTTGCCCGCCGCTGGTTTGCGGATCACCATCTCTACACCCGGCAGGAGCTGGCCGCCCTCGCCGACGAGGCACAACGCCTCGGTGCGATGCTCGTCACCACGGCCAAAGACGCCGTCAAGCTTCCCGGCGATACGGCCGCATGGGTGGTAGAGGTCGCCGTGGAGCCGACCTGGGGCGGCTGGGACCTGCTATGGCGGGTGGTCGCCGGGCTCACAGAATGAGCCGCCACCGCTCCACACTCCGCAACCGGCTCGAGTATGCCGCCTACCGTGTCGTCCGCGCGCTCGCCCACCGTGCCGGCCCGCGGTTGGTCGCCCGCCTCGGCGCCGGAATCGGCGACCTCTACCGGCTCACCGGCCGGCGACGGCGAGAGATCCTGCTCTTCAACCTCCGGCTCGCCTACCCCGAGCTGTCGGGGCAGGAGATCGTGCGGCTGGCACGTGAGGTATCGCGTCACTTCGGCCGCGTGACCCTGGATGCGCTGCGGCTGCAGAGGGCGCGCCCGGAGACGCTGCTGGAACAGGTCGAGGTCGTCGGGCGGGACAACCTCGAGGCCGGCCTCGCCCACGGGCGCGGGATCTTCCTGCTGTCCGCCCACATCGGCTCCTGGGAGGTCGCCGCCCTCACAGCCGGGCTCCTCATCGAGGCCGGTTTCGCGATCGTGAACCGCCCCCTCGACAACCCCCTCCTGGAGGCTGAGCTGCAACGGCTTCGCAGCCTATTCGGCAACAGCGCCCTCGGCAAGGAGGGCATCACGCGCGACATGCTGAAGCAGCTGCGGCGCGGCGGCGCGGTGGGCATTCTCATCGATCAGCGCACCCTCGAGGACGAGGGCGTGCTGGTCCCGTTCTTCGGGCAGCCGGCGTGGACGCACCCCGCCCTCGCCCGGCTCGCCGTCCGCACCGGCGCGCCGGTGGTCCCGATCTGGGGACTGTGGGAAGGCCCCGGCCGCTACACGGTCCGCTTCGACCCCCCCGTCATGGCGAGCGAGCTGTCGGCCGAGGAGCGTGAGGAGGTGGCGCTCACGGCCCACTTCACCCGCATCACCGAGGGCATCATCCGCGAGCGACCCGAGCAGTGGCTGTGGTACCACGACCGCTGGCGGCAGCTCAGGCTGAATGAGGCCGCGGGGGACCGGTGACGAAGAGCTCCCCGATCTCGCTGCGCCCGTTGCTGCTTCGGGTGGTGTTCGCGCTGCGCCTCGGCGCCGGCCTCGCGCTGGTCGTGACGCTGGCGGTGCTGGCGGTCGTGATCTCGAGTGCGACCCTCGGGGTGCCCGCCACCCTCCAGCACTCACGCTGGCTGGCCGGCCCCCCCTGGCTGGTCGCCCTCGGGCTCGCCCTGCAGACATTCGTCTGGCACACCATCTTCCGGCAGGCCGGCCGCTGGCGCCGAAGACTGGAGGGAGGCAGCCGGGTTGCTAAGTGATTAAGTCATTAGGTGATTAGGTTCCACCCACCCACCCCGGCCGGTGAGGGGTGAGAGGTTAGGAGTAAGGGGACCCCCACCCACCCGGAGAACACAGACGAAGCGCGCTCCGCAGCATGTCGCCCTGGGCGGCACGTGCCATGCTTCGAGGTTTCCTGGAGTGCCGTCTCCCTGCCGGTGCGTTGGCAGGAAACCTCGAGCTTGGCAACCCTGCAGGAAAGCGAGCTTCTGGCCGTGGCCAGGGGGGTTGGAGGCGCACAGCGCCGGAAAGGGGGAGGGCTGGCCCTACGGCCATCTTGCTTTCCAAAGGTTCACCGGCGCCGGAGGCGACGAGTAATTCACGGGTACGGCGTTCGCCCTCGTGGCCACAGCCACGATGGAGGCGCCTCGTTGCCTTCCCGAAGCGGGCCGCCAAGGCCGCTCGGCGGCGGAGCTCGTCGCCCGCTTCGGGGAAGCGACGACGGGCGTCTGCAGAGCAGCCGTCCGGGCGCCGGAGCTGCAGAGAAGGGGCTCCCACGGCCCTTGGCGTCTCGGAGAACGGCCCCACGATTGAAGGAGGCGGCTCGAGCGGGCTCCGGCGGGCGCCGCGAAATCACTCATCCCCACTCGTTGCCTCGTGACCGCCGGAGACGCGAGACGGGCGTCTGCGGAGCAGGCGCACGGCCGCCGGAGCCGCACGGAACCGTCTCCAGGCCGCCCGGCGAACGTGGCCGAAGCGCACTCCAGAGTGTGTTGCGCTGAGTAACGGTCATTCCTCACGAGCAATTCGCGCGGCGGATTGCTTATACTCTCCACACGGAGGAGGCGATGGTGTCCATCGACGGCTTCGATCACCCGCTGGCGGGACGGTACGCCTCGCCCGAGATGCTGCGGCTGTTCTCCCCGCGCCACCGCTACACCACTTGGCGGCGTTTGTGGCTCGCGCTCGCCGAGGCCGAGAGCGAGCTCGGCCTCGACGTCCCTGCGGCAGCGATCGAGCAGATGCGGGCCAATCTCGAGGTGACGGCCGAGGATCTCGAGCGGGTTCGCGAGCACGAGCGCAAGACCCGGCACGATGTGATGGCGCACCTCTTTGCCTTTGCTGACCGCGTCCCGGCCGCGCGGCCGTTCCTCCACCTCGGCGCGACATCCGCGTTCCTGGGAGACAACGCGGATCTGATCATCATGCGCGATGCCCTCGGTCTGCTCGAACGCCGCCTGCTCGGCGTGATCGCGGCCCTCGCCGCCTTCGCCGAGCGGTGGGCGGACGAGCCGACTCTCGGCCACACCCACCTGCAGCCCGCACAACCGACCACGGTCGGCAAGCGTGCCTGCCTGTGGCTCTATAACCTGCTGCTCGACCTCGAGCGGCTCCGCTTCGAGGCTGGGCGCCTGCAGCTCCGCGGTGCCAAAGGCACCACCGGCACGCAGGCGACCTTCCTCGAGCTGTTCGATAGCAACCACGAACGCGTCGAGGATCTCGACGCGCGGATCGCGGCCAAGCTCGGCTTCGCCGCCACCTACGCCGTAACCGGCCAGACGTACCCCCGCAAGGTCGACGCGTTCGTGCTCGATGTGCTGTCGGGAATCGCCCAATCGGCGGCAAAGCTCACCACCGACGTGCGATTGCTGGCGCGCCTCAGGGAGGTGCGGGAGCCGATGGCGGAGGGCCAGGTCGGTTCGTCGGCGATGCCGTACAAGGCCAACCCGATGCGCTCGGAACGCGTGACGGCGCTCGCCCGCTGGCTGATCACGATGGCCGCCAACCCGGCTCACACCGCGGCCGCCCAGTGGCTCGAACGGACTCTTGACGACTCCGCCAACCGGCGGATGGCGCTCCCGGAGGCGTTCCTCACCGCCGACGCGATTCTCAGGATTGTCCACAACGTGGTCGACGGGCTGGTTGTGTTCCCTGCCATGGTGCGCCGCAACCTGATGGAAGAGCTGCCGTTCCTGGCGTCGGAGGCGATCCTGATGGCGGTCGTGCGGCGTGGCGGAGACCGTCAAACCGTGCACGAGCGCCTCCGCGTACACGCTCGCTCCGCCGCGCACCGGATTCTGGTCGAGGCCGAGGCGAACCCGTTCCTCGACCTCGTGGCCGCCGACCCGGAGATCTCACTCGGCAGCGCGGAGCTGCGCGAGCTCCTCGATCCGGTGCGCTTCGTCGGCCGCGCGCCCGAGCAGACGCGGGCCTTCCTCGCCCATCACGTGCGCCCGGTCCTCGACGCGGCCGGCGCCCTCCCCGAGGCCGAGGACCTCGAGGTGTGAGCATGAAGAATCCGGCCTGAGCCGTGATCTCCTTCAGTGGCACCGGATCGTGAAGAACCGAGCCGGCACGACCGCAGCTCATGGTTCATCGGGCGGGTTTTGGAGCTCCGCGTTCGCCGCGCTTTTCCTCGCGCTCCTATTGGCGGGATGCGCCCACCGCGGTCCGGCGCCGGTCACCGTGGCCCCCGGCGCGACCGAGAAGGGGCTGGCGTCGTGGTACGGAAACCCCTACCACGGACGCCGCACGGCGTCCGGTGAAATCTACGACATGCACCGGCTGACGGCGGCCCACCGTACGCTGCCGTTCGGCACCCGCGTCCGCGTCACCCGCCGCGACACCGGCGCCTCCGTGGTCGTTCGCATCAACGACCGCGGCCCGTTCGTCAAGCGGAGGGTGATCGACCTCAGCTACGCCGCAGCCAAGAAGATCCACCTCGACGTCGACGGCGTGGCGCCGGTCAAGCTGACGGTGCTGGGGACCTCCGCCGAGCGTGAGCCGGCCCCGTCGCCGTCGGCACAGACCTCCGAGAACGGCTGCTGGTGGGTGCAGGTCGGCGCCTTCTCGGACGCCGGCAACGCCCGCCGCAGCCGCGACCGCCTGCGCGCGGGAGGCGAGACGGCGGTCATGATGGAGGGCCCCGCCGGTATGCAGCGGGTGCGCGTGGGCCCGTTCAGCTCCGAGAAGGAGGCAAGGAAGGCACGCCGGCGACTCA